>JAODAQ010000067.1 GCA_025463515.1 Rhodoglobus sp.
AACTCATCAACGACGAGACCGGCATCGCGACGGACACCGTCGAGCTGGACAAGTCGTTCACCGACGACCTGGACATCGACTCCATCTCGATGATGACCATCGTCGTCAACGCTGAAGAGAAGTTCGACGTCAAGATCCCCGACGAAGAGGTCAAGAACCTCAAGACCGTCGGCGACGCCGTGAGCTTCATCACCGGCGCCCAGGGCTAGGCAGTATCCGCGGGTGGCCGGCCGGATTCCCGGCTGGCCATCCCCGCAGGACAGTGTTCTCTACACAGGATGTGACATGACCAAGAAGATCGTTGTAACAGGCATTGGCGCTACGTCGCCGCTCGGCGGCACCGCCCCCGAATCATGGGCCGCGCTGCTCGCCGGCGAGTCCGGAGCGCACACCCTGCAGCACGACTGGGTGGCAGAGCTCGAACTCCCCGTCACGTTCGCTGCGGAGGCCAAGGTGCGCCCCGAGGAGGTCCTCGAGCGCGTCGAGTCCAAGCGCCTCGACCCCTCGAGCCAGTTCGCCCTCATCTCCGCGCGCGAGGCGTGGGCCGACGCGGGCTCGCCCGATGTCGACCCGATCCGCGTCGGCGTCGACTACTCGACCGGCATCGGCGGCCTCTGGACCCTGCTCGACGCCTGGGACACGCTCAAGGCCAAGGGCCCGCGCCGCGTGCTGCCCATGACCATCCCCATGCTCATGCCGAACGCCGCCTCGGCCGCGATCAGCATGTCGATCCCCTCCCGCGCCTACGCCCGCACGGATGTCTCGGCCTGCGCGTCGAGCACGGAGGCCATCGCGAACGCCTACATGCACCTGCAGGAGGGGCTCGCCGACGTGGTCCTCGCCGGTGGCACGGAGGCCGTCGTGCACCCGCTCCCGATCGCCGCGTTCGCGTCGATGCAGGCGCTCTCCAAGCGCAACGACTCCCCCGCGACCGCCTCGCGCCCCTACGACGTCTCGCGCGACGGCTTCGTGCTCGGCGAGGGCGCCGGCACGATCGTCCTCGAGACCGAGGAGCACGCACTCGCTCGCGGGGCCCGCATCTACGCGGAGCTCGCCGGCGGCTCGGTCACGAGCGACTCGTACCACATCACCGCACCGGACCCGCAGGGCTCGGCCGCCGCGCGCGCCATGCTCGCCGCGATCGAGCAGGCCGGCGCATCCATCACGGATGTCGCGCACATCAACGCCCACGCCACGAGCACGCCGGTCGGCGATATCGCAGAGTACAACGCGATGCTGCGCGTGTTCGGCGACCACCTGCCGAACATCGCGGTCTCCGCGACGAAGGGCGCCACCGGGCACCTGCTCGGCGGCACGGGTGCGCTCGAGGCGATCTTCACGATCCTCGCGCTGCACAACCGCCTCGCGCCGCCGACGATCAACCTCACCGAGCAGGACCCGGAGATCCACCTCGACGTCGTGACGTCGCCGCGGGCGCTCGGCGACGGGCCGCTGCTCGCGCTGAGCAACTCGTTCGGGTTCGGCGGTCACAACTCGGTAGTCGCGTTCCGCTCGTACAACTAGCTGCAGGTCTCGATACGGCCGCGGGCGGGCTCTCAACCAGCCAGGTACGGCGCCAGGCGGTCGAGGCAGTCGTTCCAGCCCTGCAGGTGGTTCGCGCTGTCCTCGTTGGTGTGGAAGTTCTCGTGCACGATCGTGAGCGCCGTGCCGCCGGGCACGGCGTCGAGCGTGATCGTCACGAGCGTCTCGGTCGGCTCGCCCTCCCACTGCCAGGTCTGCACGAGCCCGTGCGGCTCGTCGAGTGAGAGGTACTCGCCCACGACCGCCATCCCGCTGACCGCGGAGGCGATGCGGAAGCGGCCGCCGACGCGCAGGTCGACCTCGCTCACGGCCTCCCACCGCCCCGGCCACATCCAGGCCGCCAGGTCGGCGGCGCTCGTGAACGCCCGCCAGACGCGCTCAGGGCTCGCCGGAATGATCCGCTCTACGCGCAACTCGGTCATGGGTTCTCCTCCAGGTGGTCGATAAGGGCGTCGAGCGACGAGTTCCAGAACTGCTCCTGAGCAGACAGCCAGGCCGTGGCATCCGTCAGCGAATGCGGCACGAGCGCGCAGGTGCGCACCCGGCCCGCCTTCGCGGTACGGATGATCCCTGCCGCCTCCAGCACGGTGATGTGCTTCCCCACGGCCGCGAGGGTCATGGTGAGGGGCTCGCCGAGCTGGCTCACGCTGAGCGGGCCGTGGCGCAGGCGCTCGAGCATCCGGCGCCTCGTCGGGTCGGAGAGAGCGGTGTAGACCGCGTCGAGATTGTTTACCATTAGGTAAACCATTGTAGGTTTCGATACGCGCTTAGCGCTACTCAACCAGCACAGGCATTCAGGACTCGATGAGGCTGGGGCGGCCGTCCGTGGCCACTCCCCAGCCTCATCGACTCCCGAATGAGAGTCGAACGAGTGCGGCGCCGCGACTACACCGGCCGGCACCCGTCGTGGATGAAGCACTCGCCCCCGAAGCTGAGCAGGTCGTCCTCTGTGACCAAGCGCTCAAGCTGTTCCATGTCGATCAGTGACGGAGCCACTTCCTCGACGAGCTCCACGAGCTCCCTGTTCAACGTGTCCATGTCTCACCCCACCTGGTGCAGCCACACGACTGCGCTGTCCTGGCTCGCGTGGCGGAATGCCTCGAGCTCGTCGTCCCACGCCTGGCCCAGGGCCAGCCGCAGCTCACGGTGGAGTTCGATCGCGTTGGCGCCAGCGACGTCCATCGCGTAGCGGACGCGGTCCTCCGGGATCACCGTGTTGCCCACCGTGTCGGTCTGGGCGAAGAAGATGCCGAGGTCGGGTGTGTGCATCCACCGACCCCCGTCGGTACCGAGCCCGGCATCTTCTGTCACCTCGTACCGCAGGTGCTCCCACCCGCGCAGCGCAGAGGCCAGCTTCGCCCCGGTGCCCCGCGGGCCCTCCCAGTAGAACTCGGTGCGCTGGGATCCGGGCAGCACGGGCTGCGGGTCCCAGTCGAAATTCACGGCACGCTCGAGGGCGCGACCAGCCGCCCACTCGATATGTGGGCAGAGCGCACGAGGAGCGGAATGCACAAATAGCACTCCGCGAGCGTGTGAAGCAGTCACGATTTCTCCATTCCGTTGGATGCGACTTCCCCATCGACCCGTGGAACGGCTGTGACTGTGTGTGAAATTGTGCGGCGAACCGCTGGGGCCATTATCGCGGATACCTCACTCGAATTACAAGCGTGTCATTGATGAAGATTGCCGCACAGCCGTTGCATAGACTCGGGTCTGGCCTGAAGCGGGAGGAGCCGGATGCGCATCGCCATCGTGAGCGACTTCTACCTCGACTACGTCGGCGGGCTGCAGACCTCCATGCGCGAGCAGGTCGCCGCACTCGAGTCCGCGGGGCACGAGGTGGTCCTCATCTCCATGGCCCGCGCCGAGGGCGCCGAGAAGGGGCTGCAGCTGCGCCCCGCCTGGACCGTTCCGGGAGTGCTGCTTCCCGTCAAGGGCGCGACGCGCAAGCTCATCGGCCGGCTCGCGGCCTTTCTGAGCGACGAGCGCATCGATGTCGTGCACGTGCAGACCGAGTTCGGGCTCGCCCACGCCGCGATCTCGGCCGCGCACGAGCTGGGAATCCCGGCCGTCCACACCGTGCACACCTTCTACTGGCAGACCACCGGGATCGGCCCGGTGATCGCGACACCGCTCATGCGCTACGGCCTGCAGTACGTGATGCGGTACCGGATCCCCCGGCGCAGGCTCGTCCGCCGCGCGCCCGACAACCTCCTCCGCAACGTGACCCTCGCCCTCGCGCTGCGGGCCGACACGGTCGTTTCCCCCTCCGCCCACCAGGCCGACGACCTTCGCGCGGCCGGTGTGGACCAGGTCGTCGTCGTGCCGAACCCGATCGCCCTGTCGCCGCGCCCGCCGCAGCTGCTCACGGCTCCGCAGCGCCCGCGGTTCCTGTGGGTGGGCCGCTGCGAGGCGGAGAAGCGGCCGCTGGTGTTCGCCGAGGCCGTGCTCGAGGCGCTCCGCCGCACGGACGACGCGTTCGACGTCGACTTCGTGGGCGACGGGGCCGAGCTCTCCGCCCTGCGCAGGCTCGTGGGCGGGCATCCCCAGGTCACGGTGCACGGCGGCCTCGACCACGACGCCGTGATCGACCTCATGGATGCCTCGTCGGCGGTCGCCCTCACCTCGGACGGCTTCGACAACCAGCCGATGACCATTGCCGAGGCATCCAGCCGCTATCGCGGTGTGGTCTACTGCGACCCCAAGCTGCGCGAAGGGCTCAGCCACTCGGGCTACCTGGCGAGCGGGCCGGATGCCACGGCGCTGGCCGACGCGCTGGTGCACCTGGTCACGAGCCCGACCGCCCTGCTCGAGCTCTCGGCGGGCGCCCGCACCGACAGTGCGACGTTCTCAGGTTCCGCGTACGTGGAGCGGATCCTCGCCGCCTACGACAGCGCGACCGTCGCGGGGCGGCCGCGGCGCGGCGGCTCCGCGTCGAGGCCGTAGGGCTCGGCCTCCGCGAGCAGCGCTTCGCAGCGGTTGAGCCACTGCAGCTCGGCCTCCGCGGCCAGCGCCAGGGCGTCGCCGACGAGGCGCTCGGCGAGGGTGGCGGGCTCGCGGGCGAGGTGCTCCGCGAGCAGGGCGGTCGCGCGTGAGCGCTGCGCGGCGATGAGCGCGGCCGGGTCCGCGCCCGGGAGCGTCAGGGCGAGGGCGAGTTTCGTGGCGAGCTCGTCGCGCGCGGGCGGTGGCACGGCGCCGGTGAGCCATTCCCGGGCGGCGCGGCGGCCGGTATCCGTGATCTCGTAGAAGACGTGCCCCGCGGAATCCGTCTCGCCCTTCGTGACCAGTCCGTCGCGCTCGAGGCGCTCAAGGGTGGCGTAGACCTGCCCGACGTTGAGCGGCGAGGGCGCTGCGGTGCGGCGCTCGAACTCGAGCCGCAGCTGGTAGCCGTAGCACGGGCCCAGCTCGAGGATCGCGAGCAGGCTCTGGCGGATCGACATGCATACACGGTATTGGTCTACCGGGTATGCACTACTTTGCCTCGCCGTAGTTGTCGACGACGGCGACGGTGAGCGGGAACGTGACCGGGAGGTCGCCGAAGAGCAGCTTTCCAGCTTCGGCCGCGGCGTCGGCGAGGAGCACCCGGACCGACTCGGCGAGGGCTGCGGGCGTGTGCACCACGACCTCGTCGTGCAGGAAGAACACGAGGTGCGGGGCATCCGTGAACCAGCCGTCGTCGAGCTCGCGCAGGCGGCGGCGGATGCTCGCCATCCAGCACAGCGCCCACTCTGCCGCGGTGCCCTGCACGATGAAGTTGCGCGTGAACCTGCCCCACGACCGCGACCGCTCGCGGGCCCGGGAGGTGTCGGCCTCCGAGCGCGCCTCGCTCCAGCCCTCGAAGCGCTGGCCGGGCGGCGAGCTGCGCCCCAGCATCGTGCTCACGATCTCACCGCGCTCCCCCGCCCGCGCGGCCTCCTCGACCATCGCGATCGCGCGCGGGTAGGCCCTCGCGAGCCGCGGCATGAGCCGGCCGCTCTCGCCGGTCGTGGCCCCGTACATCGCCCCGAGCATCGCGACCTTGGCCTGGTCGCGCGTCTCGACGGCGCCGCTCGCGACAATGCCGGCGTAGAGGTCGCCGGCGGCGCCCGCCTCGACCATGCCGCGGTCGGCGGACATCGCGGCGAGGATGCGGGGCTCGAGCTGGGCGGCGTCGGCAACCACGAGCTTCCACCCGTCGTCGGCGACGACCGCGCCGCGCACCTGCTTCGGGAGCTGCAGCGCTCCCCCGCCGCTCGTCGCCCACCGGCCGGTGACCACGCCGCCCGGAACATAGTCGGGGCGGAACCGCCCGTCGACGACCCAGGTGTCGAGCCAGTGCCATCCGTTGGCGGAGAGCAGCCGCGCGAGCTTCTTGTACTCGAGCAGCGGCGCGATCGCGGGGTGCTTGAGCTGCTTGAGCTCCCACGACCGCGTGCTCGTGGCCTGAAGCCCGGCCACCCCGAGCGCCTTCAGCAGATCTGCAGGAGAATCCGGGTTCAGCTCGGGCGATTCGAGCTTCCCGCGCACGACGTCGAGAATCTCCTGCAGTTTCTGCGGGCGCGCGCCCTCCAGCGGGCGCGGGCCGAGAATCGTCTCGAGGATGGCGTCGTGGGCGTCGGCGCGCCAGGGCAGGCCGGCGAACCGCATCTCCGCGGCGATGAGCGCGCCCGCGGACTCGGCGGCGATCAGCCGCTGGATGCGGCCCGGCTCCGCGGCGCCCGCGACGGCGGCCCGCTGGAGGGTGAATTCCGCGAGCGGGTCCGCGACCACCGGCAGCACGGGCTCCTCGAGGTCGAACAGGGCCTCGCCCGACTCGGGCCGCGGGGCGGCGGCGGCCGGGGCATCCCACACCCCCTGCGGAGCCGACGCGAGCGCCGAGCCCGCCGTGAGCGTCGAGGAGCGCAGGATCGCGTGGCACAGCCGCAGGTCGAAGCAGCGCTCGACCCGGATGCCCGCCGCGAGCATCTCCGGGTACCACGCCGCCGTGTCGTCCCACACCCAGCGCGGGTGCTGCGCCTCCTCCTTCGCGACGAAGGCCGCGAGGTCGCCCACGTACTCGACGCCAAGCGCGCCGCCCGCGTCGCTCAGCCGCGCCGCCATCGTGCGGGCATCTACGCGGGCGAGCACGATGAACATGAGTCCATCCTGCCGCGCTGAACCGTCAGTGGCTCGCCAGCAGCTCCGCGAGGTGGATGCCCTCGGTCGCGCCGAGCTGGCTCGCCTGCGTTCGGCACGACAGCCCGTCCGCGAGGAAGATGCTGCCCTCCGGCGCCTCGCGCAGCGCCGGCAGGAGGGAGTTCTCGGCGACCGCGACCGACACGTCGTAGTGGCCGCGCTCCATTCCGAAGTTGCCGGCGAGCCCGCAGCAGCCGGAGAGGACGGTCGTGGTGGCGCCCAGCGCCGTGAGCAGGTGCTTGTCGGTCTCGAAGCCCATCACCGAGTGGTGGTGGCAGTGCGGCTGCACGACGAGGTCGACGCCGCTCAGGTCAGGGCGCTGCCAGTCGTCGCCCGGCCCTACCGGCTCCGCAGCGGTGAGCAGCTCCGAGAGCGTGTACGTGCTGTCGGCGAGCTGCTTCGCCCGCGGGTCGTTCGGCAGCAGCTCGAGCATGTCCGAGCGCAGGACCGCGGTGCACGAGGGTTCGAGGCCGAGCACCGGGATGCCCCGCTCGACGAACGGGTGCAGCCCGTCCAGCACCCCCGCGAGCTTGTGTCGCGCCGCGTCGAGCTGGCCGGTCGTGATCCAGGTCAGGCCGCAGCACAGCCCGGTCGGCGGGGAGAGCACTTCGTACCCGGCAGCCTCGAGCACCTCGACGGTCGCGATGCCGATCGACGGCGAGAAGTTGTCGGAGAAGGTGTCTGCCCAGAGCACCACCTGCCGCTTGGCCGACGCGCTCGCCACCGGGCCGCGGCGCCGCAGCCACGAGCGGAACGGGGTGCGCGCGAAGCGCGGGATCGAGCGGCGCGTGTCCATGCCGCCGGCGAGCAGGGCGACCTTCTCGACTAAGCGCAGCGACAGTGCGGCGTTCGCGAGGGCGGAGAAGTGCGTGGCGAGGCGTGCCCAGCGGGGCATCCAGCCGAGCGTGTAGTGGCTGATCGGGCGCAGCTTGCCGCGGTAGGTGCGGTGCAGCACCTCCGACTTGTAGGCGGCCATGTCGATGCCGGCCGGGCAGTCGCTCGAGCACGCCTTGCACGACAGGCACAGATCGAGCGACTCGTGCACCTCGGGCGCGCTCCAGCCGCCCTCGACGAGGGTGCCGTTGATCATGTCCTGCAGCACGCGCGCGCGACCGCGGGTGGAGTCCTTCTCGTCCTTCGTCGCGAGGAACGAGGGGCACATGAAGCCGCCGCTCGCGGTGTTGTCGGCCCGGCACTTCCCGACCCCGACACAGCGGTGCACCGCCATCGTGAAGTCGCCCTGGTCGTGCGCGAATGCGAAGCCATGAGCTGCGGGGATGCTCGGGGCCGACGGCCGACGCAGGCTGCCGTCGATCGGCGCCGGGTCGACGATGATGTCGGGGTTCAAGATGTTGTCCGGGTCGAAGAGGCCCTTCACCTGGCGGAACAGCCCGATCGCCTTCTCCGAGTACATGTACGGCAGCAGCTCACTGCGGGCGCGGCCGTCGCCGTGCTCGCCCGAGAGCGAACCGCCGTGGCTCGCGATGAGGGCTGCCGCGTCCTGCATGAAGGAGCGCAGGGCTGCCCCGTCGGTCTCGAGCGGGATGTCGAGCCGCACGTGCACGCAGCCGTCGCCGAAGTGGCCGAAGGGCGTGCCGTCGAGGTTGTGGGAGGCCAGCAGCACGTCGAAGTCGCGGAGGTAGGCGCCGAGCCGCTCGGGCGGCACCGCGGCATCCTCGAGGCCCGGCCACGCCTGCCGTCCGGCGGCGGTGCGGCCGGCAAGGCCCGCGCCGTCCTCGCGGATCCGCCAGATCGCGGCAGCCTCCGGGCCGCCGTCCACGATGCGCGACTCCCCCGAGTTCGCGTCGGCCACGACTCGCGCTGCGCGCTCGAGCGCGGTCTCCTGCTCGTCGCCGACGATCTCGAGCAGGAGCCATCCGGCACCCACCGGCAGCTCGGGCACCGCGCTGTCGCCGCGCGCGCGGCGCACCGCGTCCACGATGCGCATATCGAGACCCTCGATCGCCATGGGCGAGAACCGGGTGAGCCGCGGGGCGTCGTCGGCCGCCGAGGGCATGTCGGAGTAGCCGATCACGACGAGCACCGGGTTGCGGGGAGCCTCGACGAGGTCGACGGTCGCCCGCGTGATGATGCCGAGCGTGCCCTCGGTGCCGGCGAAGGCGCGCGCGAGGTCGCGGCCGTTCTCCGGCAGCAGGTGCTCGAGCGAGTAGCCGGAGATCTGGCGGCGGAACCCGCCCAGCTCGGTCCTGATCGTCGCGAGGTTGTCGGCGACGAGCTTCTCCAGGCCGGGCACGACGTCGAGCCCGCGGCCGAGCGAGAGGGCGCGCCCCTGGCCGTCCACGACCTCGAGCGAGCGGATGTTGTCCGCGGTGCGGCCGAACGACAGGGCGCGATGCCCGCAGGCGTTGTTGCCGATCATCCCGCCGAGCGTTGCCCGCGCCCACGTGGAAGGATCCGGCCCGAACCGGAGGCCGTGCGGTGCTGCGAGCTTCTGCAGCGAGCCCAGGATGACGCCGGGCTCGACCACGGCGGTGCGCGCCACCGGGTCGAGGTCGTGGATGCGGTGCAGGTGGCGTGAGAGGTCGAGCACGATCCCGGTGCCGACGGCGTTGCCCGCGACGGAGGTGCCTCCGCCGCGCGGGGTGATCGGGACGCCGAGCTCGCGGGCGACGCCGATCGCGGCCGAGATCTCGTCGACATGCCGCGGGAAGGCGACGGCCTGGGGCACCACGCGGTAGTTGGAGGCATCCGTGGAGTACTCGGCCCTGCGGCGCGTCGAGGTGTCGACCTCGCTCACGCCGGCAGCGGTGAGCGCCTGCGCCACGCGCTCCTCCGGAGCGAGCGGACGGCGCAGAGCGGGTGTGGGAAGCGGCGTCGAGATGGCCATGAATAGCATGCTAGTCACAAAAGTATTCACTGCACCGCATAGCGGGTACTAGATGCTAGTATTCGATATATGAAGGAACATGGCTGTTTCGTCGGGGGCTCCTGGGTCATCCCGGGCGATCCGCAGTTCACGGAGAACATCAATCCGTCCGACCACTCCGATGTCATCGGGCGCTACCTCCGGGGCACTGCTGACCTCGTCGACGATGCCGTCACGGCGGCCCGCGACGCCTACCCGGGGTGGTCGAAGACCTCTCCCCTGACGCGCTCGAACCTGCTCGAGGCGGTGTCGGCGCAGATTCGGCTCGAGTCCGAGGAGCTCGCCGGCATCTTGGCCCGTGAAGAGGGCAAGACCCTCGAAGAGGCGCGCGGCGAGGTTGCCCGCGCGAGCCAGTTGTTCCACTTCTTCGGTGGTGAAGCGCTCCGGATGACCGGCGAGCACCAGCAGTCCACCCGCGAGGGCGTGTCCGTGGCGATCCGCCGCGAGTCCGTCGGCGTGGTCGGCATCATCACCCCGTGGAACTTCCCAATCGCGATCGCGTCGTGGAAGATGGCGCCCGCGCTCGCCTTCGGCAACACCGTGGTGCTCAAGCCCGCCGACCTCGTTCCGGCGACGGCGCACGCGCTCGTCTCAATTCTGGAGCGCGCCGGGTTCCCGCCCGGCGTGGTCAACCTCGTTACCGGCCCGGGCTCGGTGGTCGGCGAGTCGATCATCACCCACCCCGGCATCGACGCCCTCACCTTCACCGGCTCTGAGGGCGTCGGCCGCCATGTGGCGGCCGCCGGCGCCGCCAACCTGGTGCGCGTACAGCTCGAGATGGGCGGCAAGAACCCCCTGCTCGTGATGGCGGATGCAGATCTGGACGTCGCGGTCGACGTCGCCCTCAACGGGGCCTTCTTCCAGACCGGCCAGCGCTGCACGGCCTCGAGCCGCCTGCTCGTCGACGACGCCGTCCATGACGAGTTCGTCGAGCGCCTGGTCGGCCGGATGACCGCGCTCACGGTGGGCCACGCGCTCGACCCGAGCACGCTCATGGGCCCCGTGGTCGACGAGAAGCAGCTGGCGTCCGACGTCGAGTACATCGAGCTCGCCCGCGCCACACTCGGCTCGACCGTCTACGGCGGCGACCGCGTCACCCTGCAGCACGAGGGCAACTACCTCTCCCCCGCGCTCATCGTCGGGCTCGACAACGACGCCCGGGTGAATCGCGAAGAGGTCTTCGGGCCGGTTGCCGGCGTGATCAGGGTCTCCGGATACGACGAGGGCCTCGCCATCGCCAACGACACGGTCTACGGCCTGAGCGCCGGCATCTGCACCACCTCGCTGCGCTACGCCGAGCACTTCCAGGCGAACGCGGAAGCAGGAATGGTGATGGTGAACCTCCCCACGGCCGGCGTCGACCCGCACGTCCCCTTCGGCGGACGCAAGGGCTCGAGCTACGGCCCCCGCGAGCAGGGCGCCTACGCCCGCCACTTCTTCACGCAGACGAAGACCTCGTACATCCAGCCGTAGGCCCGGCCTCGCGGACCTACCCGGCCCGCCTCGCGGACCTACCCGGCCCGCCCCGCCCGCGGTACCTCCACCCTGCCCACCCGCGCCCCGCGCCCCGCGCCCCACTGCGGCCCGCACCCGCTCGCCGCGCTCCGGCCGCACCTCCGGCCGCTCCGTCCCAGCGCACCGCCGGCCGCACCGTCCCAGCGCTCCGCCCGGCCGCTCCGCCCCAGCCTCTGTTCCGCCCGCCGACGTTCCGACATAAGGGCGGCCAGCCGCGCGATGGGGGCGCGTCCGCCGCGAGCGGAGCGGCCAATAGAGGTGTCGGGCCAGGTTCGCGGCACCTCTGTTCCGCCCGCCGCCGTTCCGCCAACTCAGGACATAAGTTGGCAACCCTAACGAATGTCCTGAGTTGGCGGAACGGCGGGACATAGGGGCGGCCAGCCGCGCGATGGGGGCGCGTCCGCCGCGAGCGGAGCGGCCAACAGAGGTGTCGGGCCAGGTTCGCGGCGGCGGCTGGTGCGCGCCCGGACGCACGGATGCCCCGGGCCTGAGCCCGGGGCATCCGTGTCGAAGGTGCTTACTCGTCGATGTCCGACATGACCGGGGTCTCCTTGCCGCGGGCCTTGCGCATCTTGACGATGACGGCCCAGAGGGAGCTGCCGATGACCGCGAGGATCACGATGATCCAGATGCCGACCGCGATCGGGGTGGAGAGGAAGTACATCGGGTTTCCGCCGGAGATGAACATGCCCTCGCGGAAGTACTTCTCGATCAGCGGGCCGAGCACGAGGCCGACCAGGAGCGCCGCCAAGTTGAACTTCAGCTTGCGGAACACGTAGCCGAGGGCGCCGAACACCATGATCATGTAGATGTCGATCATGTTGTTGTGGATGCTGAAGCTGCCCACTGCCGCCACGACCACGATGATCGGGATGAGGATGTTGCGCGGCGTCTTCAGGAACTGCACCCAGATGCCCACCATCGGAAGGTTCAGGATCAGCAGCATCACGTTGGCGATGTACATGGCCGCGATGATCGACCAGAAGATCTCCGGGTGCTGGGTGATGAGCAGCGGGCCGGGCTGCACGCCCTGCACCACCATCGCCGAGAGCATGAGCGCGAGGGTGGCCGAGAACGGCAGGCCGAGCACGAGCACGGGCGCGAGACTGGCGAGCGCGGCGGAGTTGTTCGCGGCCTCCGGGCCGGCGATGCCCTCGACGGCGCCGGTGCCGATCTCCTTGCGGTACTTCGAGACCGACTTCTCCACCTTGTAGGACGTGAAAGTCGAGAGTGATGCCGACGGGCCGGGGAGCAGGCCGAAGATGAAGCCGATGAACGAGCCGCGGATCCAGGGGGCAACGGCGCGCTTCCACTCGGTGCGCGTCGGCAGCAGCTCCTTGAGGCGGATGCGGGACGGCATCTTCACGCCGGTCTTGTCCTCGAGCATGAGCATGAGCTCCGAGATGCCGAAGAGTCCGACTGCGACGGAGGCGAGCGCGATGCCCAGCGTGAGGTCGAGGTTGCCGAAGGTGAACCGGCTGAAGCCGGTCGCGCCCTCGAGGCCGATCGTGGAGACGGCGACGCCGACGACCATCGGCACCAGGCCGTCACTGAGCGAGCCGCCCGAGATGCGGGCGAGGGCGATCAGGCCGCCGGCCGTCAGCGCGAGGAACTCCGGCGAGCCGAACGACAGCGTGACGTCGGCGAGCACTTTCGAGAAGCTCATGAGCAGGACCAGCGCGATCGTGCCGGCGATGAACGAGCCCACGGCCATGATGGTCAGCGCTGCGCCGCCACGGCCCTTCTGGGTCATCTTGTAGCCGTCGAACGTCGCAACGATCGCCGACCCCTCGCCCGGGATGTTCAGCAGCACCGAGGTTGTCGAGCCGCCGTACTGGGCGCCGAGGTAGATGCCCGCGATCATGATGAGCCCGACCGCGGGCGAGTAGCTGAAGGTGAGCGGCAGGATGATCGCCGCGCCGGCGACCGGGCCGATGCCGGGGAGCACCCCGACAAGGGTGCCGAGGACCGCTCCGATGAGTGCCGCGAGCAGGAGCTCCGGCGTGAGCGCGAGCTGGAATCCGTAGAGGATCCCCTGGATGACGTCCATGAGCTACTTTCTCGCCTGTCTGGGTCAGGAGCCGAAGATGATGCCCTGCGGCAGGCTCACCAGCAGGAGGTTGATGAAGATGAACGCGATACCGGCCGAGAGCACGACGCCCCACAGCACTGCGCGCCACCATGGCGTCTTGCCGAGGAACTTGATCATCGCGACCGAGTAGACGGCTCCGGTGATGTACTGGCCGAGAATCGGGAGCAGGAGGACGAACGCGAGGGTTCCGAAGAAGAAGATGATCACGAGACGGAGCTTCTCGCCCTGCGGCAGTTCGAGGTCGTCCTCCGTCTTCTGGGTGGAGAACACGGACTCGAGGATCAGGATCAGCATGATCGCGATCGCGACGAACCCGACGATGCGGGGGAAGAACCCCGCGCCGGGGCGGTCGAGCGCCCCGGGCGGGATCTGGAATGCCTGGTAGGTGTAGCCGACGGCGACCAGGAGCAGCAGCACCCCGAGGATGAGCCGGCCCTGCCGAACCCTCCCCATCTGCGACCAGGAGATCAGCCGGAGCTTCCCGGGCTGCTCTTCTGGTGTGCTGGGCGTACTGCTCATGGCGCCGTCGACTGACATGTCTCTACCTATCTAGCGGGTTGCTAACGCGGGTTGTGCGGACTAACCGAGGTCGAGGCCTGCGGCCTGCAGCAGCTTGACGCCCTCTTCGGCATCCTTGCTCGCCTGGCGCAGTTCCGCATCGGCTTCTTCCGGCGTGGAGGCGTGGGCCGAGTAGCCGTTGGTGTCCATCCACTCCTTGAACTCGTCGCTGGCGATGACCTTCTGGGTCGCGTCGGCGATGATGGCGAGGATGTCGTCCGGGATGCCCTTGGGGCCGTACGCGTAGTACGTGGTTTCCGCGAGGCTCGTGATCGGGAAGCCCTCGTCTGCGAACGGGGTGGACTCGGCGGGCGTGTACGGCAGCGTGCCCGAGTGGCCCAGCGAGATGAAGTCGCCGGACTCCAGGAAGCCGAGCTGGCCCGAGAGGGTTCCGTTCATGCCGTCGATCTCGCCGGCGAGCAGAGCCTTCGCAGCCTCACCCGCTCCGCCCTCGAAGGGCACGAGACGAACTCTGAAGCCCGCGACATCCATGAGCGATGCCATACCCATGGCGTTCGCACCTGAGACGCTCGAGACACCGACGGTGAGCTCGCCGGGCTTGGCCTTGGCCGCCGCGATGAAGTCGTCGAGGGTGGCCCAGCCGGAGTCAGCACGGACCATGAGGCCGTTCTGCTGGATGAGCATGCCGCCGATCGTGGTCCAGTCGTCCGGGCCCGAGAAGCTGAGCGCGTCGGAGCTGAGCAGCGGGGTCACGGAGAGCTGCGACGACGGCGCGATGGCGATCGTGTAGCCGTCCGCCTTGCGGCCGAGCACCTCGGTGGTGGCGACCGCGCCGGAGCCGCCGGGGCGGTTCTGGACTGTCACACCCACGCCGAGCTCCTTGGCCAGCAGCAGCGCGTACTCGCGGGCGATCGGGTCGGCCGAGCCGCCCGTGTCGTAGCCCAGGTAGAGCTGGATGTCCTTCGTCGGGTAGTCCGTGGTGGGAGCCGCCGGAGCCGTGGTGCAGCCGGCAAGCACGATAGCCGCCGCGGCGACTGCCGCGGCTGCAACGAGCTTGATGGAGAATTTCTTGGCGTTCATCCTGTCCTCGTCGTTGAGTTTGGGTGCCGTGTCAGTTGGTGACCGCTGTGGGCGTCCACGGCACTGTGGATGGGCAGGAAGATTCCTGACCGTTAGAGATACGAACTTCATATCTCATGCATCGAATCTTATGGCTGGGCACCTTCCGCGTCAACAGAGAAACGCCGGGTCATGGCAGTTCCCTCAGCGGCGTGCCCTCGAGGAAGGCGCGGATGTCCTCCACGGCGTCCGGATACGACACGCGGAAGCTGCCGTCGGTCACGTAGCCCATGTGCGGAGAGAGGAGCGTCCGCGGCGAGGTGCGCAGCCAGTGGTCGGCGGGCAGGGGCTCCTCGTCATAGACGTCGAGCCCGGCGCCCGCGATCCAGCCCTCGTCGAGGGCCCGCCGCAGCGCCGCCTGGTCGACCAGGCCCGCGCGCGCCGTGTTCACGAGGTAGGCGTCCGGCGGCATCAGCCTGAGCTCGGCGGCGCCGACGATCTCGCGCGTGCTCTCCCCCAGCACCAGGTGCAGGGAGATGAACCGGGATGCCGCGAACAGCTCGTCCTTCGCTGCCAGCCGTGCGCCGCCCTCTGCGGCGCGCTCGGCGGTGAGGTGCGGGCTCCAGGCGATCACGTCCATGCCGAGAGCCGTCCCGACGGCCGCGACCTTCGCTCCGAGGCGCCCGAGCCCGACGAGGCCGAGCGTCTCGCCCGCGAGATCGGCGCCGACAGTCTGCTGCCAGCCTCCGGCCCGGACGCGGGCATCCTCACCCGCCACGTTCTTGGCGAGCCCGAGGATGAGAGCCCAAGCGAGCTCGGCGGCAGTGCCCGACTTCATGCCCGTGCCCGACACGGTGATACCGAGCTCCCGGGCCGCCCCGACGTCGATGGAGGCGTTGCGCATGCCGGTGCTGACGAGCAGCCGCAGCTCGGGCAGTTGCTCGAGCACGGAGCGCGGGAAGGGGGTTCGCTCGCGCATCGCCACGACGACCGGGGCTCCCGCGAGCCGCTGGAGCAGGGCATCCCCGACCAGGTGCTCGTGCACGAAGTCGACGTCGAGGCCGGCCCAGTCCGCGCGCGACTCCGCCGCCGACTGGTAGTCGTCGAGCACGACGACCCGCGTGGTCACCCGCCCGCCCCGATCGAGCGCAGGAAGGCTATCGACTCCGCGTTGAACCGCTCCGGGTACTCGAGCTGCGGGAAGTGCCCGCACTCCTCGAACACCGTCAGGCGCGAATCGGCGATGGCGGCATGGATGCCCTCCGCCTCCGGCACCGCGCCCATCGGGTTGAACCGGCCCCAGAAGATCTGGGTGGGAGCCGTGATGCGCCCCATCCGCTCGGGGGTGAGCAGGTTGCGCTGGCGGACCTCCATGTCCTGCATGCACAGCAGGTAGTGGAGCGCGGCTTGGAAGTCGGGCTCGTGGTAGATCCGGTACCGGACGTCGACCAGCTCTTCGCTCGCGCGCGACGGGTCGAAGAAGAGCTTCGCGAGCCGGTCGCGGGTGTAGGCCGGATCCGGGTCGTTCGCCGCGAGCTCCGTGGTGCTGCGGATGCGCGCCATCACCTCGGGCACCGCGAGGGTGCCGCCCGAGGAGACGAGCTGGAGGCTCGCGACCCTGTCCTGGTGCTCGCTCGCGAACCAGGCCGCCACCCAGCCGCCGAGAGACTCCCCGACGAGGTGCACGCGCTCGGCACCGACCGCGTCGAGGTAGTCGGAGACGTGCGCCACGTAGTCGGGGACCTCGAGGTTGCGGGTCGCCTTGTCCGAGTATCCGTGCCCCCGCATGTCGATCGCATGGGCCGCGAAGCCCGCGCGCGCGAACTCGCGCACGTTCGGCGCGAACACCTCGAGGTGGCTGCTCGTGCCGTGCAGGAAGAGCACGAGCTCCCCCTCGCCGACCTGCAGCGCACGCGTGCGGACGCCGCCCGCCGCCACGAAGTCGAGGCGGAACGGGACGTTCGAGAGGTCGGTCCAGATGCTCACTCGAGGCGCCTCGCGAAGGGCTTCGACGGGTCGGGCACCGGCGAGCAGATGTTGAGGTGGATGGTGTCCTCGTCGGTGGCGTTGAAGTTCTGGTGCGCCACGCCCGCGGGGAAGACCACGAGGCTGCCGGGCGCGGCGTCGAACCGGTTGCCGTCGACCTCGATGGTCATGGTGCCGGCGAGGATGTAGAACACCTGGTCGACCTCGTGCACGTGCAGGCCCTCCGGCGAGCCGCCGCCGGCCGGGGTGCGGATGTACGACACCGTCACGTGCGTCGCGCCGCTGTCGTGCGAGAGGAGCTTCTGGGAGAGCCGCTCGTCAGGGCCGAGGGCGGCGAACTTCGCGAAGTCGACGGTGCGGAGGTACTCGAATGCCGCGTCGGTCATGGTGTTTCCTTTCGGTGGTGCAGGTCGTCCCAGGGGGCAGTCTCGCCCACGGGAAGGGGAACGTCGAAGGTGTTGAGGAGGAATGACGAGAGGCAGTAGTAGCCGGTGAGCGCAACGGCGTCGATGAGCTTGCGCTCCCCCAGCGCCGCGAGAGCTGCGGCGTAGGCGTGATCGTCGACGGCACCGGTCGCGAGCAGCTGCCTGACGACGGTGTGCAGCGCCTGGTCCCGCGGGCTCTCGAGCACCGGCCGGTCGCCGCGCGCGATCGCCGCGACGACCTCGGCCGGAATGCCCTCGCGCGCGGCGTAGATCTCGTGCCGCAGCCAGGCGTAGCGCGCCCGCCAGTGGCCGGCGACCGTCACGATCACGAGCTCGGTCTCGTACAGGTCGAGGCTCGAGTCGAACCGCAGCCGGGCGCCGAGCTCCGAGACAGCGAGGCCGATGCCGGGCGAGCGCAGCAGCACGTCGAAGGGGCCGGTGAGCTGGCCGCCCTCGCGCACCGCCGTCGCCGCGCGCGGGCCTGCCGCGATCGCGTCCCACATCGCGCGCTGCTCGGGGTCGAGCCCTTCGTCGCGCATCGGTGTGAGTCTGCGGCTCGCGGCGCTGCCCAGTTGCCCGGCCATGGCTACTTCGCGGCGACGCGCTCGCGCGCCGCCTTCGCTGCCGCTGCCTCTTCCTTGACCTCGGCCTCGGAGGGCGCGCGGCCGATCTGCACGCTCTGGCCGCCGTCGACGGGGAGCGTGACACCGGTCACGAACGACGCCTCGTCCGACGCGAGCCAGAGGGCGGCGTTGGCGATGTCCCAGGCCGTGCCCATCTTCTTGCGCAGCGGAACCTCCTTGTCGCGCATGGCCACGACCTCCTCGTACGTGAGGTCGAACTTGCGCATGCGGTTCTCGACGGCTGTCGGAGTATTGAGCAGCCCGGGCAGGATGACGTTCGCGCGCACGCCGTACTCGGCGTTGCGGATCGCCACGTGCTGGGTCAGCGCGACGACGGCTGCCTTGGACGTCTTGTAGCCGACGTACGGGTAGTTGTTGAAGGCCGCGGCCGACGAGATGTTGATGATCGAGCCGGAGCCCTGCTCGCGCATGATCGGGATGATGTGCTTGCAGGTGAGGACCATCGAGCGCAGGTTGATGTTGATGACGCGGTCGAACGCCTCCGTCGTGATCTCGGTGATCACGGCGTCCCCCGCCGCGATGCTCACGCCGACGTTGTTGTGCAGGATGTCGATCTTGCCCCACATCTTGTACACGGCGTCCACTGCCGCGATGATCGTGTCCTCCTCGGTCACGTCCGCGACGAACGGCTCGGCGATGCCGCCGGCCTCGCGGATCCCGTTGACCGTGTCCTGCGCGGCCTCCAGGTTGTTGTCGACGCAGAACACCTTCGCGCCCTCGCGGGCGAACGTGAGGGCGGTGGCCTTGCCGTTGCCGACGGTCCTGCCCGCCTGCTGGCCGGCTCCGAAGATGATTGCGACTTTGCCTTCGAGTCTCATTGCTGTTGCTCCTTCTGGTGGTATTGGTGGTCTGGGTCAGCTGGCGGCGGTCGCGGCCGCAGCCGCCACCGGTGCCCCTGCGGACATGAGCGGGGTGCGGAGGTCGACGAAGGTCTGCTCCGTGGAGATGTCGACGACCACGATCGAGGGCACGTTGCTCGCGACGCTCGTCGCGAGGGCCGTGCGCAACTCGTCCGGGGTGGAGACGCGGTGGGCGGCGAACCCGACGGCCTCGCCGATGCCCGCGTAGTCGAAGCGGCGGAGGGCCGAGTTGAACTCGAGCTCGCCGCGCATGCGCTGGCTGTGGCGCACCCAGCCCAGGATCCCGTTGTCGAAGACGACCACGATGATGGGGAGGTTCTCCTCGCTCGCTGACAGCAGCGCCGGCAGCGACATGCTAAACCCGCCGTCGCCGCAGACCGCGACGACCGTGCGGTCGGGCGCGAACACCTTCGCGCCGATGGCGGCCGGGATGCCGTAGCCCATGCCGCCCGCACCTGCAGGCTGGAGGTAGCCGCCGCCGGCGCGCGACGGGAAGTACCGGCCCATGAGGAGGCGGTTCTCGCCCGCGTCGGCGCAGATGATCACGTCGTCGGGGAGGGCTGCGCGCAGTTCCGCGATAGCACGCTGCGGATGCACGGGGCTCGACTCCGACGCACCGTGCAGCGCGTCGTCCGCGAAGCGGCCGCGGGCCTCGGCGATCGACTCGACCCGCGCGGAGGCGGTGCCGGCCGGAACGTCGAGCACACCGAGCAGGCTCTCGAGGGCCGCGCCGATGTCGGCGACGACCACCTCGTCCGTCGGCATGGTCCACGCCGCGTTGAGCTGCTCGATGTCGACCTGGATGATGCGCTGGCGGCCCGGGTTGAACAGGCCGGGGTTCTCGTTGGCGGTGTCGCTCGGACCGAGCTTGCTACCGAGCACGAGCAGCACGTCGGCCGCCGCGACCAGGTCGTTGGCGAGCGGGTTGCCGAAGTTGCCGAACACGCCCCCGGAGTTGGCGTGGTCCTCGGGGAAGGTCCCCTTGCCCGCCGGGCTCGTCACCACGCCGGCACCGGTGGCGGCGGCGACCTTGAGCAGCAGGTCCTCGGCGCGGGCGAGCCGCACGCCGCCGCCGGAGACGATGACGGGAGCCGCGGCATCCCGCAGCGCACTGGCCACCACCGACATGTCGGGTGCCGCGACGGGCGTCTCGGTCAGGTAGTACTTCGTCGAGTAGAGGCGCGGCAGCGACTCGGGGCCGACCTCGCCCGCGAGGGAGGTGGAGCTGAAGAGCACGGCGACCGGGCCGGGCTGGCCTGCGAGGGCGTGCTTGATGCCGAGCTGCACCGACTGGACGGCCTCGGCGGGCGTCTGGGCGACGAAGACGCGCTTGGTGACGGCGCTGAAGGCGGCGTGGGCGTTCCAGGCGTTGTAGTCCGCGGTGCCGGCCTGGTACGGCGCGTGCCCCGAGTACGGGCGGCCGTCGGTGAGGTCGACGAGCAGGAGCATGGGCGTGCCGCTGGCGAGCGCCTCGAGGACGCCGACGAGGCCCTGGCCCAGCACCCAGGCGCCCTGGCCCATCGCGACGCCGATCTTCCCGGAAGCGCGCGCGTACGACTCGGCAGCCGAGGTCGAGTGCGACTCGTTGCGCACGAGGACCGTGCGCACGTCGTCGGTGTGGTGGGCGAGGCGGCTGAAGATGCGTCCTGTGTCGCCGCCGGAGAGACCGAAGACGGTGTCGACCCCGGCCTCCTTGAGGGCGCGGACGATCCCCTCGGTGACGTGGATCGGCGTATCGGTGAACGGTGTTGCAGGCATGCTGTGCTCCTGTGTGGCTCGTGGGTTGGTCTAGAGGTGTTCGATCATGAAGTCCGCGGCGGCGGCGGCGATGCCCGCCATCACGGTGTCGCTGTACCCGCCGTTGTGCGGCGAGAGCACCACGTGGGGCGCGATGAGAAGGGGGGACCCGGTCGGGGGCTCGTCGGCGAAGACGTCGAGGGCGGCGGAGGTGACCTTGCCGGAGTGCAGTGCCTCGGCGAGGGCCGCTTCGTCGACGACTTCACCGCGCGCGGTGTTGACGATGACGACGCCGTCGCGCATCCGCGCGATCTGCTCCCGGCCGATGAGGTGGCGGGTGTCGTCGGTGAGCGGCACGTGCACGCTGATGAAGTCCGAGGCCGCGAGCAGCTCGTCGAGCCCGACCGTGCGGATGCCCAGCGCCGCGTCGGAGGCGGGGTCCGGATGCCGGCGGTACACGATCACGTCCATGTCGAAGCCGCGCGCCTTCGGGACCATGGCGCCCCCGATCGCGCCGAAGCCGAGGAGCCCGAGCGTGCGGCCGCCGAGGTGGCGGCCGGTGAACCGGGTCCACTCCCCCTTGCGCATCGAGGCGTCGGCCTCGGGGATGCGCCGGGCTGCCGCGAGCAGAAGCGCGAACGCGTACTCCGCCACCGCGTCGGCATTGAGGCCGGCGAGGTTGGACGCGACGATGCCGCGCTTGCGGGCCTCCTCCACGTCGACGTTGTCGAGGCCGGTGCCGACCCGCAGCACGTACTTGAGCCGGGGCGCCGCCTCGAAGAGCGCGCGGTCGACGGGCTGCAGTCCCACGACGAGTCCGTCGATCCCGGCGGCTACCGCATGCCACGCGGCGAGGCCGTCGGGGCCGGCCATGAGCGCGTCATAGCCCGCGAGGTCGATCGCGACGTCGATGCCGGCGTCGGCCAGGCGCGCCCGTGCGGACGCGTCGTTGCCGACAATGCGTGTCAGCAGTGCGACGGTGGTCATGCTCTCTCCCTTGAGATCATCGGATTCATCCCGGGCGGCCTACAGGTACCCGTCGCGGCGGAGCACGGCATGGGTGCCGCCCGCCGCGATCGTGTCGAGCAGCATGGACGGCATCGCCTCGCCCCGGGCCGAGACGCCGGTGGTGCGGTTGTCGAAGGTGCCCAGCTCGATGTCGACCGAGACGGTGTCGCCCTCGGTCACGATCGACAGCACGCCGGGCAGCTCGAGGACGGGCAGGGCGTAGCTCACGCAGTTGCGGAAGAAGATCTCCCCCACCGACTCCGAGACGACCGCGGCGATCCCGAGGCGCGTGAGCATCGTGGGCGCCGGCCTGCTGGAGCCGGTACCGAAGGCGCGGCCCGTGATCAGGATGTCGCCGGGCTGAACGAGCATCGCCCAGCCGGGCCGGATCGTGGCGAGCACGAGCGACTCCTGCTCGCGGGGCGCCATGTCGTAGCCGCGGTGCGGCATCATCGCGTCGGTGTTGATGTAGTCGTTCGGGATGACCCAGGCCTTGCCGGTCAGCGTGCTCATGCCGACTCCCGTGCCGTATCGCGAAGCGCGAGGAGCGCCGGCATCGGGTCGGCGATGTAGCCGGCGAGCGCGGAGGCCGCGACCGCGGCGGACGACCCCATGTAGATCTCCGCGTCGGGGCTGCCCATGCGGCCCTTGAAGTTGCGGGTGCTCGAGGTGATACACACCTCGCCCGCCGCGAGGACGCCCATGTGGCCGCCGGCGCACGCACCGCAGGTCGAGCTCGTGACCAGCGCGCCGGCCGCGGCGAGGGTCTCGATGTATCCGAGGCGGATCGCGTCGAGGTAGATCTGCTGCGAGCCCGGCGTGACGATGAAGCGCACGCCTTCAGCGACCCGCTTGCCGCGGACGATGTCGGCGGCAACCCGCAGGTCGGAGAGCTTGCCGTTCGCGCACGATCCGATGAAGGCCTGGTCGATCGCGATCCGCTCCTCGCCGATCGAGCTCGCCGACCGCACGTTCCGGTTCATGGCGTTCGGCATCGCGATGCCGGAGGAGATGTCATCGAGGTTCACCACGTAGATGGCGGCGTACTCGGCATCCTCGTCCGCCTCGACCGGGATGTAGGGCGCGTCGGTGACGGAGGCGATGTGCTCGCGCACCAGGCGGTCCGCGGGCATCATCACGAAGTTGGCGTTGAGCTCGGTGCACATCGTCGAGAGCGTCGCGCGGTCGTCGAGCGGCATCGACTCCAGGCCGGGGCCCTCGAACTCGATGTCGTGGCCCTCCTGGCTGCCGTAGAGCTGGGCGATGTGCAGGAATACGTCCTTGCCGTAGACCCCGAACGGCAGGGACCCCTCGAGCCGGAACTTTATCGTCGGGGAGACCTTGTACCAGGTCTTGCCGGTGCAGGCGAGCTGGATGATGTCGGCCATGCCGAGCCCGCGCGCCGCGCAGTTGAGCACGCCCGCCGCGCTCGTGTGCGAGTCATTGGACGCGACGAGCTGCCCGGGCAGCGCGAGGCACTCCTCGAAGATGAGCTGGTGCTCGATGCCGCCCTTGCCGACCTCCGCCATGCGGCCGAAGCCGAGCCGCTTGGCGTGCTCTCGAGCGCGCTTGTGGGCGGTCGCGTACTTGATGTTCGGCGCCGGAACCGCGTGGTCCATGAGCACCGCGATGCGCTCCGGGTGCGCGACCTTCTTGATGTCGGTCGGCAGGCGCTCCGGCTCGGGGTTGAACACCGAGTCGGCGAGCACGATCAGGTCGACGTCCGTGACTACGATCTGGCCGGGATGCACCTCGGCCAGGCCGCTGCGTGCCGCGAGCACTTTGTGCACCATGGTCATCCCCATGGTGTCACCGGGTTCCCCGAGAACGAAGGGCAACTTTGCACTTCATATCTCATACTTCGCATCCTATTGCTTGTGGGGGGTGCGCGGCAAGGTCAGCCGGCCACGACCGGGTTGGTGAGCGCGACGAATCCGGGAATGCGGCACTCCGCGACATCCCCGGCCCTGATCACGACGGCGCCCGGCGTGCCGGTCGAGATGATGTCGCCCGGATACAGCGGCATCACCTTGCTGTGAAAACTCACCAGGTGCCGCGGCGAGTAGGTCATGTTGTTCACCGTGTTCTTGCGGTGCAGCTCGCCGTTCACCATCGTGGAGACCTCGAGGTCGCCGATATCGCCACTCGGAACGGCCTCGTCCATCGTGACCACCTGCGGCCCGAACGAGAAGAAGCCGGGGAAGTTCTTGGAGCGGGTGAGGAACCGGGGGTTGCGCTGGAGGATGTCCTCGGCGGTCTGGTCGAGGATCGTGACGAGGCCGAAGACGTAGTCGAGGGCGTCCGCCTCCTCGACGTTGCGGCAGTACTTCCCGATGATCAGCCCGACCTCGGCCTCGGCGGTCACACGCTCGCTCTGCACGGGCAGCGGGATCGGGTCACCGGGACCGATGATCGTGTGGTCGGCCTTGATGAAGGAGGCGGGCTCCTCCGGCAGCGGCGCGTCGAGGTCGTTGGCGTGATCGCGGTAGTTGAGGCCGATCCCCCAGATCATGCGCGGGTGCAGGTACGGTGCGCCGTAGCGCACTCCGGACTCGCGGACGAAGGCCGAGGAATCCGCCCGCTCTGCCGCGACTGCGACCTCGTCGAGCCTGCCGCTCGCGATGAAGTCCATGAGGTCGCCGTTCGACCCCGGCAGCAGGGTCGCGAGGGGCGCGAGCCCTCGAGCGTGCACGAGGACTGCCGTGCGCGTGCCGTCCGGCTCGATGGTGGTTGCAAAGCGCATGTGATCTCTCCTGTTGGCGTGAATCAGAAACCGCGGACCAGGCCGCCGTCGACGCGCAGCTGCTCGCCCGTGATGTAGGCGGCGCTGTCGCTCGCGAGGAACGCGACGACCGCGCCGAACTCGTCGGGCTCGCCGTACCGCCCGGCCGGGATCGTCGCACGCGAGTCGCTCGCGACCTGGTCGACCGAGACCCCGCGCGCCGCGGCGGCGGCCCCGTCCAGGCTCGCCACCCGGTCGGTCGCGATGCGGCCCGGGATGACCATGTTCACCGTGACCCCGTCGGCTGCGACCTCGTGCGCGAGGGTCTTGAGGTACGCGGCGAGGGCTGCACGGCCGATGTTGGACGAGGCCAGCCCGGGGATCGGCTGCTGGACGCCGGTCGATCCCACTGCGAGGATGCGCCCCCAGCGCTGCTCGATCATGCGCGGCAGCACCTCGGCCACGAGTCGAACGCCGGGCAGCATGAGCTGGGCTACGGCCTCAGCTGCGGCATCCGCGGAGAGTTGGGCAGCAGTGCCCGGCTTGGGGCCGCCGCCGTTGATCAGCACCACATCCGCGCCGCCGAAGCGGGCCGCCGCCGCGACCGCCTCCCTGATCGTCCGCGGGTCGAGCAGGTCGCCTGCCACGCCGATTGCCGAGGGAAGAGTCGCGGACAGCTCTTCGAGGAGTTCTGCGCGCCGGCCCACCAGCACGAGGTTCAGGCCGGCCGCCCCCAGGGCGCGCGCGCTGGCGGCACCGAGCCCGGCGGTGGCGCCGCACACGATCGCCGTGCGCACGATGGCCCGGGCAACGTCGACCATCGGATCTCCTCGTCATCGAGAGGTCTCGCATATCGTTGATATACGGAATTCGTATATTGAATCTAGTCGACCGGGCTACCCGAGGTCAACTGTGGCACGCCCGACAATTGCGGCACGGCACTAGGTCGCAGTCAGATAGGGCGTATATCGTATGCACAGAAGCGTTCCCGACTACTCGTCGGCCAAGCAGACCGGAAGTGTGAAAAGTGAGCATTCTGAAGCCCATCGCCAGCAGGCCGGCGAGCCTCACCGAGATGGTGCAGGACGCCATCCGCGACGCGATCGTCTCGCGACGACTCTCCCCCGGCGACCGCATCACTGAGGCTGCGCTCGCCAAACAGCTCGAAGTCAGCAAGACCCCGGTGCGCGAGGCGCTCCTCAAGCTCGAGTACATCGGCCTCATCGAGTCCGACGGCGGCCGCGGTGGCCGCATCATCACGCCCTCCCTTGAGTCGATCAGGGCCGCGTACCAGGTGCGCATCGGCCTCGAGACCCAGGGCGCACGAATCCTCGCCGAGAGCGACGGCCGCCGCACCGGCGACGCGCGCGCGCACGCCGAAGCCTGCCTGCGCGCGGCCGAGGTCGACGACCGCTCCGGATTCCGTGAGTACGACCGCAAGTTCCACATGTCCCTCGCTGAGGCCACCGGCAACCCGCTGCTCGAGCGCCTCATCCACGACGCGTTCGACCTCACCTGGACGCTTCGCGACCGCGAGGTCCCCGTGACGGACGACTCGCTGAACTGCGCCCACCAGCACATCGACGTCATGGTCGCCATCGAGGCCAGCCAGCCCGATCAGGCCGACAACGCCATGCGCCGCCACATCGAGAACGTGCAGGACCTCGTGCTCACTACCTTCTCGGAACAACTGGCCAACGCGCGGAACTTCACACCCGCCATCGGCTGATCCAGAACATCCGCAGAAGGGCCCCGGTCGCGATGACCGGGGCCCTTCTTGCTGGGGTGCCCGGTCACTGCACCGGCCACTCGCCCCTGCGCTAACTCAGCAGATCCAGGCCCTCGATGATCGACGGCTGCTCGGCGAGCGACCACCAGAACGCCAGGCCGGCGTCGACCTTGCGCTCGTCGAGAGTGACGAGCTTGCGGTACTTGTCGCTGGTCTCCTCGGGCGACATGCGGTTGAGCGCGTGCCCCCGGGCCTTGTCGGTGTAGATGTCGATGGTCTCGCCCGACTTCGTCTTTGCCTGGATCTTCATGGCGATCACCCGCGGGAAGAGCTCGTTGAGCTCGTCGTCCTCCCCCGCTGTCACCAGGTTCATGACCGGCCGGATGTCTGCTGCGAGGTACTTGTCCTCGTCGAATGACCCGATCGTGATCTCACCGTCGACAAGGGCTCTCGAGAAGATGTACGGGAGGCTGTGGTCAGCGGTCTCGCGGGTGGTCGGATCCCACTTGTCCTTCTCGCTGGCAGTCTCGTGCCAGGCCGACCAGTAGGTCATGAGATGCACCGACTCGAGGTCGGCGATGTCGACCTTCTCGCGCAGCTCCCGAGCGCCCCAGACCGCGACCTGGGTGTTGAACTCGACCGGCCAGTACTTGAGGTGCGCGTTCGTCAAGAACAGGTAGTCGCCGCCCTCGCTCGGGAACGGGCGGAACGTGAACGGCCCGGTGATGATCTCCCAGATGCCGTGCCGGCCCTCGAACGGCTGCGGGGGGCCGGTGAGCCCCTTCTCCGCGAGCGCGGTGAGGAACACGGTCTCGCGCACGGCCTCCGCAGTCGCGGCGCCCTTCCATGCGGAGATGGTGCCGGCGCGGGTGGCGCGCAGCGAGATGCAGGTGACGGTTGCGAGGGAGACGGCGTGGCCGATGCGCTCGGCATCCATGCCCAGCATCGTGCCCAGGCCTGCTGCGAGTGCGATGCCCACCGTGACGCCCTGGTCGTAGCCCTTCTTGCGCACGTAGGCCGACTCGCCGAACCGCGCGAAGACCTCGTAGGCGGAGACGAAGGCGGTGATGAGCTGCTTG
This sequence comes from Rhodoglobus sp., assembly GCA_025463515.1. Classification (GTDB taxonomy): domain Bacteria; phylum Actinomycetota; class Actinomycetes; order Actinomycetales; family Microbacteriaceae; genus Rhodoglobus. The sequence goes on from JAODAQ010000067.1 coordinate 26,959, forward strand.
CCCGTGGTGCCTCGTCCCGCCGCGACGGCGAGGAGGCCGCCGAGGCAGTCGCTCGGGTGGCCGCCGGGCACCATCGTGTCGCTGTAGTCGAAGTACCGGATCGCAGCGGCGTTCACGAAGCCCGCGATGTCGGCGGCGACCGTGGCGGTGGAGCCGATCATCCGGCCGGTGAACTCGCCCGACACCTCGTGAGCGAGCGTGCGCGCGATCGCCGCGGCGTCGCAGTCGCGGGCGCCGTAGCCGCAGGCGAGCGAGTCCACGATGTGCTGGATCGCGATCTGTCGGACATCCTCAGGGATGTCCTCGTAGGTGAGGTTGGCGGCGAACTCGCTGATCTGCCTGGTCGTTGCATCCACGTCGCTGTGTAGCCCTTCGCATTTGGGTATTTCATATCTCGTGTGTCACATCTTATGGCACGACGAAACCAAATCAAGTGCGATGCTACGGGCGCGCAGGTGCGCAGCAGTCGAGCGCATCCTCCACCACGGCCCCGAGGTAGGGCGCCAGCGTCCGCGAGAACGTCGCGGTGAGGTGGTGGTCGTCGAAGTACACGACGACTCCCCCGATCACCGAGTGGCAGGTCGTCGGGCCGCACAGGTAGGGCAGCAGCGAGAAGGTCCGGATGCCCGGGGTCGCCGACGCCGCCCGGCTCTCGACATTGGCATCCTCAAGCGCATCGGGAGAACGCGGCAGCGCGCACGGATCGTACCTGCCGCCGTGCCGGTACACGCACTCCGGTGCCGGCACCGGCTTCGTCCCCGGCACATCCCCCACGACCACCACGGCCTTGCCCGACGCCTCGACGGCCGCGAGGTTCGCGGAGATGTCGTCCTCCAGGGCCGCCTCGGTCTCCGCTGAGGGATGCGCGGCGGTGAGGTAGTGCAGCGCGTTCTTGTGCGACACGAAAAGCACGGCGTCAAACTCCGTAGAGCTAACGAGCTCGTCGAGTACCGCGCGGGTCCACGATGCGCACGGCTGTCCGCCGGAGCCGGTCGCGTCGACCGTCGAGACCCCCAGGCAGTCCGTCTTGCGGAACAGCACGACCCGCCAGTCGTGCTCGAGCGCGTACGCCTCCAGCCCCGGGATGAGCGCGCCCGCGTGCGAGTTTCCGACGACGGCGATCGTGCGCACCGGGTCGTCCGCCCCGAACTCGCAGCGCACGACAGCAGTGCCGTTCGAGTTGCACGGTGTGGTGCCGAGGATCCCGCGGTCTTGCGCGGCGAAGGCAGTATCGACGCCCGCGGCGCTGAACGGCGAAGCGCAGTCCTCGACCAGGGCTGCAGCACCGAAGCACGCCTCGGACGCAAGGCTCTCCTCCGCGGACGCCGCGGAGGCCGACACGCCCAGCTGCACCGTCGACCAGGTGGCGGTTCCCGCGAGGACGACGACGAGCGCAGCCGCGACCGCGAGCCGATACGGGCGACGGATGCTCCGGCGCAACGGCGCCTCGACGAACCGCGTGGTCCCCCACGCCAGCACGAGTGTCGCCGGCAGCGCGACGAGCGGCCACCACCAGCCGAGTACCGGCAGCACCACGAGCAGCGGCCAGTGCCACAGGTATACGGAGTAGGAGATGCCGCCCACGAACTGCAGCGGGCGAACGGCCGCCACCCGGTTCGCCCCGCCCGCGATCACGAGCAGCGCGCCCGCCACGGGCAGCAGCGCGGTCGCGCCGGGGAACGGGGTGCCGCCCGAGTAGAGCAGCGCGGCCGCGGCGATCAGTGCAACGCCGGCGAGGGGCATCCATCGCGACTTCAGGGCCGGCGCGAACGACAGCAGCCCGCCGAGCGCGAACTCCCACGCGCGGCCGCCCGTGTTGAAGTAGCCGGAGGGGTTGCCGGTGAGCAGCACGGAGTACACGAACGACCCGACCGCCAGCACGGCGAAAGCCCCGATCACGACGGACTTCCGACGGCGGCCGAGCACCACGGCGAGCAGCAGTACGAGCGGCCAGACCAGGTAGAACTGCTCCTCGACGGAGAGCGACCAGTAGTGCTGCACGAGGGTCGGCGTGCCCTCGGCGGCGAGGTAGTCGACCGAGCCCGCCGCGAGCACCCAGTTCTGCACGTAGAGAGCGCTCGCGCCGACCTGCACGACAGTCTCCTGCCACAGTGGGCGGGGCACCAGGGCGAGCATGAGCACGAGAGAGGCGACGAGCACGACGGATGCCGCGGGCAGCAGTCGCCGGATCCGGCGGGCCCAGAAGTCCCGCAACGAGACGCGCCCGGTACGCGCTACCTCCGCCCACAGGCTGCCGGTGATGAGGTACCCGGAGATCACGAAGAACACGTCGACGCCGACGTAGCCGCCCGGGAGGGCATCCGGCCAGAAGTGGAAGACCACCACGAGCCCGACCGCCACCGCGCGCAGGGCCTGGATCTCGGGGCGAAAGGACATCGGGCGAACGCTACACGCTCCGGGTTAACCCCTCTACACCTCGTGCAGCAGCGAGCCGTCCTTCTTCAGCACGTTCTTCTCGCCGGCCTCGATGGCGACGGTGAAGCGGTTCTGCTTCGGCGGCATCGGGCAGTTGAAGTTGTAGCTGAACGCGCAGGGCGGGAGCACGGCGAGGTTGAAGTCGAGCGTGATGGTGCCGTCGGGGTTCGGCGCGAGGAACAGGAAGCGGCCGACGCTGTAGGTGTCGACGCCGTTCGTGGCGTCCGCGTAGACGAGCTGGAGCGCGCGGCCCGACTTGAACGCCACCAGGTTGTAGTCGGCGCCGTCTTTCGTGAAGGTGATCTCGCCCGGGATCACCTGCTCCTTGGTCTTCCCGTTGTCTTTGAGGTGCTCGAAGCCCATCGTGGTGCCCGCGGGGTTCTCGGTGAAGGTCGCCGTGATCACCCAGTCGGGGTTGTACGGGTAGGCGTCGATGCTGCCGAACTCCTGGATGCCCTCGGACTTCGCGTCCCACACGCGCAGCGCGTAGTTGCCCTCGTCGCCGGCGATGACGAAGCCGCTGACGGTGTCGCTGAAGCTGATCTCGCTCGGGTTCGGGTCGTCTTTGCCGCGCACGAGCGCCGAGCCGTCGACGAGGACGCCGTCGACGACGATGTTGTCTGACGCGGCTGCCGTCACCGTCAGCCCGCCCTCGGCGGGAGCCCACGAGCCGGGCACGCCCCAGATCGTCTGCTCGGAGTCGATCCACTGGGTGTTCACGAGCGCGAGGCTGCCCTTGGGCTGCACCACCGATTCCTCGCGGCGCGAGTGGAACGTGGCCAGGCGGGCTTCGGGAGTGATTGTCGCGGTGTCGGTCATTCGTCCATCCTTGTCGAGTCTGACTGTGCCAACCACCGCCGACACGGCGTTATTTCCGCGCCATATGCTTGGCGCATGGATCCCATCACCATCAGCGGCATCGTCGGCCTGATCATCTTCATCATCACGGTGATCTCGATCGCGAACAATCCGAATCACGGCGTGGGCGGCAAGGTCCTCTGGATCCTCGTCGCCCTCGTGCTCTCGATCATCGGGTCGATCCTGTGGCTGATCTTCGGCCGAGGCAAGGTGCCGAAGCGCGGCTAGCTACGGGATGACCGGGATCGTGCCGGTCGCCGGGTCGCCGTTCTCCGCCGGCTCGTCGAGGATGACGAGGCCCGTCCCGCTGCTGGCGACGAGCGAGAGCTCCTCGAGCCAGCGCCGGTTGAGCGTCGGGCCCTTGCTGCCGTCGAACTCGAAGTGCAGCGCGATCTCCGGCGAGAGCCAGATCGTGGCCCGGCCGTGGCCCTCGGTGCGGCTCTTGACCCAGGAGAACGTGAACGACTCGCCTCGGCGCAGCTTGTTCACGATGACGACCTTGATGTGCGCGAGTGCCCTGTCGTCAATGGGGATCGGCAGTCTGGAATCCCCGTAATACAGCGTTCCCACTGTGCCCTCTCCCAGAAGTTGTGCACAACGGTACCAAACGTCGGGGATTCCGCGGCTATCCCCAGTGGGCCGGTCGGGCCAGGCGGTCCGGCAGCAGGGTCAGCGAATCGCCGCGCGCCGCGTTCATCTGCCCCTGCGTGATGAACATCGCACCGGTGAGGTCGGCGCCAGACAGGTCGGCATCCCGAAGGTCCGCGCCGATGAGGTCGGCCCCGCGCAGGCTTGCCCCGCGGAGGTCGGCCGCGATGAGGTAGGCGCCGCGGAGGCTCGCGCGATCGAGGGCCGCGCCGCGCAGCCGGGCTCCCATGAGGTCGGCGCCGCGGTGATCCGGGCCTGCCGGGACTCGGGCGGCGGAGCTCACGCGCAGGAGCAGGTCTCTCGCCCGTGCGTGGTGGGCCGGGGCATCCAGCGCAAGAATCTCGACCGCGGGAAGCAGGGTCATCGCCTCGGTCTCGTCGAGTAGCCCACGGGCCTCGGAGGAGCCCGCGAGCTCCACAGCCTCGGTGAGGTACCACAGCAGTTCGTGCAGCTCCCGCATGACGGGGAACACCGCGAACATCTCGCCGCGGGTCTCGGGCCGCTCGCGCCAGCTGGTGCCGCCGTAGGTGTGCTGCGAGACCTTCTGGCCGGCACCGCCGCAGTCGAAGACCGTGCAGCCCCTCATCCCGACGTCGCGCAGCTCGGGGTGGATGCCGCAGCGGAAGTCGTCCAGGAGGTTGCGGCAGGGATCGGTGGCCCCCTTGTCGAACGCGAAATCGGCCGAGCGCGTGAACGCCAGCGCGACGCAGCACAGTGCGAAGCAGTTCGCGCAGTCCGCGGTGAGTTCCGATGCCATCGGCCCCGACTCTAGCGGTCTTAAGGAAGCCACTTTTCCGTCCGCGCGGGGGATTCCGTTTGCGCCCGACCAGTGCCAAGGTTGAGGCAGGTGCCCTAGCCCTTGGACCGCCTTTCGGCTGGTCGTCGAGATACACGGATCCTCTCGGCGGCCAGTCTCCAGGGCTCATCCGGCTATCGAGCAGTTCTGGATAAGCGGCGTCAGGCCTCCTCCCCTAGCTTGGACTTGTCGGTCCACAGTCGAAGGGGAAGCACATGGCCAAGAACGAGGGATTCAGCGCCGAAGAGCGCGCCGCAATGAAGGAGCACGCCAAAGAGCTCAAGGCCGCCGCGGAGAACGCGGACCAGGCCAAGCTCATGGCGGAGAAGATCGCCGAGCTGGATGAGCCTGACCGCAGCATGGCGCAGCGGCTGCACGAGATCATCACGGCCGCCGTGCCGACGCTCGCGCCGAAGACCTACTACGGCATGCCGGGCTGGACGAAGGACGGCAAGATGCTCGTCTTCTACCAGCCTGCGACCAAGTTCAAGACCCGGTACGGCACCCTCGGCTTCCAGGACGTCGCCATGCTCGACGAGGGCACGTTCTGGCCGAACGCCTTCGCGCTCACGGAGCTCACGCCCGCGAACGAGAAGGCGATCGTCGCCCTCGTGAAGAAGGCGGCCAGTGAGGCGGGTTGAGTAGGCCGCCCGCGGCCGTATCGAAACCTCACTCCTGTCGGCGACGCTTGCCCGCGATCGCGCGGACGAGCCCCACGAGCGACACTCCCGCCCACACCCCTTCGAGCAGTAGGAACCCCCACTGCTGGCCGAGAAGGGCGTCGACGGCGAGGATGCCCGAGCCCACGACATTCGCGGCAAGGAAGCTGATGCGGGTCGGGGTGAGCTTGCCAGCCTGCACGAGCACGAAGGGCACGAGCACGAAGAGCGAGCCGACGATCTGAACGATGGCGTCCATGAGGGACTTCCTCGCATCGTCGTGTCTGGCCGGGTACGGTGCGACTCGTCCGGGGCGGTGCTGGTGCACCTGGGGCCGGGAGCAATTCTCTCACGACCGTCCGGGTTGAGTAGGCCGCCCACGGCCGTATCGAAACCTAGCTCGCTAGTCGTACACCCGCATGAGCCGCCACTCCTCGCCTGACTTCCGCACGTCGAACATGTGGCTGTACCCCGCGTCATCCGTGCCCTGAAAGCGCCAGCCCGTGAGGTTGAGCCGGTAGGTGAGCTCGGGCTCGTCGTCCTCGAGGCGTGTTGGCGTGTCGGTGACCCGGTACCGGATGCCCTCATGGACCAGCCGCGCCGGAACCCCGTTGGTCATCCAGATCGCGACTGCAGTACCCGCCCGGGCCGGGTGCGTGAGGCTCATATTGACTCCTTGGACATTCGAACATATCTTCGAGAGCACGAGAGTAACCCCGGCTCTCGCGACACGCCAAGAAAGAGTTCCGGATGACCCACCACTGGCGCCCCAGCGACGGCCTCATCGCCGGCCCGCGCCCGGGCGGCGAGTGGTTCCTCTACGACCGGAGCCTGTTCATCGGCACCATCCAGACCGGCAAAGTGGGCAGGAAGCGGGCGTTCCGGTCGCTCACCCCGGCAGAAGACCTGATCGGCTACGCCTGGACCCTCGAGGCCGCGTGCGACCGGCTCTGGGCGTGGCACGTGCTCGTCCGCACGGGAGGTGAGCATGTCAGCCTGGCCCTGGCCACCCATCCAGATCAGTGACTGCGAGTGGATCGTCATGCGCCACGACCGGGCCCGCCCGAAGGCGGTCGTGCGCCGGTTCGAGGCGAACCCGCCGTACTACCGGGTCGTGACGTGGGCGGCGCGGTCGGAGGACCGAAAGCTCATCGGGCGCTATCGGTCGCTGGAGGCGGCGGACGAAGCGGTGCTCGTCGACTCCCCCACGCAGATCACGGATGCCACGGACCGGGACCGGCGCGCCGGAACGCCGAAGCGGGCCGGTTCAGAACGAACCGACCCGCAACGGCGCTAGTTGCCCGCTACTGCGTCACTCGCCTCCGTCTGACGACCAGGAGGACGAGGGCACCGACAAGCAGTAGCCCACCAGCGAGGCCCAGCTGCCAACCCAGGTTGCTACCCGTGTAGGCGAGCTCCGTCACGCTCAGCCCCGACCACCCGATCAGGGAGCCGTCGGGGGCCTGGATCACGAGGCGGTGCGAGCCCGCGGGGATGCCCGCCGGGAGCGTCACCGTCACCGTGCCCGCGCTGCTGACCCGGAAGGTGCCCAGGAGCGTCGGCGTGGAGTGGAGCCAGACCAGCACATCCTGCCCGGCGTACGCGACGCCGACCGTGATGACGACCTTCTCCCCTGCCGTTGCCGTCGACGCTCCCGTGGTGACACCGCCGGTCGGCGCGCTGTCGAGCACCGAGTCGGGCACCGGCTCGGGCTCCGGCTCCGCGCCCGGCGCAGCAGGTGCGACGGTCACCGAGTACGGCACCGAGTTGTCGTTGCCCGCCCCGTCGGTGGCCGCGTACACGAGCGTGTATGTGCCCGCGACGCGCGGCGTGAAGACGCCCGCAGCGCCGGTGGTCGACGCGAGCCGGTTGCCCGACGGCCCCGTGACCGCGATCGAGGTCGTCGCGACCACGCCCGAGTCGTCGACCGACTCGAGCTTCGGGAAGGCGAACGGCACGCCCGCCGTGCCGGTGGTCGCCGGCGCGGAGATCGCGCGCACCGCGGGCAGGACGAAGTCCGTGCTCGGCTGCGCCTGGTGGGCGATGCGGGCCATCTCGATGTCCGTGAGGGCCGTCGAGTAGGCCGCCGCGACGGTCAGTTCGCCGGCGAACGGCTTGACGATGTTGCCCGCGCCGTCCGTCGAGCCGCCGGCGACCATGTAGTACGGGTACTGCGGGGCCGCCATGATCGCGAGGAGCGCCGGCTCGACATCCGTTCCGCCGACGTTCTCGCCGTTGAACCAGATGGTCATGTCGGTGCCGTCGAAGCGCAGGGCGACCTGGTACGGCTGGCCGTACGTGATCACCTGGCGCACGAGCTCGTACTCGGCGCCCTGGATGACCGCGATATCGGTCAGGGTGCCGCGAGTCGCGTTCAGCGGGATGATCCGCATCACGTTCGACACGAGCGCCGGGTTGCCGTAGGTGAAGACGTCGCCGGGGCCGGTCGCGACGAACGCCGCGCTCGTGGTGTAGCCGTCGATGAGCTTCAGCTTGTCGGCAGCGCTCACCAGGATCTGCGCCGGCTGGCCGGTCGCGGGAGCGGTTCCGGTCGCGTTCAGCAGCGAGTACGGCACCGGGTTGGTCGAGGCATCCTTGACCGTGCCGAAGTCGATGTCGAGCATGTCGGCGACGGGCACCGGGGCGCTGTGGTCGTCGAAGGTCGACGTCTCCTTGGTGCTCGTGCCCGTCGTGGTGAAGGTCGTGGTCAGCGGCGCACCGGCCTTCGACCAGGCGTTGATCGGAGTGATCTGCACCCGGTAGTCAGTGCCGGGCTCCAGGTCCCACACCTCGTGCCCGACCGTGGCCGGCAGGGGCATGACGTAGTACTGCGACCAGCGGTAGAACGAGAGCGCCGTCTGCGACGTCTCAGCGTTCACCACCTCGACGAGGTACTTCTGCACGATGTCGTGCACGTCGTTCGGCGCAGCAGCGGCCTGAGTCCAGTCGACCTGGGCGCCGGTGTCGGTGACGGCGGTCACGGCGATCGAGTCGCTGCCGTCCCAGACCGGAGCCGTCGTGTGGTCGGCACGCGCGTCGCCGAGCGGGAAGCGCTCCTCGAACGTCTTGGTCGTGTCGATCGAGTCGGCGACATCCCACTCCCAGACCGTCGGCTCCCACATGTCGGCCTGGAGGTCGTAGTTCGTGATCTTCACCTTGCTGCCGTCGACCTCCACGATCGCGGTCTCGCGGTTGTTGCCCGCGTCATCCGGAGTGGAGTCGGAGATGTCGTTCGAGATCGAGCTGACGACGCCGGTCTCCATCTCGTAGTACGCCAGCGGCGGGGCGTTGACGGTGGTGAAGCCACCGCCGGCCTCGGTGCCCTGCCAGAGGGAGGTGGGGATGTGGTTCGGCGTGTGGATGTGGCCGGACCAGACGACCGCCTGCGGATAGCTCTCGAACAGCGAGTTGAAGTTGTCACCGCAGCCCGTGGCCAGGCCGGAGCCGTACCACTCGTTGGATACGTAGTGCGTGCAGCGCAGCGGGGCGTGCACCAGGACGAAGATGGGCTTCTCCGGTGCCGCGGCGGAGTCCGCCGCGAGACGCGTGTTGAGCCAGGTAGCCGCGTACCCGTAGGAACCGCTGGAGGCGACCGTGGGGATACCGGATGAGTCGGTGCCGGGGGCGGCGGTGGCGTCCTCGTTGAACGCGCCCGAGCCGGGGCTCACCGTGATCACGTGGTAGCCGTTCACCGTGTAGTCCGCGTTCGGGCGCTGCCCGGTCGCGGTCTCGAACAGCGCGTAGTCCCCGAGGTCGGCGCCACTCGTGGTGTCGTGGTTGCCGAGCGAGACGTAGTGCTCGATGCCGTAGTGGTCCTCGGAGTCGATGACGTCCTTGAGCTGGGCGTACTCCTCCTCGGAGTTGCCGTTGGTGAGGTCACCGGGCCAGAGGGTGGTCTCGACGCCCTGGGTGGCCCAGAAGTCGTAGGCCTCCTTCAGCTCGTCCCAGTTGTCGTGGATGTCGCCGATCGCCGAGAACTTCCAGTCGGTCGTGCCGTCGGCGGTCGAGCCGGATGCCGCGGCGGCACGCTGCGTGTCGCGGGGCTTCACCGTCCCGACGGAGACCGAGTAGCTGGCCGTGCCCACGTTGCCGGCGGCGTCGACCGCCTGGTAGTCGAGCGTGTAGACGCCGTTCGTCTCCGGGGTGAATGCGCGCGTCTCCAGGTCGAGCGGCGCGGTGACGCCGTCCGGGCCAGTGACCGAGATCGAGAGGCTCGGCTCGGGGTCGAGCTCGTCGGTCGCCTCGATCTCGGGCGCGACGAACTCGACGTTCAGGTCAGCGTGCTCGGCAGGGGTCGTGGCCGCGCTCACGTCGGGCGCGACCGTGTCCTCGGCGAAGCCGCTCGAGGCTGCGAGGCGGTAGGCCTCCGACTCGCCGATCGGCTCGGAGTAGACGCGAGCGACGGCGAGGTCGCCCACGAGTCCGGTCGAGCCGTCGACGTCGCCGCCGACGCCCCAGGCCTGGTGGTCGGCATCCGGGGTCGCCAGCGCGGCCGAGTCGGCCGACTGCTCGCTCGCGAGGGCGCCGTCGACGTAGACCGCCGTCCCGGCGCCGTCGAACGTGGCGACGACGTGCACCCACTCGCCGTAGGAGAAGCTCGCGGTCGGCAGCTCGCTGGTGCTGGCGTAGACCTCGATGGCGCCGTGCTCGGCATCCGGACCGGGGACCAGCTCGATGCTCATGGACTGCTTGTTGCCGAGCAGATTCTGCGCGCCGCCGGTGATCGGGGCGTCAATCTTGAATACTGCCTCGAGGGAGACGCCGTCGCTCGCGAGAGCGTAGTCGCCGCCGGTCCAGCCGGCGGCCCAGGCCTGCGAGCCGTCGAGGGTCGAGACCCATCGGCTGAAGCCCGCTTCTTCGCTCGTGGTGCCCGCGGCGGGCATCGGGGTGAGCGCGTGCGCTGCCGCCGAGACATCCGTGGCCGCGCCGTCGGCGCCGAACTCGACGTCGAGGAGGTCAGCGGTGGCGGCGCTGGCTTCCGCTGCAGCACCGGACTGGGCGGGGGCTGCGAAGGCCGGGGCGGTGGCCACGAACGCGGAGGTCGCGAGCGCGGCCGTGATCGTCACCGCGATTCCGCCGCGCATCAGCGTGCGCAGCGCGGGTGGTTGGGATGGGAGTAGATACATGATGCTCCGATTGCGTGTGGGATGGACAGGACCAGACCAGCGGCGCAAAGCGACGCCGAGGTGAACGGATGCGGTCAAGAGGGCCGCGCCGCGCGGGCGGCGGGCGATTTCGGCGGCCCACTGTGCGCAGTGAGCCCCGAACGAGGGGTGGGTCAGGCGGCGCTCACGAGGCGCTCGACCACCCAGTAGAGGCCGACGACGGCGACGCCCGCGGATACCGCGACCCCGATCCAGAAGCCGGCCGGCGACGCGCGGCGGCGCAGGAGGGAGAGGATCGGGAACACGAGTGCGATGAGGCTCAGCTGCACGACCTCGATGCCGACGTTGAAGACCAGCAGCGCGCCGAGGAGCCCCCAGCTGAACGGCTCCGAGATGCCGAGCGCGCCCGCGAAGCCGATGCCGTGGATGAGCCCGAAGAGGAACACCACGCCGATCCGCAGCCGGTCCGCGCCGCGCATCGGCACGCGCGCCGGTACTGCCGCAGTGTCCGCGATCACGGTGGCGCGGCGCCGCCAGACCCCGTACAGGTACCAGAGCGCCACAAAGGCGATGGATGCCGCGATGATCGGCTCGACGATGATCGCCGGCACCGACACGACGCCGAGGGCGGCCAGGACGAACGTCAGCGAGTGCGCCACCGTGAAGGCCGACGCCGCGAGCACGATGTCGCGCAGCCGGCGGGAGCCGACGATCAGCGCGAGCAGGAACAGGATGTGGTCGAGGCCGGTGAGCAGGTGCTCCACGCCGAGGAGGAAGAACTCCCACATGCGCGAGCCCCAGTCCTGCACGGTCGTCACCGTCGGGCTCGTGTCGGTGTCGAGGTTCGCGACACCCGAACCGGCCTTCGTGTCGTAGGTGACGATCGTGGTGGTCTGGCCGGCGGGGCCGGTGGCGGGGAACAGCGCGGTCGTGATCCGGTAGGCCGTAGCCGCAGCACCGACCGAGTCGCGGCAGTCGTAGTCGAGCACGAACCGGGCGTGCGGCACGTTCTCGATCAGCACGATCGAGAGCGGTTCGGCGAGGATGCTCGGGCAGCCCTCCGCGTCGTCATCCTGTGCGGGCGCGATCGTGAACCGCGGCTGCACGTAGCCGAGCACGGTGTCCTGGTACTCATCCAGCACGCTCGGGGTGAGCTTGGTCGGATCCTGCCCGCTCGCCTGCACGTCCTCGTAGGCGGCCTCCGTGAAGTCGGAGTCATCCATTGCCGCGCCGCCGTCGACCGCGAGCAGCACGTACTCGACATCCAGGACCGCGCGCACGAGCCCCGGCTCGGGCTCGGTGATGTCGGCGTAGACCGTTGCCGAGTAGTTGTGCGCTGACGCGGGAGCCGCCGGCAGCAGCGCCACGAGAGCGGCGAACAACACGGCGAGGAGGGGGATGGATCGTTGACGGGGCATGCCGTCAAGCGCAGTCTGCCCGCGTGACCCGGAGGTGAACGTCACGCGACCAGTTCGCTCCCGGCCTCCGCGAGCGCGAGCGCCGTCGCGACCCACTGTGCACAGTGGGCTATCAGCACGCCGATGATGACGGCGGCGGTGCCGCGCATCCCGGGCACCATCCTGAGTTCTGGCTCGGCAGGCTCTGCAGTCCCTGCCGCCTGTGCCTCGAACACGATCGTGCTCGGCAGGTAGCGGTCAACGCCGAGCTCGACGACCCGCCCGTCTTTCGCGAACACCTCGCGCCGCACCTGCAGCAGCGGGCTCGACCGCCGCACCCCGAGCAGCCGCGCCTCCTCGCTCGAGGCTGCAACTGCCTCGATCCGGTGGTTGCCGAACACCACCGAGACGCCGACCTCGGCGAGCGCGCGGGTCGAGGAGACCGCGTCATCCGGAAACGCATCAAGCAGCGGCGCCACCCACGGCGCCCAGCTCGACCGCTCCAGCATGACAACCCGGTCGTCGAGGGTGCGGACGCGGCTCCAGCGCAGCACGTCAGCCCCCACGGGGATGCGCAGCAGCTGCGCCTCCCGCTCCGTCGCCGGCCCGTGCTCCCGGTTCACCATGCGCGCGCCCGCGACCAGACCGCGACCCTCAGCCCACTGCGTGAACGAGCGCAGCTTGTCGAACCCCTGCACCTGGTGGGGCGCCCGGATGAACCAGCCGATGTTGCGCCGGGCCGTGACCAGCCCCCGCTGCTCAAGCCAGCGCAGCGCATTGCGCACGACCGTGCGCGTGACACCGTACTCGTCGGCGAGCGCCTGCTCCCCCGGCAGCGAATCTCCCGGGGCGAACTCCCCCGCATCGATCCGCGTGCGCAGGACGTCAGCTAGCTCCCGATACCGCGGCCCCTCCTGCATGGGAGCCATGGTGCCCCGGGGGTGTGAACGGCGGGTTGCCGTGGGGTGACGCGGGGTGTGGCAACTCATCAACCAAGGCGCGTATGACACAACCGAAGCCAAGGTGCTCGTAGGGCGGACGGGACTTGAACCCGTGACCGACGGATTATGAGTCCGCTGCTCTAACCAGCTGAGCTACCGCCCCGCGCCCGCGAGGAGCGGGCGGATTCTTACGATACAGGCAGCGGGACGCGGCATCCGTTACCACGCAGCGGCGGTGCGGTCGACCCCTCGCCGCCGTGTGAGGCCCCGACGTACCGTGAAGACATGACCGACACCAAGCAGACCACCAAGGCACCCGCCGGCTCCGGAGCGCGCGTCACGCGCCAGCAGAACGCCGAGTCGGGGTTCAAGGCCTCCAAGAAGCTCACCGACAACCTGCAGAAGGTGCTCGTCGACCTGCTCGAGCTGCAGATGCAGGGCAAGCAGGCGCACTGGAACGTGGTCGGCAAGAACTTCCGAGACACCCACCGCGTGCTGGACGAGATCATCGAGGATGCCCGCACTTTCAGCGACACGGTGGCGGAGCGCCTTCGCGCGCTCCACGCCGTGCCCGACGGCCGTAGCGACACAGTGGCCGCGACCACGTCGCTGCAGGAGTACCCGAACGGCGAGATCGACACCGCCGCGACGGTCGACCTGGTGACCGAGCGGCTCGAGGCCACGGTCGCGACCATGCGCGAGGTGCACGACGAGGTCGACGAGGAGGATCCGACGAGCGCGGACATCCTGCACGCGATCATCGAGCGGCTCGAGCAGTTCGCGTGGATGGTCTCTGCCGAGAACAGGACTCCCGCGAAGGGCTAGTCGACCCGAGTGACGCTCAAGTAGCCCGTCTAGGATGACGGGCATGGCGACCTGGGGTGACAGAGCTGCACAACATCTACTCGACTTCACGGTCTGCCCGAGATGCGATTCCCGGCTTCGGGCGGGCGGCCTGTGCGAACGGTGCGGTGCCGATCTGAGCGGCGATGCCGGTGTCGAGATCTGGGAGGCGTCGAAGCAGGCGGCGGAAGCGCTTCGGTCGCGAGAGCTGCTGGTCGCCGCGCTGCCTGCCGAGCGCGCTACCGTGGCGGCACCTGCGCGCGCGGAGCGGCCGGTGTTCCTTCCGCCGCGCGACGTGCCCGCGCGGGAGGGCTCGAGCGTGAGCATCCAGTCGGTCCTCGCTGTCGCCGGGGCCGGCCTGCTCGCCGTCGCCGCGATCGTGTTCACGTTCCTCAACCCCGACCTGACGGACTTCGCCACGCGCACCCTCATCATCGTGGGCATCACCGCCGTGTTCCTCGGCGGCGCGTGGGCGCTGGCTCGCGCGAAGCTGCAGTTCTCCGCGGAATCCGTGGGGGCTCTCGGCGCCGTCTTCGTCGCGCTCGACCTCTGGGCGCTGTCGCAGGTCGCGCCCGTCGGCGTGAGCGGCTGGTGGCCGGTCGCGGTCGGCACGCTCGTGGGCTCGGTGGGGCTCATCGTGCTGGCGAGGGCGGCGCGCATCCGCACCTGGTCGTGGGCGGGCATCCTCGGGGTCGCTCTCACGCCCGCGTTCGTCGGCTACGCGGTGAACACGCCCTGGACCGCGATCCTCGGCCACCTCGTCGCGGGCTTCGCCGCACTCGCGCTCCACGAGCTGGTGAAGCGGCTCGCCCCCAGGTTCACCGGGCCGCTCGATCTCGAGCGTGTCACCCTCACCGTGCTGCAGGGGCTGGCGACAGTACTGGTGCTGGGTGAGCTGCTGTTCTTCGCGGGCTCCACCATCCTCGCCGCGTCGGGCGTGGTGCTAGCCCTGGCGGCGATGGCCCTCCTCTCGACCCGCAACGAGGGCGGCCGCTTCTGGAGCTTCGTGTCCGGCGCGCTCGGCGTGACCGCGATCGCGATCCTTCCCCTCCTGCTGACCGGCATCGACCTGAGCTGGATGCTCGCGCTCATCCCCCTCGCCGCAGCCCTCGCCCTCGTGGCCCTGAGCGCCGTGCCCCTGCCCGCGTTCGCGCACCGCCCGACCCTCGTCCTCGGCGCGTGGACCCCCGCGCTCCTCACCGCCCTCCCCGCCGTCGGGATGGCGCTGCTCCAGCTCCTCCGCCCCCAGCAGCCGTTCGCGGGGCTTGTCTCGCTGCTCGGCCTCCTGGCCGTCGCTCTCGGCTCGGCCGGGATGGGCTCCCTGATGCGGGCGCACCCGCGCCTCTCGGAGCGCGCGACGACGACCGCCCTCTGGCTGGGCGTGCTCGCCGTCGTGACGCTCGAACTGTGGACAGCCCTCCCGCCCGCCGCACAGGCAGGCATCGGCGTCGCCATCGCCCTCGGTGCGACGTGGCTGCTACTGCACTTGGCCTCGGGCTGGCCGGCCTGGCAGCGCGCGGCCCTGTTCTTCGCCGCCCACGCCGTCCTGCTGATCGCCGCGCTTATCACCTGGTTCGAGCCCTCGCTGGCCGTTGCCGGCGGCGCGCTCGTCGCCGCCGCGCTGCTCGTGGTGTCGCGCGCGGTTCCGGTGGCGATCCGCCCGCTGCATGTCGCGCTGAGCTACGCCTGGGCACTCGCGGTGTTCGCGCACGGGCTCGCCCTCGTGCACGTCGAGCCGATCGCGATCCTGTGCCTTACTACCACTCTCGCCTCGCTGGGCGCCCTCGCCGCGACGCTGGTCCATCGCCTGCCGGCGCGCGCCTGGTACGCGATCCTGCTCGTGACGTCAGTGCCCTTCGTGCTCGGAATCACCTCCGTTATCGCGGAGCGCAGCGGTTGGACAGCCCTCTCCACCGGGGTCACCTTCCTCCTCGCCGCGACGCTCGTCACCACGCGCCGCCCCGGCCTCAATCGGGCGGTGCGCACCCTCGCCGCCGGACTCCTCGTGCCCGCCCTGGCCGTCGTCGTCATCTGCCTCGGCGCCCAGGTGCTGCTCGTGAGCGCCTCGCCCATCACCCTCCCGGTCATCGCCGCGATCGTCGCCGTCGCCCTGCCGAGCACCGCGGCAATCGGCCGCGCGCTGGTGGCGCGGGGCATCCCGGATGCCGACGCCCGAGCCGCGCGCATCGCCATCGAGGTCTCGTCCCTGCTCACCGCCGCCATCGCCGTGCTGCTGGCCCTGGTCAGGGCCGCCGCGGGCCTCGGTACGAGTTTCACGGTGCTCGTGATCCTCGGGGTGGGCGCCGCGGTCGCCGGTCTCCTCACCCGCCGCCGCTACGCCTGGGCGGTGAGCGCGCTGAGCTTCACGGGAGCGCTGTGGTCGCTGCTCGCGCTGCTCGGCGTCGGGGTGCTCGAGCCGTACGTGCTGCCGCCCGCCCTCGGCGCGGCTCTCGTGGGCGCCGTGCTCGCCTGGCGGGGGTTCCGCGGCCGGGAGCTCTACGCGATCGGGCTCGGCGCGGGCATCCTGTCGGTCCTCGGTGCTCTTGCCGTGCTAGGGCAGTCCGATGCGTACAGCACCTGGCGGGTCGTGGGCCTGCTTGCCGGCTCGGCGCTTCTCGTGCTCGGCGGTGCCCTCGTGCGGCGGGTGCCGTCGCTGCGCGTGCCCACACTCCTAGCGGCTATCCTCGCGGCGTCCGGCGGTATCGTGCAGGCCATCCGCTTCGGGACGGGCGCGGATGTCTCGGTGATCAGGGACGCGGTCATGATCCCGGTGCTCGGCCTCACCGCGCTGGCCGTGGCCCTCGCGGTCGCCTCCGGTCTCGTGCTCGCCCGGCTGCGGCCCTCCCGCTGGGTCTACGCGCCGGCCGTGCTGTTCGCGGTGATCGGCCCCATCACGGCGAGCCGCCACACCTGGTTCTCGATCATCACCCTGTTCGTTCTCGCCCTCGCGCTGCTCGCCCTCCTGCTCGTGACGGTCGTGCGCGCGCGGACCCGCGACGTGACGCTGCCGCCGGTGTGGTTCCTGTTCGCCGCAGCCTGGCTCGCGGCGGTGTCGAGCTGGAGCCAGCGGGAGCTGCGGGTGGAGGCGTACTCCCTGCCGCTCGGGCTCGCGCTCGTGGCCGCGGGAGTGATCGCGTCCCGATCGGAGCGCACGGGCGGCACTCTGGCCTCGTGGCCGGTGGGCTACCGCGGGTCCTGGCGGCTGCTGGCGCCGGGCATCCTCGTGACCTTCGTGCCGAGCATCCTCGCCACCGGTACCGACCCCCGCACCGAGCGGGCGATCCTCGTGATCGTCCTGGCGCTGGCCGCCATCCTGATCGGGTCGCTGCGCAAGCTCGCGGCGCCGTTCATCCTCGGCGTCATCGTCCTGCCGGTCGAGAACCTCGTCGTCTTCCTCGTGCGGCTCGGCCGCTCGATCGAGGCGGCGCCGTGGTGGATCACGCTTGCCACCGCCGGCGCGGTGCTGCTCGTGATCGCCGTCACGTCGGAGCGAAGAGCCAGCGGCGCGCGCGGAGTCGCCGCACGACTGAGGGACCTGACCTGATGCGCGATCTCCGTGCCCTCCTGCCCGCCGCGGTCGTCGCCGCCGTGCTCTGGCTCGCCAGCGCGCTTGCCTACCGAGCGCTCAGCACCATCAACCCCGGCCCCCACCAGTTCCTCGAGCACCTGGCGCCCAAGAACTTCTCCCCGGTCGTCTGGGAGTGGGCGCCGGCGTGGGCGGTCCTCGCGGTCCTCCTCTCGATGGCAGTGCTCGCGATCGCCTACCTGCTTGTCGGCCGCGTCTCCTACGGGGTCGGCGCACGCGCTCCGCGCTTGCTCGTGCTGTGGTTCGCCGCTGTCGTGGCAGGTGCCGCGGCGACTCTGCCGTGGGCGATCGGCATCACCCTCGCGACCTACCCGCCCGCGCGTCCCGCGTTCCTCTTCAACGCCGTCGACGACCTCGTGCTTCAGAGCGCGTACTGGGGCCTCATCTGGGGCTGGGTGCCCGCGCTCGTCGGTGTGAGACGGGCCTGGGATGCCGCGCGCTCCCGCCGCACGACCACCGCCCTAGTGGGCGCGCTCGTGGCCGCCGTCGTCCTGGCATCCGCGCCCTTCGCCCTCGCGGTGCCCGCCGGATCGGACGAGCCGGTCAGCATCCCCGAGGCCATCGTGCCCTCGGAGCCGGTGACTCCCCCGCCCACGCTCGCCCCCGGCGCTGGGCCCATCGACCCGGAGTGGTGCACGCCCGACCAGTCGGCGCTGCTCTGGGGCTTCCACGACGCCGCGACCGGCCACCGGATGCAGACCATCAGGCTGATGAACTTCTCCGAGGGCCCGTGCGTGCTCGAGGGCTACGCCGACCTCGCGTTCGCCGACGCCGCCGGGTCAGCCCTCGACATCACCGTGACGCACGGCCGCTCGTTCATGGCTGAGGACCCGGGGCCGACCCGAGTGGTGGTGCCCGCGGGTGGGTACGCGACCTTCACGATGGGCTGGGACGCAGGTTCCGGCTCCGACGACGAGCAGGTGGCAGCGGTGTTCGGGGCGGCGTACCCGGGCTATCCGCGCGGGTCGTGGCCGGAGGATCCGGACATCTTCGCCGGCCAGGAAGTGACCATCACGGCGTGGACGCTCGACCCGCTCAACGGGCAGGACCCGGGACCGGGCTAGGAGCGCTTCTTCGCCTCGCTGGGCGCGGGGATGTCGACCGTCTCGCCGCGGTACAGGCTCTCGAACGTGTCGAGGGTGCGCTGGATGTCGTGCGACTCGACGATGCGCAGGCTCTCCTTCTTGAGGGACTGCAGCTCCTTCTCAGGCATGGTCAGCACGCGGGTGAGCTTCTCGGCCAGGTCGTCGACGTTGCCGGGCTCGAACAGGAACCCGTTCTCGCCGTCGTGCACGAGGTGCGGCAGCGCCATGGCGTTCGCCGCGACGATCGGCAGGCCGGAGGCCATGGCCTCCATCGTCGAGATGCTCTGCAGCTCGGCCACCGAGGGCATCGCGAACACGGTGGCGCGCGTGAGGGCGTTACGGAGGTATGCCTCGTCGACGTAGCCCGTGAATTTCACATCCGCGGTCACGCCAAGAGACGCGGTGAGGGCCTTGAGCTTGGCCTCCTGGTCGCCGCCGCCCACGATCTCGAGCTTCGCCCCCAGCGACGGGTCGAGTTTCGCGAACGCCCGGATCAGCTTGTCGATCTGCTTCTCCTCGACCACGCGACCGAGGAACACGATCAGGTTGTCGGTGCGCGGCTTCATGTTCGGCGTGTAGTTGTGGGCGTCGAGGCCGCAGGAGATCGCGAGCACGTGCGCCACGGAGGTATTCGCCTCGAGGTAGTCGGCAGCCTTCTGCGTGGGGGTGGTCACACGCTCGGCACGGCGGAACGAGCGGTCGGCCGCGTTCCAGGCCTTCTGGATCGCCCAGTCGTGCAGGAACGGCGGAATGATGAAGGTGTACTCCATCAGGTTCTCCGGCATGAAATGGTTCGTGCCGATCAGCCGGATGCCGCGCTTCTGCCCCTCGATGGTCATCCCTCGACCGACCACGATGTGCGACTGGAAGTGCACCACATCGGGCTTCACGAGGTCGAGGATCTTCGCGCTGTTCTGCTTGATGCGCCACGGCAGCGAGAACCTCAGCCAGGGGTGCGGGTACCAGCGCCACGAGTAGATGCGGTGCACCGTGATCTTCTGGCCCTCGTGCTCCTCGATCTGCGGGCCGAGCTTCTTGTTCGAGTACGACGGCGCCGCGATGTGCACGTCGTGGCCGCGCTCGGCGAGACCCGCGCCGAGGCGCGCGATGAAGGTCGCCGCGCCGTTGATCTCGGGCCAGAAAGTATCGGCGCCGATCAGGATGCGAAGCCGGGGCTTGCCCTCGTGGGGGGAGGTTCGAGTGCCAGAAGTCATATTGGGTTTCAAAGTACCTTACGGATGCTGTGCAGGGCCTTCGACCACGTCGGCAAGCGTCGTATTGGCCAAGGACTGCGGGTGGTGCCGCGAGAGCGACACGACCCCCCAGATCGCGGCTGCCGCGGCGGCGGCGAAGGCGAAGATCGCCCAGAGCGGGGCAGTCGAGGCCTCGCCGAGCACGACGATGCCGATCGAGACTGCCACGATCGGGTCGATGACGGTCAGGCCCGCGACCACCAGGTCTGGCGGGTTCGACGAGTGCGCAGTCTGCACGAAGTAGGTGCCGAGGAGGGCCGCGGCGGCGAGGCCCACGACGCACACGAGGGTGAGGATGTCGGCGGAGTCGAACCCGAAGCCCGTGGTGAGGATGGTCTGCACGCGCCCGATGACGACGTTGGCGAGAGTGACCACGAACCCGAACAGCACGCCGGCGGCGATCACGTAGAAGATCGGACGCGGCGCGCGGCGCCTCATCAGGATGAACAGCGTCACGAACACCGCGAGCACCACGGCCAGGATGATGAGTACCACCGAGAGCTGCGTGGCGGTGATCGGATGGCGCTCGGTCGTGAACGCGGCGATCGTCACGAAGGCCGCGACGCCGATCACGCACACGAGGATCGCGCGGATGGACACGCGGTCGAGCGGCACCTTGCTCACGCGCGAGTTGACGATCGAGGTGATGACGAGGGCGATCGCGCCGAGCGGCTGCACCACCGTCAGCGGCGCGAACGTGAGGCTCGTCAGCTGCAGGACGATCGCGAGCCCGAGCAGCAGGGTGCCGATGACCCAGGACGGACGGGCGAGCAGGCTCGTTAGCTGGCCGAAGCTGAGCCCGGTCTTGCCCTTGCCGCCGCTCTTCTCCCCCACGATCACGACACCGCGGTTCTGGAACTGGGTTCCGAACGCGAGCAGCACGGCCGCGACGACCGCGAGGGCGATGCCGATACCAGACTGAGTATTGAGGGTCAGTTGGCTTGCTATGTCCTGGAAGTCCGGCGGCACCCGTCGAATCTACCCGTTCCGCGCCCGTTATTCTGGGTGAATGGCCGTTCTCCCCATTCGAATCACCGGCGAGGCGGTGCTGCACTCGGTAGCCGAGGAGGTCACCGAGTTCGACGATTCCCTCCGCCAGCTGGTCGACGACATGTTCGAGACCATGAAGGAAGCGCCCGGCGTGGGCCTTGCCGCGCCGCAGGTCGGCGTCGGTCTTCGCCTCTTCGTCTACAACTGGACCGACGACGAGGGCGTCCTCTGGCGGGGCGTCGCGATCAACCCCGAGGTCTGGCTCTCGCCCACCCCGACCGGCGAGGCCGACGAGGACGACGAGTCAGAGGGATGCCTCTCCCTCCCCGGCGAGCGGTTCCCGTTGAGGCGTGCCGAGCACGCGATCCTCCGTGCCGTCGACCTCGACCAGAAGCGCTTCGAGATCGTCGCTGAGGGCTGGCTCGCCCGCATCTTCCAGCACGAGAACGACCACCTCGACGGCGTGCTCTACGTCGACCGCCTCGAGCACGACTACACGAAGGCCGTCGCCAAGGTCATCAAGAAGAAGGGCTGGGGCGTGCCCGGCCAGACCTGGCTGCCGGGCGAGGACCACCTAGAGGACTAGGTCCACAGCCGGATCAGCGCGGCCACGAGTGCCGCTGCGCCCACCACGACGATGAACGGCACCCGCAGGGCGAACAGCCCGGCCGCGACTACGAGCGCGGGCACCCGCGCGTCGAGCACGATCCCCTGCCCTCCCCCGACCGTCTGCACCACGATCAGCGCGGCGAGCAGCGCGACGGTGAGCAGGTTCGCGACCCGGGCGGGCGTGGGCTTCTCCACCAGCGCCGGCGGAACCAGGTAGCCGAGCAGCTTCAGGGCGAGCACCGCGATCGACGCGAGGATGATCGTCTGCCAGATCGTCATAGCTCCGCCTCCCGCCGCGGCCCCAGCCAGTTGGTGAGGCCGACCACGACGGCGACCACCGCCGCCGCGAGCACGGGGATCCCCGCCGGGACGAACGGGATGAGCACGGCCGCGACCACGGCGGCTCCGATCGCGACGACGACCGGCTGCAGCTGCTTGAGCCGGGGCCACAGGAGCCCCAGGAAAGCGGCGGCGGCAGCGGCATCCAGACCGTACTGGCTCACATCGCCCAGCAGGTCGCCGATGAGCGCGCCGAGGAGGGTGGTGAGGTTCCAGCCGACGTAGATGATGACGCCCGTCCACCAGAAGCCTGCGCGCTGCCCTGCGACGGTCTTCTGCGCTGTGGAGACGGCCGTGGTCTCGTCGATGGTCCAGTGCGCGGCGAGGACCTTCTTCGGCCACGGGCCGCCGATGAACGGCGCGACCCGGAGGGCGTAGAGGGCGTTGCGGGTGCCGAGCAGGGCGCCGCTCGCGATCGCGGCTCCCCCGGCCGCCGCCCCGCCCGAGGCGAGGATGCCGATGACGGCGAACTGGGAGCCGCCCGAGAACATGATGAGGCTGAGGAAGCAGGTCTGCCAGATGTCGAGGCCGGATGCCACGCTCAGCGCCCCGAACGAGATGCCGTAGGCCGCCACGGCCAGGCCCACGGCGAAGCTCGCGCGAATGGCGGCTCGGCGCTCGAGGGCTACAGGGTCTGACAAACGAAGAACTCCCTCCGGACCGGGTGGTCCGAAGGGAGACTCTATCGCGGGCCGGCTACTTGGCCGGCGGCGTGAAGGTGTTGTTGGCGCGCAGCACCTCGAGGCGTGCGCGGTACTCCTTCTCGTCGATGTCGCCCTGCGCGAAGCGCTCGGCGAGCGTCGACTCAGCACCGCGGGCAGCGGCGCCCCACGGGCCGTAGCCGCCCTGGAAGTGGTGGCCGGGGCCCCACCCGCCGCGGCTCCAGCGACGGCGCGCGAGGCTGACGATGAGGATCACGACGGCGATCCAGAACAGCGGGATGAGGAAGAAGAGCCAGCCGAAGCCGAACCCGGGGCCGCCCAGGTGGGCGGCGAGAGCAGTAGCTGTAAACACGAGGTTTCCATTCCGTTAGGGCCCCGGTTGGGCCGTTGACTCAACACTCGTCGAGTCGGGCGGAAAGGGAATCTGCCCTGCGGTGGCACCTGCAGTACTCCCGTGGGTGTGGGTTCGCGCTACTCCGTACGCCCGGCGCGGACCAGGCCGGTCTCGTAGGCGATCACGACGAGCTGCACGCGGTCGCGCGCGCCGAGCTTCGACATGATGCGCGACACATGGGTCTTCGCGGTGAGCGGGCTGAGGAACAGCGACTTGCCGATCTCGTCGTTCGTGAGGCCCTGGCCGACGAGGGCGAGCACCTCCCGCTCGCGCTCGGTGATGACGCCCAGCTGGGTGGTGTCGGGCGCCTCACGGAGCTGCCCGGAGATGCGCTCGAGCAGGCGCCTCGTGACGCCCGGGCTGAGCAGGGCGTCCCCGCCGGCCACGACGCGCACCGCGCGGATCAGCTCAACGGGCTCGGTGTCTTTCACCAGGAACCCGCTGGCGCCCGCGCGAATGGCTCTGCCGACGTACTCGTCGAGCTCGAACGTCGTCACGATGACGATATGGGTGTCTTTCAAGTCGGGCTTCTGCACGATCTGCTCGGTCGCCCAGAGGCCGTCGCCGTCGGGCATCCGGATGTCCATGAGCACGACGTCGGGCCGGGTCGCGGTGACCAGGGCGACCGCTTCGGCACCGGATCCGGCCTCCCCCACGATCTCGATGTCGGGCTCCGCCTCGAGCAGGCTGCGGAACCCGCCGCGGATGAGCTGCTGGTCGTCGGCGATGGCTACGCGGATCATTCGTGCTCCTTGACCGGGATTCGTGCGGTGATCTGCAGGCCGCCGAGCGGCGAGACGGCGGTCGCGAGGGTGCCGCCGAGCAGCTCGGCCCGCTCGCGCATCCCGAGGAGGCCGCGGCCGCCCGTCGACTCCTCGGTGAGGCCCTTGCCGTCGTCGTCAACCACGACCACGTAGTGGTGGGCGTCGGCAGAAACCGAGACCGTGGCGTTGGTCGCCTTCGCGTGCCGTACGACGTTCGTGAGCGACTCCTGCACGATGCGGTACACGGCGAGCTGCACGGCCTTCGGCGCCTCGGCGACCTCGTTGGCGAGCGTCACGTCCACCCCCTGCGAGGTGACGGATGCCACGAGCCCCGGCAGTCGCGACAGATCGGGCTCAGGCACTAGAGGAGCCGAGGGATCCTGCCCGCCCTCCGCCCGCAGCACGCCGAGAACGGAGCGGACCTCGTCGAGCGCCGTCTTGCTCGTCTCCTTGATGCTCGCGAGGGCCTCGGCGGCCTTCTCGGGCTGCTTGTCCATGAGGTGGAGGCCCACGCCCGCCTGCACGTTGATCTGGCTGAGGGAGTGCGCGAGCACGTCGTGCAGCTCGCGGGCGATCCGCACGCGCTCGGCCTGCACCTCGCTCTGCTTGCGCTGCGCCACGACCGAGCGGATCTTCTCGAAGTGCTCGTTGCGATTGCGCAGGCCCTCGCCGATGCCGAAGGTGACCAGGATGCCGAGGGTCGTGACAGCGATCCGCGCGGGATGCCAGTCGATGCCGATGATCAGGCCGGCGCTCACGGTGCCCACCCACAGGGCGCCCACGGAGATCCACGCCCACGCGCGGGCGCCGTGCACGATCGACGACACGACAGCGAACGCGAGCGCCACGTACGGCGGCCCCTGCGTCGCATCGGAGAGGAAGAAGTCGACGCACGCTCCGGCTGCGACGAACGCGACGACCGGCCCGGGGAACCGGCGCCGGAACAGCAGCGCGACGGGGCCGACGACGGCCAGCGCGACACTCAGCCACGCGGTCGGCGCAGGGGCGTGCACGAGCCAGAACAGGCTCGCCGGCACCTGGATGATGAGGGAGAACACGAACGGGATCAGGAGGCGCGCGCGCCGTGACATCCGTTGCGAGTGCTGGCGGCGCAGCACCAGTTCCTCGGTGAGCTGGTCCCTCTGCCACTGGTGGTAGCCGCCCGCCCACCGGGGCGTGTGGGTGCGGCCGGGGTGTTGCATGAGTCGATCGTAGTTGCGGGGGTGTGCGCGGGGCGTCGGCTCGGCGGTGTGACGCGGCTACTCCTGTGGGAGTACGACCGGGCTAGTCCTTCCAGACCTGGCGCAGCGCCGCGACCACCTCGTCCTCAGTGGCGGACTCGCGCTTGGCGATCGCGGCCAGCTCGCGGATGCGCGCCACCACGCTCGCCGGGAGCACCGCCGGCGTAGCCGAGACGCGGGTACCCGCACCGGCGCGGGTCGTCACGAGGCCCTCGGCCTCGAGCAGCTTGTACGCCTTCGCCGCGGTCCCGATCGCGACGCCGAGGTCGTTGGCCACCTGGCGCACGGATGCCAGTCGCTCGCCGCTGCCGAGACGGCCGGAGAGGATCATCCCCCGGTACTGCTCGTAGATGTCGGCAGCCTCGGTCATGACGCGGCCCGCTTCCGGCCGCTGAAGATGCCGAGAAGGAGGATGAGCACTCCCGCGAGCTCGAGGACCTCGCCGACGATCTCGATCGGGAAGGCGAAGGACGAGTAGCCCAACGACCACCTGAAGTCGCCGACACCCGGGATGCCGATGCCCGTCTGGCCCATGCCCGCACCGCCGATCTGCGTGAGCGCGCCGCCGAGCGGCAGGAGGACTGCCGCGATGTAGAGGCGCAGGAGGGCGCTGGCAACCTGCTCGCGCTCGAGGGTCTCCTGCGCAACGGTATCCGGCCGGCGGAACGCGGGCAGTGCGCTCGCGCGCAGGGCGAGCCAGACCAGGAGCGAGAGCACGGCGATGCCCACCATCACCGGGACGGAATAGGCCCAGCCGTAGAAGGTGGCGGTGCCCCCGCGCTCCCCCTCGGGCCCCGGGAACTCGATCAGGATGTGGAGCCCGGCGTCATTCGTCACCGAAGCGAGACCGGCTGCGACAGAGACGGCGATCAGGACGCCCGCGCTGACGATCGCGACCACGAGTTCGCGCCTGTTCGTGAACGTGGTCCATCCCCGCGGGGCGATCGGGACGACGGGCACCTCCGACTTGGCCGTGCGCCGGTTCAGCGCGACCAGGACGACGACCGCCGTGATGACCGCTCCGACGATCGGGAAGGGATACTGCCACCACGCGTACCCGAATGGGACAGTCGACGGAACGTGAAGCCAGGGCAGGAAGCGCTCCGCGAGGTACAGCAGGGGCAGGCCGAACACCGCCAGGAACGGCACGAGCACGGCGAGCGAGCCGAACAGCGAGATGCGGCGGGCGAGCGCCGACTGCTCGGCTCCCCTCCCGCGCCGGGCGATGAACCAGATCGCGAACGCGACCATGATCAGGACTATCAGCGGATATAGCATGCGGCTCCCCGTCAGTTTGTATCACTTGCTTGATACAATACGGGAACGGGGATGCGCGGCGCAACGGCCTCGGACCGGAGGGGCACGGCACGAGACCTCGTCGAGAGGGGAGTTTCTGCGAGCGTCGCGGGCGATCGCGTCAGAACTGGCGCGGCGGGCGGGCGCGGGAGGCGAGCCGATGGTTTCGATACGCGCGCCAGAGCGCGCTACTCAACCCGCCGGGGACGCAAATAGGCCCAGACCGTGGAGGGTCTGGGCCTAACTGGTCAGAAAGTGAATTCTGTGCTCCCCGACTTGGACTCGAACCAAGAACCTACGCATTACCTGTTCGGGGACACGACCGCTAACGTCGAAAAACGAAAAGCAGGTCAGGGCCAGTATGGCATAACGACCGGTATCGTCAGACATCGTCCATTCACGACCAATCTGCGGAGTATATGCGGAGTGGTAGCGCCCGAAGTCAGGAAGTAGCAGTGCTAGGTATCCGTGCAGCAGTGGCGTCAGACCATGTAATCGATCAGCTCCGCGAGTCGCTGTCGCGCCTGGACACAGCAACCAATGCTGACTCCGTGGCGCGAGCGCTCGCTGCCTATCTGACGTGGGTGAATGACTGCTGCCGAACCCTCGGCCCGATCCTGTCCAGCGAGGAGCTGGATCGCTTGGTTCTGACGCGACGGTACTGGGCGCTTCTCGGGGTCGTTTCGATCGAGGTGTCGAAGATTCTTTGGGACGTGATCCGTATAGAGATCGCCGAGCGACGTGAAGCGTTCGGAATCGCAATCGACGAGCTGCGCGGCATGCAATCGCCCCATTCAGCGCGGGCCAGCGTGATACCGGACACGAATGTTTGGATGCGTCATCACGATTCGCTCGGAAGTCTGCCTTGGGAGGATCACTTAGACCTCAGAGGTGGCGTAGACCTCGTGATCTGGATTCCTTCGGTTGTACTGGAGGAGCTGGATTCGTTGAAGCGTGACCGGGGTGAAATGTTTATCGACGGTAAACGAGTTCCCCGCCGCACTCTCGCGCGCAACGCATTGAGGACGATCACGGGCTGGTTCGGTTCGAACCCCGAGTGGCCCCACGCGTTTCAGTCGACGGAGTCTCGCCCGCGCAACGTGCAGGTACGAGTGCTGACCGAGGGTCGCGACCACGTCCGACTGCGAACAGCGGACGCCGAACTGATCGACGTTGCTCAGAGCATGAGTCCTTTCTTCGTTAAGACGTTCATGATGACGTACGACGTGTCCCTTGCGTTTCGCGCACGGGCCATCGGGCAGAAGGCCGTGCTCCTCGACGAGCCCAGCGATTGACGATACAAACTGCGGTACAACGACTTCGTTACCCGTACGCCCTGTCAGCCGCTATACGCGGAGCGGGGGCTCGTATGGACGGGGAGGGTTGGGGGGTCAACGCCGCGCTGCGATGGCTACTAGAGCTTCGCGTTCGGTGTGGCTCCATATTCGTCGGGCCAGTAATGGATTGAGCGCCACGCTCCCCCGTCTTCAAACTCTGGTACGGAATGTCGAGCATCGTCCTCTCGATACCATCGCGTCTCATTCAAGAACTGTCTACCGTCGACAGTGAGAGTGGCAGTGATGACCGCTACCGATGAGGTGAGCATATCCACACGCTCAATCCGAAACTCATCCAGATTGACTCCCTCGAATCGGCGTCGGACGTCGCCTGTGAACTTGGCCATTTCACTTTTCTTCGGTGCCTCGCGAAGGAACGAGGCCAGTTGTCCGTAGTTTCTTGATTTCCACGAGTGAAACAATTTGTGGGCGGCAATCACGGCGGGTTCGCTGGAAAAATCCGCTGAGCCGAACGCTACCGAGCGATGCTCCCAGTCTCTGAGACGGGAGGTTCGCCGAGCGGTCGCCGCGAGCTTCACCACCGACTCTGCTATCGACGGGGTCGGAGGCGGCGGCGGTTGACTGGCCGCGTCAAGCGAGCGAGCCCAGTCCTTCACCGCCATGAGTCGATTCCACGCTTTCGAGGCAACGACGGCATTGTTGAAATTCGGGAGCGTTCCGTGAACGATGCCATTGCGGTGGAGCGTGGTGATTTCGTCCGTTGACGTGGCTTTGAATGTCTTCGTGAAGGAGCGGTGAGCTGCCTTCAGCCCCAGGTGATGCCCGACAACGCTGTTCCACGGGTTGATCTCGTCGGCGTCTCGGGAGGAAAGTCCGCGTCGCGCCCTTTCGATCTCATTTACAAACCCGTCCATGACTGCCAGGAGGGTAAGCGTCGTAGCGTAATAGCGCCCCGCCAAGTGGTCCTCGCGGGCGAGGCGAACCAAATGCATCCGCTCAGGCATGTTCGGCTCAACGCCCAGTTGACGTATCAAGCGGTCGAGCTGTTGAGGGTCGCCGTAGAAGTCGATCAGCGTCGCTTCGAGGGCGTCAGGGTCTTTGGCATCGATCGGCCCACGCATGAGTTCTACATTGAGCTGATCGTGGTAGACCCAATCTCGTCCTTCAAGCAACGTGTAAAACCCGTCAACGCTGTCTGTTAGGGATCGAAGTGACCTCTCCAGTTCGCGAGCTTGAGGTCGCATCTTCGGTTGCACAAAAGCAATGACCCTGATCGCTCTCAGTTTCTCCTCGAGTTCCGCGAACAGGGGTAGGTCACGCGCGCTTGGGTAGCCGTCATCTGGGGCAGGGTCGTCGTCACCCCTGCCCGGTCGGCGCGAGTTGGTCACGATGGGGACTCTAGCTGTCGCATCCGTCATAGGCGCTAGTCCGCACTATGTGGCGGACGTTCACATTCACTGCCATCCTTTCGGGGTGGCTCAACTGACGGACGACGATCGACTTGTTCAACACATTTTCGCGCTAGAGAGGTGGGCGCGTCATATCCAACGAACGCGCTCAGTGGTGCGGGAATCCTCAGACGCAGAGGCCGATATCACGTTGGCGGGTGGTGGCTGGATGGTGCCCGCTGGAATTATTGAAGGACTGATCAATTCCGCCGTCGACCACATG
This sequence comes from Rhodoglobus sp., assembly GCA_025463515.1. Taxonomy (GTDB): domain Bacteria; phylum Actinomycetota; class Actinomycetes; order Actinomycetales; family Microbacteriaceae; genus Rhodoglobus. The sequence goes on from JAODAQ010000067.1 coordinate 55,830, forward strand.
CTGGCCTGGCACGACAAGTGCATCACGCAAGACGATCCGCCCGAAGTAAGGCTCTCCGCGTACGCCGACTACACGCTCCTTCGCCCCGCGATCGAAAGTCTCGCCAATGTGGTTTGGATGGTCAGTCCGGACGAGTCCCGCGAGAGAGTTCTTCGAAGCCTGAAGTTCACGAATATTGAGCTTCAGCATGGCAAGAAACTCGTCGCTGCACTGGCCGCCGCCGGAACCCCCGATGTTGAGATGGGGATGTTGTTCGAACGAGCTGAGCCACGACTTATAGCCGCAGCGACGGCGGCCGGCCTAGACCCCGACGCAGTCTTGAGCGCCCGACGAATCGTTGATGAGACGAAGATCTTGCGCACCATCGGGGCTCTTGTGGGCGGGCCTACCTATGAAACCCTTAAGCACTGGGCTCGCGCATCCGCACACGCGCACAGCCAGGTACTCACAACGTTGTTGCTTGCTACCCGCGAGACGCGATCGGATGATCACGGGGAGTACTTGTATGCAGAGGTCGACACCGCGCTGTTGGCAGACACCTGCGCTCTTCTCCTGCAACTCATGAATGTAGCGGTCGATTTCCTCAATCGACGCGGCTATGAGCGGGTGGGTACTACACAGCCGAACTCGGCGGAACGCCCTGGTAACGCATAGATAGCGCGCGTCCACGGCGCTCGCCTAACGATGTCTACCCGCCCCGCAGGAACGAACAAGAACCCGTCGAGGTACAACGACGGCGTGCATATCCATCCAGCTCCCCGAGGCCGGTGTTTAGGCGCGCGCGGCGTCCCAAAGCATCCAGTTCGGCATCGCTCGGTGCGAGCCGTCCCGACGCCACGGCCTTGTCGAGTCGGTAGGTGTAGAGCCCTTCGGTCTCGCTGAGAAGTCCGTCGGGATTGCGGAACACTCGGGCGAGCATGTCCGCCTCTATTGAGATGACTTGCGCGCGATAGTCGGGATCGGTGGCTCGCTCGATCAGGTCGGGGACGAGTGCGATCAAGAGGGCTTCGGCGCGTTCCAATAGTGACGGCGCGTAGTGCGCCTCATTGGCGGTGAGCGGGCGCAAGAGTGAGATGGGTAGGTCGGCGAGGGTTGCGAAAGTCAAGGGCGTCTCCGTGGGTGCGCCGGGGCTCAGCGCGAGCTGAACCCCGGCGACGGGTGAGGTTTTAGCTGACAGTGATCTTCTGGATTGCGGCGGGGCGGGTGAAGGCGAACCCGGCGCGCAGTGGCGCGGGGCGGCGGCTCGGGGAAGGTCGCTGACGTGCTCTCGGAGGTGCTGTCCGTCGAGTAAGTGCGGGACCAATCTGCGGAGTAAGTGCGGGAATTGGTACCAAAAACAAAACAGGCCAGAGGGTAAATACCCTCTGGCCTGGACTTGTGCTCCCCGACTTGGACTCGAACCAAGAACCTACGCATTAACAGTGCGTTGCTCTGCCAATTGAGCTATCGAGGATTGCGATTGAGCTTGTCTACATTACCAAACCTTCGGCCTGCGCCAAACCGACTCACGCACGCGCGAGCAGGTAGTTCGGCGAGGGCACCTCGGTCGGCTCCGCGATGAGGCTCGGCATGCCGTCGGAGCCCAGGCGGAAGCTGGCGATCGAGTTCGAGACCTGGTTCGCGACGTGCAGCACGTCGCCGTCGACGGTGTGGCCGCGCGGCCACTCCCCCTCGCTGGAGACCCATCCGACCGGCGTGAGCTCGGAGCCGTCGTCGCTCGCGCGCAGCACCCCGATGCGGTGGCTGCCGCGCAGCCCGGTGTAGACGTAGCGCCCGCCGGCGCCGATGCTGATTCCCGCGCCGTCGTCGCCCTCGAGCGCGCCCGGCACCCCCGCCGACGACACGATCTCCAGGCCCGTGCCCGTCCAGCGCAGCACGAACAGCTTGTGGCCGAGCTCGCCGAGCACGTAGAGCAGCCCAGAGGGATGGCGCACGATATCGCGCGGTCCGGTGCCCGGCGGCAGCGCGAAGGATGCCGCTAGCGCGAGCCCCGGCCGGTGCACCAGTACGCGGTCCGATCCGAGGTCGAGGCTGAGCATCGTGTCCTCCGCCACGGAGAAGACGGCGTGCGCGTGCGGGCCCTGCTGGCGCTCGTGCGGGCCCGAGCCGTCGCCCTGCCGAGTCTCGACCAGCCCCGTCACCGCTCCGGTCTCGTCCACCCCGACCAGCGCGACAGAGCCGTCGAAGTAGTTGGCCACGGCGATGCCGCCCGCGACGAACTCGAGGTTGCACGGCCAGGTGCCGCCGGTGGGGGCTGAGCCGTCGCGCACGAGGGCGTGGCCACCGCTGCGGCGGAACGACTCGACTGTCCCGGCGCCCTCGGCCACCGCGTAGACGTGGTCGCCGCGCTGCAGGAGGTACGACGGGGAGGGCGTCTCGACCGCCGTCCCTACGAGCTCGAGGGTGCCGGCATCCGTGGTCCGCATCGCGAGGATGCCCGTCAGAGTGCCCGACATGTCAGGGCTGTAGCCGCCCACCCAGAAGTCGGTCATCAGTACCCCGACTCGGGGTCGACGCGGCCGACGAAGCCCCCGCCCGTGACCAGCGCGGCGACGTTCGCGCGGATGCGCTCGGCGAGCAGCGGCTCGGTCATCTCCGGGGTGTCCGCGGAGTGCGAGGTGATGACGATGCGCGGCGCGGTCCAGAGCGGATGCCCCTCCGGCAGCGGCTCCGGAGTCGTGACGTCGAGGCCCGCGCCGGCGAGGCGGCCCGACTCGAGCGCGGCCACGAGCGCGTCCTGGTCGACGAGCGATCCCCGCGCGATGTTGATGAGCGCGGCAGACGGCTTGAGCAGCGCGAGCTGCTCTGCGCCGATCAGGTGGGCGGTCTCGGCGGTGGCAGCAGCAGCGAGGATGAGCACGTCGGCATCCGGCAGCACCTCGGCGAGCCGCGCCACGGGCACGGTGCGATCGGCGCCGGGCAGCGGGTCGGTGCCGCGACGCACGATCGTCACGTCGACCTCCCACGGCGCGAGCAGGCGCAGCAGCTCGACGGCGATGCCGCCCGCGCCCACGATGACGACGCGGCGGCCGTACAGCGAGATGCCGATCTTGGGATGCTGCCAGCTGGTGCCCCGCGCCTTCTCGGGCAGGCCGCGCAGCACCGCGAGCGTGAGACCGAGCGCGTGCTCGGCGACGGGCTCCGCGAACGAGCCCTTGGCGCTCGTCCAGACCGGGAGCGGGGTCGCGCCCTGGGCGGCGAAGATCGCGGCGAAGGCCTCGATGCCCGCGAGGGGCAGCTGCACCCATTCGATGCCGGGATGCTCGGCGAGCACGGCCGCGAGGGCGGGGCCGTCCGGGGTGAGCCACACGAGGCCGCGGGTCGCGTCCGAGAGCGGCTCGACGACTCCTCCGCCGGAGACCACTGCCGCCTCGAACGCCGCGTGGGCGAACGGCAGCACGGCCACGGGCCCGGCCTGCGGGCGGGGGCCGTCGAGAAGTACGGGGGCGAGCGGATCCCGGTGCTGGCCCGGGGTTCGTGTCGTCATTGCTTGGGTGCTTTCCTCTTCTTCGGGGCGGGCTCGGGGAGAGCGTCCGCCGTCGACTCAATCGCAGCATGAAGCCAGTCGCGGTTCTCGAGCAGGTCGCCCGGCACCGTGTGGTAGTCCTTCGAGCCCGGATACGCCTGGGCGTACTCGCCGAACATCCTGCCGGTGCGCACGGGCAGGCCCGCGAGCTGGTCCTCGATGTAGGCGGCGGTCTCAGGCTTGGTCGACAAGCTCGCCCCGCCTGTTCAGGTGGTCAAGCGAGCGGGCAAGATCGCGCACGTACGGGTGGTGCGGGTCGGCGAGCACCTCCTCGAGTTCGCCGATCCCGACGAAGACCCCCCGGTGCATGATCGCGACCCGGTTGCTGATCCGGCGCACCTCGCCGAGGTCCGCGGTGACGACGAGGGCGGAGAAGCCGCGCTCGCGCTGCAGGGACACGATGATGTCGAGGATGGCCGCCCGGACCGTCACGTCGATGCCCGCCGTCGGGTCGTCGGCGACGAGCACCTTCGGCTCGAGGATCATCGCCCGCGCGATCGCGACCCGCTGCCGCTGGCCCTTGCTGAGCTCGTGCGGGTACTTGTTCATCGTCGAGAGCGGCAGCCGCACGGCGTCGATGAGAGTCGCGACTGCCTCGCCCGCCTCGTCCTGGTCGAAGTGGCGGTCGCGCGAGAAGATCGGCTCCGCGACGTTCTCGCCGATGGTCAGGCGCGGCTCGAGGAAGTCTCCGGCCTCTTGGCGGAGGTAGCCCACATACAGGCCGAGGCGGTCGCGCTTGCGGCCGCTCACCCCGCGCAGCTGGGTGCCGATGACCTCGAGGCTGCCGCCGGTGATCTTCGGGGAGTCGGCATCCGCGAGATCGGCCTGCAGCGCCACCGCCTTCGCGAGGCTGCTCTTTCCAGAGCCGGTCTCGCCGACCACGGCGAGGACCTCGCCGGGCGCGATGTCGAAGCTCAGGCCGTTCACGGCGATCGAGCGGGTCTGCGGATTCGTCGACGGGTACAGCAGCGAGAGATCGCGCGCGCGTACCGCCGCCCCGTCGGTCATTCGCTCGCCTTCAGGGCCCTGAGCTGGTCGCGACGCGCGGCCTGCTCCGCCGGGTCGGGCACGGGCAGGGAGGCGAGGAGGCGCTGGGTGTACGGATGCTGCGGCGCGCCGAGCACCTGATCCCCCGTTCCTTCCTCGACGAGCCGGCCCTGGTACAGCACCGCGATGCGGTCGGAGAGCATGTCGACGACGGCGAGGTCGTGGCTGATGAACAGCGCGGCGAAGCCGAACTCCTGCTGCAGCTCCGCGAACAGCTCGAGCACGCGCGCCTGCACCGAGACGTCGAGCGCACTCGTGGGCTCGTCCGCGATGAGGAGGCTCGGCTCGAGGGCGAGCGAGCGGGCGAGGCTCGCGCGCTGGCGCTGGCCGCCGCTGAGCTCGTGCGGATAGCGGTCGCCGAACGCGCGCGGCAGCTGCACGGCCTCGAGCAGCTCGTTCACCCGCGGACGAGCTGCACGGGCATCCCGGGCCTTGCCGTGCACGATGAGGGGCTCGGCGACGCACTCGGCGATGGTCAGGAGCGGGTTGAAGCTCGACGCCGGGTCTTGGAATACGAAGCCGATGTCGCTGCGGACGGGCTTGAAGGCGCGCTCCTTGATGCCGAGCATCTCGTGCCCGAGCACCTGCAGCGAGCCGCCGGTGATCTTCGTGAGGCCGCCGATGGCGCGGCCGATCGTGGTCTTGCCAGAGCCGCTCTCGCCGACCAGGCCGAGAACCTCGCCGGGCGAGATCGTGAAGCTCACGCCGTCCACCGCGCGGAAGCCGCCCCGGCCCAGGCGGCCCGAGTACTCGATGACCAGGTCCTTCGCGACGACGACCGGCTCGGCGTTGTTGACGGTTCCCGAGGCGATCCGCTCCTCGATGCGGGCCTTCGCGCGCGCGCCGCCCGTGCCGATGCGGGGCACCGCGGCGAGCAGCTTCTGGGTGTACGGATGCTCGGGCGAGGCAAACAGCTTCTCGACCGAGGCCTGCTCGACGAGCTTGCCCTCGAACATCACGGCGACCCGGTCCGCCAGGTCGGCGACGATGCCCATGTTGTGGGTGATGAGGATGATCGCGGCGCCGAACTCGTCGCGGCAGCGCCGCAGCAGATCGAGGATCTCGGCCTGCACGGTCACGTCGAGCGCCGTGGTCGGCTCGTCCGCGATGATCAGCTCGGGCTCGAGCACGAGCGCCATCGCGATGACCACGCGCTGCTTCTGCCCGCCGGAGAACTGGTGCGGGTAGTAGTCGATGCGCTTCTCGGGCTCGGGGATGCCGACCCGGCTGAGCATGTCGATGGCCTTCGCGCGGGCATCCTTCTTGCTGATGCCCTTGTGCGCCCGGAGGCCCTCGATGATCTGCCAGCCCACGGTGAATACCGGGTTGAGCGCGAGCGAGGGCTCCTGGAACACCATCGCGGCGTCCGTGCCACGGATCGAGCGCAGCTTCTCGCCCGTGAGCCCCACGACCTCGCGGTCGTTCAGCAGGATCGCGCCCGTGGTGGTCGCGGTCTCGGGCAGCAGGCCGATGATCGACTTGGCGGTGACGGACTTGCCGCTGCCGCTCTCGCCGACGATCGCGAGCACCTCGCCCGAATCGACGGAGAGGGTGACGCCGTCAACAGCCGCGACGGAGCCGCCGTCGGTCGAGAAGGTGACGTCGAGGTTGGTGATGTCGACTACGCGGGTCATGGGGTGGCGTCCGTTCCCTCGAGGATCGCGGAGGATTCGGCGGTGGGCGCCGGCACGATGCTCGCCTTCCGGCGCGTGCGCAGGCGCGGGTCTGCGAGGTCGTTGAGGCTCTCGCCGACGAGGGTGATGCCGAGCACCACCAGCACGATCGAGACGCCCGGGAACACCGAGGTCCACCAGATGCCGCTCGTGACGTCGGAGATCGAGCGGTTGAGGTCGTAGCCCCACTCTGCCGCCGCCGTCGGCTCGATGCCGAACCCGAGGAAGCCCAGGCCCGCGAGAGTCAGGATCGCCTCGGAGCTGTTGAGGGTGAACAGCAGCGGCAGCGTGCGCGTCGCGTTGCGGAACACGTGGCGGAACATGATCCTGCCCGTGCTCGACCCGACGACCTTGGCCGACTCGACGTAGGCCTCCGACTTGATGCGCACGGTCTCCGCGCGGATCACTCGGAAGTACTGCGGGATGTACACGACGGTGATGGAGAGCGCCGCCGCGAAGACGCCGCCCCACAGGCTGGACTGGCCGCCGCTGATCGCGATGGCCGCGACGATCGCGAGCAGGAGCGTCGGGAACGCGAACACCGCGTCGGCGATGACCACGAGCACGCGGTCGAGCCAGCCGCCGATGTAGCCGGAGACGAGCCCGAGGATGACCCCGGCGAAGATCGACAGGATGACCGCGACCACGATCACGGAGAGCGCCGTCTGGCTCCCCCAGATCACGCGGGAGAGCACGTCGTAGCCGCCGACAGTCGTGCCGAGCAGATGCTCGCCGCCGGGCGGGACCTGCGCGCCGAACGGGGCGCCGTCCGCGTCCTTGAGCTGCGCGTAGCCGTACGGCGCGAGGAGCGGCGCGAAGATCGCGGTCAGGATGAAGATCCCCGTGATCACGAGGCCGACGATCAGCATGCCGCGCTGCAGGCCCACGCTCTGGCGCAGCTGGTGCACGACGGGAAGGCGCTGCCAGAGGGTCACCCGGCGGCGGGGCTCGGTGGTGGTCGTCATGATCAGTACCTCACCCTCGGGTCGATGAGCGCGGCTATAACGTCCACGATGAAGTTGCTCAGCGCGACGATCACCGCCAGGAGGGCGACGATGCCCTGCACTGCCACGAAGTCGCGCGCCGTCAGGTACTCGGCGAGCTTGAAGCCGAGCCCCTTCCACTCGAACGTCGTCTCGGTGAGCACGGCGCCGCCGAGCAGCATGGCGATCTGCAGGCCGATCACCGTGATGATCGGGACCAGCGCGGGCTTGTAGGCGTGCTTGCGGACGAGGCGGAACTCGCTCACGCCGCGCGAGCGCGCGGCATCCACGTAGTCCATGGAGAGCGTGCCGATGACGTTCGTGCGCACCAGCCGCAGGAAGACTCCCGCGGTCAGGAGGCCGAGCGCGAGGCCCGGGAGCACCGCGTGCTGCAGCACGTCGCCGATCGCGGCCGGGCTGCCGAGCTGGATCGCGTCGATGAGGTAGATGCCCGTGCGGCGGTCGCCGAGCTTGCTCATGTTGAGCTCGGTGCGGGTGGAGGCCCGTCCCGCGACGGGAAGCACCTTCAGCCAGACCGAGAACACGAGCTTGAGCAGAAGGCCGGCGAAGAACACCGGGGTCGCGTAGCAGAGGATCGCGAAGACGCGGAGGATGGCATCCGGCCACTTGTCGCGCAGGTAGGCGGCGAGCATGCCGAGCGGGATGCCCACGATGAACGCGACGATGAGGGCGTAGAACGCCAGCTCGAGCGTCGCGCCGCCGTAGGTGAGCAGGAGCTCCGTCACCGGGCGGCCGTCGCTGATCGCGGTGCCGAAGTTGCCCGTGAACACCTGGCCGATGTACTCGAAGTACTGGACGAAGATCGGCCGGTCGTATCCGGCGTCATGGATGCGCTCCGCCAGCTGATCGGCGGTGAGCCGCCCGCCCAGGGCCGCCGTGATCGGGTCGCCGATCGAGCGCATGAGCACGAACACCATCGTGACGAGGATGAAGATCGTGGGGAAGATCAGCAGGAACCTGACGATGATGAAGCGCAGCAGTCCGCCACCGCCACCGCGAGGTCGGCGGGTGGCGGGAACGGGCCCGACGGGGTCGAGCACTGCGGGGGCGGTTGTCGTCATTGGTACCAATCGTGCCGTACAAAAAAGAGAGAAGGGGCGACCCGCGCAGGGGCGGGGCGCCCC
>JAODAQ010000002.1 GCA_025463515.1 Rhodoglobus sp.
GGCGCCGACGCCCATGCGCGCGGCCGCCGCGAGGCCCGCGGCTCCTGCCGCGCCGCCGAGGCCCGGGACGATGCCGCCGCCGAGGCCGGGGCCCGGGGTGGGAACGGGAGAGGGCGTGCCCGTCCACGGCGGTGTGCCGGTGGTCGGCCCGCCGCCGGGGATCGTGCCGGGGTTGAGCGGATCGTCGATCGAGGGCGCCCTGCCGCCCGGGCCCTCGAGGCCGGGAGGCGGCGACCAGGGGCGGTACGAGGGCCCGGTGCCGCCAGGGCCGCCGGTGCCGCTCGGACCGCCGGGGATGGTCGGGACCGGCTGCGGGGTGTCGTCGGAGTGCTGGGGGTCGCCCGCGCCCTTGCCGCCCGCGATGTACGGCAGGAGCTCGTCGGTCGTGGCCCGGAGCTCGGCACTGTGGTGGTCGAGGTTGCGCTCGAGCTCGTTCAGGGCGTCTCGGGCCACCTGCTCGCGCTGCGCGGCCAGGAGGCTCGCGATCTTGCCCACCGCGCCGTTGATCGGGAAGTCCATGCCCATGAAGTGCACGGAGGTGCCCACGGCGTTCAGCACCGAGCTCGGCACGGCAGACGCGGGCAGGCCGTGGAGGCGCTCGATCGCGGTATCCACCGCGCCGTTGGCCTTGCCGACCGCGGCCTCGATCTTGAGCGTCAGCTCGCCGACCTTGTTGTAGACGGCCATCATGTCGGCCAGCTGGGCCTTGCCCGCTGCCGCGGTCTCGCCCTTCCAGCCCGACGAGTTGGTGAGCAGGGCGTTGATCGCCTTCGACATGCCGTCGAGTGTGCCGCGCATCGAGGCGAAGTTCGGCACCTCGAAATTGCCCGCGCTGGCGATGGACTCGAGTTCCTGTTCGTTGCTGGTCATGGCGGCTCCTTACCTTGGCCCGGCCGATGAGCGCGACCGGCGGGTCGCGAGGATGACGATGAGGATGATGAGGCCGATCAGCACGAGCAGGCCGACCACTCCCCCGACGATGATGGGCACCCAGGGGATGGACCCCTCGGCGGTGCCCGGGTCGACGGGCGGCTCTGTCGACGTGCCCGTCCCGGTGCTGTCCGCGACCGAGGGGAGGTTGCCGTCGTCCGTCAGGAGCGGGTTCTCGTCCGGGTACTGCGCGGGGTCGCTCGCGAGCATGTGGGTCGCGGACGCGATGCCGTAGCCGATCGACTCGTCGTGGATGAGGTCGTGGTCGTCGACGCCGGTGTTGCGGATCAGCGTCTGGATGAGCTGGTTCCCGGTCGTCTCCGGGTACTTCTGCAGCACGAGCGCGAGGAAGCCGGCGATCGCGGGCGTCGCGAGGGATGTCCCGTTCTGCAGCGCCTGGTCGCTCCATGCTCCGCCGACGGCGCCCTGCGTGAGGATGCCGACGCCCGGACCGGCGACGGTGGTCCACGGGAAGGCGGTCCCGATCCCGGTGCCCGGGTCCTTCTGCGCCTGGCCGGATGCCTCGATCGCCTGCACGGCGACGACGCCGTTGGCGGCGCTGGGCCAGAGCGCGAGCTCGCCGAAACCGGTGTTGGGCAGTGCGCCGAGCACGACGACGCCCTCGCGGTGCGCCCGCGCGATGGCCGAGGAGAGGTCGACCGAGCCGTTCACCGCGAGCGAGACCGAGATGATGTCGGCGCCCGCGTCGATCGCGGCGTTGATGTCGGCGGCGAGCGCGGTCTCGATCGTGGCGGGGCCGGGGCAGCTCGTGCCCTCCTCGGCCGTCGCGCCACGGTAGGAGACCGCGTAGTAGAGCACCTTCGCCCCGGGCGCGATGCCGGCCACTCCGGACTGGCCGTCGTAGCCGTCGCCCGTGCCGGAGATCATCGAGGCGACGTCGGTGCCGTGGGCCGCGTTGAGGAGCCCGTCGAGATCGGTGGACGTGGAGGCGAGCGGCGCGCCCGATTCGTCCACGCACTGCGACGGCTCCTGCACCTCGACGTTGGAGCCCGCGAGGGCCGGTACCTCGGTGTTGATGGGCGAGTCCATGACGGCGATGGTCACGCCCTCGCCGGTGAGCCCCGACGCGTGGATGTCGTTGATGTGGAAGGCGTCGAGGTACCACTGGCCGGTCGAGACGTCCTCGGCGGTCGCGGGCCCCGCGACGAGCACGGGTACGACGAGGAGGGGCAGCGCCGCGAGAGCGGCGAGCCAGCGCGATGACGTCCGGGCGGTCACCCGATCTGCCCTGCCGGATTCGAACCGGTGCTGGTGCTCTTGGCGGCCGGGGCGGCACCGGCGGCCTGGTCGATGAACTGCGAGATCGCCTTGGCCTCGTCGGCGAGGGAGGCATCCGCCTCGACGGCCGCGGCCAGTACCTCATTGAGGGTGTCGTGGATGTCCCGGAGGTTCAGGTAGTACATGTCGAGCGCCTTGCCGAAGGTCAGCGCGGACATCTTGAGCTCCATCCGGAAGGACGTGGCGGCGTTGACGGTGCCCGCCCCCGGCCCGTGGATCTGCGCCACCTCGGCGCCGGTCAGTCCGTCTGCGGCGACGATCAGCCGCTTGACGTACGCCCGAAGCTCGTCGAACTCCCATGCGATGTCATTCGCCATGTGCCCCACCCCTTCACTACACGGGCTTTCCACGACTCTCGCCCGGCGGGCACGCGGCCGGCCGGGCGAGAGTTCGTCGTTGAACTACTAGAACCGAGCGGCGGAGCGCTTGTCGCTCGCGTCGTACGTGTTCGCGATCTCGCCGGTCTTCTGCCCGATCGTCGTGAGGATCTGCTGCATCTCGGCGGCAGCCTTGTCCCACTTGCGCTGGGCGTCGGTGTAGCTGCCCTGAGCCTCGCCGCTCCACTGGCCGAGCAGGGTCGAGACCTTGCTCTCGAGCCCGTCGAGCGCGTCGCGGATCTTGTTGGCGTGCGAGGCCATGTCCGCGCTCAGGCGCTGGACCTCTGCCGTCTTGACGGAATAGCTGTCAACCATCGTCTTCCCCCTTAGCCCATGAGCGAGCCGAGGCCCGCGATCGTCGACTGGTGCTCTTCGTCCACTGCGGACTGGTCCTTCTCGGTGCCGCGCAGGGAGGCCTCGAGCGTGTCGAGCACGTTGTTCATCGTGGTGACCTTGTCGTTCCAGTTGCCCATCATCGAGGCGAAGCTGGCGGCCGACGGGCCGCTCCAGAATCCGCGGAGCTCGGCGATGTCGGATTCGACGGCCTTGATCTCTGCCTTGATGGCCGAGTGCGCTTCGCTCACCGCGTCTGCGCCCTTGAGTACCGCACCTGCTTCGGCGCCCTGTGTTTCCGCCATGCTTCACCCCTCTTTGTCTGGTCCTCAGTTGACACACGGCCCCACGACGCTGTCGCGGCGGTCCGGTCATCCGCTCATCTGAGAAAGATGACGGATGATCTCAAACTAGGGCAATGCTGCGCGACACGCAACATAACGCTGAGCAGTCCTCATGGCTCCCGACGTGGCGGCTCTGCTCCGTCGATCGCGTTAACTAGACTGAGCACAACTCACCGCCCGGCCTGTCGGCCAGGGCGCCCGGATCCGAGGAATCAGATGAGCCAGTCCGTCGTCGCCACCGCCGCACTCGTGCGCGTCTCGATCGTCAGCGAAGGGCGCCGGCTCGATGTCGGCGTTCCCACGCAGGTGCCCCTTGTCGAGCTGCTGCCCGGCTTCGCCCGCAGTCTCGGTGTGCTCGATCCCACCCTCGCGCACGGCGGCTACGCGCTGCACAAGGCGGACGGCACGATCCTCGACCCCGCGCGCGGCGCCGGCAGCCAGGGGCTCCGCGACGGCGAGCTGCTGACGCTCGTGCGCGGCGGGCTCATCGTCGAGCCGCGCATCTACGACGACGTGGTCGAGGCCGTGATCGACGCGACATCCGAGCAGCACACGCCCTGGACGCCGCGCGACAATGCCCGGACCGCCCTCGCGGTGAGCCTCACCTTCCTCGGCCTGTGCGCCGTACTGCTGGTCACCGCCGGCTCCGCCTTCCTGGTCGGCGCGATCATCGCGGGCGGTGCCGCGATCGTGCTGCTGGCCACCTCGACGGTGCTCGCGCGGGTGGGCCAGCGGGAGGCGGGCCTCGCGCTCGGTCTCGCCGCGGCCCTCTTCGGCGGCATCGGCGGCTACCTCGCGGTGCCCGTGGAGCCGCTGTGGGGCTGGCCGCTCGCCGCGGGCGGCCTCGGCACGCTCGTGGTCGGCGGGGTTGCCCTCGCGCTCACCCGCACCGGCCGCGAGCTGCACCTGGTTCCGATCGCCTTCGGCCTCGTGATCGGCCTCACCTCGACCATCGCCGCCCTGGCGGCCCCGGGAAGCCCGGCGCCCTACGCGATCATGATCGCGGTCGTCGGCTCGCTCGCCAACGGGCTGCCGTGGCTCGCACTCAGCTCCACGCGCATCCGGGTGATCTCGCCGCAGAGCGATGTCGACGTGATCGCCAACCCCGAGCCCATCGACGCGGAGGACGTCAAGCGGCGCGCGGCGGCGGGGCAGCGCATCCTCACCGCCCTGCGCGTCGCGCTCGGCCTCACGATCCTGCTCGCCACCCCGCTCGTCGCCGCCTCGGGCGCCCTCGGTACCGCGCTGTGCGCGCTCGCCTTCGTCGGGATGATGTTCCAGTCCCGCCAGGTCTACGGGCGGCTGGGCGTGCTCGTGGTCATGGTGATGGGGGCCGTCGGCCTGGCGGTGACGGGGCTCACCGCATCCGCCGCGCTGCCCGACCTGCGCGCCGCGCTGCTGGTCGTCCTGCTCATCGCGACCGCGCTGCTCGTCGGCCTGACGCTGCTGAGCCCGAGGGCGCGGCTCCGGCTCGCCCGCGTGGCCGACACCATCGAGGTCCTCGTCCTCGCCTCGCTCCTGCCGCTCGGCGTGCTCGCGTCCGGGCTGGTGTAGCCGACCGATGGCGACCAAGAAGGACCTCATCGAGGCGCAGGGCTTCAGCCGCCGCCGCCTCCTCTCCGCGTTCACGAGCGGCGCCCCCGGGGGCAAGGAGCTCGAGCCCGCCAAGCCGCTGCGCGCGGTAGCGGCCGGCATCGCCCTCACCGCGATCGTCGTGATCGCCGGGCTGTTCTACGGCTTCATCCGGCCCGGGCTGCCCGCGGGCTGGGAGAACAACTCGCTCATCCTCGTGAAGGACACGGGCGCCAGGTACGTCGCGATCGAGGGCGTGCTCTACCCGGTCATCAACACCGCGAGCGCGCGCCTGCTCATGCCCGCCGGCGAGTTCACCGTCGTCTCCACCGACCGGCAGTCGCTCGACGGGATCCCGATCGGCGCCGCCATCGGCATCCTCGGCGCTCCGGACGACCTGCCTGCGCCCGACGCCCTCATCGGCGACGGCTGGGGGGCGTGCGCGATCGACGGCGAGCAGACCGCCATGACGCTCTCCGGCGCGACCGCGGTCACGGCCTCGGCAGGGGGCGCGGTCGTCAGCCGCGACGGGCGCACCTTCGTCGTGATCGGCGAGCGCCGGTACGAGGTGGATGCCACGCAGACCAGCTCCATCCTGCGGGCCGTCGGCCTCGACACCGCGCCGACCGTGCCCGTCGACGGGCGCTGGCTCAATCTCTTCGACTCGGGCGAGAAGCTGGAGCCGCTCGTCGTCCCCGGTGCGGGCGGCACGGTCGCCGGTGCGGACCTCGAGGTCGGCGCGGTCGTGCACCCGCAGGGCAGTAGCGACACCGAGCGCTACCTCATGACGGCCGACGGCGAGCTCGCCCAGCTCAGCCCGCTCGCCTACCAGCTCTACCTGCTCGGCACGGGCGCCGAGCTCGGCGGAGAGCAGGACGTGAGCCCCGCCGAGATCGCCGCCATCCCCACCGCAGCCGCCCCCGCGGGCGGCATCGACTGGCCGGCCGACACGGTGGTCGCCCTCGAGAACGGCGCCCAGCCGTGCGCCGTGCTCACGCACGACGACTCGGGCGACCCGCACAGCACCCTCGGCTTCGCGGCCGACGACGTGGTCCTGACCGGCGACAGCGCGGGGGTGAGCGTCGCGATCGACGGCGGCGCGCTCGTGCGCGCGGGCGGTGAGGGCGCGCAGGGCAGCGGCATGGTCTACCTGATCGACGAGACCGGCACGGCGTTCCCGGTGCCCGGGGCCAACGCCGACATCGTCGCCCAGCTCGGCTACACCCTCGACGACGTCAAGCGGGTCCCCGAGGCGTGGGTGCAGTTCATGCCCACCGGCCCGTCCCTCACTCAGGACGCGGCGCGGTCGACCCCCGTCGCCGCCGGCAGCTGACGTGGGCCGCAGCATCCGCCTCGCTGCGGCGCTCGTCGTGGCCGCCGGCGTGATCCTGCCCGCCGCGCCCGCCGTCGCGGCCGACGCGGCCTGCGCGGTCGGCACGGTGACACTGGCCCCGGATGCCCCCGCCGCCCTGGGCGTGCTGCAGGCCGACCTCAGCTGGACGCGCAGCACGGGCGCCGGCATCCTCGTCGCGGTGGTGGACTCGGGCATCGACCGCAGCAACCCGCACCTCGCCGCCGCGGTCACGGGCGGCATCGACCTCGTGGGCGACGGCACCGACCCGAGCGGCTTCACCGACCTCGACGGGCACGGCACCGCGATCGCGGGCGAGATCGCCGCGCGCCCGGTGGAGGGCTCTGGCGTCGTGGGCCTGGCTCCCGGTGCGAGCCTGCTCTCCGTGCGGGTCTTCCGCGGGACCGACGACGAGTCCGTGCGCAACGGCTGGGGCCCCAGCACCGATCGGCTCGCGGCGGGCATCCGGTACGCGGTCGATGCGGGCGCGCGCGTCATCAACGTCTCCATCAGCAACTACGAGCAGTCGGCGGCCCTGCAGGACGCCGTGGCCTACGCCGCGGCGAGCGGCAGCCTCGTCGTCGCGAGCGCCGGCAACGCCGCGACCACGGACGACACCTCGAGCACCCCGCGCTACCCCGCCGCGTACCCGGGCGCGCTCGCGGTCACGGCGGTCAACGCCGACGGCGCGGGCACCGACGACTCCATCCACGGCCCGCACGTCGAGGTGGCCGCTCCCGGCTCCCAGGTGCTCACCACCGCGACGGGAGCGGGCGACTGCCTGTACGCCGCCGACACCCCCTCCTCGAGCTTCGCCACGGGCTACGTGAGCGGCGCCGCAGCACTCGTCGTGCAGGCGCACCCAGCCGAGACGCCCGCCCAGTGGGAGTACCGCCTCACCGCGACGGCCGTGCGCGCGGACCCGGACAGCCGCGACGACGTCGTCGGCTGGGGCATCGTCCAGCCGTTCGAGGCGATCACCCTGCTGCCGGATGCCTCGACCCGCGGCCCCGAGAGCCCCTTCGCCGACACGGCCCAGAGCCCTGTGCGGCCCGAGCCGATCGCCGTCGAGCCGGACTTCTCGCCCTCCGCGTTCAGCGTCACCACCGACGCGGTGGTGCTCGTGACGATCGTCGCGCTCACGGTGCTCGGCACCATCGCGGTGATCATCGTGATGCGCACGCGCCGCCGGGAGTCCGCGCCGGTGGCCGGCCCGCGCCCCGGTCGTGGCGGACTACTGGATCGAACGCCTGAGGCCTGAGGCCGCGGCATCCGGTCAGCTCCGCACGAACCACACGACCACGGCGACGATGCCGATCACCGAGACGATGCAGGCGCCCGCGAAGACCAGGAGCGCCACAACCCCGGCCTTGCGCGAGCGCCGCGTGACGGAGGGCATCGAGGGCGCCTCGGCGCGCAGGGCGTCCTCACCGCGGGGAACTGCCGGGCCGAGCACGGGCGGCGGGGCTATCTCGCGGGGAATGTAGGTCTCGACCGCGTTCGCACCGACGGCCTCGACGGCCTCCCGGCCGAAGCCGGGCTCGACGGGCGCGACGCGGATGGTGCCCCGCCTCGTCGGCAGCAGCTTCATCACGGACTCGGGGTCTGGCGCCGCCGAGCCGGCGCTCACCCGCTTGCCGCGGCCCTTGCGCTCGACCGCGACGGTCTTGTCGGTCTCGCGGTCGACCACGACCGTGCGGTCCTCGGCCTCGCGGTCCACGACCACGGTGCGGTCCTCGTCGTCCTCCGCCGGGGCGGGCTTCCGCTCCACCACGACGGTCTTGTCCTCGGCCTGCGCCGAACGGTCGACCACGACGGTCTCGCCGCCCTCGTCGTCGAGGTCGTCGTCGCTCATGAGCCCACCCGCACCGGGATCGTCGTGCCGTCCAGCTCGGGGTCGGAGAGGTCGCCCGCCACTGCAGCGGCACCCGTGGTGAACTCGCCGACGAGGAGGCTGCCGCCCGAGATCACGTCGATGACGATCACGGAGATGTTGTCGCGCCCGCCCGCGGCCTTGGCCCGCTGCACGAGGGTCGCTACCGCCGACTCCGGCTTGCCGCTCATCGTGAGCGTCGCCCGGATGCCCTCGTCCGGCAGCTCGGAGTGCAGCCCGTCGGAGCAGATCAAGAGCCGCTCGCCGTTGACCACCGGGACCAGCCAGCTGTCGGCCGTGCTGTCCGCGGCGCCGATAGCCCTCGTGATCACGTTGCGGTCGGCGAACGCCGACATGTCCTCGCGGCGCAGCTCGCCCTTGTCGACGAGCTCCTGGCCGAGCGAGTGGTCGACGGTGAGCTGCTCGAGCTCGCTGCCGAAGTGCCGGTAGACGCGGGAGTCGCCCACGTTGAACACCAGCCAGTGCGGCACGCCCTCGTGCTCGACGAGTACCGCGCCCGTGACCGTGCTGCCCGCGCCGCGGCTCGTCGTGCCCGCGACCTCTGCGACGCCGACCGACGCGGCGACCAGGGCGGCCCGGATGCCCGTGAGCTCCGCGAAGCCGTCTCCGGCCAGGCCGCGGAACGCCGCGACGACGGCAGCGCTCGCGAGGTCGCCGGCCTCGTACCCGCCCATGCCGTCAGCGACCAGGAACACCGGGGACTCCGCGAACAGGGAGTCCTCGTTCACCTCGCGCTTGAGCCCGGGGTCGGTGAGGGACGCCACGGCCAGCACGATGCCGCCGGCCGCCGTCAGCTCGCTCATCGGGTGGCCTCCGTGTCGTCGAAGCTCACGCGCATCGCGACCTTGCCGAGCATGAACCGCCCGGGAACGGCCGCGGAGCCGCCCTGGGGCAGCAGTGTCTCGGTGCCGTCGGCCTCGATGATGATCACGCCGTTGGTCGAGTCGAGGTCGAAGACGGTCCAGGCTCCCTCCTCGGAGAGCTCGAGGCGCGCGTGGTTCTTCGACAGGGTCTTGGTGCTGTCCGGCACGGCGATCACGTCGACGCCGTCAGCGGCTGCGGTCGGCTTGCGGCCGAGGATGATCGTGCGGGTCCGCAGCGGGATGACGTGACCCTCGTCCGTCACGAGGCGCCACGGCACCTGCGGGCGGCGGTCGACCACGACGGTGCGGTCTTCGTCGTCATCGTCGTCCTCGTCGACCGGCGGGACGGCAACGGCCGGCGCCGGAGCCGTCGACTCGACGGCGGGCGGCGGGGTGAGCTGGATGACGGGCTCCGGCACGACGACGGGCTCGGGAGCCGCAGGCGGGGCTGCGGGAGTCGCGACGGGCGGCGGCACGGGTGCGGCGGGCGGCCCCTGCGCCCAGGGGTTGTAGACGGTGCCGGGCTCTGGCGCCTGCGCGGGAGCCTCGGGTGCCGCAGGCTCCGGTTCCGGCGCGGGCGGTCGCGGTGCGGCGGGCACTGGCGGCGCGTCGAACAGCGGCGGCTCGGAGGCCGGCGCGAGCGACGGGAACGCCACGGGCACCGGGGCGGAGGGCGGCGGGGGCGGAGCGGACGCGTACGCGGCGGGCTGGGCGACGAACGGTCCGGCGCCGAGGGCGTCTGCGTCGGGAGTGCGGGCCGGCGCGGCCTCGGCCGCCGACATGAGCCCCTCGACCCTGCGGTCGTAGTCGCCCGCCGCGGGCATCCGGCCGCCTGCCAGCAGTGTCGCCCACAGGGGCGGCAGGAAGATGCCGAGCACCGTGAAGCCCGCGCCCCGGCCGAACGACTCGTTGATGCGGTGCACCGCGAGCGCCTTGAGGTAGATGCCGTACAGCTGCACCACCGGGATGAAGTAGAACACGACCGACCAGCCGGGCACGCCGCCGCGCACGAGGATCTCGATCTCGTTGAGGATGGGCACCCAGCCCTTCCAGCCCTCCGCGCCGAGCTTCGGGAACAGTCGCGACAGCGCGAATCCGTACCAGAGGTAGAGGCCGAGGCCCACGAGGGCGGGCACGAGGGAGGCGACGACGATCGCCGTGGCGAGGCCCTGGTAGTCCGGGGTCATACTGGTTCCCTTCGGCGGAAGACGGCGAGGCCCGCGCGCAGCAGGATGCCCGGGTCGAGGTAGCGGAGGAAGGATGCGGGGCTGACCGCCGCCCGGATCCGCTCGGTCCTCGTGCTCGCATGCCTGAGCACCTGCCGCTCATCATCGACGAGAGTCCACGCGTAGTCGCTCGCGGCGCGCCCTGGCGGGTTCTCCGCGAACACGGCGAGGTCGACGGTCGCGGCGAGCGCGACCGCGGCGGGCCGGCCGATCTCCTTCGCAGCGGAGGCGCGCGTGCGGTTCTTCTCGATATCGACGCCGTTGTCGACGTAGAGGTCGACGAGCTCGTCCCACGCGCCGACGATGCTCACCTCGGGCACCGGCGCATCGCGGCGGGCGCGGCGGCGGATCAGCTTCGCGAACAGCAGGACACCCGCGGGCAGCAGGAGCAGGAGTACGCCCAGGGCGCCCATGCCGACCTTGCCGAGGACGGGCAGGAGGGTCTCGAGCCAGCCCGGGAGCGTGGGCGGCGGGGCATCCGCGCCATCGGAGTCGTCGCGCTGCGCCGCGGGCGGGGTGACGACCTCGGTCGCGGTCTGGTCGGGTACCGTCGGGTTCTCCGGCAGCTGCTCGCCGACCGCGATGGTCGTGGGCGCGACCGAGAACTGCGGGCTGGAGTCGAGCGGCACCCAGTCGCCGGTGGGAGTGAGCACCTCCGCCCACGCCGTGAGGTTCGCGCCCGTGCAGGTGCCGTCGTCGCAGGGCGCGATCGACGAGTCGCCGTCGTCCGCGAGGCGCACGCCCACGACGACGCGGGAGTCGAAGCCGAAGTAGCGGCCGAGCAGCGCGGCGGCCGTCGCGAACTGCTCGTCGTCGCCGATCGCGGCCACGAGCAGCTCGTCGGCGGCGTTCGCGCCAGCCCGGGTCTGCTGGTCTACGAGCTCCGTGAAGAGCTCTTCCACGCGGGCAGTCGAGTGGCCCGCGTAGCTCGACTGGAACGAGTACGGCGAGCGGGCCGAGAGGTCGGAGATCCACTGCTGCGCCGAGGTGCCGTCCGTGAGGGAGTGGCTCAGGTAGCCGCGCTCGGTGAGCCGGCCGACGAGCTCGGCGAGGCCCCCGCCGGTGCGCGGCACCTCCTGCAGCTCCACCCAGTCGGCCAGAGCCGGGTAGGCGTCGACCGGGATCAGGGAGTCGCCGCCGCGCGCGGAGGCGAGCGCGTCGCCGGTGTCGGCCGGCATGCCGTACACGCGGTAGGTGTCGCCCGCGCGGAGCCCGTAGGCGGCATCGCCGGAGAGCGCGGTATCGATGGCCGTGGCATCCGACTCGCCGATGTAGAAGCCGTCGGCAAGCAGGTCGGCGCGCGCTCCCTCGAACGTCGGTGCCGCGGTCAGGCCGGTGGGGACGGGCACCCACGGCCCGGCGAAGCCGTCGCCGATCGTGACCGTGAGCGCGCTGCTGCCGGGCGCCGGCGACGTGCGGGGCAGGCGGCTGAACTGCGCGCCGGCGCCGACCTCGAACACCTGGCCGTCGTAGGAGTCCAGCGTCGCGATGCGGAGGCGGTCGAACGACCCCGTGTCGCCCGCGACCGTGAAGAGCTCGCCGTCATAGGCGTCGCCCGCGAACGACGAGCGGTACCCCGCGAGCGGGCTCGGCTGGTCGCGCAGCACGACGAGCGGGTCGATGCGGTCGCGCAGCGCCTGCCGCGGCGAGAGGGCGGCCGCCACCGGTGCGATGGCGAGGCCGCCCACGAGCGCCGCGACGACCAGGATCGCGGCGAGGATGCGGCGGCGCGCGGCCCGCCAGAACGACTGCGGCCCCTGCTGGACGCCGGCCGTGCTGGCCTGGGCGATGCGCAGCGACTCGATCCGGGCGAACCGGGCCCGGCCCACGAGCCAGGCGAGAGAGACCACGACGAGCAGGATGCCCAGCAGCACCTCGCGCGGCGCGGGCAGCCGGAACTCCCCCACGCTCAGCGCTGCCCCCGTGTCGCTCGAGCCGAACGCGATGCCGAACACCGCCATGGCGATGACGACCGGCACTGCCGCTGCGGCCCAGCGGCCCGCACGGACGATGACGGACAGGGCGATGACCGTGCCGAACAGGACCACCACGAGCAGCGGCACGAGCACGGCCTGGTACTCGCCGAGCGGGAGGCTGAGGGTGAGCAGCTGCTTCCACCCGAGCACTATGCCGAAGACCCCGTCGCGCAGGGCGCGCAGGAAGCGGTCGGGTGCGGCGAGGCCGGACGGGATCGCGAGCGGCACGACGAGCACGACGTACGCGGCCAGCGCCAGCAGCGCGACCCGCCAAAAGCGCCAGGACAAGCGGCGGCCGAGGAGGACGAGGGCCGCCCCGACTCCGGCGCCCACGGCGGCGATGAGGACCACGCGGGGGGTCTCGTAGATCGGCCACGCGATGGCCGCGGCGATCGCCGCGCCCGCGAGCACGTAGGCGACATCCCAGATCAGGCGCACGCGGGTCACGAGAGCGCACCCCTCGCGATCATGTACTTGAGGTCGTGCAGGGCGCCGATCGTCATGACGGTGAGGTCGCCGGTCGCGCGCAGGGTGGGCTCGGCGCCGGGCTCGATGCGCACCGCGACCGTGACCACCTCGGTCGGGAAGGCGAGGGCCGCGGTGCGGAGCCGTGTGAGGGTGGGCTGGCTCCCGGTGACCACGAAGGCGATCGACAGGTCGGGGTAGGTCTGGACGGTGAGGGATGTCACGGTCTCGAGGTGCAGGGCGCGCTCGCTGCTCTCCACCTCCGACATGCCGTCGAGCAGGGTGCGCGGAGTGAGGGTGGGCAGCGTGCGGATCGACAGCACCGTCGTGCGGGTGAGCTCGGGGATCTCGTTGCTCATCGCGACGAGCACCTCACGGCCGTCCCGCACCCCCTGGACGCCGAGGGAGGCGGCGGCGCTCACGGCCATCTCGAACTCGTCGTCGTCCGCGTACTCCTCGAGGTTGAGGTCGAGCACGACGGCGACGCGGGCGCGGCGGGTCTCCTCGTACTGGCGGACCATGAGCACGCCGGTCTTGGCCGTCGACTTCCAGTGCACGTGGCGGCGCGAGTCCCCGGGCGCGTACTGCCGGATCGCGTGGAACGACAGGTCGGCGCTCACGATGTCCTTCGTGGGCGAGCCCTCGAGGTCCTTGATGTTGCCCGCGCTCGTCGAGGGGATCGGCACGGTGACCGGATGCACGAACACCTGCTCGACCTGCGGCCAGGCGACCTCGCGCCGCAGGATGCCGATCGGGTCGCCCCGCGCGATCGTCATGGGGCCGACCGTGATGACGCCGCGCTTGTGCGCCCCGATCACGAGGTTCTCCCGGTGCTCCGCCCCCGCGAGCAGCAGCGGCACGTGCGCCTCGACGAGGCCCTCGCCCACCGGGATGTCGACGATGCCCGGCAGCGAGAGCCGGTGCGACTGGTTTCGGATCTCCAGGTGCCCGCTCACGTCGGTGCCCGCCACGACGCGGTCCTTGTCGAGCGCGAGGTGCACGCGGTAGTCGTGCCCGCCGAACAGGAAGGGGATGCAGAACAGCAGCAGCAGCAGGGCGATGCCCGCCACGACCCATGCCTCGACCCAGCCCAGCGTGAGGCCGCCGACCACTCCGATGACGAGGACCGCGAGGAGGAGCCATCCGGCGCTCGTCACCGTGTCGACCAGCCACGTCGCGACCGAGCCCGCCGTCGTGCGGATGCCCCGCAGCGCCCTCCGGCCCCAGAACACGCTCGAGCCGACGACCCCTGCCCGGGTACTCGTGTACCGGGTGATCGTCTCCGCGCGGGTTCGGGTACCGACCGCGGAGCGGCTCAGCCCGACTTCGGTATCAGACTTCACGCAGCGCCGTTCTCCGCGGGGGCAGGAACGTCGAGCAGGATCTGGCCGATGACGCCGATGGCCGTGACGCCGTCGAACTCCGCCTCGGGGATGAGGATGAGGCGGTGCGCGAGAGCCGGGACGGCCAGGTCGCGCACGTCGTCCGGCGTGACGAAGGTGCGGCCGTGGGCCACCGCCCACGTCATGACGAGCTTGGAGAGGGCGAGGGCGCCGCGCACGCTCACGCCGAGCTTGACCTCGGAGGCGCGGCGGGTGGCATCCACGATGCGCATGATGTAGTCGAAGAGCAGCGGGTTCACGTAGGCGCCGCGGGCGATGTCCGTCATGGTGACGAGGGTGGCGGGGTCGACGATGCCGGGCACCTCGCGCTTGCCGTTCACCACGCCCTGCAGGATGCGCATGGTCGCGGCCTCGTCGGGGTATCCGATCGACGTCTTGATCATGAAGCGGTCGAGCTGCGCCTCCGGAAGCCGGTACGTGCCGGCCTGCTCGACCGGGTTCTGGGTGGCGATGACGAGGAACGGCGTGCCGACCGGGCGCGTGACGCCGTCCACGGTGACCTGCCCCTCCTCCATGACCTCGAGGAGCGCCGACTGGGTCTTGGGGCTCGCGCGGTTGATCTCGTCCGCGAGTACGACGTTCGCGAAGATGGGGCCGGAGTGGAACTGGAACTCGCCCTTCTTCTGGTCGTAGACGGTGATGCCCGTCACGTCGCCGGGCAGCAGGTCGGGGGTGAACTGGATGCGCGTGTTGACGCCCTTGATCGTCTGCGCGATAGTGCGCGCGAGGGCCGTCTTGCCCGTGCCGGGGAAGTCCTCGAGGAGAACGTGGCCCTCGCTGATCGCCGTCGCGAGCACCAGCTCGACCACCTTGCGCTTGCCGAGGATGGCCTGCTCGATGTTGTCGGCCAGCAGCGAGAACGTCTCGGCGAACCAGGTCGCCTGCTCGGGGGGGATCGTCATTCGTTGTCCTCTCGGGGGGTCAGCATGCGGGAACCTTGGTGGACTGCGCAGGGATCGTGCCCCACGCCCCGCTGAAAGTGATGTCGTACTGCACGCGGTCGTTGATCCCGAACAGGCCGGGGTCGAAGGTCGTGACGATGGCGTAGTCGGTGCTGCTGATGGCGGTGCTGAACGTCGGGTTCGCCGGGTTCGGCCAGGCGGCGCAGGAGTCGAAGTCCACCGTGAGCCCCGTCGGGAGCAGGGCCGGGTCGTAGGTGTACTGGGTCTCGGCCGTGCAGGCGCCAGCGACGATCGTGGAGCAGTACGCGACCCCGATGAACCCGGGCACGACGTTCGGGTTGAGGCTGGGGAACGAGTTCGACGTCGCTCCGTCGATGCTGTACCGCAGCTTGAAGCCGGAGGGCGCGCCCGGTGCGTTGGTGTGGATGACGTTGTCCCACTCCCAGTCGCCGCCGCCCTGGCCCTGCCCCGGGTCGACGCCGTAGGTGAGCGGCCCGGCAGGCTGTGCCGGCATCACCACGGTGTCCGTCTGGATCTCGTTCGAGTGCGCGACGCCGAAGTCGTTGCTGCCGCACGCGCTCAGCCAGTAGAGCTTGTTCGCCTCGAGCCCCGAGACGGCGGCGCTCGCCGAGGTGATCACGTTCGAGCCGCCGGAGTATGAGATCGATCCAGCGTTGCCGATGCACGAGACCCCGGGCGACTGCGAGGCGATGAACAGCTCGGTCTTGGTCCCCGTGCTGTAGTTCATGTCCAGCGCCGGCACCGTGATCGTGCGGGTCCCGTCCGCCGTGCGGTCGACTGTTCCGCCCCCCGGGTAGAACGGCCCGCCGACGACGGTGATCGACTTCGACGTCGTCGAGCCCTCGTTGCTGCCCGAGAGCGGCGGCGTGAACTTGCTGATCGGCACGATCTGCAGGGTCTGGCCGCCGACGCCGAGCTTGATGTCCTTCGCCTGCCCGGCCGGAATCGTCTCGCCGGTGTTGAGCACCCGGCCCGACTGCACGTCGGTGCCGCCGATGATCGTCACCGTCGTCACGCCCTCGGTCGTGCTCGTCGTGCTCGCGACGTACTTCGCGGCGGTCGTGATGGAGGTGATCTCCGGCGGCTGGTACGCGTTCGTCGTCGCCGCGGTGGTGTCGCCCGAGTTGCCGACGCTGTTGACGGCCTGGGCGGTGTAGTTGTGGAGCGCGCCGTTCTCGAGGCCGGTCACCTTGCAGCGGTAGCCGGTGGGCGGGGCCACTGTGCAGTCAGAGACCTTGCTGCCGTTCTCGAACAGCTGCGCGCCCGTGACGGACGGGTGGGCCTGCTGTGCGCTTCCGAGGTCGACGTACATCGTCACCGTCGTCCCGGTGTACGCCTCCGTCACGACCGAGGCCGGTGTCTGCGGGTAGCCGAGCACGTCGATCGAGAGCTGGCCCGAGCCGGTGCGGCCCTGGGCATCCGACACGGTGAAGGGCACCGTGCACTCGCCGCCGACCGGCTTGGGCCCGGACGGCCAGGTCGCGACGACCTGCGTGGGGCTCGAGACCGAGACAGTCGCGACCGGGCACGAGACGGGCGCGCCGCTGCCGACCGACACGAGCTTGAGGCCCGAGCCGGCCTTGCCCGCGAACGGGTCGTACTCGCCCGTGATCCCGACGACCGAGATCGAGCAAGACCCGCCCTTGCTCACGTCGCACTGGGAGTTGAAGTTGGCGCCGCGGGGCGCGTCCGGGGGCGCCACGCCCACGATGAGGGTGATGGCCGCCGACAGGCCGCCGTACGCGTCGGTGGAGACCTGGATCGTCGAGCGGGTTCCGGGCTGGGCATCCGCCCGCGTATCGATCGAGACTGTCGTGCCGGTCTGGGTGACGATGAACGCCGAGCCGCCGCCGGAGGTCGTGTACTTGAGCGACTTGGTGTCGCCCACCCGGCCGCCCTCCCACGTCGTCATGTTCTCGTAGAGGTCGACCGACTCGGTGGCACCGGGCGAGATCGTGCGCGAGACCGAGTTGAGGATCGCCTGCGGATCCTTCGGGAGGATGTCGATCGGCACCGACACCATCGTCCAGCTCGACTGCCCGTCGATGCGGACGGGGATCGTGCAGGAGTCGACCCACGGCGCCTCGCGTCCCGCGTTGTACACGGCGCGGGACGAGCCGCTCGGAGTGCAGGAGGCGTTCGCCCGCTGCACGGTGAACGCGTCGTCCTCGCGGATCTGGATCGCGTCGGTGCGGTCGATGTCGAGCAGGTCGCGCAGGGTGAACTCGACCGACTTCTCCTCGTTCACCTCGACCGGGTCGGCGGAGGTGCGCACCTGCACGCGCATGTCGTCGAACGCCGGGATGCGCAGGAACCCGTAGCTCGTGACCGTGCCGCCCGCGGAGTCCAGTCCGGTGAGCGAGAACGGCACGAGGGCGCCGCCGGCGGGGAGGTCGCCCTTGATCGTGCTGCCCGAGACGGTGAACCCGGCCCCAGCACCCGACCAGATATCGAGCTTCAGCTTCGAGACATCCCCTGACGGCCACTGCACCTTGCCGGTCACGACATCGAGCCCCGTGGTGGCGAGTTCGAGCCGCGTCCGCGCGGTCACGACCGTGTCGGCGACGACGGGGAAGTCGGGCGCTGCGACGTCCGACACGTTGACGACGATGAGGCCCTCGGCGGTGCTCGTCGAGATCGACGACTGCACGGCGTAGACGTACGACTGGGTGCCGAGCACGCTGCCCGCCTTGAGCACAACGGTGCCGTCAGCGAGGGAGGTCGTCGGGTCGATGAGCGCTTCGAGGCGCTTGTACTCCTCGGTGCCCGCGGGGGCGTTCGGCACGAGGGAGATGATCGCCAGCGAGCCCTGCGCCGGGTCGCGGTCGTTGATCAGGGGCGTGACCGTCACGGGGTTGGGCGCCGTCGTGGTCGTGCGCACATAGTCGCTGTAGGTGACGGGGGTGGTGTCGGAGAGCGAGTCGCTCAGGACGCCCACGCGCACGAGGGCCGAGCCCTCGGAGCCCTGGGTGTCGCGCACCGAGTAGGCGAAGCTCACCTGGCCGCCCTGCACTCCCGCGGCGGGGGCGGTGTAGAGGATCGCGTCGCCCTCGGCCGAGATCGCGGCGACGCCCTTGCCCGCGCCGGGCTGGTCGATCGACGCCAGGATCACGCTGTCGCCGTCGGGGTCGACGCCGAAGCCGCTCACCGGGATGCGCACGGTCTGGCCGCTCAGGGCGCGCGCAGTGAGGATCGAGGGCTGCGGCGCGCGGTTCGCGCCGCCGGGCAGCACGGTCACCGAGATCGTCGCGGTGTCGACCCGGTCGGGCCGGGACTCCAGGTAGATCGAGTAGCGCAGCAGGTACACCCCCGGCACGGTCGGCGCGAGGTAGCGCACGGCGTCGCCCGCGACGAACGTGAGCTCGCCCGGGGTACCCGAGCCGTCCACCTGCGGGTGCAGCACGAGGCGCTCGCCGCGGGGGCTGAGGTCGTTGGCGAGCACCGGGATGTCGACCTGCCCGCCCGCGCGGACCGTGACGCTGTCCGGTACCGCGATCGGGAAGCTGTCGGTGCTCGCCGGCACCTGGAACACGGTCAGCTGGCCCTCGACTGTCGCGCCCGCGCCGTCCGTCACCGTTACCGTCGCGGTGCCGACCTTGCCGGGCTCGCCGGTCGGGGTCGAGCCGCTCACGCGCACCTGCGACTGGCCCACGACGCTCACGCTCAGGCCGGGGTCCGACGTTGCGGCCTGCGAGACGATGAGCACGCGGCCGGTGCTGTTCTGCACGGCGCCGACCAGGTCGATCGTGGTGTCCTCGTTCGAGCGGACGAAAGCTGTGACCGGGGCGATCGAGAGCGGCACGCCCGCCTCCGGCACGGTGAGCCGGATGATGGCGGACTGCTGCGACAGCGTCGTGGCATCCTGCACGCTGTAGTTGACCAGGTACTCGCCCGGCGACGACGCGGTCAGCTCGACGGTGCCCGCCGCAGCGTTCGGCACGACCAGCAGCCCGCTCGACGAGCTCGTGGATGCGACGGCGTCGAGCACGCGGTACGCGCCAGAGCCGCCAGTGACGTGCTCGTTGATGCGGATCGTGGCCTTCTCGCCGGCGCCGGCGACGAGGGCGATGGGCGCGACGTCGAGGGCGGGGCTCGCACTGACGACGAGGGTGAGCACCTTCTCCGCGCTCGCGCCGAAGGAGTCTGTCACGGTGACGACTATCGGGATGGCGCTGCTCGAGGCGTTCGGGTCGCTGTGCCGCACGGCGATGCGGCCGTCAGCGGTGGCCACGACCGAGACGGGGTCGGAGTCGTTCTCGGCGCGGGCGTCCGAGAGGACGAACGGGTCGCCCTCCGGGTCGACCCATCCCGTGAGCACCGGGATCGTCACGGTGCCGCCGGGCGAGATCTGCGGGGACGGCCACTCCTGCTTGCAGTCGTCGACGCCGCACCACACGGGCGCCGAGTTCTGGTCGGGCGGCACGACCGTCAGGGTGACGGGCGCGGGGTCGGAGACCGCGGCGCCGTCGGTCACGGAGTAGATGAACGTCGTCGAGCCGCTCTCGGCCGCGATCTTGACCACGGCCTGCTGGTTGTTCGAGGCGAGCCCGAGCGTGCCGAACGACGGGTCGGCGAGCCCGCCGGCGATCGAGTCGGCCGCGATCGACAGCACGTCCTTCTTGTTCGGGTCGTGGTCGTTCAGCAGCAGGGGCAGCGCGACCTGGGCGCCCTGCCGAACGCCGAGCGAGTCCGCGACCGCGACCGGCGGCTTCTCCTCGGCGACGTCGTCAACGAGGACGGTCCCGGTGTCCTGCTGGGTGTCGTCGCCCACCGACCACTGGTCGACCGGGATGAGCGCGCCGTCCGGCACCGTCCAGACCATGCCCGACGAAGTCTCGTTGAGCACCAGGCGCTGCCCGTTGCTGCGGAACACCGGGGCGATCGACTGCACGTCGTCGAGCACGTCGCTCTCGGTCTCGAGCGCGATCGACTCCCCCGTGGCCGACGACCACAGCGTGCCCGAGTCGGCGGACAGCCAGGCCGCGTAGACGGTGCCCTCCACCGCGATCGGCGTCGCCGGGATGCCCGCAGCGGCCGTCACGGACGACACGGCGCCCGTACCGAGATCGACGCTCGCGAGCCCCTCGGAGTCCGCGAGGTACGCCGCCTGCCCCGTCGGCGCGCTGGACTGCAGCTTCGCGTCCCCGTTGAGGCCGGTCTCGAACGGCTTCTCCTGC
This sequence comes from Rhodoglobus sp., assembly GCA_025463515.1. Lineage (GTDB taxonomy): Bacteria > Actinomycetota > Actinomycetes > Actinomycetales > Microbacteriaceae > Rhodoglobus. Next base: position 20,134 of record JAODAQ010000002.1, read on the forward strand.
CCGTCGACCCACACCAGCCCCTCGGCGGGCGCGCTCATGACCCACTTGGACCCCACGATCGCGAGCTCGAGGGCGGACTCCGCCTTGGGCGGCACGGCGACCTTCGTGGCCCCTCCCACGAACTCGAGCTTCTTCGCGTCGAAGCGCCTGATCGACGACTCGGCCGCGGAGTAGAGCACGACCTGCCCGTCTTCGGAGACGGCGACGGCCGAGGCGACGTAGGTGGGCCGCTCCTCGCCCTCGGCCACCACGACGGTGCCGAACGGGTTCACGGGGATCGCGACATCCGGCGCTACGCCACTGTCGTCGAGCACGCCGAGGAACACCGAGCCGGTGTCCGTGAGGTACAGGATGTAGCCCCCCGCGGACACCACGACGCGCGTGCCCGCCGGGGTGTTGCTGCTCGTGGCCGGCTCACCGGAGCCGTCGGCCGCCGTGGCGCCCTCGCTCAGGTTGACGGGGCTCGCGGCATCCACGGGCCACAGCTGGCTGTAGCCCTGGCTGAACACGAGGCTGCGCGAGCCGGACTGCACGACGCTCGTCGGGTCCTGGACGGAGCGGACCGTGTCGAGCTCGCCGAGCTCGGTGTTGACGCGCGCGTACTGGCCGTCGTCCCTCGTCACCCAGACCGAGGTCTCGAGGCGCGGGACCTCCTGCGCGTCGTAGCCCTGCGCGACCACGGCGAGCCCGGCCACGATCGCGATGCCCGCGACCGCCGCGCCCGCCTTCAGGAGGGGGCGCGCGGAGAGCTTCCGTGCCGGGGCGGTGCGAGCCACGTCAGATCACTCCGAGGAGCCGGAGGGTGAGGACGCCGATCCCGACGACCACGAGGCCGATGACGATCCCGATCACGGGACCCTTCCAACTGGCTCTGGGCTTCGAGCCCGCGGTGACTCCGTCGCCGTCGTCCGCCAGCCGGGAGACCACGTTCTGCGCGCGGGCCGCCCGGCGGGAGTCCTTGTTGACCGTCGTGATGACCGGGCCCCGGGGCGCTGCGTCCGCGAAGCTCACGGGCGACGCGGCGGCCGCCCACTCGGGCGCCGCGACCTCGAGGGCCGTGGGCGGAATGCCGACCTCGTACTGCGCCCAGCGCAGGTCCTCCGCGAAGGCGTACATCGTCTCGTAGCGCTTCGCGGGGTCTTTGGACATGCTGCGGGCGAGGATGCTCTCGAGCTTCTCGCTCACGTCGGCACGCCCGATGGGCGTGTAGTGCGCCTTCGCGACGCGGGCCGAGAGCTGGTCGCGGGTGTTCTTCGCGCGGTCGGTGAGCTCGAACGGACTGCGCCCGGCGAGGAGCGTGTACAGCGTCGCGCCGAGGCTCCAGATCTCGCTCGCGACGGAGCCGGAGACCTTCTCGGAGAGCACCTCCGGCGAGCTCCACGGCACCGACATGGCGAACAGCTCGGGCTCGTCACTGTCGGCGTTGAGGGCGGCAGCGATGCCGAAGTCGGCGAGCACGGGGCCGCCGAGGGTGGTGATGAGGATGTTCGAGGGCTTGATGTCGCGGTGCAGGACGCCCGAGCGGTGGGCTGTCTCGAGCGCGGCGGCGACTCGCACACCGGCGTCGAGGGCCTCCCCCACGCCGAGCGGGGCCTTCTTGTAGCGCGCGCTCATCGTGTCGGGGCAGTACTCCATGGCCAGGAACGGGCGGCCGTCTGCCGAGATGCTCGCCTGGTAGATCGTGACGATCGAGGGGTGCGCGCTCAGTCGCGCCATGATGTCGGCCTCGGCGTTGAACACCCGCAGCACGTCGGGGTTGATCGCGTCGTTGATGAGCACCTTGACGGCGACCACGCGGCGCGGCATGTCCTGCTCGTAGAGGAAGACGTCTGCGAAACCGCCGGTGCCCAGCGGGCGCACGTAGGTGAACCCCGGAAGGACGGGCGGCGTCGACGTTGCTCGTTTGACCATGGCGCTGCTCTCTCCCCCTCCCTGGACAGACTCGTAAATAAAGTGCGGGTAAGTACAGCGGGCTCGGGCGCTAGTGCTTGTTGCTCACCACGATCCGGAAACTCTCGCCGAGATCGAGGATATCTCCTGTTTGGAGGGACGTCGTACGCCCTCCGTGCAGGAGCCTCGGCGGCCGTTCCGGAGTCAGCACGATTGTACCGTTGGTCGAATCGAGGTCTCGTGCCACGAGCTCCCCGTCGACCAGGGCGAGCTCGAGGTGCGTGCCCGAGATCTGCTTCATGGGAGAGGGCACCGAGACGTGCTTGATGGAGTGCTCGTCGACCTCCTGCTCCCACGACCTGCGGCCGATCACGATGGTGCCGTCGGCGTCGAGCTCGTTGCCGTCGGGCAGTCGGAGGATCCAGCGCGGGTTGCCCTCGTCGTTCATCCACTCGTTGAGGTCGACCCTGAGGGTGGTGGGGATGAGCTCCGGCTCCGGTGCCGCCTCCGGCTCCGGCTCTTCCTCGGGAAGCTCGGCCAGGGGCTCCGATTGCGGCGCGAAGGGGAACAGCGTCTCGGGCACCGCGTCGGCCACGATCGCGCTCGCGCGCACGACGCCGCGGCCGAGCGGGAGCACCTCGCCCTCGGGCTTGTGCTCGTCGAGCGACAGCCAGAGCGAGCTCACTCCGCGGGCCTCGCCGGTGATCCAGGTCGCCTCGCCCGGTCCGGAGAGGCGCGTGGCGGTAGTCCCCTCGATGCCGACGGAGACCTGTCCGCGCACCGCGACGTGCATGCTCCGTGCCACGGCATCGAGCATCTCGACGATGGCGAAGCGCTCGACGACGTCGACGTGCGCGAGCTTGCCGAGTGCATCCTCGAGCTGTGCGTCCTCGCCGTCGAGGAGCCAGAAGACAGCCCTCGCGATCTCGACCGTGGCATCGGCGCTCAGCAGGCACACGAAGCGATCGGTGACGACGGCGAAGCCGCCGCCATCGCTCGGAGACGGGGAGTATGCGAACACAGACCACACCATAGCAGCGAGGTTCCCTCGTCTCGCGCCGCCCCTAACGACGGATGGCCCCCACCTTTCGGTGAGGGCCATCCGTGAACTACTGCCTAGTTGTAGGTGCCCGGCGTGTAGTCGTCGGAGTTGAAGCTGTCGAAGTCGACGAAGCTCAGGTCAGACTCGCTGAACACCGACTCATCCGTGAAGATGCGGTTCGGGTAGCGCTCGGCCTTCGCCTCCTCGGTGGCCTCGACAGACACATCACGGTAGCGCGGGAGGCCCGTGCCGGCCGGGATGAGCTTTCCGATGATGACGTTCTCCTTGAGGCCCATCAGCGGGTCGGACTTGCCCTCCATGGCGGCCTGCGTGAGAACACGCGTGGTCTCCTGGAACGACGCGGCCGACAGCCACGACTCGGTCGCGAGGGATG
>JAODAQ010000025.1 GCA_025463515.1 Rhodoglobus sp.
GGACCCCGATCACCGGCACCCTCACCATCCCCGCCAACCCGCTCACCCTCCGCGTCGGCGACGCCAAAACCGTCCTCGTCGAACACAACTGCAACCACAACCCCACCGGCCCCGGCTGCTAACGACGAACGCCCGGCGCAGCGTCGGCAGGCTCACAGCGCACCTAAATAGAATGTTCAGGTTGGCGATGAATGCTTGGCATCGCTTGGAAGGAGCATTCACTATGACCGACGCCCCCCAGAACCCGACGACGGGTTCTACCGACAGCACAGAGTCCCTGGAGCAGACCCAGGCGAGGCTTACTGCGGAAGGAGGCGTTGAGACAGCACCTGCCAAAGAGGAGGCGCACACCGGCGCATCCTTCAAGCGGGCCCCCGTCGTGGTCGGCCTCGTCGCCGCCCTCGCGGTCGGCGCGATCATCGGCGGCGTTTCCGGCGCCGGTGTCACCATGTGGGCGACGTCCACCAACGCGGGCAGCTCGCCAGTCATCGGCAGTGCGAACCCCACGACCATCACCGTCAACGACACGAAGAGCGCGACTCAGGTCACCGCTGTCGCAGCGAAGGCCATGCCGTCCGTCGTGACCATCAGCGTCACCGCCTCGTCCGAGGGCGGCACCGGCTCCGGCATCGTGCTGAGCAAGGACGGCTACATCCTGACCAACACGCACGTCGTCACCCTCGACGGCGCCGCATCGGACGGCACCATCAAGGTCACGACGAGCGACGGCCGCCTGTTCGACGCGACAGTGGTCGGCACCGACCCGATCTCCGACCTCGCGGTCATCAAGATCGACGGCGTCACCGACCTGCAGCCGGCCGAGTTCGCGGACTCCGCCAAGCTCAACGTCGGTGACACCGCGATCGCGATCGGTGCACCGCTCGGCCTGGCCGGCACCGTCACCGACGGCATCGTGAGCGCGCTCAACCGCAGCATCACGATCGCGTCCTCCGCGGTCCCGGACGACACCAGCTCCGAAGACAGCACCCCCGACCCGAACGGCAACTTCTTCAACTTCGACCTCCCGGGCCAGGAGCAGCAGGCTCCGACGAACGGGTCGACTCCGACGATCTCGCTGTCGGTGATCCAGACGGATGCCGCGATCAACCCCGGCAACTCCGGCGGAGCGCTGCTCGACTCCGACGGCAAAGTGATCGGCGTGAACGTGGCCATCGCCTCCGCCGGCAGCTCAACCTCGGGCGGACAGTCCGGCAGCATCGGCGTCGGGTTCGCCATCCCCGCGAACCTCGCCCAGCGCATCGCGAAGGAGATCATCGACTCCGGCACGGCCACCCACGGCCTGCTCGGCGCCTCGGTCGCCGACGTGACGGAGGACACCAACCAGAAGGATCCGACGGTAGTCGGCGCGAGCATCGTCGAGGTCACCGACGGCGGCGCGGCCGCGGCCGCCGGCCTCAAGACTGGCGACATCATCACGAAGTTCGAGGGTCTGCCGATCACGGGCAAGACCGACCTCACCGCACAGGTGCGCAGCCTCGCGGCGGGGTCCAAGGCGACGGTCACGTACGTCCGCGACGGCAAGGCCTCGCAGGTCGACGTGACACTCGGCGAGCTCAAGTAGGAGGTCGGTCGAGCCTGCCTGTTGGTAGGCTCGACCGACTACCAGCTCGACTCATTGGATCCCATGGCGAAGCAGCCCGACACCCTCCCCGGTGTTTCCTACGTCATGCCGGTGCTCAACGAAGTCGAGCACATCGAGGCAGCGGTCAACAGCCTCATCGATCAGGACTACGAGGGCCCGTTCGAGGTCATCCTGGCCCTCGGCCCGAGCGTCGACGGCACGAACGACGTCATCGCGGAGATGGCGCGGCTCGACCCGCGCATCCGCAGTATCCCGAACGAGCTCGGCTCGACGCCCGGCGGCCTGAACGTCGCGATCCGTGCATCCAGCAACCCGATCGTGGTCCGGGTGGATGCCCACTCCGTCCTTCCTCGCGACTACACCCGCCTTGCGGTCAAGACTCTGCTCGAGACCGGCGCCGACAACGTCGGCGGAATCATGAAGGCCGAAGGAACCACTCCGTTCCAGAAGGCCGTCGCCCACGCGTACGGCTCGCCGGAGGGGCTCGGCGGCACCCAGCACCACGTGGGCGGCAAGGCCGGGCCTGCGGACACCGCCTACCTCGGCGTGTTCCAGCGGCACCGCCTGGTCGAGGTCGGCCTGTTCGACGAGGGCATCAAGCGCGGCCAGGACTGGGAGCTCAACCGGCGGCTCAGGCAGACCGGCGGCACGGTCTGGTTCACGCCCGAGCTCACCGTCGTGTACCGGCCGCGCTCGAGCCTGCGCAAGCTCATCCGCCAGTTCGTCGCCACGGGCATCTGGCGCGGCGAGCTCGCCCGCCGGTTCGGCTCCGGCCTGCGGTACTTCATCCCGCCGGTCGCGGTGCTGGGCATCCTCGTCGCAACGATCCTGGGTATCGTCGGCGTCGCTACCGGCGTGACCTGGCTCGCACTCGGCTTCGCGGTGCCGGCGGTCTACGCGCTGCTCGTGATCGTGGCATCCGTCAACGCCGCCCGCGAGGGTCTCACCACGGGCCTCTGGTATCTCGTAGTGTTGCCGTGCATCCATTTCGGCTGGGGTATCGGCTTCGTGCTCGGTTTCCTCAAGCTGACCCGCAACATCACCGTGCACACGGGAAGGTGAGTCTGTGACCATCGACAGTCGTGGCACCCGGCCCACGAGCATCGCCGAACTGCGGGCAGTCAGCCAGCCGCCCGAGGTGCGCCAGCGCGCGAACGCCGAGCACTGGACGGCCTCGCTCTACCTGCGCAACCTGTCGCCGTACCTGACATGGGCTCTGCTCAAGACGAGTATCAGCGCGAACGGCGTGACGGGCCTCATGATCCTGGTGGGCTGGTCGACGGCCGCCGCGCTCCTCATCCCCGGGATCGGGGGAGCGGCACTGGCCCTCATCCTCGGCCAGCTGCAGATGCTCGTCGACTGCTCCGACGGCGAGGTCGCGCGCTGGCGCGGGACGAGCTCGCCCGCCGGCGTGTTCCTCGACAAGGTCGGGCACTACACGACAGAGGCGCTCATCCCGATCGTCCTCGGCATCCGTGCCGCAGGCTGGCCGCTCCAGTTCCCCGAGGACTACGCCTGGACGACCGCCGGATTCGCGCTCGCCCTCGTGATCGTGCTCAACAAGGCGCTCAACGACATGGTGCACGTCGCGCGCGCGAACGCGGGGCTGGTCAAGCTCAGCGACCGCAAGGGCGAGGCCGAGCCGAGCCAGGCGCTCGTCGCGCGGCTGCGCCGAGCGGCCAAGTTCCTTCCGTTCCACCGCCTGTACCACTCGGTCGAGCTCACGATCCTGGCCTTCGCCGCCGCGATCGTGGGGCTGTTCCTGCCGCCGCTGCTCGCCGACCGGATCCTCGTGCTCGCCCTCCTGCCCCTCGCCGTCCTGGCGCTGGTCGGGCATTTCGTCGCGATCATGGCCTCGAAGCGAGTGCGGTCCTGACGTCTCGACAGGCTCGACTACCGGCCGTCGGCGTCGTCTCGCTCACCCAGGGCACGCGCCCGGATGACCTGGCTCGCGGTCTCGCGAGCCTCGCCGCGCAGACCGGCGTGACCCTCGACACCGTCGTGGTCGGCAACGCCTGGGCTCCTGCGGGGCTGCCCGACGGAGTGCGGTCCGTGCACCTGCCCGAGAACGTCGGAATCCCCGCAGGCCGCAACGCCGGTGCCGACCTGGTCACGGGCGACTACATCTTCTTCCTCGACGACGATGCGAGCATCCCGTCGCCCACGTTCCTTGCCGACGCGATCGCGAAGATCGAGGCGGACCCGTCGATCGGGCTGCTGCAGCCGCGGGTCGTCGACCCGAGCGGGGTGTCGAACCCACGCCGCTGGATCCCGCGGATCCGCAAGGGCGACCCCGAGCACTCGAGCAATGTGTTCTCGGTGTGGGAGGGCGCGACGCTGCTGCCGCGGGCGGTCTACGACGCTGCCGGTGGGTGGGGCGCGCCCTACTTCTACGCGCACGAGGGCATCGAGCTGGCGTGGCGGGTGTGGGACACCGGGCACCGCGTGCTCTACGCGGGAGACCTCGTGGCGAATCATCCGGCCATCGATCCTGCCCGGCACTCGTACTACTACCGCCTCAACGCCCGGAACCGGGTGTGGCTGGCGAAGCGGAACCTGCCGTGGGTGCTCGTTCCGTTCTACGTGGGCAGCTGGACGGGCATCCAGCTGCTGCGCTCGATCCGCCGCCCCGCTGGGCTGGGCGCGTGGTTCGGGGGCTGGCTCGCGGGCTGGCGGGAGAAGCCGGGCGGCCGGCGGAGCATCAAGTGGGTAACGGTGTGGCGCATGGCGCGTGCGGGCCGTCCGCCGCTGGTTTGATGGTCTCGTGCCCCTGAGACAAGACTTTGCGACGGCCCGTCGGCTGGCCCGCAACATCCTCAACTCGCGCCGCAACCGCGCTGCCGTCGTGCGGCGGTCGTTCGAGCATCCGCTGCCCGACCCCGGCACCATCAAGATCGCCGTCTACTTCGCCGACACCAAGGTGAATCTCTACCAGGTGCGCCAGTGGTACGCGCCCCTCGCCGAGCTGGCCGCCACGTGGCCGGTGGCGATCATCTCGCGCGCGCCCAGCAGTGTGCTCGGCCTGTGGGACGAGACGCCGGTCCCGGCGGTGTACCTGCGCAGCGTCGCAGACCTTGAGCGCTTCGTCCAGACGCAGGACATCCGCATCGTGTTCTACGTCAACCAGAACGCCAAGAACTTCCAGATGTTCCGCTACGGCCGCATGTGGCACGTTTTCATCAACCACGGTGAGAGCGACAAGATGTACATGACGACCAACCAGTTCAAGGCCTACGACTACAGCTTCGTGGCGGGGGATGCCGCGGTCGACAGGCTGAGCCACAAGCTCTGGGACTTCGACCTCAAGCGGCGCGCGATAAAGATCGGGCGGCCGCAGGCGGACCACCTCGATGGTGAGCTGCCCTACACTCCCGATGCCCGCACGGTGGTGCTGTACGCCCCGACGTGGGAGGGCGACCGTGCCGCTGCGGCCTACGGCTCGATTGCCACGCACGGCGTCGCGCTCGCGGCATCCCTACTGGCCTCGCCCGACCACCGCCTCATCTACCGGCCGCACCCGCGCAGCGGCGTCGCAGACCCGGAGTACAAGGCGGCCAACGAGACCATCATCGCGGCGATCGCGAAGGCGAACGCGGCAGACCCGACCGCGCAGCACGTGTTCGACCAGGGCAATGCCCTCGGCTGGCAGCTGGCTGCGGCGGACATCGCGGTCACCGACATCTCGGCGATGGTCTACGACCGGCTCGCTACCGGCAAGCCCCTGCTGGTGACGCGGCCGGTCGCCCCCGAGGCCGAGGTCGACGAGACCGGGTACCTCGGCGCGGCCGAGTGGCTGTCGGCCCAGGACGCGTCGGACATCCTGGCGATCTCGGAGCGGGTACAGCACGACGAGGAGGCCCAGGAGCGACTGAGGTTCTGGGTCGAGCGCCACTTCGGCGACACCACGCCGGGGGAGGCCACCAGGCGCTTCCGGGCGGCGATCTCCAAACTCATGAAGGAGTGGGAGAAGCACGAGAAGCTGCACATCGACGACGCGCGCGGCAGCGAGGGCGATCCCTTCGACGATGACGACGAGGATTCCGCCCCCGGTGAGAACTGAGCCCTACAGGGACGCGCGCCAGAGGTACTCGACCCCGTTCGGCCGGAACCAGCGCACGACCGCGAGTGAACCGGCGGCGCGGTGGCGCTCGTCGATCGTGACCTCGAGCTCTTCGCCCGGCTGCAGCTTCACCGGGTTGTTGGCCGCGAGGGCACTCGCGCCGTGGATGATCACGGCGACGCCGTGAACCGGCTCGTCGCCGATATTGCGGAAGCGGTAGGCCGGGGGCTGGCTGTCGAACTGAAATGGCACGCGGTAGGAATCCTCATACATGTATGAAGGATAGACCCGACCCGCGACAACTCACTCGACGGGCGGCTCGATCGCCTTCTGAGTGCGCCGGGGGAGTGCGGGCAGACGCAGGCGCCTAGTGCCCACCTCGCGCGGCGGCCGTGCCGCCTTGGGCTGCTTGGGCTGTTTTGGCTGCTTGGGCACCACAGCGAGCCAGTCCGGGAAGGTGACCGGGGCCGGGCCGAAGGCCTCCCGCGAGGTGCGCACGATCTGCCGCCCAAGGAGGTGGTTGCCGCCGCCGCCCACAACCGCGCCGATGCCGAACGGGATGAGCCTGCCGACGACGTTGGTGCCCTGCGCCACTGCGAACTTCTTGAGGAAGGTCTTCTTGAGGCGGTCGGCGATCGGGCCCACTATCGCGCGCGGCATGCTCTTGGTGATCATCTCGCCCCAGAACACCGACTTGCCGCCGCCGCCCGCGGCCTGGCCGGCGAGCTGCTTGACGAGGTCACTGCCGGCGGTGCCGAGGACCATCGTCATCACGAGGGCGCGCGCCCGGTCGGGGTCGTCGACGACGATGCCGTGGACTTCGGTGACCGACTGGGCGAAGAGGGCGCTGGCCTCGAGGAATCCGGCAGTCTCGACCCCCGAGAGCGCGAGGGATGCACCCGTGCCGATGGCCGGGACCGCGGCGCTCGCGCCGACGAGAGCGCCCCCGGTCGTCACGGCGGCCAGGAAGCGCCGCTCGAGGGTGCGGATGATCTCCTCCGGCGTCGCGTTCGGACGCCCCCGGCGGATGCTGCGGATGTGGGCGAGGACGACGGGGCGCTGCACGGTCAGCACGCGGTCGATGCCGCGCACGACCATCGGGTTGGAGACCTCGATCTCACGGGACTTGGCCATGGCTCAACCGTAGCCGACCGCCCTGATGTCGAACTGGGGCTTCAGTTTCCGTAGTCGGCGTTGTAGCGGTCCAGGACGTCGTCGATGGGGGCGTCGAGCACGAGGGCGCCCTTGTCGAGGTAGAGGCCGCGGGTGCAGAAGCGGCGCAGGTCCTTCTCGTTGTGCGACACGAAGAACAGGGTGCGACCGCCCGCGAGGAGCTCCTCGATGCGCTGGTAGCACTTCTCGCGGAATCCCTTGTCGCCCACGGCGAGCACCTCGTCGACGAGGATGATCGGCTCCTCGAGCCGCGAGATCACGGCGAACGCGATCCGGACCTTCATGCCGCTCGACAGGTGCTTGTACGGAGTGTCGAGGAAGTCGCCGATCTCGGCGAAATCGATGATCTCGTCGAACCTGGCCGTGATCTCGGCCTTGGTCATGCCGTGGAGGCCCGCGGTGAGGTACACATTCTCGCGCACGGTCAGGTCGTCGACGAAACCGCCGGTGATCTCGATGAGCGGAGCGACACCGCCGTGCACGCTCACGGAACCCTCATCCGGCAGGATCACCTCGGCCACGAGCTTGAGCAGCGTCGACTTGCCCTGCCCGTTGCGGCCGACGACACCGATGGCCTCGCCCTGCTGCACGTCGAAGCTCACCTCGCGCAGGGCCCAGAACTCGTTGGCGCGGGCACGGCGCTTGCGCCCTGCGAACAGGTCTTTGAAGCTGCGGCGCGAGCGGCGGTTGCGCTTGAACCGGATGCCCGCCCCCTGCACCTGGATGACCGGCGCCGCCATCAGATCTCCTTCAGAACTGCGCGCTCGGTGCGGGTGAAGACGAGGATCCCGATGACGAAGATGACGACGGTCACGGCGCTGCCGATGCCGATCGTCAGGAGGTCGAGCTGCTCGGGGAAGAACGCTGCGCGGTACATCGAGAGGATGCCCGTGAGGGGGTTGAAGCTCGCGAGCAGGTGGAGGCTCTTCGGTAGGTCGGTGACGCCGTAGATGATCGGGCTCGCGTAGAACAGGAAGCGCAGCGCGAGCTTCGTCGCCCGCTCGAGGTCGCGGAAGAAGATCACGAGGGGCGCCACGATCAGGCCGACTCCTACGGTCAGCACGGCCTGCATCACGATCGCGAGCAGGAAGTACACGGCCTCCCAGTTGAGGGTGGCGCCCGCGAAAATAGCGAAGGCGGCGAGCACGGGCAGGCTCGCGACGAACTCGATCCCCTTGGAGAGCACGAGCCGCACCACCCAGATCGTGCGCGGGATCTTCGTCGAGCGGATGAGCTTCGCCTCGCGGATGTACGCGCGCGTGGAATCCGATACCGCGCCGTTGAACCACATCCACGGCAGCAGCGCCGAGAGCAGGAAGACGATGTACGGCTCATTGCCGGCGCCGCGGTGGAAGACCTGCGTGAAGACGAACCAGTAGATGCCCGCCATGACGAGCGGGTCAAGGATGGACCACAGGTAGCCGAGGGCGGATGTCGAGTACCGCACGCGCAGGTCGCGCACGGTCAGCAGCCACAGGGACCGCCGGTAGCGGTCGAACGGGGAGCGCGGCGGGCGCACTACATCGATCGCGGACACGCGCTCTATCGTATGGTCTCTCAGTGATGGAGCCTGTCGAGATCGCGGAATGGGCCTGGGCCGGTTACACGAAGAGGTTCGCGCGCTCCAGGTCTTCGGCGAAGTCGATCTCGACCGCATACAGGTCGGAGATGTCGACGGGCTCGATGCGGATCTTGTCCTGGTCGATCGCGAGCTCGATGCCGCGCTCGAAGTAGTCCTGGTCGGCGACGCGCTTCAGCTGGCGCAAGAGCACAGCCTTGTCGTCGCGCGAGATGTAGTTGATGCCGACGGCCTCGCCGAGCCCGCCCTCGACGGTCTTCGAGAGCTCTTTGATGTAGCCCTCGGCGTCGGTCGTGTACTTGACCTCCTCGTCGGACACCTTGGCGGTGTTGACAGAGACGAACGACTGGTCGCGGGCGACCATCTTGGCTGCGCGCTCGAGGGCGGTCGGGTCGAAGACCACGTCGCCGTTCATCCAGAGCACGCCGCCGGGCGCGGAGGCCTGGAGGGCGCGCATGAGGCTCTTCGAGGTGTTGGTCTGGTCGTACTGCTCGTTGTAGACGAAGGAGGCCTCGGGGAACGCCTCGATGATGTGCTCGAGCTTGTAGCCGACGACGATGGTGACCTGCGCGTTGTTGCCGAACGCGTGGTGGATGTTGTCGAACTGCTGCTTCATGATGGTGCGGCCGTCGGAGAGCTCGGTGAGCGGCTTCGGCAGCGACCGGCCGAGGCGGCTGCCCATGCCGGCGGCGAGGATAACGATCTGCGTGGTCACGATGGACTCCCTGGTTGTGTCAGGTCCCCCGGTATTCGATGACGCTCGGCAGGAACTGTTTGCCTGACGTTAACCATGGGGATGCTATGTGGACACACCTTTGTGCTTGCTCCAGAGTACTGACGGCACCTGTGTAGATCACGGGAACCGCCCGGTTGTTGCCTATTTGTGATGCTAGCTCAAGACGCGCTCGAAGGCTTGGTAGGTTTGTGCAGTGGACAACGCCCCAGACTCCGGCCCCGACAAAAAGCCGACGCCTCGGACGAACAGCCGTCCCACTGGTACTCGCAAACCGCCGCCCGTTCGCAAGCCGGCGGCCAGGAAGACCGCCCCGAAGCCCCCGGTTGCGCCGGCAACGCCCCCCGCCGCGCCGCCCGTCGATGAGGCTCCGGTCGAGCAGGTAGAGGCGGTCGCAGAAGAGCTCGAATTCGAGGATGCCACGGTGCTCTCGCCCCGCGACGCGGAGTTGCGCGAGCGCGCCGCAGAGGTCGAGGAGCAGCCTGAGCCTGAGCCTGAGCCTGAGCCTGAGCCTGAGCCTGAGGTCGAGGGAGAGCCCGAGGCCGTCGCCGAGCCCGAGCCAGAGCCCGGCCCGGTTGCGGAGGCCGAAGCAGAGCCCGAGCCTGCCACGGAGCCGGCAGCGGTGACCGCGAGCTCGCCGGGGTTCGCCGCGACCGTTGCCGCCTGGGGACGGCGGGTTGCCGCGGCATCCGGCGCTCGTGCTGCCGCCGCGCGCGAAGAGCGTGCGGCGCGGACCGCACTCGCAGAACCAGGTGTCGCAGAACCAGATGCAGCCGAAGAGGCCGCGGCCGTCGATGTGCCCGAGGCGGCCGTCGTGGAGGCGAAGCCGGCCCGACCGGCGAAGCCCAGGGGCAAGCAGAAGTCGGGCAAAGAGCTGTTCCCCGATGTCGCTGCGGGCAAGAAGGGCTCGACCACGGTCCTCTCCGTGCGCGGTCTCACCAAGAGCTTCGACGACAAGCTGGCTGTTGACCGCATCGACCTCGAGGTCAAGGTCGGCGCGTTCTACGGGATCGTCGGCCCCAACGGCGCGGGCAAGACCACGACGCTGTCGATGATCACGGGCCTGCTGCGGCCGGACTCGGGCACGGTCGTCGTCAACGGCTCCGATGTCTGGACGGACACGGTGCAGGCGAAACGGATGATGGGCGTGCTGCCCGACCGCCTGCGGCTGTTCGACCGCCTCACTGGCGGCCAGCTCCTGTACTACGCGGGCGTGCTGCGCGGGCTCGACAACGCGGTGGTCCGTGAGCGGACCGCGGACCTGGCCCACGCGTTCGGGCTCGAGGAGTCCCTCGGGCGACTCGTGAGCGACTACTCGGCGGGAATGACGAAGAAGATCGCGCTCGCCGCGGCCATGATCCACTCGCCGCGACTGCTCGTGCTGGACGAGCCGTTCGAGTCCGTCGACCCGGTCTCTGCGGCCACCGTCACCCAGATCCTCAAGAAGTACGTCTCGGCCGGCGGCACCGTCGTGCTCTCGAGCCACAGCATGGACCTCGTGCAGCGCATCTGCGACCACGTCGCCGTGGTGGTGCGCGGGGAGATCCTTGCCGACGGGACCATGGCGGAGGTGCGCAACGGGCAGACGCTCGAGGAGCGCTTCGTGGAGCTCGCCGGTGGGCGCACAACTGTGGAGGGGCTCGAGTGGTTGCACAGTTTCTCCGACTGAAGCTGACGCTGCTCGCCAACAACTTCAGGCGCGGTCCCGGCCAGCTGGCGGGCATGGTGATCGGCCTGCTGTACGGCCTCGGGCTCGCAGCGGTGGTCACGGCGGGGCTCGGCGCGCTGCGGCTTGCGACCCCGGACATCGCGCGCGTCATCCTGATCGTGTTCGGTGCCATCGTGGTGCTCGCGTTCCTGCTGCTCCCGCTCGCCTTCGGCGTGGACGACACCATCGACCCGCGCAAGTTCACCCTTTTCGGCATCAAGACGGGACGACTCGCGCTGTCGCTCGTGATCGCGGGCGCCGTGAGCGTGCCCGCGCTGGTCGTGACGATCTTCTCCATCGCGCAGGTGGTGACCTGGTCCCGCGGGACTGTGCCGGTCTTGTTCTCCCTCCTTGCGGCCGTGCTCATCGTGCCGACGTGCGTGCTCGGAGCCCGGGTGTCGGCAGGGCTTGCCGCAGCGTTCTTCTCGTCGCGCCGGTCGCGGGACGCGTCGGGAATCGTGCTCGTGCTGGTACTCGCGATCGCCGCGCCGCTCGTGGCTCTCGGCGCGACGACCGACTGGCAGGCGCAGGGGCTGCCGGTGGTGCGCCGCATCGCGGCGGTCGTCTCGTGGACGCCCTTCGGCGCAGCCTGGAGCGCCCCGGGCGACGCCGCCCTCGGGCGGCTCGACATCGCCTGGATCAAGATCGCGATCGCAGTCGCATTCCTCCTGGTGCTGTGGTTCGTATGGCGCGCGCTCGTCGCCGACATGCTCGTCCGCCCCCAGCGCGAGACGGCCCCTGGCCACTACGCGGGCCTGGGCTGGTTCGAGCGGCTGCCGGCCACCCCGCTCGGTGCGATAGCCGCGCGCAGCCTCAGCTACTGGGGCAGGGATGCCCGCTACCGCGTCTCCCTCGCCGTGATCCCGATCGTCCCGATCGTGATGGTCGTCGCCCTCCTCATCGCCGGGGTTCCCGCGGGCTTCATCGTGTGGCTGCCGGTGCCGATCATGTGCCTCTTCCTCGGCTGGACCGTGCACAACGACATCGCCTACGACAGCTCCGCGTTCTGGGCGCACGTCTCCGCCGACACCAAGGGCACCGACGACCGTTGGGGCCGGATCGTGCCGGCGCTCCTCGTGGGCATCCCGCTCGTCCTCGTGGGCAGCTTCACGAGCGTGCTGGTCGTGGGCGACTACTCGATCTTCCCGGGGCTCGTCGGCCTCAGCCTCTGCGTGCTGCTCGTGGCCCTCGGCATCTCGAGCGTCATCTCCGCCGGATTCCCCTACCCCGCAGTGCACCCCGGCGACAGCCCGTTCGCACAGCCGCAGGCGGCCGGGACCAGCGGTCCGGTCATCCAGTCGCTCTCGTTCCTCGTGGCGATAGTGCTCTCGTCGCCGGTCGTCGTGCTGGTGTTCTTCTTCCCGGCGCTGCCCTCCGTCCAGTACCTCGGCCTGGGGCTCGGCGCGGTCGTCGGCATCGGCGCGCTCGTGGGCGGCGTCTACTGGGGCGGCCACATCGTCGACCGCCGCGCCCCCGAGCTGCTGGCCTTCACCCTGCAGAACTAGGGGCTCGGACGTAGAATCGCAGGATGGCTGACCTCGACCAGACCGGCGGCGGAACCGACACTCTGGACCGCGAACTCGAAGAGCTCCTCTCGAAGGAGCTCGTCGAGGACGGCGACCACGAGCGCTTCTCGCACTACGCCCCCAAGAACAAGATCATGGAGTCCGCGCTCACGGGCAAGCCGGTGCTCGCCCTGTGCGGCAAGCTCTGGGTGCCGGGGCGCGACCCCCAGAAGTTCCCGGTGTGCCCGACCTGCAAAGAGATCTACGAGAAGCTGAAGGACTAGCGGGGCCTAGGCGTACACGGTCGGGATCGCGGGCTCGCCGCGGCTGAGGCGGAACGCGTCATCCGGCAGCTCGGCGATCGCCTGCTCGTGGTGGTCGCGGGCGAGGGCGGTGCCCTCGGGGCCGGTGTACCGGGCGTCGACAACGCCGGCGGTGAGCAGCGGGACGAGCAGGGGGCGCTCGGCTGCGGCGGTGGGCGCGGAGTCCACGTAGATGGTCTCCGCCTTCGCCAGGCCAGAGGAGTGCAACGAGCGCACGGGGTACTTGCGCCCGCCGACGGTTGCTTTGGCCGCGGATTTCTTCGCGACGTTGACCCAGTCGCCCGCGGCATCCCGGTGCGCCACCAGCTTGTAGACCATGCCGGAGGCGGGCTCGCCCGACCCGGTCACCACCGAGGTGCCGACCCCGAAGGAGTCGACCGGGGCGGCGCGCAGGGCCGCGATCGTGTACTCGTCGAGGTCGTTGGTGACCGTGATGCGGGTGCTGGTGGCGCCGAGCGAGTCGAGCTGCGCGCGCACCGCGGCGACCTGCGCGGGAAGGTCGCCCGAGTCGATGCGGACGGCGCCGAGGCCGGTGCCGGCGACCTTGACCGCGAGCTCTACGGCGGCCGGGATGTCGTAGGTGTCGACGAGCAGCGTCGTGCTCGGCCCGAGCGCGTCGACCTGCGCCTGGAAGGCCTCCTCCTCGCTGTCGTGCAGGAGGGTGAACGAGTGGGCGGCGGTTCCCATGGTCGGGATGCCGAACGAGCGCCCCGCCTCCAGATTCGATGTGGCTCCGAACCCGACGATGAACGCCGCCCGCGCTGCCGCGACTGCCGACCGCTCCCCGGTGCGGCGGGAGCCCATCTCGGCCAGCGGCCTGCCGGACGCGGCGGACACCATGCGGGCGGCGGCCGAGGCCACGGCGGAGTCGTAGTTGAGCACGCTGAGCGTGAGGGTCTCGAGGATGACGGCCTCGGCGAAGGTGCCGTCGACGATGAGGATGGGGGAGCCCGGGAAGTAGAGGTCGCCCTCCTGGTAGCCGGTGATGGTGCCGCGGAAGCGGAAGTCGGCGAGCCAGTCGATGGTGTCGGGGCGGACGACCCCGGCGGAACGGAGCCAGTCGAGCTCGGCATCCCCGAACCGGAAGTCCTCGATGAGCGACAGCAGGCGCCCGGTACCGGCGACCACGCCGTAGCGGCGCGTCTCCGGCAGGCGGCGGGCGAAGACCTCGAACACGCACTCGCGCTCGTGCGTTCCGCTGCCGATCGCGGCATCCAGCATCGTGAGCTCGTAGCGGTCGGTCAGTAGCGCGGTGCTCATGGGTCGAGCCTAGTAACCTCGTAACCGTGACCGACGCGCCCATTGGAGTCTTCGACAGCGGCGTCGGCGGCCTCACCGTGGCGCGCGCGATCATCGACCAGCTGCCCCGGGAGTCGATCCTCTACGTCGGCGACACGGCCCACTCGCCGTACGGGCCGAAGCCGATCGCGGAGGTGCGCGGTTACGCGCTCGCCGTCATGGACGACCTCGTGGCCCAGGGCGTGAAGGCCCTGGTCATCGCCTGCAACACGGCAAGTGCGGCAATGCTGCGGGATGCCCGTGAGCGCTTCACCGACGGGTACGGCATTCCCGTGGTGGAGGTGATCCAGCCGGCGGTGCGCAGCGCCGTCCGGCAGACGCGCAACGGGCGGGTCGGCGTGATCGGGACCGTCGGGACGATCAAGTCGAAGGCGTACGAGGATGCCTTCGCCGCGGCATCCGGGCTCGAGCTGTTCACCCAGGCCTGCCCGCGCTTCGTGGAGTTCGTCGAGGCCGGGATCACGAGCGGCCCCGAGCTCTTCGCTGTCGCGGAGGAGTACCTCGCGCCGCTCAAGGCGGCGCAGGTCGACACCCTCGTGCTCGGCTGCACGCACTACCCGCTGATGTCGGCGGCGATCCAGTACGTGATGGGCGACTCGGTGACGCTCGTGTCGAGCGCCGAGGAGACCGCGTACGACGTGTACCGCACGCTCGTCGCGCACGACCTCGAGCGGCACGCGACGACCCCGCCCACCCATGTGTTCGAGGCGACCGCCGACACTGCGGCGTTCAAGAGGCTTGCGGCGCGCTTCCTCCCCGAGGTGGCCAGCGTCGAGACTTTTGAGACCGGATCCATCCCCATCCATCGCAATGAGAACAGTCAGAGAGAGACACGATGACAAGGCACGACGGCCGCGAGGCGAACCAACTGCGCGAAGTGACTATCGAGCGCGGGTGGAGCGACCAGGCGGAAGGCAGCGCCCTCATCTCCTTCGGGCGCACGAAGGTGCTGTGCACCGCGTCGTTCACCAACGGGGTGCCGCGCTGGCTGACCGGCAAGGGCAAGGGCTGGGTCACGGCGGAGTACGCGATGCTGCCCCGCAGCACAAACGACCGCATGGACCGCGAGTCGGTCAAGGGCAAGATCGGCGGCCGCACGCACGAGATCTCACGGCTCATCGGCCGCTCGCTGCGCGCCGTGATCGACACCAAGGCGCTCGGCGAG
This sequence comes from Rhodoglobus sp., assembly GCA_025463515.1. Lineage (GTDB taxonomy): Bacteria > Actinomycetota > Actinomycetes > Actinomycetales > Microbacteriaceae > Rhodoglobus. The sequence goes on from JAODAQ010000025.1 coordinate 15,149, forward strand.
AACACCATCGTGATCGACTGTGACGTGCTGCAGGCCGACGGCGGCACCCGCACCGCGGCGATCACGGGCGCGTACGTCGCGCTCGCCGACGCGATCGAGTGGGGCCGCGCGAAGGGCTTCATCGGCAAGAACGCCAAGGCCCTGCACGACAGCGTCGCCGCAGTGAGCGTCGGCATCATCGACGGCGAGCCGCTGCTCGACCTCGCCTACGTCGAGGACGTGCGCGCCGAGACCGACATGAACGTGGTCGTGACGGGCCGGGGTCTGTTCGTCGAGGTGCAGGGCACCGCCGAGGGCGCGCCGTTCGACCGCCGTGAGCTGGATGCCCTGCTCGACCTGGCCGTGGGCGGCGCCGTCGATCTCACCAAGCTCCAGGTGGAGGCGCTCGCGCGATGATCCAGCTCGTGCTCGCCACTCACAACGCCCACAAGGTCGAGGAGCTCCGGAAGATCCTGGGCCCGGCCCTCGAGGGCATCGAGCTCATCGGCTACGACGGCCCCGAGCCGATCGAGGACGGCGACACGTTCGAGGCGAACGCGCTCATCAAGGCGCGAGCGGCTGCCGCGTTCACGGGACTGCCGTCGATCGCCGACGACTCCGGGATCTCGGTCGATGCGCTTGACGGGGCTCCGGGCATCCATTCGGCGCGCTATGCCGGCAGCCGAGTGGACACCGACAACGTCGACCTGCTGCTCAAGAACCTGGGCGAGGAGGCGAACCGCGCTGCGCACTTCACGTGCGCGGCCGCGCTGGTCGTGCCCCCGCCCGTCGGTTCGGTGGGCCCGGATGCCCCGGCCGAGCCGTCGGCCGAATTCGTGGAGCTCGGCATCTGGCACGGCTCGATCCTCGAGGAGCCGACCGGGCCGAACGGCTTCGGCTACGACCCGGTCTTCAAGCCCGCCGGTCTCTCCGTAAGCTCGGCCGAGCTGCGCCCCGACGAGAAGAACGCGATCTCGCACCGGGCGCTCGCGTTCGCCGCGATCATGCCCGTGGTGCGGCGGGAGCTGCTCGGGGAGTAGCCGCCTGCGGCCTGGCCCGCTCGAGCCCCTGCCCTGCTCTTGGCGCTGCTCGGCCACGGCCCTGCGCCTGACCGCGGCTTCGCCGCCCGCTCATCATTCAGGAGACGGTGGGGCGGGCGAGGTGCATGGGGCTCTCGTGACCGCAGCTCGCGCACCATCCTCATGAGTCACGCGCACTCCTGAAATGATGAACGGCGCCCGTGGAGGGAAGTAGGATTTCGGTATGCCGAAATCGTCAGTGCTGACGCCGACCTCGCACCCCGCCCGCGCGACACTTCTCGCACTAGGGCCGGCGTTCGTCGCGGCGATCGCGTATGTCGACCCGGGCAACGTCGCGGCGAACCTCACCGCGGGGGCCCGGTACGGCTACCTCCTGCTGTGGGTGCTCATCGTCGCGAACGCGATCGCGGTGCTCGTGCAGTACCAGTCCGCGAAGCTCGGCATCGTCACGGGTCGCAGCCTGCCCGAGCTCTTGGGCGAGCGGCTGCGGGATGCCCCGCGCCGGGCCTACTGGATCCAGGCCGAGCTCGTGGCCGCCGCGACCGACATCGCCGAGGTGCTGGGCGGCGCTATCGCGCTGCACCTGCTGTTCGGCATCCCGCTCCTGCTCGGCGGAGTGATCGTGGGCATCGCGTCCATGGTGCTCCTGAGCGTGCAGAGCCGCCGGGGCCAGCGCTCCTTCGAGCTCGTGATCATCGTGCTGCTCGGGGTGATCGTCGTGGGTTTCGTGACCGGGCTGCTGTTCACCGGGGTCGACCCCGCCGAGGCCGTCGCGGGCATCGTGCCGCGATTCCAGGGCACCGACTCGGTGCTGCTCGCGACGAGCATGCTCGGCGCGACGGTGATGCCGCACGCGATCTACCTGCACTCGGCCCTGGCCCGCGACCGGCACGGGGAGTCGCACGACCCCGGGCGCATCCGCAGCCTCCTGCGCGCCACTCGGTGGGACGTCGGCGGCGCCCTGTTCGTCGCGGGCGCGGTGAACATCTCGATGCTGCTCCTCGCGGCATCCGCGCTCCGGGGCATCGACGGCACCGACTCGATCGAGGGCGCCCACGCGGCGGTGGTCGCGACCCTCGGCCCGGCTGTCGGCATCATCTTCGCGATCGGCCTGCTCGCGTCGGGCCTGGCCTCCACGAGCGTCGGCACCTACGCGGGCTCGGCGATCATGGGCGGGCTGCTCAAGGTGCGCGTGCCACTGCTCGCGCGACGGGTCATCACGCTCATCCCGGCCCTCGTCGTGCTCGGCATCGGGTTCGACCCCACGCGCGCACTCGTGCTCAGCCAGGTGGTGCTGAGTTTCGGCATCCCGTTCGCCCTGATCCCGCTCGTGTTCCTGGCGAGCTCGAAGAAGGTCATGGGGGAGTTCGTGAACCGGCCCTGGCTGCGGATCGCGGGCTGGGCGTCGGCCGGGCTCATCACGGTGCTGAACGTGCTGCTGATCGTGCTCGTGGTGAGCGGCACATGAACTCCGTCGTCGAGGACTACCTCAAGGTGATCTACGCGCACACCGAGTGGCAGCCCGAGCCGATCACGTCGGGCGCGCTCGCCGCGAGGCTGGGCCTTGCCGCGTCGTCCGTCACGGAGATGGTCAAGAAGCTCGTCGCGCAGGGCCTCGTCGTGCACGAGCCCTACGGCGCGATCGAGCTGAGCAGGGATGGCACGGCGCTGGCCCTGCGGATGATCCGCCGCCACCGCCTCATCGAGACCTGGCTGGTCGACCACATCGGCTACACGTGGGACGAGGTGCACGACGAGGCGGAGGTGCTCGAGCACGCCATGAGCGACAGGCTGCTCGATGCGCTCGACGCCCAGCTCGGGCATCCGGTGCGCGACCCGCACGGCGACCCGATCCCGGCGGCCGACGGCACCGTCGAGCGGCCCGCCGCACGGCTGCTCGCGGAGGCGGAGGGCGGGCGCGTGGTGCGCATCTCCGACCGCGACCCGCTGCTGCTGAGGCACCTGGAGGCGGAGGGGATCGTGGTCGACGCCGTCGTCACCCCGGAGCAGCGCCTCCAGCTGGCGCCCGAGGCCCTCGCCTCGATCTGGGTCGACTAGAGCCAGTTCCGCTCGCGGGCGCGGCGGGCGGCCTCGTGCCGCGACGAGGTGCCGGTCTTCTGCAGCGCCGCCGAGAGGTAGTTGCGCACCGTGCCCGAGGCGAGGTGCAGGCTCGCGCTCATCTCGCGCACCGAGTAGCCCTCCGCGGTGAGCCGCAGCACGTCGAGCTCGCGCTCGCTGAGCGGGCAGTCGTCCATCATCGCGGCCGTCGAGATCTCGGAGTCGATGTAGCGCTGGCCCGCGTGCACGTCCGCGATGATCAGGGCGAGCCGCTCCGGGTCGACGGTCTTGCCGAGGAAGCCCCGGATGCCGACGGCAAGAGCCCGCTTGAGCACGCCGGGCCGTGCGTGCCGGGTGAGCAGGATGATGGGCTGCCCTGGCCGGTGCTCGAGGATCGCGGCGGCGGTCTCGATCCCGTCCATGCCGGGCATCTCGAGGTCCAGGAGCACGACGTCGGGGGAGTGCTCGCGAGCTCTGGCCACGGCATCCGGGCCATTGTCGGCCTGGGCGACGACCGTGATGTTCTCCTCCAGGTCGAGGAGGGAGGCGAGGGCCACCCGGAGCAGGTTCTCGTCGTCAGCGATGAGGACGCGGATCATGCGGTCGTCGCCTCGGTCGTGAACACGCCGTCGCGCGTGCTCGTGCGCAGGGAGCCGCCGACCGCCGCGAAGCGCTCGGCGAGGCGGGCGAGCCCGCTCGGCGCGCGGCTCGTGGCGGGGCTGCCGTCGTTGGTGACCTTCAGCCGCTTCGGGTCGATGGCGATCTCCACGGTGGTCGGCTGCGCGTGCCGGAGGATGTTCGTCGTCGCCTCGCGCACGACCAGGCCGAACAGCTCCTCGTGCGGGCCGGCGGCCGGCGTGCCGGTGGTGCGGCACGCGATCCCGGCGGCCTCGAACAGGCTCTCCGCGTTCGCGAGCTCGCCCGCGAGAGTGACCTTGCGGTCGCCGAAGGCGAGGCTGCGGGTGTTCGCGAGGGTCTCGGCGATGAGGGCGTCGGCCTCGGCGAGCTGCGCGCGCGCGGCATCCGGGTCGGTGTCGATCAGCTTGGCGGCGAGCTTGGTCGTGAGCCGGAGCACGTGCAGGGTGTGGCCCTGGATGTCGTGCAGGTCGCTCGCGAACCGGTAGCGCTCCTGCGCCACGGCGAGGTCGGCGGCGAGCTGTCGGGCGGAGTCGATCTCGAGGTAGAGGCCCCACGCGTAGCGGTTCAGGAAGAGCAGGAAGGCCGCGGCGGCCGCGCAGGCGACGGCCGTCGCGGCGGGGACTGCCCAGACCTTCTCGGGCCAGACCGCCCACGCGATGCCCACGGGCACGAGCGCGAGTACGACGGAGAGCAGCGCCAGGGCCGCGCGGTGCCGGCGCAGCTGCGAGATCGGCACCATGGCGATGATGAACAGCACCAGCGCGGAGATCGGCGACTGCAGCAAGAACAGCGACACCGTCCACAGCGCGGATGCCGCGGCCACGAGCGGCAGGGTGAGCCACAGTGGGGGCATCCGCTCCCACCAGTTGATGTAGTACGTGGCGGCGGCGCCCACCACGAGCAGCAGTACCCGGTACCAGACGGACGTCGTGCCGGTTGCCGAGAGCACGACGAAGAACGCGGTCATCAGCACGAGCGACCAGGTCGTGTAGCGCCGCATCCGTGCGAGCGCGCGCTCGGCCCCCGTCGTCTCCATCCCTCCATCCTCTCCCGGATGCCCGCGCGCGAGCAGCCCGCGATGTCATGCCCTCGTATGACAGGTGTCACACGAGGACGTGCCTCGTCGCCCTACCGCGCGCGCCGCCGTGCGACGAACGTGGAGCCCATGCCCACAGAGACCGTCGTCAGCGCGACGAACTTCAGCTACCGATACGGCGACTTCACCGCCGTCCAAGGACTCGACCTCGCCGTCGCCCGCGGGGAGGTGTACGCCCTGCTCGGCACCAACGGCGCGGGCAAGACCACCACGCTCGAGGTGATCGAGGGCCATCGCCGGCCCACCTCCGGCTCGGTGTCCGTGCTCGGCGGCGACCCGACCGACCGCCGCCGCATCCGCCCGCGGGTGGGGATCATGCTCCAGGAGTCCGGCTTCGCGGGGGAGCTCAGCACCATCGAGTCGCTCCGGCTCGCGGGCAGGCTCTCCGGCAGGGACGACTCGGCGGACGAGCTGCTCGACACCGTCGACCTCCGCAGCAAGGCGGAGACGCGAGTGGTGCAGCTCTCCGGCGGCGAGAAGCGGCGCCTCGACTTCGCCATGGCGATCTGGGGCGCGCCAGAGCTGGTGTTCCTCGACGAGCCGACCACGGGGCTCGACCCGACGGCCCGCGAAGCGCTATGGGAGGTGGTCGGCGACCTCCGCGACCAGGGCACCACGGTCATCCTCACCACCCACTACCTCGAGGAGGCGCAGCGCTACGCCGACCGCATCGGGCTCATGCACGGGGGCGTGCTGCAGCGCGAGGGCACGCTCGCCGAGCTCGTCGCGGCCGAGCCCTCGCACATCCGCTTCGTCGCGCCGCCCGGTGCCGACCTCCCCCTGCCGATCAGCTCGACCGAGCACGGCCTCGTGGTCGTGACGACCGACGACCTGCAGGGCGACCTCACGGCACTGCTCGCCTGGGCCGACCGCGGCAACCACCGCCTCGACCAGCTGAGCGCCGCCAGTTCATCCCTCGACGACCTCTTCCGCGACCTCACCACAGGAGCACACTCATGATCGCCATCGCCGTCTCAGAACTCCGGATGCTCGTCCGCAACCGCCTCGTGGCAACGCTCGGCATCCTCTCCCCGCTCGTCATCGGCGGGATCTTCATCCTCAACCGCCCGCCGGAGGGCGGGCTCGCGTTCGCCGCGACCCTGCAGATCGCCACGATGCTCGGACTCGGCGTGTACGTCACCGGCACCACGACGCTCGCCGCCCGCCGCCAGAACCTGTTCCTCAAGAGGCTGCGGAGCTCGGCGGCATCCGATCCGGCGATCATCGCGGGGCTGATCGCCCCGATCATCCTCGTCGGCCTCCTGCAGGTCGCGATCATCATGACGGGCCTCGCGGTCTCCGCCTCGGCCCTGCCCGTGCACGGCTGGCTGCTCGTGCCCGTGGTGCTGCTGGTCGACGTGATGTTCGCGGGCTTCGCCGTCGCGACGGCGGGCGTGACGAACTCGCCGGAGCACGCCCAGTTCACGACCCTGCCGCTGTTCTTCGTGACCGTCGGCGTGACCTTCTGGGTTACCCTCACCGGCACGCAGGACCTCGGCCTGGTCAAGCAGGCACTGCCGCTGGGCGCGATCCCGGAGCTCATGGGCATCGTCTGGTACGACGGGGATCTCTCGCGGGTGCCGCTGCTGCTCATCCCGACCATCGCCTGGACCGTCGTCGCCCTCGTGGCAGCCAAGGCGATGTTCCGGTGGGAGCCGCGCTCGTAGCACGTAGGGTTGACGCGTGCCTGACGACCGTGTTGCCCCAGTACCCGTAGACCTGCCCATCGAAGCGCGACTGGCTGCGGCCGTGGCGGAGTACGGCGAGAACACCGTCGTGCTCCGCTCGCTCTCGCTGATCGCCGGCAACAACGAGGGGGAGGACTTCCTCCTCTACGTCGGCGGCGAGCACGCCCGCGGAATCCTCGAAGGCGCGCCCGTGCTGTACTGGCCCGAGCTCTGGGGCACCAGGGCCCTGCTCTACGTGTGGAACGACTCCGCGGTGCTCGCCGTCACGTCCGCGCTCAACAACCAGGCCTGGCGCGTGCGCGAGATGGCCGCCCGCGTCGCCGCCGGCCGCAAGCTGGACGTGGAGCCGAACCTTACCGAGCTCCTCACCGACGAGGTCGCGCGGGTTCGCGCGGCTGCGGCTCGCGCCCTCGGAGTGGTCGGCTCGAACATCGAGGTGATCGAGCCCCTGCTCAGGGATCCCGAGATCGACGTGCGCCGCGGCGCCCAGCAGGCCATCGCGGCACTGAGGGCGCGAATCGCGCCGTGATCCCCGAGCTCGGGCTGTCCCACTCCGCACGACTGCGAGCAGCTGTCGCGCGGTACGGGGAGCGCGAGTTCGCCGAGCGGTGCGCGGCCCTGCTCTCGGGCGGTAACGAGGATGCCGAGTTCCTCGAGTACCTCGGCGGCCGGGCCAGCCCCGGCGCGATCGACGGATCGTGGCCGCGCTACTGGCAGCGCTCCTGGGGAGCCCGCGCACTCGAGTCCTCCTGGGCGGAGGGCGCCGCGGCATCCGTGCTCCAGGGGCTCGGTGACGAGGCCTGGCGCGTGCGGATGGTGTGCGCGCGAGTCTGCGCGATCCGCGAGCTCGGCGTGCCCGAGCGGCTCGCGGCGCTACTGCGCGACGAGAACTGGCGGGTCAGGGATGCCGCGGCCTGGGCCCTCGGGCGCGTCGGCGAGTTCGAGCAGGCCGACGACCTCCGCGAGGCGCTCGATGACGAGGAGCCGAAGGTCAGGGCCCGAGCGGGCCGCGCGCTGGACGAGCTCGCCGCGCGGCTCGACCGCGAACTCTAGCTAGTCGCCCAGCTTCTGGTCGAACTTGTTCGGGTCGAGGGCGAGGGCTTCGACCTCCGCGTCCGTGGGGATGCCCGCCGCGCGCTTCTTGCGGGCCTTCATGGTCGACTGGATGTAGTGGTAGATCGTGGGCACGAGGGTGACGACCACGGCACCGATGAGGATGAGGTCGATGTACTCCACCACGAAGTCGCGCACAGGCGGGATGTAGCCGAGCAGGAACCCGACGAGCGTGACGCCAGTGCCCCAGATGACCGCTCCGATCGCGTTGTAGAACGAGTAGCGGCGGTAGTTCATGTGCCCGACGCCGGCCGCGACGGGGGCGAAGGTGCGCACGATCGGCACGAAGCGCGCCACGATCACCGCGAGGCCGCCGAAGCGCTCGAAGAAGGCGTTGGTGCGTCGGACGTTCTCGATGCTGAAGAGGCCAGACTCCTTCCGCTCGAAGATCCTGGGGCCCACCTTGTGCCCGATCAGATAGCCGACCTCGCCGCCGAGGAATGCCGCGACCGAGATCGCGAGGCACACCCACCAGATGTCGATGTCCATCACCCCCGAGAACGTGAGCACGCCCGCGATGATCAGCAGCGTGTCGCCCGGGAGGAGGAAGCCGAGCAGGAGGCCCGTCTCCGAGAAGACGATGATGCACACCGCGAGGAGTGCGAAGGGGCCGAAGCCCACGATGAGCTTCTCGGGGTCGAGCCAGGGGATGAGTGCGGCGTGTACCAAGGGGCTGAGCTCCAGTCGTCGGCTGCGGCCGCGCGGGCGGCAGTCAGGGCGTTCCAGTCAGAGTACTAGGCGCTACCGGGCAACACGCTGGGGGTAACCCCCGGATGCCGCTTGACATACTTCGAACAAGGCTTATAGTAAGTCTTGAAATAAGTCGGGACGAGAGCCCCGGCACACTCCGACCCGAATGCGATCAACGATGACCGACACCACTCCCGCCGCCCGGCTGCGCGCCGAGGCCTCCGTCGAGAAGGTCGGCAGCTTCCCGCAGGACTTCCGCTGGGGTCTCGCCACCGCCGCGTACCAGATCGAGGGCGCGGCGCTCGAGGGCGGTCGCGGCCCGAGCATCTGGGACACGTTCTCGCACACCCCCGGCCTCAGCCACCACGGCGACACCGGCGACATCGCGTGCGACCACTACCACCGCTGGGAGTCGGACCTCGACCTGCTGGCGAGCCTCGCGGTCACCGACTACCGGCTCTCGGTGTCGTGGTCGCGGCTGCAGCCGAGCGGGCGGGGCGACCTGAACCCGGCTGCGGTGGCGTTCTACCGGGAGGTGCTCGCGGGGCTGGCGGCACGGGGCATCCGGCCGCTCGTCACGCTCTACCACTGGGACCTGCCGCAGCCCCTCGAGGACGAGGGCGGCTGGCCGGTGCGCGAGACCGCCTACCGGTTCGCGGAGTTCGCGACCAAGGCCGTCGAGGCCCTCGGCGACCTCGCCACGGACTGGGTCACGCTCAACGAACCGTGGTGCAGCTCGTTCCTCGGGTACGGGAAGGGCGCGCACGCTCCCGGTCGCCAGGACTACCGCGCCGCGATCCACGCCGCCCACCACCTCAACCTCGCGCACGGGCTCGCGGTCGCCGGCATCCGCGCGGCACAGCCGGGGGCATCCGTCGGCGTCACCAACATCGTCACCGACATCGTGGCGGCGAGCGAGAGCACGGATGACCGTGCCGCCGCCGTCCGCCTCGACGCGTCGAGCAACCGCATATTCCTCGACCCCGTGTACCTGGGCGAGTACTCCGCCGCCGTCTGGGACACCCTCGGGGAGCGCGGCCTGGCCGACGTGGTGCAGGACGGCGACCTCGCGATCATCTCGGCGCCGACCGACTTCGCCGGCGTCAACCACTATCAGCGCGTGATCGCCTCGCACGACGACTCGCAGCCCTTCGGCGTGCTCGAGGTGCCGGCCGAGCCCGCGACCACGTCGTTCGGCTGGTCGGTCATCCCGGCGTCGCTCACCGCGGTGCTCACCCGGGTCGCGCGCGAGTTCACGCCGCTGCCGGTCTACGTCACCGAGAACGGCGCGAGCTACGACGACTACGTCGACCCCAACGGCGACGTCGTCGACACCGAGCGCGTGGACTACCTGCGCGGCTACCTCGGCGCCGCGGCCGAGGCCATCGAGGCCGGGGTCGACCTGCGCGGCTATTACGCGTGGTCGTTCCTCGACAACTTCGAGTGGGCCGAGGGCTACAGCAAGCGCTTCGGCCTCGTGTGGGTCGACTACCGCACCCAGGAGCGGATCCCCAAGTTGAGCGCGCACTGGTACCGGCGCCTCATCACCGAACATCAGGCGGCAGTGGCACATCTAGCAGCCTGATCGCACCACACAGATAATGCACACACAGAGAAAAGGAACCTCAATGAAGAGAACAGCAACCTCCGTGCTGGCGGGCATCGCCATCACGGGCCTCGCTCTCGGCGTGAGCGGCTGCGCCGCGCAGGCGCCCGCCGAGGCCGAAGGCCCGCTCACCGTCTGGGTGATGGGCGACTCGGGCGAGAACTTCCAGAAGCTCGTCGCCGACAGCGGCATCGACGTCGACGTCGTCGCGATCCCCTGGGACTCGATCGACGAGAAGCTCACCACCGCCGTCGCGTCCGGCTCCGGCCCCGACATCCTCGAGATCGGCCTCTCCAAGCTCGCGACGTTCGCCGCGGCCGGCGCGCTCCTGCCGCTCGACGACGAGCTCGCGAACTACCCGGGCCTCGCCCCCGAGAACTTCCCCGCGGGCGTGGCCGGTGCCTCGACCGCCGTCGACGGCAAGATCGTGAGCATCCCGTGGTCGAGCGACACGCGCGTGCTCTTCACGCGCACCGACATCCTCGCGGAGAACGGCATCGACGCGCCGCCCGCCACCTGGGACGAGCTGCGCGCGGACGCCAAGACCCTCACGGCGCGCGGCGACGGCCAGTACGGCTATTACATCCCGCAGTGGGATGCGCCCCTGCCGATCGAGATGACGTGGAGCATGGGCGGCGAGGTCATCGATGCCGACGGCAACGTCGACTTCGACACCCCCGAGTTCGCCGACGCGGTCGACCTCTACACGGGCCTCTACGCCGACGGCAGCGTGCCGACGAACAGCGACTTCGACCAGCAGCAGGGATTCATCTCCGGCATCGCCCCGATGATCGTCAGCGGCCCGTACCTGGGCAAGGGCATCTCGGATGCGGCGCCCGAGCTCGACGGCAAGTGGCAGGCCAGCCCGCTGCCCTCCGGCGACGGCGGCTCGGTCTCGCTGTTCGCGGGCTCGAACCTTGGCGTCTGGTACAACACCGACCAGAAGGACGCGTCGCTCAAGCTGCTCGAGTACGTGTCCCAGCCCGAGCAGCAGCTCGCCTGGTACGGCCTGACCGGCGCGCTCCCGACGGTGAACGCGGCGCTGGCGGATGCCACGCTCAACTCCGACCCGAACGTGAAGGTGTACACCGACCAGCTCGCCACCGCGCGCGTGCTGCCAATCGTCGCCAACTGGGACGGCGTGGTCGGAACCGGCCTGCTCAACGCCCTCAACGCGATCGTGCTGACCGGGGCGGACCGCGACTCGTCGCTCGCCACGTTCTACGACGCGACCAAGGGCCTCAAGTAGCACCACCCCAGGGGGCCGTCCGACCGGGCGGCCCCCTCCGCCCCTCGACCAGGAAAGGATGCTCGTGCGCAACCGCCTGACTCCCTACCTGTTCGTCTCCCCGGCGATGCTGCTGCTGATCACGTTCGGCATCTTCCCGATCCTCGTCGCCGCGGTGATCAGCACCACCGACATGAACATCTCGGCCTTCGCGAGCTGGAGCAACGTCGACTTCGTCGGCGTCGACAACTACGTGACGCTGTTCGGAGACCCCGACTTCTGGCAGGCGCTCGGCAACACGGGCCTGTTCGCGGTCGTGGGCGTCCCGGCGATCGTCGTGCTCTCGCTCGCGACGGCGCTGCTGCTCAACCAGAGTCAGAACTGGTTCTTCCGGGCGCTGCGCTCGTTCTACTTCATCCCGGCGATCACCGCGATCGTGGCCGTCTCGCTCGTGTGGAGCTACCTCTACAACACGCAGTTCGGCCTCTTCAACTACCTGCTCTCGCTGGTGGGCGCGGAGCCCGTGCAGTGGCTCTCCGACCCGTGGCTGTCCAAGTTCTCGGTAGGGCTCGTCGCGGTCTGGCGCGGCACCGGGCTCAACATCATCATCTTCCTGGCGGCGCTGCAGGGCGTGCCCAAGGAGTACCTCGAAGCGGCATCCATCGACGGCGCGGGGGAGTGGCGCAAGACGTTCTCGATCACGATCCCGCTGCTGCGGTTCGCGATCTTCTTCGTCTCCGTGACGACCACGATCGCGTGGCTGCAGTTCTTCGACGAGCCGTTCGTGCTCACCGACGGCGGGCCCCTCGGCGCGACGACATCGGTGTCGATCTTCCTGTACAAGGAGGGGTTCCGGCTCAACCAGTTCGGCTACGCGAGCGCCGGCTCCGTGGTCCTGTTCGCGATCATCGCCGTCATCACGCTGATCCAGCTGAGGCTGAGGAGGGCCGACGATGAGTACTAACCGGGATGCCTCGAACCGCCGCCGTTCGCGCGGCCTCACCCTCTCGATCGGGATCGCCCTGGGCATCGGCGCCCTCATCACCGCGTTCCCGTTCCTCTGGATGATCGCGACCTCGCTCAAGCCGCAGCGCGAGTCGATCGACTTCCCGCCGACGATCCTGCCGCAGGAGCCCACTCTCGAGTGGTACCAGGCCCTGTTCACCGAGCTCGACTTCGGCCGCTACTTCCTCAACACGATCATCGTCGTCGCGATCGGGTTCATCGGGCTGCTGCTCATGGCGATGGCCGGCTACGCGTTCGCGAAGTTCGACTTCCGCGGCCGCCGCTGGATGTTCTTCCTCGTGCTCGCGACGATGATGATCCCCGTCCAAGTGACGATGATCCCGACCTACCTGATCCTCAACGGGATGAAGCTCACGAACACCCTCGTCGGTATCGCCCTGCCCACCCTCGTGAGCGGCTTCAGCATCTTCCTGTTCCGCCAGTTCATGACGACCATTCCCACCGAGATGCTCGAGGCCGCGCGCCTCGACGGCGCTGGCGAGTTCCGCACGTTCTGGCAGATCGTGCTGCCCATGTCGCGGCCGATCCTCGCGGTGCAGGTCGTCCTGACCTTCATCTCCGGCTGGAACAGCTTCCTCTGGCCGCTCATCATCGCCAGCGACCAGAAGCTCTACACGCTCTCGGTCGGCCTCGCGCTGCTCAACCAGCAGCTCGCCGTGAACCCCTCGCTGCAGATGGCGGCGGCCTCGGTGATGGTCATCCCGATCCTCATCGTGTTCATCGTCTTCCAGCGCTACGTCATCCAGGGCTTCGCCCTCTCCGGACTCAAGTAAGGCACCCATGACCGACGTTCTCCCCACCATGGCCTTCGCCCCCAGGCCCGCCTCGTTCGACGGCTTCGTGCACGCCAAGGATGCCCGGCTCGTGGACGGCTCCGGGCGCCAGCTGCTCCTGCGCGGCGTCGGGCTCGGCAACTGGATGCTGCCCGAGGGCTACATGTGGCGGTTCGGCCCGGGGGCTGAGTCCCCCCGGGAGATCGAGTGGCTCACGGAGCGGCTGCTCGGGGTGGCCGGCGCCGAGCAGTTCTGGGACGGGTTCCGGGCGGAATTCATCTCGGAGGCGGATATCGCGCTGATCGCGGCATCCGGGTTCGACCATGTTCGCCTGCCGATCAACTCGCGGGTGATCCAGGACGACGACGGCGAGCCCATCGAAGCCGGCTACGCGATGATCGACCGGCTGATCGAGTGGTGCCGCGCGCACAGGCTGTGGGTGCTGCTCGACCTGCACGGCGCACCGGGCGGGCAGACCGGCACGAACATCGACGACTCCCCGCGGAACCTGCCCGAGCTGTTCATGGAGCCGCGCTACCGCGAGCTCACGGTGCGCCTGTGGCGCGATCTGGCGACCCGCTACCGGGATGAGACCGTGGTCCTCGGCTACGACCTGCTCAACGAGCCGCTGCCCAACGAGTGGCAGCACACCTATGCGGATGCCCTGGCCGAGCTCTACCGCGACCTCACCAGCGAGATCCGGGCGGTCGATCCCGGCCACCTCATCGTCTACGAGGGCGCCCACTGGGCAACGAACTGGAGCATCTTCACTGAGGTGTGGGACGAGAACTCGCTCCTGCAGTTCCACAAGTACTGGTCGTCGCCCGATACGGCGTCGATCGCGCAGTTCCTCGAGGCGCGCGACCGGCTCGGCCTGCCGATCTACATGGGCGAGGGTGGGGAGAACACCCTCGAGTGGATCTACACGGCCTTCCGCCTGTACGAGGCGCACGACATCGGCTGGAACTTCTGGCCGTGGAAGAAGATCGAGACCCGCACGTCGCCCGCGTCGATCGTGGCGCCGGAGGGCTGGGACCGCGTGGTCGCGTCGATCGACGACCCGTCCGCGATTACGCCGGTCGAGGCTGCGCGGGTCTTCAACGACCTGCTTCAGGCGATGAAGATCGAGAACTGCCGCTGGCAGCCCGAGGTCGTCGCGGCGATGCTCGCGTCGCGGCCCACCGTGATCCCGGCGTGGGGCTACGGCTACCGGGGCGCCGGAGAGTCGTACTCGATCACTGCGCGCGGCGGCGTCTCGGGCATCCGGGATGACGACACCGTGCCCCTGCGGTGGGCGCGCGCGGGCGACAATCCCGAGAACCCCTTCGAGCAGAGTGACGGCCGCGCGTACCGCGTGACGGAGGAGCTGGTCGTGGACCTCTCCGCCGGCGACTGGCTCGAGTTCGAGGTGGAGGGCGTTGCAGATGCGCGCGTGAGCGACGACGCGGGGCTCGACTCGCTCGTGCGCGTGGAGCGCTCGGCACGCGGCATCCGGGTCATTGCCACGGCGGACACGACGGTCAGCCGCATCTATCCCTCGGGCGGCGACCAGACTTGGTAGGTTCTGGATTCATGACCGGGCGCAGCGCAACCACCGCAGCGGGCCCGGCGACCGTCAGCGAGGTGCGCCAGCGCAACCGCGCGCAGGCGCTGCGCAGCGTGATCCTCAACGGCCAGACGTCGCGGGCGGCGCTCGCCCGCGAGTCTGGGCTGTCGGTCGCGTCGGTCACCAACCTCGTCTCCGAGCTGATCTCCGAGGGGCTCATCATCGAGGCGGGGTCCGTCGCGTCGAGCGGCGGGCGGCCCGTCACCCTGCTCGCCCCCAACCCGACCGGGGCGTACTTCCTCGGTGCGGATGTCGGCGAGCGCGGCGTCGCCGTCGAGCTGTTCGACCTGTCGATGGCACGGGTCGACCGCGAGTTCCGCGGCGGCCGCGAGGGCGAGCCGATCGAGGCGATAGCCTCCGACCTCGACGAGGCCCTGGACGCGCTCCGCGCCCGCAACCCGCAGGCCTGGGAGCGCATGGTCGGCATCGGCCTCGGCCTGCCCGGCATAGTCGAGTCGGATGCCGACGGCCGCCAGGTGCTCTACGCGCAGAGCCTCGGCTGGCCGCCCATCCCGGTGGCCGACCTCGTCTCGCACGACATCCCCGTATTCGCCGAGAACGGCGCCAAGACGCAGGCGATGGCGGAACTGTGGGATGGCTCGGCCCGCGGTGTCGGGGAGGCCCTCGTGGTCCTGCTCGGCCGCGGTGTGGGTCTCGCCATCGTGTCGAACGGCGAACTCGCCCGCGGGCTCACGAGCAGCGCCGGCGAGTGGGGGCACGTCAAGATCGTGCGGAACGGACGGCTGTGCCGCTGCGGCGCGCACGGCTGCATCGAGGCCTACCTGGGCGCGGACGCGATCCTCGAGCAGTGGCGCGAGGCCGGGGGCACCTTCGAGGGCTCGGGCTGGCGGGCTATCGGCGAACTGCTCGAGTCGACCGACCCGGTGGCCGTCTCGGTGGTCGATGAGCTCGTCGCCACGCTCGGCTCGGCGCTCGGCGGGCTCGTGAACCTCACCAACCCGGAGCGCGTCGTCATCGGCGGCTGGGTGGGACTGCGCCTCATGGAGGGGCTGAGCCCGCGCATTGAGGAGGCCACGCGCGCCGAGGCGCTCGTACGGCCGGGGTCGCAGTTCGAGCTGGCCGCGTGCCGGTTCGGGGGCGACACGGTCGCGCTCGGAGCGGCGATGATGCCGCTCGAGGCGCTCATCGCGGAGCCGCGGGGGAGCCGCTCGGCCGACTAGGGCTTGTCGCGCTTGGGAAGTACCGGGATCGTGGCGGTGCTGTTCTTCGACGCCCACGCCTCGAACGCGTCGAGCGCGGCCTCGGCGTCGGGCAGGGCGGGGAGCAAGGGCTGGAACTCGCCAATCAGGTAGACCGTGAATCCGGCCGGCGATTCGATGACCTGGCCGCGCACGTTGTCCTCATCGTTGACGATGTCGAAGTCGTGCGAGCGCCACCGACGGCGCAGGGAGTAGGTACGGGCCATGCTCCTAGCGTAGATCGGCTCGGGAGTCGTTCGGGCCGACCGGGATGAGTCTGCAGAATGTGCTCCAGAATGGCCCACCGAGAGCATCCATTGACGAGTCGCGGTGGAATCGTGCCGGTCGCGCTCGTGCTCTCCTGGGTGCCGGACGTCATCCTCGCGGTTACGCAGTTCGTCCCCGGGACGAACGGTCGCCGTCCCCGTGTACGCGCGGATCGCGCCGGTGGCCTAGCCGTCGAACTCGGCTCGAAGGTACTTCGGTGCGCGGATGCGCCAGGACTCAGTGACCAGCTCGACCAAGTGGCTAGAGTCGACCGCGCCGAGCCGGATGAGGATCTTCGGGCCGCCCCACTTCGTCTCTGAGGCGACGAACGCCTCCGGCCAGCCCTGCACGAGGGCGCGCTTGTCGTCCTCGTCGGCGAGGCACACGCCGATGCAGGGCTCGGCCGAGACCAGCGCGCGCACATGCTCTGCCTCGCTGGGCCACGGGACCGCCTCCCAGGCGTAGGGCCGCTTGCGCACGAACCAGGCGAGCCCGCCGCCGGAGGGCTTCTCCTCGCTGCCCGGCAGGCTCGCGGCAATGCGGCTCACGTCATCCAGCCCAGGCATGCGACCATTCTGCAACGTCACGTGCGGAAGGCGGGACTTGAACCCGCACGCTCGAAAGCACAGGAACCTAAATCCTGCGTGTCTGCCAATTTCACCACTCCCGCTGGCAGGTATGAGTCTAGGAGGGACCAAGGTCCTATGAGGTTACTGAGGGTACCCTTACACTCATTTTCGGGGGTGTAATTTAGGTGAGGGCGCCAACCAGCGCCAACAAGAGAAACAAGGAGAGCGACATTACCGTTCACGAGCTCCAGCCGAGCCTTTTCACTCTCGACGCCGCGCAGGCCGAGGCCATCCGCACCGCTGCGCTGACGATCACCGCCGACGCCAACACGCAGCCCGACGACTTCAACCTGCAGGCCGCTGCCGCCTCGTTCTCCGTGCCCGCCGAGGTGCGCGACGCGATCCTGAACTTCTCGAACTTCGGCTCCGACACGGGCATCCTCGTGGTCCGCGGCCTGATCGTCGACGACGACCTCGTCGACACCCCGCTCGACAACAAGGGCGGCATCGGCGCCAAGACCACCTTCGCGAAGCAGCAGGCGGTTCTCGCCCAGCTCCTCGGCACGATGATCGCCTACGAGGCGGAGGGCAACGGCCACCTCATCCAGGACATGGTTCCGAACCCCAAGCTCGCGACCACCCAGCAGTCGCAGGGCTCCAAGGTCGAGCTCGAGGCGCACACCGAGCAGTGCTTCTCCGACTACAAGCCCGACTACGTCATCCTCGGCGCACTGCGCGGCGACCCCGACGCCCTCACCTACGCCTTCTCCGGCCGCAAAATCGCGAAACTGTTCACGCCCGAAGAGGTTGCCAAGCTCCGCCAGCCGCTGTGGGCGACCACCATCGACGAGTCGTTCCAGCCGTTCATCCCGAACCCCGACGCGATCCGCGGCCCGTTCCCGATCCTCAACGGCCCGGATGACGACCCCTACGTCCTCGTCGACCAGGACCTCATGCACGGCATCACCGCAGACGCGCAGAAGCTGCTCGAGAAGGTCGTGCAGGTCTACATCGAGAACCGCGACGCCCACAACCTCCAGCCCGGCGACCTGCTCATGCTCGACAACCTCCGCGCCATGCACGGCCGCTCGATGTACTCGCCCCGCTTCGACGGCAAAGACCGCTTCATCGCCCGCGGCTTCGTCGTGCGCGATCGCCGCCGCCTGTGGCCCCAGCTCCTGCAGGACCGCCGCACCGTGGCCGCCGTCTTCAGCTGATCGGATCACCTCGCCCGGGCGCAGCCATGCAAAGACTTCTCGTAGCGCTCGGGATGCTCGTCGCCTTCGTCATCGTCGCAGTAGTTGCCCTCCTCACCATGTCGAGCACCTCGGTCTCGCACGACGGGAACGGCACCCTGGTGGTGCGCAACGCACTGCGCGCGTCCGACCTCACGGACGTGCGCACGATCACCGGCTCGCTCACGATCGACGCGCAGGGCTGCTGGGCCATCGAGACGGATGACGGCACGCAGCCCCTCGTCGCACCGGGCGGCTCACGGCTGAGCGAGGGCGACCTGCTGGTCGGCTCCGAGCATTTCAGCGCCGGCGACGAGGTCGAGCTGCAGGGCGGCACCGGCCCCGGCGATGAAGTCTGCGGGGGAGCGGACGCAGTGTACTTCTGGCAGATCCGAGCGGCGGACTAGCCCTCGACGATCCCCTCGATGGTCGGGTTGGTCTCGATGACCCAGGCCTTGTAGAACGCGAGCGCGTCGTCGGGGGTGGGGAGTTCGGTGGCCAGTTCGCCGGTGGCATCCATGCGGTAGAGCGTGTATCCGTCCGGGTATTCGACGACCTCGGCGACCAGCGTGACCAAGTGCTCGTCCGCCTTCTTCTGGCGGATGAGGTAGTTGGGGGTCCCCGCGATGGGGTGGAGGCTGAAGGTCACGCAACAATCCTGCACTGGGTGCACGCATTTTGCACCCAACGCCACGACCAATCTGTCTACCCGCTGTGGAAAACGCATGCCGGGCGGATGCTGCGTCGCACAGGATCGACCGCATGCCCGACGCCCTCGCGACCATTGCCGAGCAGGTGCGCGAGCGCGTGCGGCGCGACGGTGTCGACCTCGCCGCGGACGCCGAACTCGCGGAGGCCTACGTGCGGGACGAGGTACGCCGCTACAGCGAGCGTGCGCTCGGCGGATCCGTGCCCCTTCTGCCGGATGAGGCGCAGGCCGCCCGCGAGGTAGTCGCAGCGCTGACCGGGTTCGGGCCCCTGCAGCCGTACTTCGACGACCCGAGCATCGAGGAGCTGTGGATCAACGCGCCCGACGAGGTATTCGTGGCGAGGTCGGGGGTTCCGGAGAAGACGCCGCTCGTGCTCGCGGCGGGGGACGTGCGCGACCTCGTCGAGCGGATGCTGCAGTCGTCCGGCCGCCGGGTCGACCTGAGCTCCCCTTTCGTGGATGCGTCGCTGCCCGACGGGTCACGGCTGCACGTCGTCATCCCGGACATCACGCGGCGCCACTGGTCGGTGAACGTGCGCAAGTTCAACCGGCGCATCCGCGATCTCGGGGCGCTCGTGTCGCTCGGCAGCCTGCCGGCGCAGGCCGCGCAGTTCCTGCACATGGGCGTGCTCGCACAGCAGAACATCGTGGTCAGCGGCGCGACGCAGAGCGGCAAGACGACCATGCTCGGCGCGCTGCTCTCGTCCGCACGGGCGACTGACCGGATCGTGACTGTGGAGGAGACGTTCGAGCTCGCCCTCGACGCACAGGACACGGTCGCGCTGCAGTGCCGCCAGCCGAGCCTTGAGGGCACCGGCGAGGTGACCCTGCGGAGGCTGATCAAGGAGGCCCTGCGGATGCGCCCCGACCGGATCGTGGTGGGGGAGGTGCGCGAGGCCGAGTCGCTCGACCTGCTCATCGCGCTCAACAGCGGGCTGCCCGGCATGTCGAGCATCCACGCGAACAGCGCCCGCGACGCCCTCGTCAAGCTCTGCACCCTGCCGTTGCTCGCCGGCCGCAACATCGACTCGGCTTTCGTCGTCCCGACGGTCGCCACCTGCATCGACCTCGTCGTGCACTGCGAGCTGGACCGAACGGGCACCCGCCGGGTTGTGGAGGTCCTCGCTCCGACCGGTCGCGCGGAGGGCGGCGTGATCGAGGCGAGCACGATCTTCGCCAGGCGGTCGGGGGAGCTCGTCGCGACAGGCGGCTACCCGGCCCGCACCGCGAAGTTCGCCAGCGCCGGCCTCGACCCTTCGACCGTGCTGCGGACGGCATCGTGAGCGCCCTGCTCGGTGCGCTGCTGGCTGCGGGACTCCTGCTCTGCGCCTCGCCGCTGCTCTGGCCGAGAAGGCGGGGGCGGATGCCGCGGCAATCCGCCCTCGGAGCACTCTGGCGCGAGCGGCTCGCCCAGGCCGGGCTCGAGCGCATCACTCCCGGCATGGTCGGCGCGGTGTCTCTCGTGATCGGAGTCGCCGTGGCATCCGTCGCCTTCGCCCTCCTGCCTGTCGCGGTGCTCGCGCTAGCCGCCGGTGCTGCCGCGCTCGCGCTGCCGACGCTGCTCATCTCGTGGCGGGCTCGCGCGCACCGCCGCGCCACCCGGGTGGTCTGGGCCGACGTGGTCGACCACCTCGTGTCGACGGTGCGGGCGGGGCTCGCGCTGCCGGACGGCGTCGCGAGCCTCGCGGCATCCGGGCCAGCAGTCACTCGCGCCGCCTTCGCGGCGTTCGCAGACGACTACCGGATCACCGGCAACTTCGGTGCGTGCCTCGACACGCTGAAGGGCCGCCTGGCCGATCCGGTTGCCGACCGTGTGCTCGAGACACTTCGGATGTCGCGGGAGGTCGGTGGCGGCGAGCTCACGACGATCCTGCGGAACCTGGGGGTGTATCTGCGGGAGGAGGCGGCGATCCGCTCCGAGATCGAGGCGCGGCAGTCGTGGGTGATGAACGCGGCGAAGCTGGGTGTCGCGGCGCCGTGGATCGTACTCGGACTGCTGGCGACGCGGCCCGAGGCTGCCGTCGCGTACGGGACTCCCGGCGGCACTGCGCTGATCGTCGTGGGGCTGGCGATCTCCGTGGTGGCCTACCGCGTGATGCTCGCGATCGGCCGACTGCCCGAGGAGCAGAGGTGGTTCGCGTGAGCGCCGTCGTGGCGTGGGGCGTGGTATGCGGGGTGGGTCTCGGGTTCGGGCTGTGGATCGTGGTCGGACTCGCTCCACGGATGAGCCGCCCGCGACTCGCCCGCCGGGTGGCGCCGTACCTTGCCGACATCTCGGAGTCGGCGCGCGAGGCGATCGCCGCACCTCCGCCCGGGCCGCTTCCCGTCGTGGGGCTCGTGCTGGCACCCGTTCTCGAAGGGGGTCAGCGGCTGCTAGGCGGGCTTCTGGGCGGCGCGGATGCCACGACACGGCGCCTTCGCCAAGCGGGCTCGCCCCTCACTCTGGCGGCGTTCCGCTCCCGACAGTTGCTGTGGGGTCTCGCGGGCGCCGGTCTCGGGATCGGCGTTGCCCTCGCTGTCGGTCTCGCGCGACCGATTGCGGTTCCCGTCCAGATCATGATCGTCGCGCTGTCAGCTGGGGCCGGCGTGCTGCTGCCCGACCGCCTGCTGCATCGCGCGGCCACTGGCCGGCTTGCGCGGCTGAACGCCGAGCTGCCGGTCGTGCTGGAGTTTCTCGCGCTGTGCCTCTCCGCTGGCGAGGGAGTGGTCGACGCCCTGCGGCGGGTGGCCAAGGTCAGCCACGGGGAGCTCGCCGGCGAGCTGGCGGGAGTCGTGGCATCCGTCGGCACTGGCCTGCCCTTCGCCGACACGCTCGCGGCCCTCGCGCGCGAGTTGGAACTGCCCGCGTTCACCCGGTGCGCAGACCAGGTGCTCGGCGCGCTCGACCGCGGCACCCCGCTCGTGGAGGTGCTCCGTGCGCAGGCGCAGGACGCGAGGGAGGAGGCGAAGGGCAGGCTGCTCGAGGCGGCGGGCAAGAAGGAGATCGGGATGCTCGTGCCGCTCGTGTTCGGCGTCTTACCCGTCACGATTGCGTTCGCGATCTTCCCAGGGTTGGTGGTGCTGCAGCTAGGGTTCTAGCACTCGGACGAGGAATGGAACAGCATGAGCGTGGGAACGACGCGAGGTCTTGCAATGGCGCGACGGGCGTTGTGGATCGTTCCGATACTGGGCGCTGTAGTCGGGCTCGGGTTCGCCTTCGCCGCCTTGCAGACCGACGACCTGACGCTGGCCGTCGACCCCTGCGCCAGTAGCTTCGACAACCCGTTCGCTCGGTTCTCGCAGCTCGCGTTCCTTGTTGGTGTCGGAGGCTCAGGGGCGCTCTTTATCCGGGCTGCCGTCCGCAAGGATCGAGTGGGCATGGGACTCGCGGTCGCGGCAGCGGTCGGGGGCATTGTCATCATGCTGTTTGGCTTGCTGCTCGCCAGCGCCGGATATGGGTGGCACTGCCCGAACTCGTGAGCGGGCAGAAGTATCCCAATTGATTGTCTAGCCCGCGCGTGTTCCTGATCCTGCCGATCACGATCGCGTTCGCGATCTTCCCGGGGATCGCGGTGCTGCAGGTGGGGTTCTAATACCTAGCACTAACACGTACCTAGCTCTCCTAGGTATACTCGCACCGTGAACATCGACAAGGACCTCGTCGCCGCCATGGCGACGCCGCTCGTCCTCGCGATTCTCGTTGAGAGCGAGAACTACGGGTACGCCATCCTCAAGCGGGTGCGCGAGCTCTCCGGCGGCGAGCTGGAGTGGACCGACGGCATGCTCTACCCGCTCCTCCACAGGCTCGACCGGCTCGGCTATGTCACCACCGAGTGGGGCGCCTCTCCGGAAGGCCGGCGCCGCAAGTACTACGAGATCACCGAGACCGGCCGCGCGCAGCTCGCCGAGCAGCGCCGCCAGTGGGACACCGCCACCCGCACCCTGGGTGGCCTGTGGGGCCTCGCCGCCCCGGCGGGAGCATGAGTATGGACGCCGAGACCGAGAACCAGATCGCCGGATGGCGCGCCGCCATCCTCCGCGGCCGTGCAGTCGACGCCGCCGACGCCGATGAGCTCGAGGGCCATCTCCGCGAGCAGGTCTCCGACCTCGAGGCTGTGGGACTCGCCGGCGACGAGGCCTTCCTCATCGCCGTGAAGCGCCTCGGCGAAGTCGACGCCCTCACCGCCGAGTACGCCCGCGAGCACAGCGACCGGCTCTGGAAGCAGCTCGCGATCTCCCGCACCGACGACGAGCCGCGCCAGCCGCTCGTGGTCATGCTCGTGTTCGCCGCGCTCGCCGCGGTGCTGATCCAGGTCGGGCGCCTCCTCGCCGACATCCCGGGCACCGACGGCATGTGGTTCGTTCGCGACCTCGGCCTCTTCGTGCTGCCGGTGCTCGCGGCCTACTTCGCAGTGCTCCGCCGGATGCCCGTGGCAAGGGCCCTGGCGCTGCTGGCCGTGGTGGCGGCGATGGCGGCGGCGGTGACACTGTTCCCGTTCGAGCCGCACTCGGCCACGGGAATCCTCATCGCGATCCACCTGCCGATCGTGCTGTGGTTCGTGGTCGGTATCGCCTACGTGGGCGGAGAACTGCGGTCATCCACCCGCCGCATGGACTTCATCAGATTCACCGGGGAGTGGGTCATCTACTACGCGCTCATCGCGCTCGGGGGTGCGGTGCTGCTCGGGCTCACCAGCCTGATCCTCGCGCCGATCGCCCCGGACGCGATCGACGACGTCATGAGCTGGGTGCTGCCGTCGGGCGCCGCCGGTGCCGCCATCGTTGCCGCGTGGCTGGTCGAGGCGAAGAAGAGCGTCATCGAGAACCTCGCCCCGGTGCTGACCGCGATCTTCACGCCGCTGTTCGCCGTGATGCTGCTCGTCGCGGCGGTCGGCTATGCGGCGGTCGGGATCGGCCGGGAGTTCGACCGCGACCTGCTCGTGGTGTTCGACGTGCTCCTGCTGGTCGTGCTGGGCCTGGTGGTCTACGGGATCTCCGCGCGGGATTCGGGCCGCGCCATCCGGACCATGGACGTGCTTCGGCTCGTGGCCGTCGTCGCGGCCATCGTGCTCGATGTGCTCGTGCTGGTGTCGATGCTCGCGCGAGTGGGGGAGTTCGGCTTCACTGCCAACCGGGTCGCCGCGCTCGGGCTGAACGTGCTGCTGCTCGTGAACCTCGCGGTCACGGCGTACCTGATCGCGCGGGTGCTACAGGGCCGGCCCGCGGTGCACGTCGAGCGCTGGCAGACCGGGTACCTGCCCGTGTTCGGCGGGTGGGTGCTGCTCATGGTCGTGGCGCTGCCGCCGGTGTTCGGGTTCGCCTAGGAGCTGTGGACAGTCGGCGGGCCCGCCGCGCCGATCGAACGATGATCGTCGGCATGAGCCGACTTCCCTCCATTTCCGACGACCGCGGCGACGTGCCCGGCTGGGTGCTGATAACCCTCGTGAGTGGTGTCTGTTGTCACCGCTAGTATCAATCCACCTGCAGAGGAGGTGCGATGCCAAGCTATTCAACCGCGCGTGCAACCTTAGAAATCGGAAAATGGCTGGTGATCCTAGCTATCCTCGGCGCGCTCTACCAGTTTTGGTACGTCACCCTTCCTGTCGCTGGGGGCTTGTTGATCCTCTGGTGGATCAAAGTCGGTCGCCCTCGCCGCATTCAGCGTCGTGCAGCCGCGGTGGCGAGGGACGAGTTCGGGGATTCCCTCGTTGAACTGCGGCAGTCCTTCTTGCGTCAACAATCTGTGCTCGGTGACCGTTTCGAAAATGTGCGCTCTGCCGCACAGCTGGTCGTAAACGAGCAATTCGTCGCAGTTGGCCAGTTGAAACGGAAGGTCGGGCTCTCCACGCTCGAGGCGAACGAGACCATCCAGATCTTGGCGGCACTCAGAATCGTCAACGAAGAGGGTACAAAGGTGACGGTGGACCGCGCGCTTGCGCCGGCGTTCAACCGAACGTGCGAGACTCCCTGATTTGAAGTCGTTTGGCTCGAGCCCGCTGCAGTCGCTTGATCAGCATCGGCCGTTCCCGCAATGCTTCCGGGTCGTCAAGTATCCGGTTGAGTTCCTGAAAATGTGCCGCCGCGTTGTGGCTCATCGAATGAACGAGATCCATCTTCGACCCGGTCATGCCAGGGTGCGACTCCTCCAAATCGAGGAGACGGTTCGCGCGGTCGGTGAGCATGTCCCTATGGTGCGGTGAACCACCGACAGGCGTAACGTCAACCTCATGCCAGAGCCGGTGAGCATCAATCGAAGAGCAGACGATCTCCGTGACCTGATCGCAGCCGAACTCCTCGACAAAGGATCCTCGACCGTCCACGTCAACGACATCCGCGTCACCCTCGACACATGGCGGAAACTCGCTCGAGCGGCCGCAC
>JAODAQ010000052.1 GCA_025463515.1 Rhodoglobus sp.
GTCGTGGCATCCGCGGCCCCCGCACCTACCGCCAAGGAAGCCGCGGCGGTCTCAGGGGTATCCGACACAGCAGCCCCCCTCGCCGCTCCCGCCCCCGACACGACCGCGCCCGCCGCTCCAGTAGCACCCGCCCCGGCTCCGGCCGTGGCGGCCCCCCAGGCCCCCGACGAGGTCGCGGCACCCGCTGCGCCGGCCCGCGCCCAGGCGCCCGACCTCGTCGGACAGCTCAGCCGTCCACTGCAGGGGCTGCGCTCCTTCGGCGACGGAACGCACGTGATCTCGATCAGCGTCACACCGGACAGCCTCGGCCCCGTCGCCGTGCGCGCCCACGTGACCGGGGACTCGATCCGCATCGAGCTCGTCGCCCCCACCGACCAGGCCCGCGCCGCGATCCGGGACATCCTTCCCGACCTGCGCCGCGACCTCTCCGGCGCCGGCGGCCAGGCGACGCTCGACCTCTCCTCCGGCAACCAGCCGTCCGGGCGCGAGAGCGCACCCAGGGAGGCCCCGGCCCAGGGCCGCCTCACCGACTCCGCCGCCCCGGCTTCTGCCACGGGCATCCGGCCCATCTCCCGCACCGACGCCGGCCTCGACGTCCTCGCCTGAACCCAGAGAACAGAAAGGACGCACATGACCAGCCCCATCGACACCATTGTCAACAACAGCAGCGTGCAGGTCCCCTCGTCGATCAGCTCGATCGGCAACGTCTCGAAGCAGAAGATGGACGGCGAGATGTTCCTGCAGCTGCTCGTCGCGCAGCTCCGCGCACAGGACCCGAGCTCGCCCATGGACACCAACGCCATGATGACCCAGACCTCGCAGCTGGCCAGCATGGAGCAGCTCACCACCATGTCGAACCTGACGCAGGAGTCCTTCTCCCTGCAGATGCGCATGGCCGCTTCCGGCCTCATCGGCAAGGAGGTCTCCTACACCGACGCCGACGGCAAGGAGCAGAAGGGCATCGCCACCTCGGTGTCGTTCGCAGACTCGGTGCCCATGGTCACCGTCGGCGACAAGTCCATCCGCCTCGACGCCATCTCCGGCGTCACCACCCCCAAGACTCCCTAGCTCCACCCCAACGAAAGGCACATCATGCTTCGCGCACTCTACTCAGCGATCTCGGGACTCCGCTCCCACCAGACGATGCTCGACGTCACGGGCAACAACATCGCCAACGTCAACACGACGGCGTTCAAGGCCTCGGCCACCCAGTTCCAGGACACGCTCTCGCAGCTGACCCAGGGCGCGAGCGGCCCGCAGGCCCAGGCCGGCGGAAGCAACCCGGCGCAGATCGGCCTCGGCGTGCAGGTCGCCGCGATCTCGACGAACTTCTCGCAGGGCTCGGCGCAGGCGACCGGCCGCGCGACCGACATGATGATCTCCGGCGACGGATTCTTCGTGGTGCAGTCGGGCGGGGAGACGCTGTACACCCGCGCCGGGTCGTTCTCCTTCGACGCCGGCGGCCGCCTCGTCACCCCGGACGGCGCGCTCGTGCAGGGCTGGACCGCGGTCAACGGCGTCGTGCCCACCACCGGCGGCGCGGTCGGCCAGATCACCCTCCCGCAGAACGCCGTCGCCCCCGCGACGCAGACCACCACGGTGACCATGTCGGGCAACCTGCCGACCGACATCGCCGTGGGCACCAAGCTCACGCGCGACGTCGACGTCTACGACGCGACCGGCGCGGCCCGCACGCTGTCCATCGAGTTCACCCGCACCGCCGCGGGCTGGGACACGAAGGCCATCGACGGCGCGACCACCCAGACCGGCGCGATCACCTTCGACGCGACCGGCCACCTCGCCACCGGCGGCACGCTCACGGTGGGCGGCATCGCGATCGACCTGGCAACGGCGACCGGATTCGCGGGGCTCGACACCATCGCCGCGAGCGACCAGAACGGCCAGGAGCCCGGAACCCTCCAGTCGTTCTCGCTCTCCAAGGACGGCACGCTCGTCGGCTCGTTCAGCAACGGCGCCACCGAGGCCATCGCGCGCATCGCGCTCGCGACCTTCATCAACCCGGGCGGCCTCGAGAAGGCGGGCGGGTCGACCTACCGCACCTCGATCAACTCCGGCGGCGCTACCGTCGGCGCGGCCGGCAGCGGCGGCATCGGCTCGCTCATGGGCGGCGCGCTCGAGATGTCGAACGTCGACCTCTCGCAGGAGTTCACCAACCTGATCGTCGCGCAGCGCGGCTTCCAGGCCAACGCCCGCATCATCACCACGTCCGACGAGGTCCTCCAGGAGCTGACGAACCTGAAGCGCTAAGTCCGAACGCGGGTTGAGTAGGCCGCCCGCGGCCGTATCGAAACCGGGAAGGAGGTTCCGATACACGCGCCAGAGCCCCCTACTCAACCAGCTGATGTACCTACAACTGGGGTACAGGTGCGACCCCGAACGGGGTACGCGCCTGCCCTAACGTGTTTTCTCCCCCCGCCGAGAGTGGTGAGTACGCCGACTATTCCGTCGGCCCAATGGGGGAGTCATCATGATCGTGGTAACGCGACTCAACAACACGCGCTTCGCGGTCAACCCTGACCTCATCGAGCGCATCCAGTCCAGCCCGGACACCACGCTGACGCTCGTGGGGGGCACCAGCTACATCGTCACGGAGACGATGGACGAGGTCATCGAGATGATCGCGGCCTACCGCGCCGGAGTCATCGCCCGCGCCCGTGCCATGCCGACCTTCGACGGGCCGGGCACCTCGCTCGGCGTCGTGCCGTTCGACCGCGCCGAGCGCGCAGTCCCCTCCGGGAGCCGCTGATGGATCCGGCAACCATAATCGGCCTGATCATCGCCTTCGCGGCGCTGATCGGGATGATGACCGTCGAGGGCGCGAGCCTCACGGCGATCCTGCTCCCCGGCCCGATGATGCTCGTGTTCGGCGCCACGATCGCCGTCGGCATCGCGAGCACGACGATCCCCGATGTCATCCAGGCCATCAAGTCGCTTCCGCGCGCCTTCATCGGCGTCAAGTACAAGCCCCAGGCGACTATCGACCAGCTTGTCGAGCTCGCGGAGGTGGCCCGCAGGCAGGGACTCCTCGCGCTCGAGCAGGAGGCCGACAAGATCAACGACGAGTTCCTCAAGTCGGCGCTGCAGGGCGTCGCGGACGGCATGGACGCCGAGGACCTCGCGATCATGCTCGAGGACCAGGTCGCGACGCGCGAGCGCGCCGCCCGCCAGGCCGCCAAGTTCTACACCACCATGGGCGGTTACGCCCCGACGATCGGCATCATCGGCACGGTCGTCTCGCTGACCCACGTGCTCGAGAACCTGTCGGACCCGTCGTCGCTCGGCCACTCCATCGCCGCGGCGTTCGTCGCGACGCTGTGGGGCGTGCTCTCGGCCAACTTCCTGTGGCTGCCGATCGGCACGCGGCTCATCCGACTCGTCGAGCTCGACGTGCAGCGCATGACGATCATCGTCGAGGGCATCCTCGCCCTGCAGGCCGGCAACCAGCCCCGCGTGGTCGGCGAGCGCCTCCGCGCCCTCGTGCCGGCGCACGCGCTGGGCAAGCTGGCGAAGGCGGCATGAGCAGACGGGGTCGTGGGCACAAGGGGGGTGCTCACGACGAAGGACACGCGGACGAGCGCTGGCTGGTCTCCTACGCCGACATGATCACGGTGCTCATGTGCCTGTTCCTGGTGCTCTTCGCGATGTCGAGCATCGACGCCGACAAGTACGAGCAGCTCAAGGCGTCGCTCGCGACCGGGTTCGGCACCACGCCGAGCACGAGCGTCGACTCCGCGGTGGGCGTGATCGTCGACCCGAAGTACGTCGACGACCAGGGGATCGGATTCAACGCCGAGAAGTCGCCAGAGGAGAAGAACAAGGAGGCCGCCAAGCAGGAGGTCGAGAAGTTCGACTCCCTGGTCAAGCAGATCACCGCCAACCTCGCGGCCCAGGGGCTCCAGGACCAGGTGAGCTTCTCGATCGACGAGCGCGGCCTCACGGTCAAGCTCCTCGGCGGCCAGACCTACTTCGCGGGCGACAGCGCGTACTTGCAGGCCACCGCGATCACCGCGATCGACGCGGTCGGCGCAGCCCTCACCGGGCTGCCCAACCACCTCTCGGTCGAGGGCCACATCGACCCGTACGGCCAGGGCTCGCCCGCGCTCAACGACTGGGAGCTCGCCGGCGCCCGCAGTACCGCGGTGCTGCGCAGGCTCGTCGAGACCGGGGTCATCGCGCCCGAGCGGATCTCGTCGACCAGCTACGGCGGCGTGCATCCCGAGGTCGCTTCTGAGTCTGCACTCAACCGGCGCGTCGACATCGTCGTGCTCACCGAGCTGCCCGGCGCAGCGGCAAGCCTGATCCCGGAGGTCGTCAACGAGACCCACTGAACGGCTGGTTGAGTAGGGCGCTCTGGCGCTCATATCGAAACCCGATGTCGATGCGGCCTCGGGAGGCCTACTCAATCCACGTAGTTTGCTAACGCGGGCGCGCCAGCGACCGATAGTTCGGCGTGTGACGATTCAGATGGTGTCCGGCGTACCCACGCGCACCATCGACGCGGAGCCCTACGACTTCTCCCGCCCCACCCGCCTTCCGCGCGAGCAGGCGGCGGAAGTGCTGCGCGGCATGGACTCCTTCGCCCGCTCCTGGGTGGCCGAGCTCTCGACGAAGCTCCGCGCCGAGTGCAGCGCCACCGTCGTGGGCGTCTCGCTGCTTCCCTACGAGGAGTACATCAAGACGCTCCCGGAGTCGGCGGCGATGATCCTGCTGTCGGTCGACACCGTCCTCGCCCGCGGCGTCATGCAGTTCCCCCTCCAGGCGAGCCTCGGCTGGGCGGAGCGGATGCTCGGCGGCGCCGGTCGCCGCGACATCCCCGAGCGCCCCTTCTCGCCGATCGAGCAGGCGCTCGTCACGAAGGTCGTCAGCGGTGCCCTCGCGACCATGGCGTACAGCCTCGGCGCCTCGTTCCCGCAGAACGTCAAGGTCGACCGAATCGAGTACACGCCGCAAGCCGCGAAGGCTGCGGGCCCGCTGGATGCGACGATCGTCACATCGCTCGAGCTGACGGTCGACGACGCGACATCCCTCATCACTTTTGCGCTTCCCGCAGACGCGCTCACGAGGGAGCCAGTCGAGTCGTCGCGCGCCAGCGAGGACGAGCCCCTCGATCTCATGCTCGCGCACCTGGCGGGCGTTCCCGTGCGGGTGTCGCTGCAGTTCCAGCCGACACGGGTAAAGCCCGAGGTCGTGCTCGCACTCGCCGAGGGTGACCTCATCCGCATGACCCATTCGAAGAACCGCCCGCTCAACTTCGCAGTCGAAGGCCAGATCATGGCCAAGGCCGCGGTGGGAGCGAGCGGATCGCAGCTCGCCTGCGTGATCGTCGATACCCAGGAGACCCCATGACCACCACGACTGCCACCACCCCGGCGAGCGCGACCCGCGACTACGCGATGCAGGTTGCGGCGGTCGAGGCGCTCGCGGATGCCCTCCCCGGCGCCGAGCGGCCCACAGTCGTCAACCACCCGTCGCCCGAGCAGCTCTCCGGCCCGTTCTCGGTCGCGCTGGCCGCCGAGTTCGTCGGGGTCCGCTCCGCCGACATCGCCCTCGTCCTGAACGACCGCACGATCCTTGCCGAGGCAGCGGGCGTCGACGAGGCACTCGCCGAGCCGGCGGAGCTCGTGCGCCCCGCGATCGAGGCCGCGAGCGCGACCCTCGGCGTCGGCGTCCTGGGCGATGTCACCGAAGCGGATGCCTCGGCCCTCGTCGCCGCCACGGGCACCGCCGTCTTCGAGCTCACGACGGCCGCCGGCTCGATCGGCTGGTTCGCTATCCGCCTGCACGCCACGGCGATCTCCCCCGCTCCCGCCGCCGTCGTCAGCTCGCCCGGCAACCTCTCGCGCATCAGCAACGTCGAGATGGCCCTCACCGTCGAGATCGGCCGCACCCGCATGGCGGTGCGCGACCTGCTCGCCCTCGAGCCCGGCGCCGTCGTCGAGCTCGACCGCTCGGCGGGCACTCCCGCCGACATCCTGCTCAACGGCAAGCTCATCGCCCACGGCGACGTCGTCGTCGTCGACCAGGACTACGCCGTGCGCATCACCCGCATCCTCGACAACCCCGAGGCCGTCCTCTAGTGGACACACTGTTCCTCGTCCTGCGCGTCATCGTCTCGCTTGCGGCGGTGCTCGGGATCATCTGGTACGCGCAGCGCCGCATCAGCAAGGGCACGCGCGCCAAGCAGGGCAAGACGATCACGGTCGTCGGCAGGCAGGGCGTGGGCGCGAAGGCGTCCGTCGCCGTGATCGACGTCGACGGCAAGCGGTTCCTCCTGGGAGTCACCGAGCACTCGGTGAACATCCTGCACACATCGGACACGCCCGAGGCACCCGCCGAGGCGTTCTCACGAGCTCTCACGGAAGAGGGCGGCGACCTGGCAGTCGAGGCGGTGAAACCTCCGGGGGCGTCGCCGCTCGCGGGGTCCATCCTCTCTGCTGAGACCTGGCGTCGCGCGTTCGCAAGCCTCAAGCCGTGAGGGCCCGCGCGGCCCTGCGCACCGCAGCGGCCGTCGTCACTGCGGGCGCGGTCTCTCTGCTGCTCACGGCCGGCTCGGCGGTCCCGGCACTTCCGTCGGAAGACCCGATCCCCACGCCGAATCCCACTGACCCGCTCTCCGGAGTCGTCGACGGCATCGTGAACGTCGGGATCAACGGGCCCGACGGCGCGCCGGCGTCCTCGATCATCGTCCTGCTCGGCATCACCGTGCTGTCGATCGCCCCCGCGATCCTGCTGATGATGACCTCGTTCACGAAGATCTTCATCGTGCTCGCGATGACGCGGAACGCGATCGGGCTCACCACGATCCCGCCCACCCAGGTGCTGGCCGGCCTCGCTCTGTTCCTCTCGGTCTTCATCATGTGGCCGACCCTCGCCGACATCAACACGGCAGCGGTGCAGCCCTACCTCGACGGCAACATCGACTTCCAGGCCGCGGTGGATGCCGCGTCCGGCCCGCTGCGCACCTTCATGCTCGCCCACACCCGCGAGGAGGATCTCGGGCTGATGACCCGGGCCGCGGACCTGGCGAACCCCGACTCTCCCGACGTCGTGCCGCTGCAGACCCTCATCCCGGCGTTCATGATCTCGGAGCTGCGGGCGGGCTTCATCATCGGCTTCGTGATCTTCGTGCCGTTCCTCGTGATCGACCTCGTCGTCTCGGCCGGCCTGATGGCGATGGGCATGATGATGCTCCCGCCCGTGATGATCTCGCTGCCCTTCAAGATCCTGCTGTTCATCCTCGTCGACGGCTGGGGCCTCATCATCACCTCGCTGGTCGGCAGTTACGGACTCGGCCCGTGAACCCGGCAATGGTCATCGACATCGGCGTGCAGGCCCTCGTGGTCGCCGCCAAGCTCGGCGCGCCCATGCTCATCACCGCGCTCGTCGTTGGCTTCGCGATCTCCGTGTTCCAGTCGATCACGCAGATCCAGGAGGTCACGCTCTCCTTCGTCCCGAAGGCCGTCGCCGTCGCGCTCGCCCTCGTGATCAGCGGGCAGTGGATGATCGCCGAGATCGTCACCTTCACGCAGACCCTGTTCGAACGGATCCCGCAGTTGGTGGGCGGGTGACGTGTTCGGCCTCGACGCAGCGTGGATCGAAGCCGTGATGCTCGCCGGGGTGCGGGTCACGGCCTTCCTCGTGATTGCGCCGCCGTTCTCCCACGCGGGCATCCCGGTGCGCATCAAGGCGATGCTCGGAGTCGCGCTCGCCCTCGTGATCGCGCCGCGCGTCACGACGGGCTACGCGAGCCTGGACACCGGCCCGTTCCTCGTCGCGATCGTGATGCAGCTGCTCGTCGGCCTGTTCCTCGGCTTCCTCGTGATGATGGCGTTCGCGGCGGTGCAGTCGGCGGGCAACCTGATCGACCTGTTCGGCGGTTTCCAGCTCGCGCAGGCCTTCGACCCGCAGGCCATGGTCAACGGCGCTCAGTTCACCCGGCTGTTCCACATGGCGGCGCTCGCGCTGCTGTTCGCGACCGACGGGTACCAGCTCATCCTCGGCGGCCTGTTCCGCAGCTTCGACGCGATCCCCGTGACGATGACGCTCTCGGCGGCGCCCAACCCGCAGATCCTGGTCGACGGATTCTCGCAGCTCTTCCTCGCGGCGCTGCAGATCGCCGGCCCGATGATCATCGTGCTGTTCCTCGCGGATGTGGGGCTCGGCCTGCTCACGCGCGTGGCGCCCGCGATCAACGCCTTCGCGCTCGGCTTCCCGCTGAAGATCCTGATCACGGTCGTGTTCGCGGGAGTCGTCTTCCTCGCGATCCCGCGCGTGGTGTTGGCCATCACCCAGGACGTGCTCAAGGCGATGCTCGGGGCGTTCTCGTGAAGGGCGCGCAGTCGTGAGCGACGCACAGGAGAAGACCGAGCAGGCCACAGACAAGCGCATGAAGGAGGTGCGCTCCAAGGGGCAGCTCTCCCACTCGAAGGACCTGGTCTCGTGGGTGGCGGTCGGCGCGGGCGCCGCCATGATCCCGGCGACGATCAGCGGCATCACCGACTCGAGCGCCGCCTCGGTCCTGTCGTTCCGCGACATCATCGCCCACCCCGATCCCGAGGCCGCGGTCAGGACCCTGCGCGACGGGCTCGGCACGGTCATCCCGGCGCTCACCCCGATGTTCATCGTCGTCGTGATCGCGGTCGTCGCGGCGACGTTCGTGCAGGGCGGCATCCACCTCAAGCGGCCCGCGCCCAAGTTCGACCAGTTCGACCCGGTTGCGGGAATCAAGCGGGTGTTCGGGTTCCAGGCCGCGTGGGAGGGCGTGAAGGCGGTCGTCAAGACCGCGGTCGTGGGCGCCGTGCTCGTCTCCGTGCTGCAGGGCCTCATGCCCGTGCTCTCGGTGGCGGGCGGTCTGCCGATCAGCAACCTCATCGCCGAGACGAGCGGCAGCGTGGCATCCATCATGCAGTCGGCCATCATCGCGGGCCTCGGCCTCGCCGCCGTCGACCTGTTCGTCGTCATGCGGCGCAACCGCAAGAGCACGCGCATGTCGAAGAAGGAGGTCGCCGACGAGAACAAGAACGCCGAGGGCGACCCGATGATCAGGGCGATGCGGCGGTCGCGGCAGCTGGCCATGGGCCGCAACCGCATGATCGCGGCCGTCACCGGCGCCGACGTCGTGCTGCTCAACCCGACCCACATCGCCGTGGCGCTCAAGTACGAGGCCGGCAAGTCGGCGCCCCGCGTCGTGGCCAAGGGGGCGGACGCCGTCGCTCTCAAGATCCGGGAGAAGGCCGCAGAGAGCGGCATCCCGATGGTCGAGGACATCGCCCTCGCCCGCGCCCTGCACGCCGCGTGCGACGTGGGGCAGGAGATCCCCGCCGAGCTCTACCAGGCGGTCGCGCGCGTTCTCGCCTTCGTCATGTCGCTCAAGTCCAGGGGTGCCGTCAAGGGCACCCACAAGCTCTCACCCACTACCGCCTGATCGGGAGTAACCACACATGAGAAGAAACCTGTCGACCTTCGCGGTCCCGCTGGGCGTCGTGGGCATCGTGCTGCTGCTCGTCGTGCCGGTGCCCGCGTGGCTGCTCGATGTGCTGCTCATCGTGAACATCCTGTTCGCGCTCGTGATCCTGCTCACGACGATGTTCGTCAAGCGCCCGCTCGACTTCTCGGTGTTCCCGTCGCTGCTGCTCGTGGCCACCCTGTTCCGGCTCGGCCTCAACGTCGCCTCGACGCGGCTCGTGCTGGGGGAGGGGTACGCCGGCCAGGTCATCCACGCCCTCGGCACCGTGGCCATCAACGGCTCGCTCATCATCGGCGCCGTGATCTTCCTCATCCTCGTCGTCATCCAGTTCGTGGTGGTCACGAAGGGCGCCGAGCGCGTCGCCGAGGTCGGCGCGCGCTTCACCCTCGACGCCATGCCCGGCAAGCAGATGGCGATCGACGCCGACCTCAACACCGGCGCGATCACGGAGGAGCAGGCGCGCGTGCGGCGCGCGGAGGTCTCCGCCGAGGCCGACTTCTACGGCGCGATGGACGGCGCCTCGAAGTTCGTCAAGGGCGACGCGATCGCCGGCATCATCATCATCATCATCAACATCCTGGGCGGCATCGGCATCGGGATGCTCCAGCGCGGCATGGACATCATGGACGCGATCAACACCTACAGCCTCCTGACCATCGGCGACGGCCTCACCTCGCAGATCCCCGCGCTGCTCATGGCGGTCTCCACCGGCATGATCGTCACGCGCTCCAACGTCGAGTCGGACATGGGATCGCAGACCTCCAAGCAGCTGTCGCAGAGCCGGATGGCGCTGACCATCGCCGGCGTCGCGGCGATCCTGCTCGGCCTCGTGCCCGAGATGCCCCTGATCGCCTTCTGGATCATCGGCCTCACGCTCATCGTCTTCGGACAGCGCATCGCCTCGCGCGAGAAGGCCCGCGTGGCCGCCGAGGAGGCCTCGGCCACCGTCGAGGCCGCGGCTCCCAAGGAGACTCCGGAGGAGCTCATCGAGCAGATGCGCGTGCACGCGCTCGAGGTACAGCTCGCGCCGGACCTCGTCGACCTGGCCTCGGGCTCGGGCGACGACCTGCTCGCGCGCGTGCGCGGCCTGCGGCGCCGGCTCGCGCTCGAGATGGGCATCGTCGTCCCGCCCGTGCGCACCCGCGACAGCCTCGAGCTGCCGCAGTCGACCTACGTCATCCGGGTCGCCGGCGTCGAGGCCGGTCGCGGTGTGGCCCCTCCCGGCCGCGTGCTCGCGCTCGGCGACAACCTCGAGTCGCTGCCGGGCAGCGTCACAGTCGACCCCGTCTTCGGCCTCGCGGGCAAGTGGGTGCCGATGGAGATGCGGCACTCGGCCGAGCTCGCGGGCGCGACGGTCATCGACCGCGTGAGCGTGATCGTGACCCACCTCTCCGCGATCGTCACCGCCAACGCGGCGAGACTGCTCACCCGCGAGGACGTGCGCCTGCTCACCGACGGCGTCAAGCAGGTCAACCCGTCCGCCGCGGACGAGCTCGTGCCCGGCCTGCTCTCGCTCGGCGAGGTACAGCGGGTGCTGCAGGGGCTGCTCGGCGAGGAGGTGCCGATCAACGACCTCCCGCGCGTGTACGAGGCGCTCGCCATGCGGGCCAAGGCGTCCACCGACCCCGAGGGGCTCATCGAGGCCGCGCGCCTCGCGATCGCGCCGCTCATCGTGTCGAAGAAGCTCGAGGGGGGCATCCTGCGGATCATCATGGTCGACCCCGTGCTGGAGCAGTCGATGCTCGAGGCGCTGCGGCCCTCGGAGTTGGGGTCGCAGATCATCATGGATCAGGGCAGGCTCGAGCACGTGCTGAGCAATGTGCGCTCCATCGTGGAGCAGGCTGCGGAGAAGGGCATCTCGCCCGTGCTCGTGTGCGCGCCCGCGCTGCGCCCCGCGATCCGCCGCCTCGTCGGCCCGCAGATCAGCGGCCTCGCCGTGCTGTCCTACCAGGAGGTGACGTCGGCGCAGGTCGGCATCGAGACGATCGGGGTGGTGCGTGCCTTCGATTCGATTCCGGCTTGACCCGGCGCCGCTCGACCGTATCGCCGAGACGGTCCGGGAGCGGTACGGCGTAGCCGCCACCGTCGTCGCCACGGAGGAGGTGCGCGTGGGCGGCATCGGCGGCTTCTTCGCGCGCCGGTTCCTCGACGTCGTCGTCGACGTGCCCGACCCCGCTAGACCGGCGGAGTGGAAGGCGCACCGCCGCGGCGCCTTCGACGACCTCGTCGAGCGCGCCGACAAGGCCGACCGCCGCGAGCTGCCGATCGACGCCTCCGCGGTACCGCCGCTCTCCACCGAGTCCGATGTGTTCTCGGGCGTGCTCGAGGACCTCCAGCGCTACGCCTCCCCGAACGCCCCGGTGGCAACGGCCACGCGCCGCAAGGCCCGGCCCGTCGTGCTGCTCAAGGCGCCCGGCGACCTGGTCGTGATCGCCGGCATCGGCGAGGACGCCATGGCCGTCGCCCGCTCGATCTCGGGCCAGCGCGGGGGTCCGGAGATCGTCCCCGGAGGCGCCCAGTACGCGGCTCCGGGCTCGCCCAAGGTCGTCGACCACAAGACCGCCTTCTCCGCCCGCGCCCGCGGCGTCGAGAACGGCCGGGCGACCATCGTCGCGTACTCGATCGAGCCCGGGGATGCCCGCCTGGCCGCCCACGCTGCGGCCCTCGCCGCGATCCGCCCCGACCAGCTCTGGCTCGCCGTCGACGCCTCGCGCAAGCCGGAGGACACCGCCGCCTGGGTCGGCGCCGTGTGCACGGTCGTCTCGGTGCAGGCGCTCGCCGTGCTGCGCACCGCCTGGACCTCGACCCCCGAGACGGTGCGCGCCCTCGGGCTGCCCGAGGGCTGGTCCGACGCAGCAGGTTGAGTAGGCCGCCCGCGGCCGTATCGAAACCCGGTGGGTTGAGTAGGCCGCCCGCGGCCGTATCGAAACCTCGCACTCGAGTAGGTTTCGATACAGGCGCCAGAGCGCCTTACTCAACCAGCCGGCCCGTACCCCAGTCCGGGTGCCGCGGGCCCTCCGCCGATGAAGCTAGGCTTGCCGCATGCTCGTCCTGACCCGCAAGCGCGGAGAACAGATCCTCATCGGGGACGACATCGTCATCACCATCCTCGACGCCAAGGGCGACAGCATCCGCGTCGGGATCGACGCCCCTCGCGGCGTGATCGTGCACCGCCTCGAGGTCATGAAGGCCGTC
Organism: Rhodoglobus sp.; assembly: GCA_025463515.1. GTDB lineage: Bacteria > Actinomycetota > Actinomycetes > Actinomycetales > Microbacteriaceae > Rhodoglobus. The sequence continues at coordinate 12,683 of JAODAQ010000052.1, forward strand.
ACCGATGCGAACGTCGAGGCGTCTCGCGCCGCGGCCTCCGACGGCGACACCCTCGCCGGGCTGCTCGCCGGAATGCCCAAGAAGACCGCGGAAGAACCCCAAAAAGAGGCCTGATCCGGCTGGCCCCCCAACGCGGGGCACCTTATTGCGGGACTGTCCCCCGGCTTAACCCTCGGGTTACGTTCAAACCCTGGGGGGACCAGTCCGTCGATTTCCGACGGGAGTTCCCGAGCCCGAGGGGGGAGGACCACCGTGATCTCACTTGCTGAGATTCTCGTTCTGCGTGGCCTCATGCCCATCGAGAGCCTCGACTCCGTGGGCTCGTCCGCGGCGAGCGACGAGTTCCTCATCAGCGAGCTGACGGGGGCGGGAAAAGTCACGGAGGCGCAGGTCGCGTCCGCGCGCGCAGCCCAGCTGGGCATCCCCTTCGTGGAGCTCGCCGACTACCCCGTCGACCGCCTGGCCGTCGAGATGGTGCCCACCGCGCTGCTGCGCCGCCACGAGGTGCTGCCGATCCAGGTCGACGGCAACCGCCTGATCATCGCCATGGCCGACCCGGGCGACGTGATCGCCCTCGACGACGTGCGCGCGAGCGTGCAGCTCATGGTGCACCCGGTGCTCGCCGAGCAGGCAGACCTGCGCGCAGCACTTGCCCGATTCGTCCGCTCCGACGGCGAGCTCAACGACCTGACCAGCGCGATCGTGGACGAGTCGTCCGAGGTCGACAACATGAGCCTGCAGGTCTCGGAGGCCTCCGACGACGACGCCCCCGTGGTTCGGTTCGTCAACCTGCTCATCAGCCAGGGCATCCAGGACCACGCCTCCGACATCCACATCGAGCCCGGCGAGCACGAGCTCATGGTGCGGTACCGCATCGACGGCGTGCTGCACGTCATGCAGCGTGCGCCCAAGAACATCCAGAACGGCGTGATCTCGCGCCTCAAGATCATGTCGGACATCGACATCGCCGAGCGCCGCAAGCCGCAGGACGGCCGCATGTCGGTGCGCCACGCCGACCGCCAGATCGACCTCCGCGTCGCGACCCTTCCCACGGTGTGGGGCGAGAAGGTCGTCATGCGAATCCTCGACAACACCAACACGGCGATGTCGATCGACCAGCTGCAGCTGCTGCCCCGCAACGCCGAGGTGTTCAAGGCCTCGTACACGAAGCCCAACGGCATGATCCTCGTGACCGGCCCGACCGGCTCGGGCAAGTCGACGACGCTCTACACGACGCTCAAGGCCGTCGCCCGCCCCGAGATCAACGTCATCACCGTCGAAGACCCGGTCGAGTACCGGATGCCCGGCATCAACCAGGTGCAGGTGAACCCGAAGGCCGGCCTCACGTTCGCGAGCGCGCTGCGCTCGATCCTGCGATCCGACCCGGATGTCGTGCTCCTCGGTGAGATCCGCGACCACGAGACCGCGCAGATCGCCATCGAGGCGTCGCTCACCGGCCACCTCGTGCTCTCGACCCTGCACACCAACGACGCGCCGAGCGCGATCACCCGTCTCATCGAGATGGACATCGAGCCCTTCCTCGTGGGCTCCGCCCTCGACTCCGTGATGGCCCAGCGCCTCGCCCGCCGCCTCTGCGACCGGTGCAAGACGGCGTACCAGCCCAACCCGCAGGACCTGATCCACCTCGGCCTCGGCTACGACGGCTCTGTCGCGCCGCCCACACTCTTCGCCCCCGCCGGCTGCTCGGCGTGCTCCAACACCGGCTATCGCGGCCGGGTTGCACTGCACGAGATCATGCCCGTGTCGGAGGAGATCGAACGACTTACCGTGTCACGGGCATCCAGCCTGGAGATCAAGCAGACGGCAGTGGCCCAGGGGATGTCGACGCTGCGCGTCGACGGGTGGGACAAGGCCCGGCTAGGCCTCACATCAATTGAAGAGATTTTGCGAGTCGTGGCCTGATGGACAGGACACAAGGGGGACACATGGAAGACCCGATTTACGCCGTCCCGGCATTCGACGCCAACGGGATGCCGCTGCCGCCGCCCGAGCAGGGCCGCCGCCGCGACGCGCGCGTGCAGACGTCGGTGTTCGCACCGAACGTCGAGTTCACGATGACCACGCCGCTGGCCGACCAGGCTGCGACGCTGCAGTCCGCGCCGCCGCCGGTCTACGAGCTGCCCATCAGCGAGCTCGCGCCGCCGGCACCCGTGTACGAGCTGCCGCTCGACACCGCCGCGCCGCCCTCGTGGGACACCTTCGACGCCGCAGCGCCGCCGGCACCCTTCGAGGCGCCGGTGTACGACGTGCCGCCGCCGCAGGTCTACGACGTCACGGCCGTGGTCCTTCCGCTGCCCGCAACGTCTGACCTGCTCGCCACGGCACCACCGCCCGCGGCAGCGTTCCGCGTGCCCGCGTTCGACCCGCCCGCTGCTGACGACGCCTTCGAGCTCGACGCCCCGGTGGTCAGCTCCGGCGCCACCGGCGACCTGCTCGCCGCGCTGCGCGAGGTGCTGTTCCGCGGGGCATCCGACCTGCACATCAGTGCGGGCGCTCCGCCCATGCTGCGCATCGACGGCGCCCTCGGCCCGATCGCCGACGGCAAGCCGTGGAGCCGCGAAGTGGTGAAGGAGACCCTCATGGGGCTGCTCTCGCCGCACGAGCGGCAGCGGTTCGAGGAGTCCCTCGAGCTCGACTTCGCCTACACGCTCACCGCCAACGCGCGGTTCCGCGTGAACTACTACCAGGACCGCGGCTCGATGAGCGCGGCGTTCCGCATCATCCCCAACGAGGTGAAGCAGCTCGCCCAGCTCGGCATCCCCGAGGTCGTGTCGCAGTTCGCGACCCTGCCGCGCGGTCTCGTGCTCGTCACGGGCCCGACCGGCTCGGGAAAGTCGACGACGCTCGCCGCGCTCATCGACATCGTCAACTCGACGCGCACCGACCACATCATGACCGTCGAGGACCCGATCGAGTTCCTGCACCGGAACAAGAAGTCGCTCGTGCACCAGCGCGAGGTGGGCCGTGACACGCAGAGCTTCAGCTCGGCGCTCAAGCACGTGCTCCGGCAGGACCCTGACGTGATCCTCATCGGCGAGCTCCGCGACCTCGAGACCATCTCGACCGCGCTGACCGCCGCCGAGACCGGCCACCTCGTCTTCGCGACCCTGCACACGCAGGATGCCGCGCAGACGATCGACCGCATCATCGACGTCTATCCGCCGCACCAGCAGATGCAGATCCGCTCGCAGCTGGCCTCGACGCTCCAGGGCATCGTCTGCCAGACGCTCGTGAAGCGGGCATCCGGAGCTGGCCGTGTCGTTGCGGCCGAAGTGCTCATGATGACGCCGGCGATCGGGAACCTGATCCGCGAGGGCAAGACGTTCCAGATCGGCTCGGCGATGCAGTCGGGCCGCGCGCAGGGGATGAGCACGCTCGACCAGCACCTGGCCGACCTGGTCAACTCCGGCACCATCTCGCGCCAGTCGGCGATCGACAAGGCGCGCGACATCGCGGCGATGAGCCGGATGATCACCCGCGTCGACCTCGCCGAGACCACCGACGGCTCGTTCGGCAGTTTCGCTTCATCTGAGAAGGCAGGCAACTGATGTCCACCACGGCGCTGCGGTCGTACGAGTACAAGACCAGGAACACCGCAGGCAAGCTCGTCAAGGGCCGGCTCGAGGCGACCAACGAGAACGCGGCCGCCGCGAAGCTCAACGGCATGGGACTCACTCCCGTGGCGATCAAGGAGGCGTCGGCCAGCACCGGCCTGAACAAGGAGATCTCGTTCGGCGGCGGCGGCAAGCAGATCAGCCTCAAGGACCTGGCCGTCATGACGCGCCAGCTCTCGACGATGATCGGCGCGGGGCTCACGCTCCTGCGCGCGCTCTCGATCCTCTCCGAGCAGACCCAGAACAAGAAGCTGGCGTCGGTGCTCTCCAAGGTGACGCACGAGGTGGAGATCGGCAGTTCGCTCTCGGACGCCATGGGGCGCTACCCCGTCGAGTTCCCGCCGCTCATGATCAACATGGTGCGCGCCGGCGAGATCGGCGGCTTCCTCGACGGCGCCCTCGACTCCATCGCCCACAACTTCGAGAAGGAGGCCAAGCTCCGCGCGACGATCAAGTCGGCGATGGCCTACCCCGTCATGGTGCTCGCGCTCTCCGGCGTCGCCGTGGTGCTCATGCTGCTCTTCATCGTGCCCGTGTTCAAGGACATGTTCGAGGGCCTCGGCAGTGAGCTGCCGCTGCCCACGCAGGCGCTGGTATCCCTCTCGGGCGCCATGGTCTTCATCCTTCCGATCGCGGTCGTGGTGTTCGTCGTCTTCTCGTTCTGGTGGAACCGGAACAAGAACACCGAGGCAGTGCTGCGCGTGGTCGACCCGATCAAACTCAAGCTCCCCGTCTTCGGCGGGCTCATGAAGAAGATCGCCGTGGCCCGCTTCACCCGCAACCTCGCCAACATGATCGGCGCGGGCGTGCCGATCCTGCAGGCGCTCTCGATCGTGGGGGAGACCTCCGGCAACTGGGTCATCAGCCAGGCGGCCAAGCGCGTCGCAGACTCGGTGCGCCAGGGCCACTCGATCGCGGCCCCGCTCGCCGACGAGCCGGTGTTCCCGCCGATGGTGGTGCAGATGATCGCGGTCGGCGAGGACTCGGGCTCGCTCGAGATCATGCTGAGCAAGGTCTCCGACTTCTACGACGACGAGGTGCAGGCCACCACGGAGGCGCTCACGAGCCTCATCGAGCCCCTCTTGATCGCCTTCCTGGGCGTCGTGGTCGGCGGGATGATCGTGGCCCTGTACCTGCCGATCTTCAGCATCGCCACGGTCGTCCACTAGTCGGTCCGCCCCCCTTCGGGTGCGCCACGGACTGGGGTATCCAAACCCCCCGTCCGTGGGATTACCACTCCCTTGTACCCCGAATACCTTGTCACTTGTCGGGTCTTCGCCGGTTTGGGGGGACGGCTCGAAAACACATCCTTCAACAAGAAATGGACCAATCATGACCCGCTTTATGAATGCAATGACCGCGAAGCGCGCTTCGTTCGGCAAGGATGAGAAGGGCTTCACGCTCATCGAGCTCCTCGTCGTCGTGATCATCATCGGCGTCCTCGCCGCGATCGCGATCCCCGTCTACATCGGCGTGCAGAACAACGCCAAGGACTCGGCCGCCAAGTCGGACCTGACCAACGCGAAGATCGCCGTCGTTGCGTACTACTCCGACAAGAGCACGTACCCGCCGTCGCTGACCGCAACCGACCTCAAGACCTACGGCTACGCGGGCACCGCCGTGACGAACGCCTCGGCCGCCACTGCCGTCATCGACAAGTTCTGCCTCAAGGCGAAGAGCGACTCCGGCACCTGGTTCTACATCACCGAGTCGGGCGCGCCGGTCACCCCGGCACCGACCGGCTGCACCGCAGGCGTATAGCACTCAGTTCCACCCGGGTGGGGCGCTGGTTACCAGCGCCCCACCCGTTCCACGAATCACACCAGTTGTCACAGGGGGGAGGCGAACACCATGATCACGTTTCGAAAGCTGCTGACGAAAGCGCAGTCTGAAGAGGGCATGTCCCTCATCGAGGTCGTTGTCGCAATGATCGTGTTCGCCATCATCTCCGTCGGCGTCGCCTACTCCACGGTCACGGTCTCCCGGATCACCCAGGACACCGGTTCGCGCCAGGTCGCGACGAACCTCGCCACCACGGAGATCGACTACATCCGCGGTCTGCAGGACCCCTTCCTCATCGACAACAAGAAGACCACCACCAAGGTCGGCAAGATCAACTACTACATCGACCGCAGGGTCGAGTGGGTCGACGCCGCCGGCGCCGACGTGGGCTGCGGAACCGGCACGGGCGTCATGCAGTCCAAGCGGCTGAACGTGACCGTCACGTGGGACGGCATGCTCACGAGCACCTCGCCCGTCCGCTCGGACACGCTGCTCTCCCCGGATGAGCGCATCAACGACCCGAGCCTGGGCACGATCCGCATCTCGGTCCTCAACGTCGCAGGCACCGGCTCGGCCGGCGTGGGTGTGAACATCACGCCGACCTCGAGCGGCGCCGCGCTGCAGGAGCAGCCCGCCGTCACCAACTCCGACGGCTGCAGCTTCGCCCTCAAGGTCGCCCCGGGCACGTACTCGGTCACGGTGAACCGCTCGGGCTCCGTAGACACCAACCAGCTCGCGTCGCCATCGAAGAGCGTTGTCGTGGCGGCCGGCGGCTCCGTGGCCGCACTGTTCCAGTACGACTACGCGGCGACGTTCTCGCTGCAGTACGCGAGCAACAACACCTCGGGCACACCGGCACTCCTGCCGACGAACCTCGACACCACCTACCTCAGCACCTACGCACCGTACGTCGACTCGAGCGGGCCGAAGTCGCAGGTCGCCCTGCACCCGTTCTCGTCGGGCTATGCCGGCATCGCCGGCAAGTACATCGCCCCCATTGCGGGCACCCAGAGCTGCGTGAACGTCGATCCTGCCGCCTGGCCGGAGTCGACCGTCAGCGGGAAGGTGATGGCCGCAGGAGTGCGCTCGCCGAACGTCGCAGCTCTTCCCCAGGGCTCGACGAGCATGCCGATCCCCATGGGCCTGATGTCGGTCAAGTTCTCCGGCGCCGCCTACCTGTTCGCGGTGTCGACAGCGGGCCCCAGCGGCTCCGGCGATCCGGGCTGTGCAGCTGCTCCCACCTACGTGTTCGGCCAGGTGCTCAAGAACGGCACGATCAACATCGCCCTGCCCTACGGCTCCTGGGTGCTGTACTCGGCCACCAACGCGGCCGGCACCCTCAAGACGCCCGTGCCCGCCTCCAACCTCGGCCTCGTCGGCCAGGTGCTCTCGATCCTCGGCGGCGGCACGACCGTCACCCTCGACCCGCGGGTCGCGAAGTGATCGCCCGGCTGCGCCGCGTGCTGCGCGATGAGCGCGGGATGTCCATGAGCGAGCTCATCGTCGTCATGATGGTCACGGCCGTCGTGCTCGCCGCCGTTGGCACGTTCTTCGTGAACATCGCCATCGTCACCACGAACGCCAACGCGTCGACGAGCCGCACGAATGTCGCGGCGAACATCATGAACGAGATGAGCAAGGTCATCCGCACCTCGTCGAACAACGCCATCGCCGGCGATGACGACCCGGATCCTGCCATCGTGAGCGCTACAGCTTCCGCGCTGACGGTCTACTCCTACGTCGACACCAGCCCGACGGCGCCCGCGCCCACCAAGGTCACCTTCCGCGTCGACGCGAACGGCATCGTCTTCGAGGACCGCATCAAGGGCACGCTCTCCGGCAGCTACTACGTCTTCACGGGCGCCACCACGTCACGCAACCTGGGCGGCCCGATCATCCCCAAGTCCCTCTTCACCTACATCGACACGGCCAACAAGCCGGTCACGATCGGTGCGACCGGCCTGACTCTCGTCCAGCGCAACACCATCGCCTCGATCCAGGTAGTGGTCACTATCGCGAACACCTCCACCACGGGCGGCACCGCACCCGATGCCGCCCAGGGCAACTCGCCGATCATCCTCACCAACACGATCGGGATGCCCAACCTCCTGCTCACCGGAACGGACAACTGATGCGCGCCCTAGCCCGCTTCCTCCGCGCGATCCACCGCGACGAGCGGGGCATCGCCCTTCCCGTCGTGATCGGGACCGGAATGCTCATGCTGGTGCTCGTGGCGACCTCGCTCACCGTCGCCTCCAACGGACTGCGGAAGACCGACACCGAGCAGGACCAGAACGGCGCGCTCGACGCCGCCTACGCCGGCGTCGAGGAGTACCAGAGCCGCCTCGCCACGGACAACTCGTACTACACCTACGGCAACAAGGACGCGCCGTTCAGCGTCGCGACCGCGTCGACGAAGCTCACCCTCCCGACCGGCAGTGCCGCGAACCCGGCCTTCGGCGTCGGCACGACCGGCACCTGGGCGACGGTCCCCAAGAGCACGCCCATCGCCACCTACCGCTACGAGGTGGACAACTCCCACTACAGCGCCAACGGCAGCATCCGCATCCGCGTCACCGGCCGCGTGGGCCAGTCGACCCGCTCGATCGTCGCCGACCTCAAGCAGTCGGGCTTCATCGACTACCTCTACTTCACCGACTACGAGGTCCAGGACCCGGATCTCACGGGCAAGACCCAGTGCGCCGTGCACATCTGGGAGGGCCGCCCCTCCACCTGCACGTCGATCCAGTTCGGCTCCACGGACACCGTCGACGGCCCTGTGCACTCGAACGACACCCTGACGGTGTGCGGCTCGAAGTTCCTGGGCAAGGTGACCTCGTCGAGCACGAGCACCCCGATCGTGGTGACGCCGAGCGGCTGCGCCAAGGGCTCGTACCCGAACAGCCAGACGGCGCCCTTCCTCCAGCCGGAGGTCACCATGCCGCCGACGAACGCGCAGCTCAAGAAGGAGACGCGCAACGACCTCACCTCCAGCGAGGTGCCGCTGCCCGGATGCCTCTACACGGGCCCGACCGTGGTCACCTTCACCTCCGACGGCAAGATGAACGTCAAGTCGCCGTGGACCAAGATGACCCAGGTCTCCGAGACCACCGGCGTCGCCAGTGCGGCTCCAGCGATGTGCGGCACGCCAGGAACCGGCTCGAACGGCCTCGGCTCGACTGCGGGCGCGACCATCGACGTCATCGCGTCGAACGTCATGTACGTGCAGAACGTGCCGACACTGGCGAGCGACCCCAACTACTCGAGCGCGGTGCCCAGCGGCTTCGCGTGCGTCAACTCGAACGCGGGCTGGACCTTCGGCACCGCGCAGTACCCGGTCGCCAACGAGATCACCCCCGACGGCACGAGCGCGAGCAAGCCGGCCTACGGGTGCAAGAACGGCGACGTGTTCACGAAGGGCACCCTCAAGGGCGCCGTGACCATCGGCGCGGAGAACTACATCTACATCACCGGCGACCTGACCTACAGCGACGCCGCGAAGGACATCCTCGGCCTCGTGGGCAACAACGCCGTGTGGATCTGGAACCCGATGAAGACGGTGACGAGCGGTAGCGGCTGGAACCAGACGACCACGACCAAGCCCCTGCTCACCGACTCCGGCCGCACGATCAACGGGGCGATCCTCTCGGTCGCGCACACCTTCCAGGTGCAGAACTACGACCAGGGCGGGGATGCCCGCGGCACCCTGACCGTGAAGGGCTCGATCGCCCAGACCTTCCGCGGCCCGGTCGGCCTCGTCGGCGGATCCGGCTACATCAAGGCCTACAAGTACGACACCCGGTTCGCCTACATGGCCCCGCCGAAGTTCCTCTCGCCGGTCTCGAGCGCCTACGGCGTCTCGCAGTTCTCGGGCGTGCCGGCGGCCTTCACCTACACGGGGGCGACCTCGTGAGCGGCATGGAGTTCGCCGTCGGGGCATCCGTGCTCATCGCGGTCTTCGGGCTCGCGATCGGGTCGTTCCTCAACGTCGTCGCCTACCGGGTGCCGCTCGGCCTGTCGGTCGTGAGTCCGCCGTCGGCGTGCCCCGGATGCCACAACGAGATCGAAGCGCGCGACAACGTGCCCCTGCTTTCCTGGATGGTGCTGCGCGGCAAGTGCCGGCACTGCGCGGAGCCGATCTCGGCGCGCTACCCGGTGGTGGAGGCGATCACGGGCGTGCTGTTCGTGGCCGTCGCGCTGGTATTCCTGCCCGGCGTCCTGTCGGCTGCCACCGTGCCCGCCGCGGTCGCGGGCGCTCTCGCGCTCGTCGCCTTCCTCTACCTCGCCGCGATCACCGTCGCGCTCTCCGCCATCGACATCGACGTGCACAAGCTCCCGAACAAGATCGTGCTGCCGTCGTACCTCGTCGGGGCCGTCCTGCTCGGCGCTGCTGCGCTCGTCGGCGGCGATCTCGAGGCGCTCGGCCGCACGGCCGCCGGAGCGGGCATCCTCGTCGCCTTCTATCTCATCCTCGCCATCGTGAAGCCGGGCGGCATGGGCATCGGCGACGTCAAACTCGCCGGCGTGCTCGGCCTCTACCTCGGATTTCTCGGCTGGGAGCAGCTGATCGTCGGCGCCATGGGCGCCTTCCTGGTCGGCGGCATCTTCGGCGTCGCGGTGCTCATTGCGCGCCGCGGCAAGGGCGGGCGAATGATCCCGTTCGGCCCCTGGATGTTCGCGGGCGCGTGGATCGGAATCTTCGCCGGTGAGCAGATCACCGGCGCTTACCTGACAGCGGTGGGGCTGTCATGACGAACAACTGGGGGCAACGATGGCTACGAGTGTTGTAGGGCTCGATATCGGACACGGCGTGCTTCGCGCGGCCGAGGTGGCTGGCGGCTCGACCGCCAAGCCGCGACTCATGAAGTACCACGAGGTCACCTTCCCGGCTGACGCGACCCACGAGGGCGAGGTCGTCGAGCAGGACGTGCTCGTGCGCGCGCTCAAGCAGCTGTGGGCGGCGGGCAAGTTCAAGACGCGCGATGTCGTCCTCGGTGTCGGCAACCAGCGCGTTCTGACGCGCGACCTGTCGGTTCCGAAGGTGCCGCTCGACCGCATCAAGGAGGCGCTGCCGTTCCAGGTGCAGGACCTCCTGCCGATCCCCGTCTCCGACGCGGTGCTCGACTTCTACCCGGTGGCCGAGGCGCAGGGCGAGTCCGGCCCGGTCATCCAGGGGCTGCTGGTCGCGGCGGCGAAGAGCTCGGTCCTCGCGAACGTGCGCGCCGTCCAGGCCGCCGGCCTCAACCCGATCGACGTCGACCTCACGCCGTTCGCCCTCACGCGGGCCCTGCTCGCGGGCGGCGGAACCCGCGGCACTGTCGCCCTCATCCACGTCGGCGCCACAACGAGCTGCATCGTGATCGCCACCGACGGCGTGCCGCAGTTCGTGCGCATCATCCCCTCGGGCGGCGAAGAGGTCACCACGGCCCTCGTCAACGGGATCGGGATGACCCCGGCCGACGCCGAGCGGACCAAGTCGACGATGGGGCTCGTGCGCGAGGCCTACCCGCCCGAGCTCATGGCTGCGTGCGAGACGACCATCCGGGTGACGGAGGACCTCCTCGGGAGCCTCCGCAACACGGTGGCGTTCTACCGCAACACCCGCCCGAACGATCCGATCACCAACGTCGTCCTGACGGGAGGGGGTTCGCGCCTGCGCGGATTCCCCGCCGCCCTCGAGGAGGTCACCCGCCTCCAGGTCGAGCTCGGAGACCCCACCAGCCGGTTCGCCCTCGCGAAGGCGATCGACATCCACTCGCTCCCGAGCGTCCTGCCCGCCATGGGCGTCGCGCTCGGCCTGACTCTGAGGGCGGCATCATGAGCAGCCACGCACTCGTCATGCCGCGGTCGTCCGACCGCGGTGAGGCCCGGCGCACCGCGCGCGCCGTGGCCGTGGTCAAGGGCGGCGGCGCCCTGGGCGGGGAGCCCCGCGTCTCGCTGCTGCCGACCGAGGTCAACGACGTCGCGAAGGCCCGCGCAGCGCGCCGCCGCCTCGGTGTCGGTGTCGTCTTCGTCCTGCTCGTGGTCCTCGCAGGAGTCGGCGGGGCCTACTACCTCTCGATGACGGCTGAGGCCGAGCTCGCGAGCGCCCGGTCGAACCAGACCTCGCTGCTCGCGCAGGAGGCGCAGTTCTCCGACCTCAAGGCCGCGAAGGTCGGCATCGCCACGATCGAGGCCGGCCAGTACGTCGGGGCCTCGACCGAGATCGACTGGACGGCCTATCTCGAGAGCCTTCAGGCCACCCTCCCCGACGGCGTGCTGATCACCAACGTCGCCATCGACTCGGCCTCTCCGTTCATGGACTACGCGCAGTCGTCGTCGCCCCTCGAGGGCAGCCGCGTCGCGACCCTCCTCTTCACCGCCACGAGCCCGGGGCTGCCGTCGATCCCGAGCTGGCTCGACGGACTCGCCACGCTCAAGGGATTCGCCGACGCCGTGCCCGGCTCGGTCAACGTGGAGGGCGACGGCACCTACGTCGTCAACATCACCATGCACATCAACTCAGACGCTTTCGCACTCAGGTTCCCGGGGGAGGACAAGAAATGACGAGCAGCAACAGGCTCTGGACGATCGGAGCCGTCACGGCGATGATCATCCTGTTGGTGGCCGGTTGGTTCCTCGGAGCCCAGCCGTTCATCACGGCCGCCTCGGCCGCAGACACCGAGCGCGTCGGCATCGAGGCCCAGAACACGGCTCAGGAGGCAGAGATCGCCCGCCTCACCGAGGAGAACAAGGACATCTCGACGATCCAGGCCGAGTACAAGGACCTGCTCACGTCGATCCCGGCGTCGTCCAACACCGCCGCCTTCATCCAGGGCCTCAACGGCCTGGCCTCGAGCAGCGGCGTCCAGGTCACCGGAATCACGGTGAGCGAGTCGATGGCGTACACGGTTCCGGCCTCCGCTGTCGTGGTCCCGACTGACGGCACGACTCCCGCGCCCGAGTCCACCGAGGCGCCCGTCCCGACGATCCCGACCGGGAGCGTCGCCTCGACCAGCCCGCTCATCACCCCGGACAACTTCGTGGGCATCAAGGTGGGAGTCGACCTCAAGGGCGGCTACCCGCAGGTGCTCGCGTTCGTAAAGGGCCTGCAGTCGGGCAAGCGGCTCGTGCTCGTCACGGGCTTCACCAGCGCGGCCAACGCGAACGACGCAGGGCTCGTCACGGCGCACATCGACGGCCTCATCTACGTTCTCAAGCAGCCGAAGTAAGACAGGGCAACCCCCTCGGCACGCGCGTCGTCGCTCAGTAGACTGTCCCCCGCCACTTCGGCGGACACGAGGAGAGACATGAGCGACGACAGCGCAGCAGCCACGGCCACGCCGAAGCCCAAGAAGGACGAGGTCATCGAAGACGCAGTAGTCGTTGACGAGACCGAGACTCCTGTCGTGGTCGAGGAGGCGACGCCCATCGAGGCCGAGCCAGTCGTGGCCGAGGCCCCCGAGCAGCAGCACCGCGTCGTCTACGTGCAGGTGCCGCCCGCGCCGAGGAAGCTCGGCAATCGCGGCATCGGCTCGCTCATCGCCGTTCTCGCCACGGTCGTGTTCACCGTCATCTACGCCCTGGTCGGCGCTCTCGTGACCGCGGCAGGCACCGGCACGCTCTCCTTCACCTTCCTCGGGCTCGCGGAGTTCTACATCCCGAGCCTGTTCTTCCTGATCGGGTTCGTGCTGCTCGTCCTCATCCTGAACCGGGCGAACTGGTGGGCCTACATCATCGGCAGCCTCCTCGTCGGGCTCTTCGTCTACTTCGGCTCGATCGGGCTGTCGCTGCTGACCTCCGGCATCGTGCAGGACACCCCGGCCGAGGCGTCCGACCGCTTCCGGGATGCCCTGACGAGCCCCAGCCTCATCGTCGCGGGACTGCTGGCCCGCGAGGTCGCACTCTGGACGGGCGCGCTCATCAGCCGCCGCGGCCGGCGCCTGCGCACCCGCAACATCGAGAACCGCGAGGCGTACGAGCGCGAGCTCGCCGCCACGAGGGCAGAGCATGAGCGAGCGGCCGCCGCAGCTCCCGCCGCCGGCTAACCCCGCGGTGCTGCCGGTGCTCGCGGCGGTCGTGTACCTCGCGGCCGTCGTAGCACTGTGGGGCATCCTGAGCCTGCTGCTCGACCGAGAGGTCGTCGACTACCCGGATGCCGGCCCGCTGCTCGGCCCTGCGATGGCCGCGGCCGCCGCAGTAGTGACCTGGGTCGCACTGCTGCGCTCGCGCCGCTCCCGCTCGCCGTGGCCGTGGACAGCGCTCGCGCTCGTGCTGTCGCTGGCCGCGATGCTGCTCGTCGCGCTCCTCGGCCACGGGCCGCTCGCCCCACTGCACTTCCTCATCGGCCCCTTCATCCCCGGTGCTGCCGTGCTCTCCGCGGTGACTGTTCTCGCGTCGTGGGCATTGCGCCCACGGCGAACCATTTGACCGGGCATCCGACGGCGACTATTCTTGGGGAGGTTGTGCGCGCTTTGTCGTGCGCCAACCATGGGTTCGCTCGTCGAGCGACCCCCACGGCATACCCGCGAATTCCTCGCTGAATCAAATCGGCGCATACCCGTGGGTCTGGATGTGAATCATCAACCGCTGTCACCGTGCAGCAACTGGGACTTGTCCCAAGAACAAGGAGTTTCTTAGTGCCCACCATTCAGCAGTTGGTGCGGAAGGGCCGCCAGAGCAAGGTCGTCAAGACCAAGGCTCCGGCCCTGAAGGCCAACCCCCAGCAGCGCGGCGTTTGCACCCGCGTCTACACGACCACCCCGAAGAAGCCGAACTCGGCTCTGCGCAAGGTCGCCCGCGTCAAGCTCTCCAACGGTACCGAGGTCACGGCCTACATCCCCGGTGAGGGCCACAACCTGCAGGAGCACTCGATGGTGCTCGTGCGCGGCGGTCGTGTGAAGGACCTCCCCGGCGTGCGCTACAAGATCGTTCGCGGCGCACTCGACACCCAGGCGGTCAAGAACCGCAAGCAAGCGCGCAGCCGCTACGGAGCGAAGATGGACAAGAAGTAATGCCTCGTAAAGGACCAGCACCGAAGCGTCCCGTAGTTGCGGACCCGGTCTACGGAGCTCCGATCGTGAGCCAGCTCGTCAACAAGATCCTGCTCGACGGCAAGAAGGGCCTCGCTGAGCGCATCGTCTACGGTGCACTCGAGGGCGTCTCTGCCAAGAACGGCCAGGACGCCGTCGTCACCCTCAAGAAGGCGCTCGACAACGTGCGCCCGACCATCGAGGTCAAGTCGCGCCGCGTCGGCGGCTCGACCTACCAGGTGCCCGTCGAGGTCAAGTCGCACCGCGCCAACACCCTCGCGCTGCGCTGGCTGACCAGCTACGCCAAGGGCCGTCGCGAGAAGACCATGACCGAGCGTCTCACCAACGAGATCCTCGACGCGTCGAACGGCCTCGGTGCCGCGGTCAAGCGCCGCGAGGACACCCACAAGATGGCCGAGTCGAACAAGGCCTTCGCGCACTACCGCTGGTAGCAAGCATCCGGTGATCGAGCGGAGTCGAGATCTCGACTCCGCTCGATCACCGATAACCCCACAACTTTTTCGGAGGAACCCCCCGTGGCACAAGACGTGCTCACCGACCTGAACAAGGTCCGCAACATCGGCATCATGGCGCACATCGATGCCGGCAAGACCACTACGACCGAGCGCATCCTGTTCTACACGGGCATCACCCACAAGATCGGTGAGGTGCACGACGGTGCGGCCACCATGGACTGGATGGCACAGGAGCAGGAGCGTGGCATCACGATCACCTCTGCTGCCACCACCTGTTTCTGGGACAAGCACCAGATCAACATCATCGACACCCCCGGCCACGTGGACTTCACCGTCGAGGTGGAGCGCTCGCTGCGCGTCCTCGACGGCGCCGTCGCGGTGTTCGACGGCAAGGAGGGCGTTGAGCCCCAGTCCGAGACCGTCTGGCGCCAGGCCGACAAGTACGACGTTCCCCGTATCTGCTTCGTCAACAAGATGGACAAGCTCGGCGCGGACTTCTACTTCACCGTCGACACGATCATCAAGCGCCTCGGCGCCAAGCCGCTGGTCATCCAGCTGCCGATCGGCTTCGAGAACACCTTCGAGGGTGTTGTCGACCTCGTCGAGATGCGCGCGCTCACGTGGCGCGGCGACTCGAAGGGCGACGTCGAGCTGGGCGCCAAGTACGCCATCGAGGAGATCCCCGCGGACCTCGTCGAGAAGGCCAACGAGTACCGCGCTGCTCTCATCGAGACCGTCGCCGAGGCTGACGACGCACTGCTCGAGCGCTACCTCGAGGGCGACACCGACTTCTCGGTCGCCGAGATCAAGGCTGCGATCCGCAAGCTGACCGTCTCCAGCCAGATCTACCCCGTGCTGTGCGGCTCCGCGTTCTCGACGGCGCTGTTGCAGTGTTCGACGGCAAGGAGGGCGTTGAGCCCCAGTCCGAGACCGTCTGGCGCCAGGCCGACAAGTACGACGTTC
>JAODAQ010000072.1 GCA_025463515.1 Rhodoglobus sp.
CTCGGCGGAGCCCTTGCCGGCGGAAAGCGCCGCGCGGGCCGACCGCTCGGACTCGTGCTCGCCCCCACTCGCGAACTCGCCACCCAGATCACCGCCGCGATGGAGCCACTGGCCGCCGCGAACGGCCTCACCATCACCACCATCTTCGGCGGCGTCAGCCAGAACCGCCAGGTCGCGGCCCTCAAGGCCGGCGTCGATATCGTCGTCGCCTGCCCGGGCCGCCTCGAAGACCTCATGAAGCAGGGCTTTGCGCACCTCGACGCGATAGAGATCAACGTGCTCGACGAGGCCGACCACATGGCCGACCTCGGCTTCCTGCCGGTGGTGACGCGCATCATGGACAAGACGCCGCAGACCGGGCAGCGCCTGCTGTTCAGCGCGACGCTCGACAACGGCGTGGACAAGCTCGTGCGCCGCTACCTCCACAACGAGGTCATGCATTCCGTGGATGAGGCAACGTCTCATGTCGCGGCCATGACGCATCACGTTTTCGAGGTCGCGGATGTCGAGGCCAAGCGCCTGCTCATCGAGAAGCTCGCCTCGGGTACCGGCCGCCGCATCCTGTTCATGCGCACCAAGCACCACGCGAAGAAGCTCGCGAAGCAACTCACCGACGCCGGCATCCCGTCGGTGGACCTGCACGGCAACCTGTCGCAGGTCGCGCGCGACCGCAACCTCGCGTCGTTCGCGTCGGGCGAGACGCGAGTGCTCGTTGCCACGGATGTCGCGGCTCGCGGCGTGCACGTCGACGACATCGAGCTGGTCATCCACGTCGACCCACCGGCCGAGCACAAGGCGTACCTGCACCGCTCCGGGCGCACGGCGCGCGCCGGCAAGGAGGGCGAGGTCGTCACGATCGTGCTGCCCGCCCAGCGCAAAGACACGGCCGCGCTCCTTCGTAAGGCAGCGATCACTGTCACTCCGCAGAACGTGACGGCGTCATCGGATGCCGTCACCTCGCTCGTCGGCGATGTCGCGGCGTACGTGAAGCCGGCTCCGCGCGCGGCTGTTGCCCCTCGCGGCCAGTCGCAGGGCGGCCGTTCGCAGGGAGCCAACGCCCAGCGCAAGCGCGTCAACCGCGACGAGCGCGGGCAGGGTGCTGGAGCTGGTGCGCCTCGCCGCGACCGCTCGGGTCGTCCCGCCCAGGGCACCGGGCGTCCCGCCCAGGGCTCCGGCTCCGGTCGTTCGGCGCACGCCGGCTCGGGTTCCGGCCACCAGGATGTCGCCCGCACCGACCGCCACGCCCAGCCCGCGCGCACCGAGCAGGCGCCGTCGCGCCCGCGCGGGGGCAACGGCCGCGCCCAGGCCTCGGGCGGACCCATCCGCGTCGGCCAGGTCGTGCGCCCCAATGTCTCCGGCGGCCAGCGCCGCGGGCGGTAGTCGTTCGGCTCGCCTCTCGACAAGTGTCCCGGCGCCGACGGGCCGCGCACGGGAGCTTGCGCGGCAGAACCCTGTTAGCGTCGGCGCATGACTTTCCTCATCCGCCCGGCACGACCCGAGGATGCGCCGGCGCTCGCCCGCGTCAACCTCGAGGGCTGGCGCGAGACCTACTCCGACATCCTCTCGCCAGCATTCATCGCCGGTTTCTCAGAGGAGCGACTGCTCGAGAAGTGGGAGAACGGGCTCAACGGCGACCTTGCCGACACCGTCGTCGCTGAAGTGGAGGGCGAGGTGCGAGGCTATGCTGCTGCGGGCATCCCGTTCATGCGGGAGAAGCCGCGGGATCTGCAGCTCTACATGATCTACCAGCTCGCGAGCCAGCACGGGTCGGGCAGCGGTCGCGCGTTGCTGGAAGCGGCGATCGGCGACCGGCCCGCGTTCCTCTGGGTCGCGCGCGACAACGCGCGGGCGATCGCGTTCTACCGCCGAAACGGGTTCGAGCCCGACGGCGCGGAGGGGGTTTTCGAGGAGTGGGAGAACCTCGCCGAGATCCGGATGGTGCGGTGACCGCCCGAAGAACTACGGCAGCACGCCCACCGATGCGAGCGCGGCACGCAGCAGCGACCCGCGACCGCCCTCCATGTCTGCGGTGATCGACTCGGATGCCGCCTCGGCCGGGCGCATCCAGGTGATCTCGAGCGCATCCTGCCTCGGTTCGCAGGTTCCCGTGACGGGAACGACGTAGGCGAGCGAGACCGCGTGCTGGCGAGCATCCATGAACTGGCTCGAGTCGGGCCAGGGGAAGTATTCGGCGACCGAGAACGGCACCGGGTTGGCCGGCAGCAGCGGGAATGCCATCGGCCCTAGGTCCTTCTCAAGGTGGCGGAAGAGGGCGTCACGAAGGGTTTCGCCGTACATGACGCGACCCGAGACGAGCGTGCGGGTGATCTCCCCATCGTTGGCTCGCAGCAGCATGCCCACCTCGATCACGCGACCCAGACCGTCGACGCGAACCGGAACCGCCTCCACGTAGAGAAGGGGGAGGCGGCGGCGAATCTCGGCGAGTTCCTCATCAGACAGCCAACCGGAGTTGGGGTCGGGAGTGCCCACGGAGCTCATGCTCCATTGTTGCGCATCGCACAGTGATTGACTGTCAGGATGCTGCAGCTCGACGAAACCGCGATCCTCTGGTCAGCTCCCGAACGCGAGCGGGCAGGTCGACCGCTGCTCGTGCTGCTGCACGGGTACGCCTCGCACGAGGGCGACTTGTTCTCGATGTCGCCGGGACTGCCGCTCGGGCCGGTCATCGCCTCGGTGCGCGCGCCGATCGCCGAGAACGGCGGCTGGGCGTGGTTCTCGCGCGTCGCCGGTGCTGCCGGCGATCCGACGATGGAGCGAGTGGATGCCGCCGCGAGCGCCGTGATCGAATGGCTCGACACGCTCCAGTACACGAGTGTCGGCGTGCTCGGCTTCTCCCAGGGCGCCGCCGTCGCGCTGCAACTTCTGCGTCACGCGCCAACGCGATTCGCCGCGACCGTTGGCTTGTCCGGCTTCGTCGCGGCAGGCGATCACCCCGGAGACAAGGAACTCTCCGAGGCGAAGCCCCCGGTGTTCTGGGGTCGCGGCACCCTCGACACCGTGATTCCCGAGCAGGCCGTGCAGCGCACCGAACTATGGCTGCCCGACCACTCGACCCCTACGATGCGCATCTACGAAGACGTGGCGCATTCGATCTCGAGCGCCGAACTGAAAGACTTCAGCGCCTTTCTCGGTGCGCACCTGTGAAAGGCGAGCGCCCGTGAAACTCGACGAGTCGGCGATGCGCTGGTCGGTTGCTCCGGGCGAGCGGGCGGGAAGGCCGTTCCTGCTGGCGCTGCACGGCCACAACGGCGACGAGCACCAGCTCGCCGTGTCCGCCGAACTCCTGCCACCGGAGCTCGTGATCGTGACACCGCGCGCCCCGTTCCTGGAGTCGGGCGGTTGGTCGTGGTTCGAGTTGGCGGAACGCGGCCGGGATGACGCGGCCGCTATTGCCGACGAGCTGTTCGACTGGCTCGACCGACAGGAGGGCTACAGCTCCTACGGCGTGCTCGGCCTCTCGCAGGGCGCCGCCATGGCGATGGAGCTCATGCGCCTCCGGCCGAGGCGGTTCGACTACGTGATTCAGTTGAGCGGCTTCGCGATCGACACTTCCCCGGATGCCGAACTCGCGCTAGTTCGTCCGCCGATGTTCTCCGCGCACGGTGACCTCGACACCGTCATCCCGCAGGAGCGAGTACTGGACACCGGGCGCTGGCTGGCGGCTCACACGACGCTCACCGAGAAGCGCTACCCGAACCTCGGACACGAGGTGACCGAAGAGGAGATCCTCGACGCCGGCGAGTTCATCCGGTATCGGCTGACAGCGGACACCCTCCCGCGCTGACAGCGGCTCAGGGGAGGATAGACGGATGGTGCTCGATCGGTTCTCCCCCGCCACGCGGGAGTGGTTCGACGGCGCCTTCGCGGCACCCACCGCCGCCCAGCTCGGCGCGTGGGACGCGGTGTCATCCGGCTCGCACGCTCTCGTCGTGGCGCCGACCGGTTCGGGCAAGACGCTCGCGGCCTTCCTCTGGGCGATCGACCGGCTGATCGCGCATCCGCGCGGCGACGACCCGCGCAAGCGCACGCGCGTGCTCTACATCTCCCCGCTCAAGGCGCTCGGCGTCGACGTCGAGCGCAACCTCCGCGCTCCGCTTGTGGGCGTGACACAGACGGCACGGCGGCTGGGGCTGCCCGCTCCCGATGTGACGGTGGGGGTGCGGTCGGGCGACACCACACCCGGCGACCGGCGGCTGCTCGCGCGAATGCCGCCGGACATCCTCATCACCACACCCGAGTCCCTCTACCTCATGCTCACCTCGGCCGCCCGCGAGACGCTTGTCGGCGTCGAGACCGTGATCGTCGACGAGGTGCACGCGGTTGCGTCCACGAAGCGGGGTGCGCACCTCGCCGTATCGCTCGAGCGACTGGATGCGCTGCTCCCCAGCCCCGCGCAGCGAATCGGCCTCTCGGCCACGGTGCGCCCGCTGGAGGAGGTCGCGCGATTCCTCGGCGGACGCGCGCCGGTCACGATCGTGCAGCCGCCCGCGGCCAAGACCTTCGACCTCTCGGTCGTGGTGCCCGTCGAGGACATGACGGAACCCGGGATGCTCGTGCCCAGGCAGGGCGCATCGGAGGGCCCGACGGGCATGCCCGCCGAGGGCACCGGCTCGATCTGGCCTCATGTGGAGGAGCGGATCGTCGACAACATCCTCGAGCACCGCTCGACGATCGTGTTCGCCAACTCCCGCCGCCTCGCCGAGCGCCTGACGGCCCGTCTCAACGAGATCTATGGGGAGCGGCTCGACAGCGGGTTGAGTAGCGCGCCAGCGAGCGCTACTCAACCGGCCCAGCTCGCCCGCGCCCACCACGGCAGCGTGTCGAAGGAGCAGCGCGCGACGATCGAGGACGACCTCAAGTCCGGCCGTCTGCGGTGCGTCGTGGCGACGAGTTCGCTGGAGCTCGGCATCGATATGGGCGCTGTGGATCTGGTGATCCAGGTCGAGTCGCCGCCGTCCGTGGCATCCGGGCTGCAGCGCATCGGGCGCGCCGGCCACCAGGTGGGGGAGATCTCCAAGGGCGTGCTGTTCCCGAAACACCGTACAGACCTCATCCACACGTCGGTCGCTGTGGAGCGCATGCTCTCCGGGCAGATCGAGGCAATCGCAGTGCCGGCGAATCCGCTCGACGTGCTCGCGCAGCAGACCGTTGCGGCGACCGCGCTCGAGGGAATCGATGTGGAGGAGTGGTTCGACACGATTCGCCGCAGTGCGCCGTTCGCGACGCTGCCCCGTTCCGCTTTCGACGCCACCCTCGATCTTCTGAGCGGCCTGTACCCGAGCGACGAGTTCGCCGAGTTGCGTCCGCGCATCGTGTGGGATCGCGTCGCCGGCACGATCACCGGGCGACCGGGCGCGCAGCGTCTCGCCGTGACCTCCGGCGGAACCATCCCCGACCGCGGCCTGTTCGGGGTGTTCATGGTC
This sequence comes from Rhodoglobus sp., assembly GCA_025463515.1. Taxonomy (GTDB): domain Bacteria; phylum Actinomycetota; class Actinomycetes; order Actinomycetales; family Microbacteriaceae; genus Rhodoglobus. Next base: position 5,445 of record JAODAQ010000072.1, read on the forward strand.
GGCGGCGATCCGGGCGGTCCGGGCCGTCGCGTCGGTGAGCTCGACGAGGAGATGGTCTACGAGTCGCGCGTCGGCGATGTCTTCGCGCTGGGCACAACGAGCTGGCGCATCGAGGAGATCACGCACGACCAGGTGCTCGTGAGCCCCGCGTTCGGTCAGCCCGGCAAAGTTCCGTTCTGGAAGGGCGACGGCCTCGGCCGCCCCGCCGAGCTGGGAGAGGCGATCGGCGCGTTCACTCGCGAAGTGGCGGGGGCATCGGCGAAGGATGCTCGCGCCCGAGTCTCCGGCATCGGCCTCGACGACCTCGCCGTCAACAACCTCATCGCCCTCATCGCCGAACAGCGCCAGGCCACCGGTCAGGTTCCCACGGACACGACGCTCGTCGTGGAGCGGTTCCGCGACGAACTCGGCGACTGGCGCGTGGTGCTGCACTCCCCCTACGGCATGCCCGTGCATGCGCCGTGGGCGCTCGCGGTGAGCGCACGAGTGCGCGACCGCCTGGGGGTCGATGGAGCCGCGATGGCAGGGGACGACGGCATCGTCGTGCGCATCCCCGACACCGACGCGGAGCCGCCCGGTGCCGAGCTGTTCGCCTTCGAGACCGCCGAGCTCGAACAGATCGTGACGGAGGAGGTCGGCGGTTCTGCACTCTTCGCGGCGCGCTTCCGCGAGTGCGCGGCCCGCGCGCTGTTGCTGCCGCGACGCGACCCCGGTCGGCGCTCCCCGTTGTGGCAGCAGCGGCAGCGGGCATCCCAATTGCTCGATGTCGCCCGCAAGTTCCCCAGTTTCCCGATCGTGCTCGAGACGGTGCGCGAGGTGCTCCAGGACGTGTACGACCTGCCCGCCCTCACGGCGCTCACCAACCGGATCGCGAGCCGCAGCATCCGGGTCGTCGAAACCGAGACGGATGTGCCGTCGCCGTTCGCGCGCTCCCTGCTCTTCGGGTATGTGGCCGCCTTCATGTACGAGGGCGATTCACCGCTCGCGGAACGTCGCGCCGCCGCCCTCTCGCTCGACTCGGCGCTGCTCTCCGAGTTGCTCGGCCGCGCCGAACTGCGGGAGTTGCTCGACCCCGACGTGATCGCGCAGACCGAGGCCGAGCTGCAGCGCCTGGCGCCCGACCGCCGCGCGCGCGACGCCGAGGGTATCGCCGACCTGCTGCGAATGCTCGGGCCGCTGTCGCTCGAGGAGATCGCCGTGCGCACCGAGCCGGCCGAAATGGCGAGCTCGGCGATAGAGGCGGCGCTCGCGCAGCTCCAGCGCGCCAATCGGGCGCTCCGCGTGAACATCGCGGGCACCGAGCAGTGGGCCGCGGTCGAGGATGCCGCCCGCCTGCGCGACGCGCTCGGGGTTCCGCTGCCCATCGGGGTTCCTGCGGCGTTCATCGAGCCCGTACCCGACCCGGTCGGCGATCTCGTGAGCCGCTATGCGCGCACCCACGGACCATTCACCGTCCAGGATGCCGCGTCCCGCTTCGGTCTCGGCACGGCTGTCGTGCTCGACACCCTCCGCCGCCTCGCCGCCGACCGACGCGTCGTGGACGGGGAGTTCCGGCCGGGTGCCACGGGCACGGAATGGTGTTCCGTCGAGGTGCTGCGGCGCCTCCGCAGCCGCTCGCTCGCAGCCCTGCGGCAGGAGGTCGAGCCCGTCGATGCCGCGACGCTCGGCCGTTTCCTTCCGGCGTGGCAGCACGTTTCTGACGGGCCCGGTGGCGGTTCCCTCCGCGGGGTCGACGGCCTCGCACAAGTGATCGACCAGCTCGCGGGGGTCTCGCTGCCGGCATCCGCGTGGGAGTCGCTCGTGCTTCCCGCACGGCTTGCCAATTACTCGCAAGCGTGGCTCGACGAACTCACGGTGAGCGGCGAGGTTCTGTGGTCGGGCAACGGCGTGCTGCCGGGCGGGGACGGCTGGGTGAGCCTGCACCTCGCGGATCGCGCGCAACTCACGCTGCCCGAACCGAGTGGAGCCGAGACGACGGAACTGCAGCGCTCCATCCTTGCGACGCTCGCGGGCGGGGGTGCCTACTTCTTCCGTCAACTCGGGGCGGCCGTCGACGCACCCGATGACAAGGAACTCGTCACGGCCCTGTGGGACCTGGTCTGGGCGGGCCTCATCACCAACGACACGTTCTCCCCGCTGCGGTCGTACCTCGGCGGCCCGGCGCGACCCCCGCGCGCGCCGCG
>JAODAQ010000018.1 GCA_025463515.1 Rhodoglobus sp.
GCACCGCCGCGAAGCGGTCGCGCGCGCGCCGGCGCACGAGCGGGGTCTTCGTCCTCGTGAACACCCTCATGCTCTGGCTGACGACCGCGATCGCCGCCACGGCGCTGTGGCCGATCTACCGGAGCCCGGCGCTCGTCGTGCTCGTGGCTGTCGCGCTCGCGGTCGGCTCGCTGATCGTGATCGTCTCCGCGGAGTTCCGCTGGCGCTCGATGACGGTACTGCTCGTCTCGGTCGCCGCGTTCCTCGTGATCGGCGTCCCGCTCGCGGTGCCGGGCAAGGCGCAGTTCGGGGTGCTCCCGACGCCCGGCGGGTTCATCGACCTCGTGACCGGCGTGGCGCTCGGCTGGAAGCAGCTGCTGACCATCTCGCTGCCGGTCGGCGACTACCAGGCGCTGCTCGTGCCCGCGCTCGTGCTCGTCCTCGGCACGGCCGTCGTCAGCCTCACGATCGCCCTGCGCGCGAAGCACGGCGAGCTCGCCGTGCTGCCGCCCATCGTGCTGTTCGTCGTGGCCACCGCGTTCGGGCCGCGCTTCCCCGACCGCCCGCTCGCGGCGCCCATCGCCCTTCTCGTCGCCGTGCTGTTCTGGCTGGTGTGGTTCCGCTGGTACCGCAGGCGCGCCTCGATCCGCAGCCTCGCCGCCCAGTCCGACGGCCCTGCCGCCGAGAGCGGGTTCTCGGGAGTGCGCACCGTGATCGCGGCGGCGGTCATCCTCGCCATCGCCTCGACGGCCGCCGTCGCCGCGGTGGGCGCTGTCCCGCCAGCCGCCGACCGGACCGTGCTGCGCACCTCGATCGAGCAGCCCTTCGACCCGCGGGACTACGTGAGCCCGCTCTCCGGCTTCCGCAGCTACTGGCAGCCGCGCCTGCTCGACGACGTCCTGTTCACCGTGGAGGGGCTGCCCGAGGGCGGCCGCATCCGGCTCGCGACCCTCGACACCTACGACGGCGTCGTCTACGCGGTGGGCAGTGACAAGGTCACGAGCCTGTCCGGCTCGTTCACGCGCGTGCCGTCGACGGTGGACCAGTCGCGCGTGGCGGGCGACGACGTGTCGGTCGGGATCACCGTGCGGGACTACACCGGCGTGTGGCTCCCGACCGTCGGGCAGCTCGAGTCGGTGGCGTTCACCGGTCCGGACGCCGCCGCCCTCCGGGACGCGTTCTACTACAACGACGTGTCGGGAACCGCAGCGGTCGTGAGCGGCATCGCGCCCGGCGACAGCTACACGCTCGACGCCGTCGTTCCCGATCAGCCCACGCAGTCCCAGTTCGCCTCGCTCGAGCCCGGATCGGCCTCCGTCCCCTCGCCGCAGAACGTGCCGGAGGAGCTCACCGCCAAGCTCGACGAGTACACCTCGGGCATCGAGGGCGCCGGCAAGCGGCTCGCCGCGATGCTCGCGGGCCTCGCGACCGACGGCTACATCAGCCACGGCGTCGGTGACGACGAGCCCGCGAGCCGCTCCGGCCACGCCGCCGACCGCATCGCCGAGCTCGTCTCCTCGCCGCGCATGATCGGCGACGCCGAGCAGTACGCCGTCGCGGCCGCGCTCATGGCCGACGACCTCGGCTTCCCGTCGCGGGTGGTCGTCGGGTTCGCGCCGACCGGCGGCAGCGTGACGGGCAGCGACGTGTCCGCGTGGATCGAGGTCGACACCGCGCAGTACGGCTGGGTGACGATCGACCCGACCCCGGAGGCGCGCGAGATCCCGGAGGAGGACCCGGAGGACAACGCCCAGGTCGCACGGCCGCAGACCATCGTGCCGCCGCCCGTGGTGGAGAACCCCCGGTTCGACCGGCAGTCCACGCCCGACAGCCAGCAGGAGCTGCCGGCAGACCTCAACCCGGTGCTGCTCGTGCTCCTCGCGATCGCGAAGGGGGTCGGAATCGCGCTGCTCGTGCTCGCCATCATCCTCGCGCCGTTCGCCCTCGTCGTGGCGGCCAAGCTGCGCCGTCGCCGGCTGCGCCGCCGGTCACCCGACGTGCTGCAGCGCATCAGCGGCGGCTGGCAGGAGTTCGAGGACTCGGTGGTCGACCACGGCCTGAGCCCCGCGCCGTCCGCAACCCGCAGCGAGGTCGCCTCCATCGCGGGCGGCGTGCAGTCCCAGGTGCTGGCGGCGGTCGCCGACCGTGCGATCTTCGCGCCGGATGAACCGCTCGAGGCCGACGCCGAGAGCGTGTGGCGCGCCGTCGACGAGCTGCAGACGTCCCTCGACGCCGGCCTCACGCGCTGGCAGCGGCTCCGTGCGCGGATCTCGGTGCGCTCGCTCGGTGGCTATAGTGTCAGCAGGCTCTTCAGAGAGAGAAAGACCGGACCGTGACCTGTTTCTATTGCGGTACTGAACTGCCCGCCGGGGCCATGTTCTGCGGAGAGTGCGGGCGACCGGTCAACACCAAGGGCGGTCGCAGCTCGAAGGCGAGCAGCAAGGCCGCGCCCGAGGCCGTCGTGCCGGTGCCCCGCGAGGAGCCGGCAGCGCCCGAGCCGGTCGTCGAAGCCTCAGCTCCTCCGGAGCCCGAGCCGGTGGCGGAGCCCCTTCCTGAGCCCGAGGCCGCCCCTGCTGCAGTCGCCGAACCGGAACCGCTGCCCGAGCCGGCACCGGCCGCCGAGGCCGAGCCGCTGCCCGAGATCGAGCCCGACCTCCCGCCGCTGCCCGAGCTCCCGGCAGACGTGAACGTCGCGGCAGTCGCCGACCGCTGCGCCCAGTGCGGCGCGCCCCTCGCGGCCTCCGACATCTTCTGCCCCGAGTGCGGCTTCGTCCGCCAGCGCGAGAGCGCGCCGGCGCGGCCGAGCGACACGAACATCCTCGATCCCTTCCCGTGGGGGCTGCCGCGCTCGACCGAGTCGGTCACCAACCACCTGCATGCGCCGGTCGCCACGGATGTCGCGGCCAAGCCCTTCGCGGAGATCGCCGACGTCTCCGAGACCAGGCTCGTGCCGCGAGGCCCGCGCGGCGAGCGCTTCGTCCTCCAGTTCAGCACCGGGGAGAGCGTGAGCGTCTCGGGCACCGGGCTCATCGGCCGCAACCCCGTCGCCGAGCCGGGCGAGTACTTCGACACCCTCGTCGCCGTGATCGACCCCGGCCGCTCCGTCTCCAAGACCCACCTCGAGTTCGGCCAGGACGACACCTCGTTCTGGGTGAGCGACAGGTACTCGGGCAACGGCACCGTGGTCCGCGAGCCCGACCGCGAGCCGCGCCGCTGCGAGGCCGGCAAGCGCTACCGCGTCGCCCGCGGCGCCCGGGTGGAGATCGGCGAGCAGTTCTTCATCGTCAGCTGAGCGGCGCTCTCTCCACAGTTTCGGGCTGACCGCGGCGCGGGGCATCCCGCGAGCGCTGTCATGGACTGTGCCTCTCACCATCGCCGCCCCGCGCGCGGTCGAACCGCCCCCGCCCTTCCGATTCCCCGTGCTCGCGAGCATCGCGCCCCTCGGCGTCGCCGTCGTGCTGTGGCTCGTGACGCAGTCCCCGTACTCGCTGCTCTTCGCGCTGCTCGGCCCCGTGACGCTGCTCGCGAGCCTCGCCGACTCGCGCTTCGGCGCACGCCGCTCGCGCCGCAAGGAGAGGGCCCGGTACGAGACGGATGCCCGAGCCGCGCACGAGGCCATCGACGCCGCCCACGCGGAGGAGCGCGCAGCCCTCTCCGAGCGCACGCCCGCTGCCCTCGCGCTCCTCGGCCGCGAGGGAGCAGACCCCTGGCGCTGGTCGGGCACCGGCCCGGGCATCCCGGTCGCGCTGGGCAGGGGCTCCGTGCCCAGTGCGCTGCGGATCGAGGGCGACAGTGACGAGCTCGAGCGCCACGCGCACGCCCTCGCGGACGCCCCCGTCGTCGTTGACGCCTCGCTCGGCATCGGTGTGTGCGGGCCGGTGCCCCTCGCCACGGCCGTGGCCCGATCGCTCGTCGTGCAGCTCGCGTGGGCCCTGTCGCCGGCGACGTACGGCAGCGCCGCGCGTGAGCCGTGGGCGGCGAGCCTCCCGCACGCCGTGGAGCGCGAGGTGCGGCCGGGGGCGTACGCCGAGTTCGGCCGCCGCGGCGAGGACGCGCCGGCCGCCGTGATCGCGGTCGCCGCTGAGGAGGCGGCGCTGCCCGGCGAGTGCCGGGTGGTCCTGACCCTCACGCCCGAGGGCGCCGCCATCACCCAGCACCCCGACCGGGAGCTCCGCCGCCCGCTGAGGCCGGGCCCGCTCTCGGCGGAGAGCGCGCTCGCGTGGGCGCAGTCCGCGGCTCGCGCGGCCGAGCGGGAGGGGCTCGTGGCGGCGGCGGGCGCACTACCGGAGTCCGTGGCCCTCGCGAGCCTTCCCCAGCCCGATAGGCCTGGCCTCGAGTGCGCGATCGGGGCCGACGCCGCGGGGCCGGTCACGATCGACCTCGTGGCCCAGGGGCCGCACGCGGTCGTCGGCGGCACGACCGGCAGCGGCAAGAGCGAGCTGCTCATCTCCTGGGTGCTCGCGATGGCCTCCTCCGCGCCGCCGGCGCGGCTCACGGTCCTGCTTGTCGACTTCAAGGGCGGCTCGGCCTTCGCGGCGCTCGAGCGGCTGCCGCACACGGTGGGGATCGTGACCGACCTCGACGAGGCGCACGCGACCCGTGCGCTGGAGAGCCTGCGCGCGGAGCTGCGGTACCGCGAGCGCGCCATCGCGAGTGCGCGCGGCCGGAGCATCGACGACGTCGACCTCCCGCGGCTGGTCATCGTCGTCGACGAGTTCGCCGCAATGCTCGCTGACCACCCCGACCTGCACACCCTGTTCGTCGACATCGCGTCCCGAGGCCGCTCCCTCGGCGTGCACCTGGTCCTGTGCACGCAGCGACCGGCCGGCGTGGTACGCGACGCCGTGCTCGCGAACGCCGACCTGCGCATCTCCCTGCGCGTCAACAACCGCGCGGACAGCAGCGCCCTGGTCGGCACGGATGCCGCGGCGCAGCTTCCGGCGCGAGCACGGGGCCGTGGCATCCTCGCGCCGTCGGAGGGGGAGCCTCGCGCCGTCCAGTTCGCCCTCTCCGTCGACTCCGACGTGGACCGCGTCGCGTCCCGCTGGGCGGGCTCGCCCCCGCCGCGCCGCCCGTGGTGCGAGCCACTGCCGCCCGTGGTGGGCCCCGCCGAGGCTCCCGGCGGCTTCGGACTACTCGACCTGCCCCACGAGCAGCGTCGCGGCACGGCCGACTGGCGCCCGGACCGCGACGGCCACGTGCTCGTGCTCGGGGCCGCGCGCAGCGGAACGTCGACAGCCCTCGAAGCCCTCGCGCCCGCCGCCCGCCGGCTGCCGAGCGGCATCCCGGCAGCGTGGGACGTGCTGTCGGACTTCGCGAGCGCCCGCGACACCGTGCTCGCCGTCGACGACGCGGACTCGCTGCTCGCGCGCTTCCCGGGGGAGTACCGTGCCGCGGTCGTCGAGCGGCTCGCCGGGCTCCTGCGCGACGGCCCGGCCCGCGGCCTGCACGTCGTGCTCACCGCGAAGCGCATCACCGCCGACCTGCAGCCGCTGGCCGCGCTGATCCCGGAGCGGCTCCTGCTTCGGCACGCCTCGAAGCAGGACTGGCTGCTCGCGGGCGGGGAGGCGCAGGGCTTCACCGCGTCCCTGCCGCCCGGCGGGGGAGTGTGGCACGGGCACCGCGTGCAGGTGGTCGCCGCCCCGCTGCCGGCCGGGGGCGACGGGGCCGAGCGGGTGGGAGTGCTCGGGCGCGGCCCGCTCGCCGTGGTCACGACGCGGTCCCGAGCGGTGCGGGAGGCGCTACCGAGAGCCCGCTCCCTGGCGGACCTCGAGCCCGGCGCACTGAGGATCGGGGATGTGGTCGTGGGCGACACCGAGGAGTGGCAGTCCCGCTGGGGAGCCCTCTCCGCGGTGCAGCAGGTCGCGGAGGTGGTGTTCGACGCGTGCTCGACCGCGGACGTGCGAGCACTCACCCGGTCGCGGGAACTGCCTCCGCCGCTCGGCGCGGGCCAGGCGTGGCGGCTCGAGCCGGACGGCCGGTTCTCCCGCGTGCGGTTCGGCCCCTAGGCGAGGGCAGCCGCGAGCTCGGTGTGCGGGAGGCCGTGCGCGTCAGCCACCTGGCTGTTGACGACGCTTCCCGCATGGGTGTTGAGGCCGAGCGCGAGGGCGGCATCCGCGCGGAGGGCGCCCTGCCAACCCAGGTTCGCGATCGCGCGGACATAGGGCATCGTGGCGTTGGTGAGCGCGTAGGTGGAGGTGTTCGGCACGGCGCCCGGCATGTTGGCCACGCAGTAGAACAGCGAGCCGTGCACCGTGAACGTCGGGTCGGCGTGGGTGGTCGGCCGGGTGTCGGCGAAGCAGCCGCCCTGGTCGACGGCGATGTCGACGAGCACGCTGCCCGGCTTCATGCGCGAGACGAGGTCGTTGCTCACGAGCTTCGGCGCCTTGGCACCGGGCACCAGCACGGAGCCGATCACGAGGTCTGCCGTAAGGAGGGCGCGCTCGATCTCGAAACCGTTCGACGCGATCGTCTTGACGCGGCCCGCGTACAGGGCGTCGAGCTCGCGGAGGCGCTGGATGTTCGTGTCGAGCACCGTCACGTCCGCTCCGAGGCCCACGGCCACCGAGACCGCGCTCGTGCCCGCGACCCCGCCGCCGAGCACGACGATGCTCGCGGGGTGGGTGCCGGGAACGCCGGGGACGAGCAGGCCCGGTCCGCCGTACGGCTTGAGCATGGCGTTGGCGCCGACGATCGGGGCGAGGCGGCCGGCGACCTCGCTCATCGGGGCGAGGAGGGGGAGCGCGCGCGTCGGCAGTTGCACGGTCTCGTACGCGATCGCGGTGACCGAGGCCGCCGTGAGCGCCGCGGTCAGCTCGGCCTCGGCGGCGAGGTGGAGGTAGGTGAAGAGGAGCAGGTCGTCCCGGAAGTAGCCGTACTCGGAGGCGATCGGCTCCTTGACCTTGAGCAGCAGGTCCGCCGAGGACCAGACGGTCGCGGCATCCGGCGCTATTGACGCACCGGCGGCGACGTATGCCTCGTCGGGGATGGAGGAGCCGAGGCCCGCACCCGTCTGGATGAGCACCTCGTGGCCGTGGGCCACGAGGTCGTGGACTCCCGCCGGGGTGATCGCGACACGGAACTCGTTGTTCTTGATCTCTTGGGGAACAGCCACTCTCATGCGGCAAGCGTACCTTTGGGGCACCTCGGATTCCGCACAAGTTTCCCGCGTTCTGCGACTGATTTCGTGAAATTCTTGTTACGAACGGCACCGTTTGCCCCTTTTGGGCTGCGTCGCGCAAAGGTCGTGTGCCAGTATCGACGCACAGCGAAACCGCGCGCCAGGTGAAGGAGTTGCCCCATGACGAGACCCACCCCCCAAGACCCGATGATCGCGGAGCTGGTCTCGATGGCGCGGAGGACGCAGCTCAGCCGCCGTCACCTGCTGCAGGGCGCGGGCATCGGTGCGGGAGCGCTGGCCCTGGCCGCGTGCGCACCGGGCGGGGCCGCGGCGCCGAAACCCGCCGAGGACGTGTCGGACACCGACAAGACCCTGACCTGGGGCAATTGGCCCGCGTACATCGACGAGGACGACGACGGCAACTACCCCACGCTCGTCGCCTTCGAGGACCAGACCGGCATCAAGGTCGAGTACAAGGTCGAGATCGACGACAACAACACCTACTACGGCACGATCAAGGACCAGCTCGCCCTCGGGCAGGCGACCGGATCCGACACCTTCTGCGTCACGGACTGGATGGTGGCCCGCCTCATCCGCTTCGGCTACGTGCAGGACCTCGACGAGGCGAACATCCCCAACAAGAAGAACCTCGCCCCCGCCCTGCTGAACCCCGACTTCGACCCGGGCCGCGCCAAGTCGCTCCCGTGGCAGAACGGCTTCGCCGGAATCGCCTGGGACACGGATGCCCTCCCGAACGGCCTCGAGACACTCGACGACCTCTTCGCCCCCGCCCTCAAGGGCAAGGTGACCGTCCTCAGCGAGATGCGCGACACCATGGGCCTCATCCTGCTGAGCCAGGGCGTGGACATCTCGGGCAGCGACTGGGGCACCGACGAGTACGCGAAGGCGATCGAGGTGCTCGAGAAGAACGTCACGAGCGGCCAGATCCTCGGCATCAAGGGCAACGAGTACCTCGAGGACTTCGCGAGCGGCAACGCCATCGCGGGCATCGTCTGGTCGGGCGACATCACGGCGGCCAACCTGGAGGCCGGCTACGAGAAGTTCAAGTTCGCGCTGCCGAGCACGGGCGGCACACTCTGGGGCGACACCTTCGTCGTGCCGATGGGCTCGCCGCGCAAGAAGAACGCCGAGACGCTCATGAATTACTACTACGAGCCCGAGGTCGCCGCCGAGGTCGCCTCGTGGGTGAACTACATCACCCCCGTGGTCGGCGCGCAGGAAGTCGCCCAGGAGAAGTACCCGGAGCTCGCGGACAACCAACTGATCTTCCCCAACGCCGACACGCTCAGCAACGCGCACATCTTCCGCACCCTCGACTCCGCAGACGACCAGGCGTTCAACGCGGAGTTCCAGCGCGTCAAGCTGGGCGCCTGATGGCCGCTGGCGCGTTCGCGGAGGCCGGAGCGGATCTCGAGCTCGTCGGCATCCACAAGCGGTTCCCCGGCTTCACTGCGATCGAGGACCTCGACCTCCGGATCCCCGCGGGATCGTTCTTCGCCCTGCTCGGCCCCTCGGGCTGCGGCAAGACGACGACACTGCGGCTCGTTGCCGGGCTGGAGCAGCCGACATCCGGCCGCATTCTGATCGGCGGCAAGGACGTCACCGAGGTCAAGTCGTTCAAGCGGCCGGTGAACACCGTGTTCCAGAGCTACGCGCTCTTCCCGCACATGACGGTGCTCGAGAACGTCGCCTTCGGGCTTCGCCGCCGCGGCATCTCCGACGCGGTAGGCAAGGCGCACGAGGCGCTGCGCCTCGTCGAGCTCGACCACCTCTCCGCCCGCCGCCCCCAGCAGCTCTCGGGCGGCCAGCAGCAGCGCGTCGCGCTCGCCCGCGCGATCGTCAACCGCCCGGCACTTCTCCTGCTCGACGAGCCGCTCGGCGCGCTCGACCTCAAGCTGCGCCGGCAGATGCAGCTCGAGCTCAAGTCGATCCAGACGGATGTCGGGCTCACCTTCCTGCACGTGACCCACGACCAGGAGGAGGCCATGACCATGGCCGACACGGTCGCCGTCATGAACAAGGGCCAGATCGAGCAGATGGGCGCCCCCGAGGAGCTCTACGAGCTGCCGCGCACCGCGTTCGTCGCGAACTTCCTCGGCCAGTCGAACCTGTTCACCGGCCCGGTCACCTCCTCGAAGGGCGAGTCGATCGTCGTCGACATCGCGGGCGTGAAGATCGAGGTGCCCAAGGAGCGGGCCCAGCGCCACACCGGCGAGGTGACCATCGGCGTGCGCCCCGAGAAGCTCATGCTGCACACCTCGGCGCCCAAGGCCGCGCCCGGCACGAACGTGCTCGGCCCGGGCCGCGTTACGGATGTCTCCTTCAGCGGTGTGAGCACGCAGTACCAGATCGCCGTGCCGGGCCTCGGCCTCATCACCGTCTTCGCGCAGAACATGGTCTTCGGCCCGGTCGTCAACCTCGGCGCGGAGGCCTGGGTCTCGTGGACGGTCGACCACGGCTTCGGACTTGCCGACGAGCCGGAGCACGCGCCGAAGTTCGCGTCTGACACCGATACGGCAACGATCGCCCTGCAGACCCGGCACGAGCTGCTCGCGGAGATCGAGGAGGCCTAGCGATGGCCTTCGCAGCCTTCGGCAGCTCGGCTGCCCCCGTCGAACAGGCCCCGCGCCGCCGCAGCTGGGTGGCGCTCGTGCTGCTCCTGCCGGGCCTCGCGTACCTCGCCCTGTTCTTCCTCACGCCCTTCGTCTCGCTCATCCTCACCTCGCTGCAGACGCCCGTGGAGTTCGGCGACGTCGGCCAGTTCCAGCAGGCGTTCAAGATCGAGAACTACGCCATCGTGGTGGAGCAGTACTGGCCGCACTTCCTGCGGGCGTTCGGGTACGCGCTCGCCGCCACGTTCTTCGCGCTCGTGATCAGCTACCCGCTCGCGTACTTCATCGGGGTGAAGGCGCGGCGCTGGCCGCTCATCCAGGCGCTCATGCTGACGCTCGTCATCGCGCCGTTCTTCATCTCGTTCCTGCTGCGCACGCTCGCGTGGAAGGCGCTCATGTCTGACGAGACGCCGCTCGTGCAGGCGCTCAAGGCGCTGTCGATCATCCCGAACGACGGCCACCTCACGGGCACGGCGTTCTCGGTGATCTTCGGCCTGACCTACAACTTCATCCCGTTCATGACGCTGCCGCTCTACACGACCCTCGAGCGGCTCGACACCCGGTACCTCGAGGCCGGCTCCGACCTGTACGCGGGGCCCGCGACCACGTTCTGGAAGGTCACGGTGCCGCTGTCGATGCCCGGCATCGTGTCGGGGACGCTCCTGACGTTCATCCCGGCCTCCGGCGACTACATCAACGCGAGCGCGAGCTTCCTCGGGTCGGCGCAGACCCAGATGGTCGGAAACGTGATCGAGACCAACTTCCTGGGGCTGCTGAACTACCCCGCCGCGGCCGCGCTCTCGGTGATCCTGATGGCGGTGATCCTGCTGGTGGTCGGTATCTATGTCCGGCGGAGCGGGACGGAGGACCTCCTGTGAGAACCTTCTCGCTGGGCAAGTGGCTGCTGCCGGTCTACAGCGTCCTGGCGCTGGTGTTCCTACTGGTTCCGATCGCGTACACCTTCGTGTTCTCCTTCAACGACTCGACCAAGTCGAACGTGCAGTGGGTGGGGTTCACATTCGACAAGTGGCTCAACGTCTGCGACGCGCAGGGGCTGTGCGCGGCCTTCGGCACGAGCGTCCTCGTGGGCCTCATCGCCACGGTCATCGCGACCGCCCTCGGCACGCTCATGGCCATCGCGCTCGCGCGCTACAGGTTCCGCGCGCGCTCGGCGGTGAGCCTCCTGCTGTTCCTGCCGATGGCGACGCCGGAGGTCGTGCTCGGCGCCGGCCTCGCCGCCCAGTTCCTCACGGCAGGGGTGCCGAAGGGCTACGTGACGATCATCATCGCCCACGCGCTGTTCTGCCTGAGCTTCGTGGTCGTGACCGTCAAGGCCCGCGTCGCGAGCCTCGACCCCGCGCTCGAGGAGGCCGGCCGCGACCTGTACGGCTCGCCCGCGCAGGTGTTCTGGAAGATCACCTTCCCGCTCCTGCTGCCCGGGATCATCGCGGCGGCCCTGCTCTCCTTCGCGCTGAGCTTCGACGACTTCATCATCACGCGCTTCAACAACGGACCGGTCGAGACCTTCCCGATCTGGATCTACACCGCGGCGGCGCGCGGCGTACCGGCGGAGGCGAACGTCATCGCGTCCGCGGTGTTCCTGCTCGCGCTCGTGATCGTGATCGTCGCGCAGACGACCTCGGCCGCGCGGCGCAAGCGGCTCGCCAAGCTGCAGTGAGCGCAGCGCCCATGACGTACGCCGACCGCGCCCGGCTCGCGGGCCTGTGGGAGAGCGAGCTCGAGGTGTTCCGGGCTGCACGGCCGCGCTCCGAGGAGCAGTGGGAGCGCGCGATCCGGCACATGCCCGACGGGGTCCCGATGCTCTGGATGGCGAAGTGGCCGGGGCCGTGGCCGGTGTACGTGAGCGGGGCATCCGGCGCTCATTTCGAGTGCGTGGACGGAATCGACCACGTCGACCTCTGCCTCGGCGACACTGGCGCGATGTGCGGCCACGCGCCGAGCGCCTCGGTGCTCGCGATCACGCGGCAACTGGCGCGCGGGTCGACTTTCATGCTCCCGACCGAGGATGCCGCGGCGGCGGCCGAGGCGCTCGCGGAGAGGTTCCGCGTGCCGGTGTGGCAGTTCTCCCTCTCCGCGACGGATGCGAACCGCAGCCTCATCCGGTACGCGCGCCAGGTGACGGGCCGGCCGCGCATCCTCGTGCACGACCACAGCTACCACGGCACCGTGGACGAGGCCTACGCGACGCTGGACGAGGCGGGAGAGGTGGTGTCTCGTCGGGGCAACATCGGCGCACCCGTGCCGCTCGCCGAGACGACGGCAGTGGTGCAGTTCAACGACGTGCCGGCGCTGGAGGCCGCACTGAGCAAGGGCGACATCGCGGCGGTGCTCATCGAGCCGGCGCTCACCAACATCGGCATCGTACTGCCGGACCCCGGCTACCACGAGGCCGTGCGCGAGCTCTGCACGCGGTACGGCGCCCTGCTCATCATCGACGAGACGCACACGTTCAGCGCGGGGCCCGGCGGCATGACGGAGACCCTCGACCTGCACCCCGATGCGGTGGTCCTCGGCAAGAGCATCGGCGGGGGCATCCCGGCCGGCGCGTACGGGATGACCCGCGACTTCGCCCTCGCGGCGCGCGAGTCGCTCGACCTCGAGGACATCGACGTCGGGGGAGTGGGCGGAACACTCGCCGGCAACGCGGTCTCGCTCGCGGGCATCCGGGCCACTCTCGGCGAGGTGCTGACGCCCGCCGCCTTCGAGCACATGATCGACCGCTGCACCGAGTGGACCGCGGGCGTGCAGGCGGCCCTCGACGAGTTCGAGGTGCCGTGGCAGGTCACGCAGCTGGGGGCGCGCGCGGAGTACAGCTTCCGGCCGGATGCCCCGCACGACGGCGCCGAGGCTGCCGCCGCCGACGACTTCGAGCTGCAGCAGTACTTGCACCTGCACGCCCTCAACCGCGGGATCCTCATGACGCCGTTCCACAACATGGCGCTCATGTGCCCCGAGACCTCGGCCGCGGATGTCGAACGGCACACGGTGGCCTTCCGCGAAGCCGTGGTCTCGCTCTACGCGTAGCTATTCGAGGTTAACTCGCGCATTGGCCATTCGTGCAGATATCGTGAAGTCATGACCGATGACAACGAATTCCGGCGAGGGCTCGAGGGGATCGTAGAGTCGGGCCACGAGGTTCTGGCCCGCCAGCGCGAGCTCGAAGCGGAACGGGCAGAGCTCATAGCGGGGGTTCTCGGCGGGCAGCCGGTGGCCGAGAATCCGGTGCGGGTGGCCGTCGACGACCGCTTCCTCGTGGAGTCGATCGCCTTCGACGAGGACCTGGCCCGGGCTCTCGCTCCGGCCGAGCTGGTGCGGAGCATCGCCGCCGCGATCATCCTCGCCACGGCGCGTCCGGTCTCCGCCACGGCGCCGATCGACCTCAGGGCAGCCGCGGCAGACCCGGAGGACAGCGCCGCGCGCTTGGAGTCGCTCCTGGGCGCCGAGCCGGGGGAGCCCGAGCGCTTCGCGGACGACTTCGGCAACCTCAGCGTCTCGGCGAGACTCGGCGCGGTCACCTCGGTCGAGGCGCTCGACCGCTGGGTCACCTCGTCGCCGCTGCGGATGGTCGGCGAGGAGATCACCCGCATCGCGCGCGAGGCGATGCTCGCGACAGACAGCCTGGGCTGGCACAGCAACGGAGGGGGAGCACGATGAGCAGCAACTACGAGCGCACGATCACGGGGGATGTCGACGATCTCCGGTCCGACGCCGACGAGGTGTGGGATCCGGCCCGAGACCGGCTCCTCGAGGTGCGCGGCAAGCTCCCGACCGACCTGCCGGCCAGCGCGTTCTCGTTCATCCCTGGGGCCGACGGGGTCTACCGCGAGCTCGCCCTGAGCTGCGAGAGCCTGACGAAGTACGTGGGCGATGGCGAGATCGCCATGCACGCGTTCCGGGACGCGGTGCTCTGGGCCGCGCTCGACATCATCGGCACCGAGCAGTCCGTGCAGGACGACATCGTGGCGATCAGGGAGCAGTTGAACTCGTGACCAGCTACGTCAACACCCTGCGCCAGATGGCGACGATCCAGTGCGACATCGCGGAGAACGCGGTCAACTACCTCGACAAGAACGCCACGGTGTTCGCCACCATCGACGTCGAGGCCAAGATCGTCGTCTTCCCGCCGCTCATGCTCATCCGTGCACAGCTGATCCAGCTCGATGTCGCCGAGATCCGGCTGCTGCTGCCCCTGCTCCGCGAGCTGATCAAATTCGACAGGCACGCGATCGAGTACATGGGCGATCCCGACCTCTTGCGAGCTGCTGCGCTCGAGCTCAGCGGCGCGGCCCAGGACAGCGCCCGCGGCATCGTCACGGCGCTCGAGTCCCGTGTCGATCCCGCGTACTTCCGCACCTACGACAGCTGGCAGGGCGAGACTGCCGACGCGTACCGGCGTATCGCCGAGCTCCAGCCGGAGAACCTGAAGGCCCTCCTCACCCCGATCAACACGATCTCCGACGTCCTGCACTCGGTCGCCCAGGGCATCGAGGACTTCTACGTGGCCCTGGCCGGCGCTGCGATCTCGCTCGCCAAGGTCGTCGTCGACCTCGTCGTCGCGATCATCGGCGCCGCGACGGCGGGCACGGGGATCGGGATCGCCATCGCCGCGCTGGGCGTGGTCGGTGCGGTGATGGATATCGGCACCGCCCTGATCGCCGTCGGAACCGTGTTCCTGCAGTCCCAGCACGACAACGAGGACCAGCTCGTGAAGCTCGGGCCGAGCCTGCCGGGCGAATGGCGCAAACCCCCGGTCGGCGACGGCCCGCCGGGATCCTGATGCGGCGAGGACGAGTGGCTGGGGCATCCGTCGCGGCCGCGCTAGTGCTCGCCGTGCTCGGCGGATGCACGCTCCTGCGCGGCCCCGACTACGTCCCGACCCCGCTCCCGACTCCCGACGAGAGCGCCCACGAGGCCGCGGAGCGGTACTTGGGGTACCTCGAGAGCGGGGACGCCGCATCCGCCGCCCTCATGATCAAGTCGGTGGTCGACCACCCAGAGAAGGTCTACGCGGGCGCCGATCTGCTGACCAACGAGGTGTACTCGGCGGCGGTCGCTCGCATCGAGGATGCGACGATCACCGACGAGCGCGACACGAGCGAGTACAGCACGACCGTCGACGTGCAGTACACGCTGCGCGGCGAGAAGCGGGAGGGCCAGTTCATGCTGGACTCCAGCGACGGCACGTGGTGGGTGGGCACCACGGCCAACGGCTCGATCTTCGTGACTCTCGCCCCGCCGGAGGGCGACGCGATCCCCGCGACCTACGAGATCGCCGGCCAGACGGTGAGCCTCGCCAAGGACGGGCAGGAGGGCTTCCTGCTCTTCCCCGGCATCTACAGCATCACGGTCGACGTGCCCGACTCGCAGGTGGTCGACCCGACGGCGAACCCGGTCACCCGGGAGATCGAGATCGGGTTCGACATCAACGTGACGAAGGTGACGATCCCGGTGGCCTCCGCGCCGTAGTCGCGGGCCCGCACTCCGAGGCGTCGAGGGGTCACCTGTCGCGGGCACCCAAGGCGAGCGCGCAACAAGTGGTCCCTCGGGCCGGCGAAAGGGGACTTTATGCGGCGCCCCTCCGGCTTTCCGCGGAACCGCTCAGGCAGAGAGAGTCACAGGACGGGATGCCGCGGCGGAATTGTCGGGCGCGCGCCCCGGTTGACCCTGCCACACGAACCGAGGAGAACCCCATGCCCGAAGCCGTCGCCGCCACCAGCTATGGAACCACCGCCGACGTCATCGACGTCATCTCGGTCGAGGGCCGCGAGCCGGGCCCGGGAGAAGTCACGATCGCGGTGCGGGCCGCCGCGATCAACCCCTTCGACACGAAGATCGCCGCGGGCGTTCTGGGCACGGATGCCGCGACGCTGCCTCGCAGACTGGGCAGTGAGGCCGCCGGAGTGGTCGTGGCAGTCGGCCCCGACGCCGTGGGACTCGAGGGCGAGCCCCTCTCCGTCGGCGACGAGGTCTACGGCAACCGCCTCCCCGGTGCCCAGGCCACCGAGCTCACCGTCCGCGCCGACGTGCTGCTGCGCAAGCCGGCGTCGCTCTCCTTCGAGGAGGCCGCGGGCCTGCTCTCCGTGGGCACGACCGCGGTGCACGCGCTCGAGGCGGTCGGCGTCGGCGCGGGCGACACCGTGCTCGTGCACGGCGTCGCGGGCAGCGTGGGCAGCCTGGTCGCGCAGCTCGCCGCGCTCCGCGGCGCGACGGTGATCGGCACTGCGGCGCCCGCCCGTCATGCCGCACTGCGCGCGGCGGGCATCGAGCCCGTCGCGTACGGCGAGGGCCTCGCGGATCGGGTCAGGGCCGCGGCGCCCGGCGGCATCACAGCGGCGATCGACACTGTCGGCACCGATGAGGCGCTCGAGGTGTCGCTGCAGTTCGTGAAGCCCGAGCGCTTCGTGACGATCGTGAACTTCGGCCCGGCCCTGGCAGCAGGCGCCAAGGCGATCGGCGCGGGGCCGGGTGCCGACTCCGGCTCGGAGCTGCGCGCCGCGGCGCGGGTCACGCTCTCCGGCCTGGCCGCGCGCGGCGAGATCACGGTGCCGGTGGCGACGGCGCTCCCCTTCGCCCAGGCCCGCGAGGGCTACCGCCTCGTGATCGGCGGCCACGCGGGCGGCAAGGTCGTGCTGACGAACTAGCCTGCGGAGCCGTGCTTGAAACGATCCAGTGCTCACAAATTGCGCTGTCGGGCGCTCTGGAGCGCAACTTCTGAGCACTGGATCGTTTCAGCTTCACGGCGGGCGGCAGACGGCAGCGGTGCAGACGGGGCGGACGGCGGGCGGACGGGCGGTCGCCAAGGCGGGGCGCGCGGCCACCCCGGGCGCGCGCCCGCACCGGGCACCAGCCGCACCTACAGCGCGGCGAATCCCTCGCCCAGGACCCCGATCGCCTCGCGCAGCAGTTCGTCGCTGATCGCGAGCGACGGCAGGAATCGGATGACGTTGCCGAACGTCCCCGCCGACAGCAGCAGCACGCCGTGCTGTGCCGCAAACGCCGTGATGGACCCGACGGCGACCGGGTTCGGGTCCAACGTCCCCGGATGCACCAGCTCGATCGCCAGCATTGCGCCGATGCCGCGCACGTCGCCGATCACGGGGTACTTCTCCTGCAGCTCGAGCAGCGCGGGCTTGAGGATGCCCTCGATGCGGCCCGCCTCGGCGAGCAGGTTGCGGCGCTCGATCTCCCCGAAGACCGCGATCGCGGCGGCCGCGGCGACCGGATTGCCGGCGAACGTTCCGCCGAGCCCCCCGGCGTGCGGGGCATCCATGATCTCGGCGCGCCCGGTGACCGCGGCGATCGGCAGGCCGCCCGCGATGCCCTTGGCGGAGAGCACGAGGTCCGGCTCGACGCCGAAGTGCTCGCTCGCGTAGTAACGGCCGGTACGGGCCATCCCGCTCTGGATCTCGTCGGCGACGAACACGACGCCGTTCGCCGTGCACCACGCCTGGAGGGCTGCGAGGTACCCCTCAGCGGGGACGACGAAGCCGCCCTCGCCCTGGATCGGCTCGGCCACGACGCAGGCCAGGTCCGAGGCGCCGATCGACTTCTCGAGGTAGGTGATGGTGCGGGCCGCGGCATCCGGCCCGCTGAGCCCGTCGCGGAAGGGGTAGGAGCCCGGCGCGTGGAACACGGAGGGCGCGAGCGGCCCGAACCCGGTCTTGTACGGCATCGCCTTGAACGTCATGGCCATCGTGAGGTTCGTGCGGCCGTGGTACGCGTGGTCGAGCACCGCAACGCCCGCGCGGCCGGTGTAGTGGCGCGCTATCTTGACCGCGTTCTCGACGGCCTCGGCGCCCGAGTTGAGCAGCACGGTCTTCTTGGCCCAGTCGCCCGGGGTGTGCTCGGCGAGCAGCTCGGCCACGCGCACGTACGACTCGTACGGCGTGATCGTGAACATCGCGTGGGTGAGCTCTTCGAGCTGGCCGGATGCCGCGGCCACGACGGCCTCGTCGGTGTGCCCGATGGTCATCACGCCGATGCCGGAGCCGAGGTCGATGAACTGGTTGCCGTCCACGTCGACGACGATCGCGCCGTGCGCGCGCTCCACGAAGACCGGTAGGGCGGAGGAGACGCCGGCTGCGACGGAGGCCAGGCGGCGCTCCTGCAGAGCCACGGACTTGGGCCCGGGGATGGCGGTGAGAACGCGGCGCTGCTGTTCGATCTTCATCCGATGAGTTTAAGGTGGAGCAATGGACCACAGCTATGCAGTGCGCGTGCAGTGGCAGGGCAATCTCGGCACCGGCACGAGCGGCTACCGCGACTACGGCCGCGACCTGCTCATCACCGCCGAGGGGAATGCGCCGATCGAGGGGTCGGCCGACAAGCCGTTCCGCGGCACTCCCGAGCGCTGGAACCCCGAGGAGCTGCTGCTCGCCGCCCTCGCCCAGTGCCACATGCTCAGCTACCTGCACGTCGCCACGAAGAACGGCATCGTCGTGACGGACTACGAGGATGACGCCGTCGGCACCATGGAGCAGGTGGGCGACGGCGGGCACTTCACGTCCGTCACCCTGCGTCCGGTCGTGACGATCTCCGCGGGCGACCCCGCGGTGGCCGAGCGGATCCACGCCGAGGCGAGCGCGCTGTGCTTCATCGCGGCCTCGGTGAACTTCCCCGTGCTGCACGAGCCGGTCATCCGGCGCGCCTGAAGTTCCCACTCGCCGCTCACGCTTCACTCAGCATTCATCCGGCAGGATGGAACGTCTCTCCACGAAAGGTGCCCCGTGCGCATCGCTAGATCCTCTCGCTCCCTCGGCTTCGCCCTGCTCGCGACAGCAGGCCTGGTCGTGAGCCTCGCCGCGTGCTCCGCTCCGGCCCCCGACAACGCCGACGCGGGGGACTGCGCGGTCACCCCGAGCGGCACCGCCTCGGAGTCGGTGAAGGTCACCGGCGACTTCGGCGCCCTCCCCGTCGTGATCTTCGACCCGGGAATCTCGGCGAAGAGCACCGAGCGCTCCGTCGTGATCGACGGCGACGGCGACACCGTGCAGCCCGGCGACACCGTCCAGGTGCAGTTCTCCATCCTGAGTGGCGCGACCGCCGTCAACATCGACGGCACCGGCTATACGGATGACACGCTCGTCGACTTCGACGTCGACGAGAACAAGCTCCTCCCGGGCCTCGTGAAGACGCTGCAGTGCTCGACCGTCGGCTCGCGCGTGGTCGGCGTCATCCCCCCGGCAGACGCGTTCGGCGACGCCGGCTCAGAGCAGCTCGGCATCGGCGCTGGCGACGACATCGTGTTCGTCGCCGACGTCGTGGCGATCAAGCCCGCGCCCGAGCCCGCCCTGCCCAAGGCCGACGGCGCGGACCAGCCGCCCGTCGACGGCTTCCCGACCGTCGTCCTCGACGCGACCACCGGCCGCCCGACCGTGACGATCCCCGACACGGCCCCGCCGACCGACTTCCAGCTCGCCGTGCTCAAGAAGGGCGACGGCGCGGTGGTCGGCGACGGCGACAGCGTGACCGTCCACTACGAGGGCATCACGTGGAGCACGAAGAAGATCTTCGACGAGAGCTGGGCGCGCGGCGAGCCGTCGACGTTCAAGACCTCCGAGGTGATCCCCGGCTTCACGCAGGCGCTCGTCGGCCAGACCGTCGGCTCGCAGATCATCGCGATCATCCCGCCCGACCTCGGCTACGGCCCGTCCGGCGGCCGTGCACCCGACATCAGCGCGACGGACACGATCGTGTTCGTGGTGGACATCCTCGGCATCGGCTAGGAGGGCCGCGTGCGCCGCGTCATCATCCTCGGCTCCACGGGGTCGATCGGCACGCAGGCGCTCGACGTCATCGCGGCGAACCCCGACCGGTTCCAGGTCGTGGGCCTCGCCGCGGGCAGCAACCGCGCGATGGTGGCGGAGCAGGCTGCCGCGTTCGGGGTCGAGCACACCGCTTTCGGCGCCGCCGAGGCGTCCCAGTTGGTCCGGGATGTCGCGGCCGACGTCGTGCTCAACGGCATCACCGGCTCCGTGGGGCTCGAGCCCACCCTCGCCGCGCTCGAGAGCGGTGCCGCGCTCGCGCTCGCGAACAAGGAGAGCCTGATCGTCGGCGGCGCCCTCGTCACCTCGCGCGCGAAGCCGGGGCAGATCGTCCCGGTGGACTCGGAGCACTCCGCGCTCGCCCAGGCCCTCCGCGCCGGCACGCACGAGGAGGTGCGGCGGCTGGTCCTCACGGCATCCGGCGGACCGTTCCGCGGCCGCACGCGGGACTCGCTGCGGGACGTCACGCCCCGCGAGGCCCTCGCCCACCCGACGTGGGACATGGGGCTCGTCGTCACGACCAACTCCGCGACGCTCGTCAACAAGGGGCTCGAGGTGATCGAGGCGCACCTGCTGTTCGACGTGACCTACGACCGCATCGACGTGACCGTGCACCCGCAGTCGATAGTGCACTCCATGGTGGAGTTCGCGGACGGCTCGACGATCGCCCAGGCGAGCCCGCCCGACATGCGCCTGCCGATCTCGCTCGGGCTGGACTGGCCGCACCGGGTACCGGGTGTCGGCACGCCGCTGGACTGGACCGCTGCGAGTCAGTGGACCTTCGAGCCGCTCGACACCGAGGTGTTCCCCGCAGTCGCCCTCGCGAAGCGGGTCGGGCTCGCGGGGGAGACCTACCCGGCGGTGTTCAACGCGGCGAACGAGCAGGCGGTGCTCGCCTTCCACGCCGGGCGCATCGGGTACCTCGACATCCTCGACACCGTTGCGGCCGTGGTGGACGCGCACGAGGCATCCGGCGAGCTCACCCTCGAGTCGGTCTACGAGGCCGAGCGGTGGGCGCGCTCAGCCGCCGATCAGCTGCTGCGCGGTTAGGGTTAGCCCCGTGGAAACCGTCCTGCTGTACATCCTCGGCATCCTGATCATCCTGGTCGGGCTCGCCATCTCCATCGGCCTCCACGAGATCGGCCACCTGCTACCCGCCAAGAAGTTCGGCGTGAAGGTCGGGCAGTACATGATCGGCTTCGGGCCGACGCTCTTCTCCTGGCGTCGCGGCGAGACGCAGTACGGCATCAAGGCCCTCCCGCTCGGCGGCTACATCTCGATGGCGGGCATGTACCCGCCGGCTCGCGCCGGCGCGCGCGGCCGCACCGCGACGACCGGCATGTTCGAGACTCTTGTGCAGGACGACAACAAGTCCGCCGTGCACGTCGACACGATCGAGGAGGAGGAGCGCGCGTTCTACAAGCTGTCCATCCTCAAGCGCGTGGTCATCATGCTGGGCGGGCCGGTCATGAACCTCCTGCTCGCGATCCTGTTCTTCGGCATCGTGCTCTGCGGCTTCGGCATCCCGACCTCCACCACCACGATCGGCAATGTCTCAGAGTGCCTCGTGCCCGTCACCGCCCAGCGCACCGACTGCGAGGCGTCGGACCCGAACGCCCCCGCGAACGAGGCCGGCCTCGAGCCGGGCGACCGCATCGTCGCCATCGACGGAACGCCGGTCGGCGAGGTCAGCCAGATCACGCTGCTCATCCGCGACTCCGCCGAGAAGCCGCTGACCGTGACCATCGAGCGCGACGGCCAGCAGGAGGAGCGCACTGTCACGCCCGCGCTCTCGACCCGGTACGTCGTCGACAGCCAGGGCAGGCAGGTTCTGGATGCCGACGGCAAGCCCGCCACGGAGAAGGTCGGCTTCATCGGCATCGGCTGGGCCTCCGAAGTGCGCCAGCAGCCCGTCACGGCGGTGCTGCCGTTCGTCGGGGACACGATGGGCCGCCTCGTGACCACGATCGCGCACCTCCCGCAGCGCGTGGTCGATCTCGCGGTGCAGACCTTCGGCCCGGGGGAGCGCGACCCCGAGGGCCTGATCGGCGTGGTCGGCGTCGGACGCCTCGCGGGAGAGATCACGAGCCTCAACTCGGTCCCGGTCGCCGATCGGGCGTCGTCGCTCATCCAGCTCGTGGGCGGGCTCAACATCGCCCTCTTCGTGTTC
This sequence comes from Rhodoglobus sp., assembly GCA_025463515.1. Taxonomy (GTDB): domain Bacteria; phylum Actinomycetota; class Actinomycetes; order Actinomycetales; family Microbacteriaceae; genus Rhodoglobus. The sequence goes on from JAODAQ010000018.1 coordinate 21,688, forward strand.
AACCTGATCCCCCTGCCGCCTCTCGACGGCGGGCACATCCTCGTCGCGCTCATCGACGGCGTGCGCCGTGTGTTCGCGAAGGCCACGGGCAGGCAGAAGCCGTTGCCGATCGACGCAGCCAAGGTGATCCCGGTCACGCTCGTCGTCGCGAGCCTGCTCGGCGGGCTCACGCTGCTGCTCGTGATCGCGGACATCATCAAGCCCATCTCCATCCTGTGACCAGCTACGGCGCGTAGGCTTGCAGTCGTGCCAGCCATCAATCTCGGTATGCCGAAGACGCCCGAAGTCCTCGCTCCCCGTCGCAAGACCCGCCAGATCCACGTCGGCAAGGTCGGGGTCGGCAGCGACTCCCAGGTGAGCGTCCAGTCCATGACGACGACGCAGACCACCAACATCAACGCGACCCTGCAGCAGATCGCCGAGCTCACCGCCACGGGCTGCGACATCGTCCGCGTCGCGGTGCCCCACCAGGACGACGCCGACGTGCTGCACATCATCGCCGCGAAGAGCCAGATCCCGGTGATCGCCGACATCCACTTCCAGCCGCGCTACGTCTTCGCGGCGATCGACGCGGGCGTGGGCGCGGTGCGCGTCAACCCGGGCAACATCCGCAAGTTCGACGACCAGGTCGGCAAGATCGCCGCCGCCGCCAAGGCCGCCGGCGTGAGCATCCGTATCGGGGTGAACGCCGGGTCGCTCGAGCCGAGCATCCTGCAGAAGTACGGCAAGGCCACGCCGGAGGCGCTCGTCGAGAGCGCCGTCTGGGAGGCGAGCCTCTTCGAGGAGCACGACTTCCACGACTTCAAGATCTCGGTCAAGCACAACGACCCCATCATCATGGTCAAGGCGTACCGCCTGCTCGCCGAGCGCGGCGACTGGCCGCTGCACCTCGGCGTCACCGAGGCCGGGCCCGAGTTCCAGGGCACCATCAAGAGCGCCACGGCGTTCGGCATCCTGCTCTCCGAGGGCATCGGCGACACCATCCGCGTCTCGCTCTCCGCGCCGCCCGTGCAGGAGGTCAAGGTCGGCCTGCAGATCCTGCAGTCGCTGAACCTGCGCGAGCGCAAGCTCGAGATCGTCTCCTGCCCGAGCTGCGGCCGCGCCCAGGTCGACGTCTACCAGCTCGCCAACGACGTCACGGCGGGGCTCGAGAAGATGACCGTGCCGCTGCGCGTAGCGGTCATGGGCTGCGTCGTCAACGGCCCGGGGGAGGCCCGCGAGGCCGACCTCGGCGTGGCCAGCGGCAACGGCCGCGGCCAGATCTTCGTCAAGGGCGAGGTCATCAAGACGGTCGCCGAGGCAGACATCGTGGCCACCCTCATCGAGGAGGCAAACCGCCTCGCCGCGGAGATGCCGGCCGGCGCTGTAGGGTCCCCACAGGTCATCACGGCCTGATATATCGGGGCACGACACACTGACCCCCTTATTGGGGACAGACCGCCCCGTTTTTCGGCGTCCACGGGGGTACACTCATTCCCAACAGGCTTCAGGGCCTGCGTCACTTTCGGCCGGATCCGTAACCCTGCCTCGTGTGAAGTAGCGTTTGACTGAGTGACCAACTTGTGGGGAGTTGGCATGGCAACAAGCGCAGTGCACCGTGTCGACTCCAGTGCAAGCCCTCTGATTTCCACTCCGGTAACCAATCCAACGTTGCATCACGGATCCGCAACGTTGGGCCTCGGAGTGGAATGGGCGGACCCGCGGTCTCATCAAGCCCCCCTTGATGTCGACCGCGGGTTCGCTTGCCTCACACTCTAAGAGGGGCATTCCGATACCCCTAGTGCGGGCGCATCGGAGTCGGGTGTGGAGGCGGGGCCGCCGGTAGCATGGCACGGTGCCTACACGTCTTTCGAAGCTCTTCGTCCGCACCCTCCGTGAGGATCCCGTCGACGCGGAGGTGACCAGCCACCGCCTGCTCGTGCGCGCGGGCTACATCCGCCGCCAGGCTCCCGGGATCTTCGCCTGGCTGCCGCTCGGGCTCAAGGTGCGCCGCAAGATCGAGAACATCATCCGCGAGGAGCTCGCGGCGTTCGGCGCGCAGGAGGTGCACTTCCCGGCGCTGCTGCCCCGCGAGCCCTACGAGAAGACCGGCCGCTGGACGGAGTACGGCGACGGCATCTTCCGCCTCAAGGACCGCCACGACGCCGACTACCTCCTCGCGCCCACGCACGAGGAGGTCTTCACCCTGCTCGTGAAAGACCTGTACTCGAGCTACAAGGACCTCCCGCTTTCGATCTACCAGATCCAGGACAAGTACCGCGACGAGGCCCGCCCGCGGGCTGGCCTGCTCCGCGGCCGCGAGTTCTCGATGAAGGACAGCTACTCGTTCGACTACACCGACGCGGGGCTGGATGTCTCGTACCAGCAGCACCGCGACGCGTACGAGCGCATCTTCCAGCGCCTCGGCCTCGAGTACGTCGTCGTCAAGGCGGATGCCGGCGCGATGGGCGGCTCGCGCAGCGAGGAGTTCCTGCACCCGACGCCGATCGGCGAAGACACCTTCGTGCGCTCCGCCGGCGGCTACGCCGCCAACGTCGAGGCCTTCACGACCCTGCCGGCAGAGCCGAGGCCGTTCGACGGGCTGACCCCCGCCGAAGTGCTCGACACCCCGGACACGCCCACGATCGCGACCCTCGTCGACGTCGCCAACGAGAAGCACCCGCGGCCCGACGGCCGCGCGTGGACCGCCGCTGACACCCTCAAGAACATCGTGCTGGCGCTCACGAACCTCGACGGCACGCGCGAGCTCGTGATCGTGGCCCTGCCCGGCAACCGCGACGTCGACCTCAAGCGCGCCGAGGTCGCGTTCGCGCCCGCCGCTGTCGAGGCGGCCAACGAGGGCGACTTTTCCAAGAACCCCGGGCTCGTGAAGGGCTACATCGGGCCCTGGTCGGCCGCCGGAGCGGTTCTCGGCGAGAAGAGCGCCACGGGCATCCGGTTGCTGGTCGATCCTGCCGTCGCCGACGGCAGCGGCTGGATCACCGGCGCCAACGAGCAGGGGCGCCACGTCTTCGGGCTCGTCGCGGGCCGTGACTTCGTAGCCGACGGCGTGGTCGAGGTGGGCGAGGTGCTCGCGGGCGACCCGGCCCCCGACGGCTCCGGCCCGGTAGAGCTCGCGCGCGGCATGGAGATCGGCCATGTCTTCCAGCTCGGCCGCAAGTACGCCGAGGTGCTCGGGCTCAAGGTGCTCGACGAGAACGGCAAGCTCGTCACGGTCACGATGGGCTCCTACGGCATCGGCGTGACCCGCATCATGGCAGTGATCGCCGAGAGCAACAACGACGAGAAGGGCCTCATCTGGCCGCCGAACGTCTCGCCCTTCGACGTGCACATCATCGCCGCGGGCAAGGAGGAGGTCGTGTTCGCGACCGCCGAGGCGCTCGCAGGCGGGCTCGAGGAGAGCGGGTTCGACGTGCTCTACGACGACCGCCCCAAGGTCTCGCCCGGGGTGAAGTTCGGTGATGCGGAGCTGCTCGGAGTGCCGCTCATCGTGATCGTCGGCCGCGACGCCGCGGAGGGCCGGGTCGAGGTGTGGAACCGCCGCTCGAACGAGCGCACGAGCGTCACCCTCGACGAGGTCGGCGCGGCGCTGGCGGCGCAGCAGTGACGGAGAAGATCACTGCGGACGACCTGGCCCGCGTCAAGAGCATCCTCGCGTCGATCGACGAGTCGTACTCGACGAAGGTCGTGGGCCAGGCCAGCCTCAAGCGCAGTCTGCTGATCGGGCTCATCACCGGCGGGCACATCCTGCTGGAGAGCGTCCCGGGCCTCGCGAAGACCACCGCGGCGCAGGCCATCGCCGACGCCGTGAGCGGCTCGTTCAAGCGCATCCAGTGCACCCCCGACCTGCTGCCGAGCGACATCATCGGCACCCAGATCTTCGACTACCAGAAGCAGACCTTCGAGACCCTGCTCGGGCCGGTGCACGCGAACTTCGTACTGCTCGACGAGATCAACCGATCGAGCGCCAAGACCCAGAGCGCGATGCTCGAGGCGATGCAGGAGAAGCAGACGAGCATCGGCGGCACGGTGTATCCGCTGCCGGAGCCCTTCCTCGTCCTCGCCACCCAGAACCCGATCGAGCAGGAGGGGACGTACCACCTGCCCGAGGCCCAGCTCGACCGGTTCCTGCTCAAGGAGATCCTCGACTACCCGGAGTTCGCCGACGAGATCGAGATCCTCGACCGCATCGACTCCGGGGTGTATGAGAAGCATGACAAGAAGGAGAAGGCGGCCGTCACGATCGCCGACGTGCTGTTCCTTCAGGACGCGGTCAAGCGCGTCTTCATGGACGACTCGATCACGAACTACATCGTCTCGGCGGTGTACGTCACGCGCCAGGCGGAGTCGTACATCGGCAAGGAGCTCGCGGACTGCATCGAGTACGGCGCGAGCCCCCGCGCGAGCATCGCGTTCAGCCGCGCCGCCCGCGCGCTCGCACTGCTCGAGGGCCGCGACCATGTGATCCCGGAGGACGTGAAGGAGCTGCGCCACGTCGTGCTGCGGCACCGCATCATCCTGAACTTCGAGGCGATCGCCGACGACGTGCAGCCCGAGACCATCATCGACGCGATCTTCGCGGCAGTGAAGGTGCCGTAGCCCTTGGAGCGTCTTCTGCGGCGAGTGCAGACCCGGCTCTACATCCACGCGCACCGCGCGGTGCGGGGCCTCATCGAGGGCGAGTACCGCTCGGTGTTCCACGGCCGCAGCATGGACTTCGACGACCTCCGCCCGTATGTTCCCGGCGACGAGTTCAAGGACATCGACTGGAAGGCCACGGCCCGCTACGGCTCGCCGCTCACCAAGCGCTACATCGCCTCGCGCAAGCACACCGTCGTGCTCGTCGTCGACACCGGCCGCGACATGGCTGCCCTCGGGGCGGGCGGCGAGAGCAAGCGGGATGTCGCGATCCTCGCCGCGGGCACCATCGGCTACATCGCCATCCGCCACGGCGACCTCGTCGCCCTCGTGGCCGGCACCGAGAAGAAGACCGAGTTCGTGCCGGGGGAGCTGACCGAGGCGCACCTCGAGCGGCTGCTGCAGCGCATCCAGTCGTCAACCCGCCTCGACGGCGCCAAGAGCAACCTGCGCACGCAGCTGGAGTACGTCTCGCGCCTGTTCCGGCGCCGCATGATCATCATGGTGATCGGGGATGACCGCGCCCTCGACGAGGCGGAGCAGAAGCTCGTGCGCCGACTGGCGGCGCAGCACGAGATGCTGTGGCTCTCGGTCGGGGATGCCGACCTCATGCGGGAGGACTGGGCGAAGCGCGACATGTACGACGTCGCCGATTCGAGCGGCGTGCCGACGTTCCTGCGCGAGAACCCGCGCCTGCGGGCCGCGTTCGAGCGGAGCGTGATCGCGACCGCGGAGAGCACGGACGAGCTGTTCGAGAGCCTCTCCATCAGCAGCAGGCGGGTCACCGACGAGGACTCCGTCGTCCCCGGCATCTTCCGGCTCCTGGAGGCGCACAAGCATGCCCGGCGGTGAGTTCTTCCCGCCGGTGCAGTACCAGCCGTGGTGGGGGCTGCTGGGGTTCCTGATCATCGTCGTGGTGATCGCCTGGTGGGTGTACGTGTTCGTGTCGACGCGCAAGAGCCGGGTGCCGGCGCCCGTGACCGACACGGCCCCCCATGGCCCGGGGGTCGCGGCCATCCGCAAGCGGTACCTCGGCCTCATCGACGAGACCCGCGCCGCCTACGCGAAGGGCGAGCTGCACGACCGCGAGGCGTACCACCAGCTGAGCATGCTGCTGCGCTCGTACGTCGAGGAGCGCGAGGGCACGCGCACCGTCACGATGACCCTCAAGGACCTGCGGGGCACGGAGCTCACACCCCTCTCCGACGCGGTGGCCCGGCTGTACCCGGGAGCGTTCTCGGCCGATTACCGGGGCACCGTCGCGCAGGCCGTCGACGAGGCGCGGGGGCTGGTGACGTCGTGGAAGTGATCACCTGGTGGGCGCCCATCGCGTGGGCCGTGGCATCCGGCGCGGTCGTCGCGCTCGTGGTCTGGCAGGTGGGCCGGGCGCGCACGAAGGCCCGCGACCGCCTGCCCGTGGCCCATGCCGAACGGCTCACAGCCCTTCCCGCGTACCGCCGGGCGCTCGCCGCGTACCGTGCGCTCGTGGTGGGCTTCGTCCTGTGCATCGTGGCGCTGATCGCCCTCAGCGCGGTGCTCACCGCCCGGCCCGCGACCGTGACGCTCTCGAGCCCCGAGCTGCACAACCGCGACATCGTGCTGTGCCTGGATGTCTCGGGCTCGATGATCTCCTACGACGCCGCCGTGCTCGACGTGTTCGACAGCCTCACCGAGGAGTTCACGGGGGAGCGGATCAGCCTCGTCGTGTTCAACGCCTCCGCGGTCACCTACTTCCCGCTCACGAACGACTACGACTACATCTCGCAGCAGCTCGACCGGCTGGGTACCGAGCTCGCGGACGACGACCCCTCGTACTACGACGGCACCCTGCTCGGCAACGGCTCCTCGCTCGTGGGCGACGGCCTCGCCTCGTGCGTCACGCGGTTCGACCGCCAGCAGGACGAGCGCTCGCGATCGGTGATCCTCGTCAGCGACAACTTCATCGCGGGGGAGCAGATCTTCACCCTCCCGCAGGCCGCGGCGCTCGCGGTCGACCGCGGGGTGCGCGTCTACGGCATCAACCCGGGCGACTCGAGCGAGAAGGACTACCTGCGCGAGTACGCCGTCGAGTTCGAGAAGGCGATGAACGACTCCGGCGGGGCCTACTATCCGCTGAACGACCCTGCGGTCGTGCCCTCGGTCGTCGAGAGCATCGAGGCGGAGCAGGCGGCCGTGATACCGGGTGCTCCGCTCGTCACCCGGACCGAGCATCCGGAGCTCTGGATCGTCCTGGCCTTCGTGGGGCTCGCCGGCCTCCTCCTGCTGGCCTGGAGGCTCAAGCGATGATCGCCAACCCCGTCCTGCCCGGCTGGGCGCTCGCCCTCCTCGGCGTCGTCCTCGGCGGCTTCGCCCTGTGGCGGCTCATCGCCGTCCGTCGCGACCGCGCTCTCGCGCTGCACTGGCTCGCGCGCCTGGCCATGGTCGCGCTGCTGCTCGTGATCGCGGCCCGCCCGACCATCCCGACCGACGGGCAGGGGCCCAAGGCCTCCGGCGGCCTCGAGGTGTATGTCGTCGTCGACACCACGAGCAGCATGGCCGCCGAGGACTGGGGGGATGCCCTGCCGAGGCTCGACGGTGTCAAGGCCGACGTCGAGCAGCTCGTGGACGGGCTCGAGGGCGCGCAGTTCTCGCTCGTGACCTTCGACGCCGTCGCGGTGCAGCGGGTGCCGCTCACGAGCGACAGCTCGGCGATGATGTCGGCGGTCTCTGTGCTGCGGCAGGAGATCACCACCTACTCGCGGGGAAGTTCGATCGACGCGGCCGTGCCGGAGCTCGAGCAGCTGCTCGCGGACGCGAAGGCGCTCAACCCCGACCAGCGGCGCGTGCTCTTCTACCTCGGCGACGGCGAGCAGACGGCACAGGTCGAGCCGGGCTCGTTCGAGACCCTCGCGCCGTACCTCGAGGGCGGCGCGGTGCTCGGCTACGGGACGGAGGCGGGCGGGCGCATGCAGGAGTACTTCGGCGAGCAGCCCACCCAGTTCGGCGACACGGCGACGGGGGAGACCGCGGATCCGGCCGATCCGACCGACCTGCTGCCGCCCACCTACATCCAGGACCGGTCTGCGGCCGAGCCTGCCGACGCCCTCTCGCGCATCGACGAGGCCGCCCTGCAGACCGTCGCCGGCCAGCTCGGCGTGCAGTACCTGCACCGCACCGCCGGCGCCCCGGTCGCCCCCGCCCTCGCCGGGATCGACGTGGGGGAGCTCACGGTCCAGGAGGGCGAGCCCGACTCCGCGGTCGAGCTCTACTGGGTGTTCGTGATCCCCTTCGGCCTGCTCGCGCTGTTCGAGCTGTACTCGGTCGGCGGCGCGCTCCTCGAGCTGCGCCTGTCACAGGCGCGGAGGCGCTCATGAGCCGGCCGCTGACCGTCGAGCGGCTGCGGCTTCGTCGCCGCCTGCTGTTCTGGCTGACCCTCCCCGTCGCGCTGTTCGCGATCTTCTGGGCGTTCAAGTTCCTGAGCCTCGCCCCCACGGCGCAGAACGCGATCGACGACTACGACGACGGGCTCTACGTCGCGAGCGAGGAAGCGTCGAGCTCGCTGCTCTTCCTCAACGTGGTCGAGCCGTACCTGCCGTACTTCAACCGCGGCGACGCGTTCGCCGCCGACGAGTACTACGGACCCGCCACCGACGACTTCGAGAAGGCGCTCGAGCTCGCGCCGCAGGAGAAGAAGTGCGACGTGCGGCTCAACCTCGCACTGACCTGGGAGCGGTTCGGCGACGTCTACGTGCAGCTGGGCTACTACCAGGGCGCCGTGCAGCTGTACGAGGCATCGCAGGCGGTGCTGGATGACGCGGGCCCCGAGTGCGACCCGCCGCCGAACCAGGACGAGCTGAACGAGTCGAAGGACCGCGTCCAGGAGAAGAAGGACCAGGCCCAGCAGCAGAAGGACAACCAGGAGCAGCAGCCGCAGGAGGACGACGGCAAGAGCGAGCAGGAGAAGCAGCTCGAGCAGCTCGAGCAGCAGCAGCAGCAGGCCGCGCAGGAGAAGGCCGACCAGGAGTCGGACGACCGCGGCGAGGAGTCCGGCGGCTACTACACGGACAAGCCCTGGTGATCGACCGGCTAAACTAGAGGTCGACATCCGGCGATCGTCCGTGATTCGCCCAAATCTGAATAGTGGAGGCCCTCAGTGGACATCGACCTGAGCGTGCTGCGCCTCATGGAGCGCGAGCGCGAGATCCCCTTCGAGGAGCTCGTGCAGATCATCGAGCAGGCGATCCTGACGGCCTACCTCAAGCACGTGAGCGAGAACGACAGGGATGCCGCCGTTCCCGCCGCCAGGGTCGTCCTCGACCGCAAGACCGGCAAGGTGAGCATCTTCGTCCCGGAGCTGGACGAGGAGGGCGCCGTCATCGGCGAGGCCGAGGAGGACTCCCAGGACTTCGGCCGCATCGCCGCGTTCGCGGCCAAGCAGGTCATCAACCAGCGGCTGCGAGACATCGGCGACGACAAGGTGCTCGGCGAGTTCAAGGGCCGCGAGGGCGACATCGTCGCGGGCATCATCCAGCAGGGCCCGAACCCGCGCATGATCCACGTCGACCTCGGCACGATCGAGGCCATCCTCCCGCCCGAGGAGCAGGTCCCCGGTGAGGACTACGCCCACGGCACGCGCATCCGGGTGTACGTCACCGCGGTGAGCAAGGGGCTCAAGGGCCCGCAGATCACGGTGAGCCGCACGCATCCGGCGCTCGTGCGCAAGCTCTTCGCCCTCGAGGTGCCCGAGATCGCGAGCGGCATCGTCGAGATCACGTCGCTGGCGCGCGAGGCAGGCCACCGCACGAAGATGGCAGTCCGCGCCCTCGAGCCCGGCGTCAACGCCAAGGGCGCCTGCATCGGCGAGCTCGGCCAGCGCGTGCGCGCCGTGAGCGCGGAGCTCAACAACGAGAAGATCGACATCGTCGACTATTCGGAGAACCTCGCGACCTTCGTCGCCAATGCGCTCTCGCCCGCCAAGGTCACGAGCTCGTACGTGATCGACGAGGCCACCAAGGCAGTTCGCGCGCTCGTGCCCGACTACCAGCTCTCCCTCGCCATCGGCAAAGAGGGCCAGAACGCTCGGCTTGCAGCGAAATTGACGGGTGCGCGCATCGATATCCAGCCCGACTCGATCCTCGAGGGCTGATACCGGGGGTAGTATGGAACCCGTTAGAACCTGCCTCGGCTGCCGCCAGCGCGCCGACACCTCCTCTTTGTTGAGAGTTGTTGCGAGCGGCGGAGAAGTCGTTCCGGATCCGTCCGCGACGCTTCCCGGCCGCGGCGCCTGGGTTCATCCCACCGTGAACTGTGTGGAAAGCGCGATCAAGAAGCGCGCTTTCGGCAGGGCACTCCGGGTGACTGAGGGGCTGAGCACAGAGCTTCTGATGACAACAATCCACCGACCAAAAGGCTGATTGAACCATGGACAACTAATGAGCGGCTCGAAATGAGTTCCGTCCACTAATCGTCTGTGCCCTGTCTGGGCGCAGACTCAGACAGGAGAATTGTGGCTGCCAAACCACGCGTACACGAAGTCGCCGCCGAACTCGGCATCGACAGCAAGATCGCCCTCGCGAAGCTCAAGGAAATGGGCGAGTTCGTCAAGGGCCCCTCATCCAGCATCGAGCCGCCCGTCGCGCGCAAGCTCAAGGCTGCACTCGAGGCTGACGGCATCAAGCCCGCCGCCGCGCCCGCAGCCCCGAAGGCTGCGCCCAAGGCCGCGCCGAAGCCCGTGAACCCCGAGCCCGTCGTCGTCGCCCCGGTAGTAGTCGAGGCCGATACGGATGCCCCTGCCCCCGTGCCCGCGCCCCTCACGGTCGCGGAGCGCCAGGCCCGCGCAGAAGCAGCAGCCGCTGCTCCCGCCGCCGCGCCCACGGAGGAAGCACCCGCGGCCAGCGGAATCCCGCGTCCGGCGACCCCGCGCCCGGGCAACAACCCCTTCACGGGATCGACGAGCGCCCCGCGCCCCGGCATCCCGCGTCCGGGCAACAACCCCTTCGCCTCCAACCAGGGCATGGGCCGTCCGGCAACCCCCGGCTCGATCCCGCGCCCGGGGGCCCCGCGTCCCGGCGGCCCCGGCCAGGGTGCCCGTCCCGGCGGCTTCGGCCAGCGCCCGGCAGGTCCCGGCGGCAACTTCCAGCAGCGTCCGGGCGGTCCCCGTCCGGCAGGCGCAGGCGGCTTCCGTCCCGGCGGCGCGCCCGGTGGCGCGCCCGGCAACAACTTCGGCCCCAACCGTCCGCCAGCAGGCGGCGCGGGCGGCCGTGGTCGCGGCCCCGGCGGCGGAACCGCTGGTGCGTTCGGCCGCGGTGGCGGCAAGAGCAAGGCCCGCAAGTCGAAGCGCACGAAGCGCGCCGAGTTCGAGCTGCGCGAGGCCCCGTCGCTCGGTGGCGTCAGTGTTCCCCGCGGTGACGGCAAGACGGTCATCCGTCTTCGTCGCGGCGCGTCGATCTCCGACCTCGCCGACAAGCTGGAGACGCTGACCGGCTACACGGTTCAGCCCGGCGCCCTCGTGACCGCGCTCTTCCACCTCGGGCAGATGGCCACGGCCACCGAGTCGCTCGACGAGGGGACGTTCTCGATCCTCGCCGAGGAGCTCAACTACAAGATCGAGATGGTCTCGCCCGAGGACGAGGACCGCGAGCTGCTCGCCGGCTTCGACCTCGACCTCGACCAGGAGCTCGAGGACGAGACGGACGAGGATCTCGAGATCCGCCCGCCCGTCGTGACCGTCATGGGCCACGTCGACCACGGAAAGACCAAGCTCCTCGACGCGATCCGCCAGGCCAACGTCGTCGCCGGTGAGGCGGGTGGAATCACCCAGCACATCGGTGCCTACCAGGTCTGGACCGAGCACGAGGGCTTCGAGCGCGCCATCACCTTCATCGACACCCCGGGCCACGAGGCGTTCACCGCCATGCGCGCCCGCGGTGCGCAGGTCACCGACCTCGCGATCCTGGTTGTCGCGGCGGACGACGGCATCATGCCGCAGACCGTCGAGGCGCTCAACCACGCACAGGCGGCCGGAGTGCCGATCGTCGTGGCTGTGAACAAGATCGACAAGGAGGGGGCAAACCCCGCCAAGGTGCGCCAGCAGCTCACCGAGTTCGGCCTCGTCGCGGAAGAGTACGGCGGCGACACGATGTTCATCGACGTGTCGGCGCTCAACAACATCGGCATCGACAAGCTGCTCGATGCCGTGCTGCTCACCGCCGACGCCGGTCTCGACCTGCGCTCGAACCCGAACAAGGATGCCCGAGGCGTCGCCATCGAGGCGAAGCTCGACAAGGGCCGCGGTGCTGTTGCGACAGTGCTCATCCAGTCGGGAACGCTCCGTGTCGGCGACGCCATCGTCGCGGGAACGGCCTCCGGCCGCGTCCGTGCGATGCACGACGAGAACGGCGACCCCGTCGAGGAGGCGTACCCGTCCCGTCCGGTGCAGGTGCAGGGCCTCTCGTCCGTGCCCCGCGCCGGCGACACGTTCCTCGTCACCGAGGAAGACCGCACCGCCCGTCAGATCGCCGAGAAGCGCGAAGCCGTCGAGCGCAATGCCCTGCTGGCCAAGGCCCGCAAGCGCATCAGCCTCGAAGACTTCACCAAGGCCCTCGAAGACGGCAAGGTCGAAGCCCTCAACCTCATCATCAAGGGCGACGTGTCCGGTGCTGTCGAAGCACTCGAGGACTCGCTGCTCAAGATCGAGGTCGACGACAGCGTCCAGCTGCGGATCATCCACCGCGGTGTCGGTGCCGTCACCGAGAGCGACGTCAACCTGGCGACGATCGACAACGCGATCATCATCGGGTTCAACGTCCGCCCCGACACGAAGGCGCGCGAGCGCGCCCAGCGTGAAGGTGTCGACGTGCGGTTCTACTCGGTCATCTACGCGGCACTCGAGGAGATCGAGAACTCGCTCAAGGGCATGCTCAAGCCCGAGTTCGAAGAGGTCCAGTCGGGTGTTGCCGAGATCCGCGAGATCTTCCGCTCCTCCAAGGTCGGAAACATCGCCGGTGTCATCGTGCGATCCGGAACGATCACGCGCAACGCGCGTGCCCGGGTCATCCGCGACGGCGTGGTCGTCGGCGACAACCTCGCCATCGACTCGCTGCGCCGCTTCAAGGACGACGTCACCGAGGTCCGCACGGACTTCGAGGCCGGTATCGGTCTTGGCAAGTTCAACGACATCCAGATCGGTGACGAGATCGAGACGATCGAGATGAAGGAAAAGCCGCGGGTCTAGTTCCCCGTGGTGCGGATGCGAGTCGGGGTTCTTCTCCGACTCGCATCCGGCGGCCTCGCAAGCTCGGTCGCTGCCAGACCCAGCCAGCGAGTCGGACAAGAACCCCGACTCGCATCCGCTGGTTGAGTAGGCCCGCTAGGGCCGTATCGAAACCTCGTTGAGGGAGTACAAGGAAATGGCTGACGCAGCACGCGCCGCGAAGATGGCGGACCGCATCAAGGTCATCGTTGCTAAGACGCTGGAGCGCGGAGTCAAAGACCCGCGCATGGGGTTCGTGACCATTACCGATGTGCGGGTCACGGGCGACCTGCAGCACGCCTCGATCTTCTACACGGTGTACGGCAGCGACGAAGAGCGCGCAGACACTGCGGCGGCTCTGAAGTCGGCGACCGGGATGCTCCGCAGCGAGGTCGGCAAGAACATCACTGCACGGCTCACGCCGAGCCTCGAGTTCATCGCCGACGGAATCCCCGAGAACGCCGCCCTCATCGACTCGCTCCTGACCGAGGCCGCCGCGCGCGACGCCGAGGTCGAGAGCCTCAAGCAGACCGCGCAGTACGCCGGCGACGAGGATCCCTATGTCAAGCCGCGGGTCATCGCCGACGACGACGAACAAGAAGAGCCCGAGGGCAACTAGCTCGCATGCGTATCAAGGTACGGCGCGCTGTAGTCGACGACGCTGAGGCGATCGCGGGCATCCATGTCACAGCGTGGCGGGAGACCTATGCGCACCTCGTGAGCGCCGAGAAGCTTGCGGCGCTGAATCCAGACGACCGGGTCGAGCGGTGGCGCGAGATCATCACGGGCCCGGAGGAGACGGCGTGGATCGCCGAGTTGGACGGGGTTCCCGTCGGTTGGGCGACGACGTCCTCGCGGGATGCTGCCGTCGAACCACGCGGCCTTGAGCTCAACGGCATTTACGCTCTGGCTACCGTCCATGGGTCCGGAGTGGGACAGGCGCTGCTGGATCGCGCGATCGGTATCGGTGGCGCGTACCTGTGGGCGGCCTCCGACAACCCGCGCGCGCAGGCTTTCTATCGCCGCAACGGCTTCAGTCCCGACGGCGAGTCACGTGACTACGAGTTGCTCGCGACGTCGGTGCCGATCGTTCGCTGGGTGCGCTGAGCGCTACTTCAGCAGCCTCGACAGCACCCGGTCGGCCAGGGGTTTGCCGCCGGTCTGGCAGGTGGGGCAGTACTCGAGCGTGGAGTCTGCGAACTTGACCTGCCGCACGGTGTCGCCGCAGACCGGGCACGGCAGGCCCGCGCGGCCGTGCACCTGCAGGTTCGTCTTCTTCTCGGCCTTCAGCTCCGAGGCGGCCAGGCCGTCCGCGCGCGCGACCGCGGCGCGCAGCGTCTCCTGCATCGCGGCGTAGAGGCGCTCGACCTCCTCGGGCGTCATCGCGGCGGGCTTGTACGGCGACATCTTCGCTGCGTGCAGGATCTCGTCGGAGTACGCGTTCCCGATCCCCGCGATGATCGACTGGCTGCGCAGCACCCCCTTGATCTGCGAGCGGCCCTGCTTCGACAGGATGCCCGCGAGCACGTCGACCGTGAAGCCCGGGTCGAGCGGGTCGGGGCCAAGAGTGGCGACTCGCTCCACGTCCTGCGGGTCACGTACGAGGTGGATCGCGAGCGACTTCTTCGTGCCCGCCTCCGTGAGGTCGAACCCGGACCCGTCGTCGAGCACGAGCCGCGCCGCGAGCGGACCCTTGCCGCCCGGCCGGCCGGTGCCGGGGGTGGGCGCCGAGTCCCGCCAGCGCAGCCAGCCGGCACGGGCGAGGTGGATGAGGAGGTGGAGCTCCCCACTGTGCTCGTCGGAGAAGGCTATGTCGAGGTACTTGCCGTGGCGGGTGACGTCGGCCACGGGCATCCCGTGCAGCACTGTGACTGGCGGGTCGAAGGTCTTGAGCGCCGCGAACGACACGAGCATGAGCTTGTCCACGGTGTGCCCGGCGAGCCGGCCGCGCAGGTCGGTCACGAGGGCTTGCACTTCGGGAAGCTCTGGCACCCCTCCAGTCTCGCCGAAACCCGGCGGGTTGAGTAGGCCGCCCGCGGCCGTATCGAAACCTCGGACCGTCCAACCGGTTTCGATACGCGCGCCAGAGCGCGCTACTCAACCCGCCTAGGGGAGTTCGTAGCCGCCAGCCGCGCGCACCGCCAGCCCGTCGGCGACGAGGCCCGCGAGGGCGCGCTCCCGCTGTGCCGCGTCGGGCCACAGCGACTCGACCTCTGCGGCGGTGACCGGGATGTCGCTGCCGCGCAGTTCCGCCATGATGAGGCCGCGCACCTGCCGGTCGCTGCCCTCGAACGCGGCCTGCACCGCGGCGCGCGGGCCCTCGTAGGGCGGGTAGCCGTCCGCCCGCCAGCGGCACGAGTCCGCGAGGGGGCAGGTTCCGCACCGCGGCGCTCGGGCGGTACACACGATCGCGCCGAGCTCCATCATTCCGGCGTTGAAGAGGCGGGCATCCGTCTCGTCGACCGGCAGCAGCGCCTCCATTGCCGCGAGGTCCCGGCGGGTCGAGGGCGGGCCGGCCTCGGCCTGGCCGAGCACGGCGCGGGCGATGACGCGCCGCACGTTGGTGTCGACGACCGGATGCCGCAGGCCGAACGCGAACGCCGCGACGGCCCGTGCCGTGTAGTCGCCGATGCCGGGCAGGGCCAGTAGCTCGTCGACGTCGGACGGCACGACGCCCCCGTGCCGCTCGGTGATGGCGACGGCCGCCGCGTGCAGCCGCAGCGCCCGCCGAGGGTAGCCGAGCCGCTCCCACGCGCGCACCGCGTCGCCCGCGGGAGAGGCCGCGAGGTCGGCCGGGGTCGGCCACCGCTCCAGCCACAGCTCGAGCCGCGGGATCACGCGCGCGACCGGAGTCTGCTGCAGCATGATCTCGCTGACGAGGATGCCCCACGCCCCGAAATCGGGCGCGCGCCACGGCAGGTCGCGGCGGTTAGCCAGGAACCACTCGTTCACGACCGGGGCAATGGGCACCCGTCAAACCTAGACTGGGCTTATGGCCCAGTGGACGCCCCTCAAACGCGACACCCTCGACTCGCTCGCCGACGAGTTCCTGCACAACTACGCCAAGGGCCGCACCCTCCTCGCCGTAGACGGCATCGACGGCGCGGGCAAGCGCCCGTTCGCGGATGCCCTCGCCGAACGGCTGGGGCGCGGCGGCCACGCGGTGTTCCGGGCGTCGATCGACAGGTTCCACCGCCCGCGCGCCGAGCGGTACGTCCGCGGCGAGGACTCGGCCGAGGGGTACTACCGCGACTCCTTCGACTACGAGCTGTTCCGGCGCGTGCTCGTCGAGCCGTTCAAGCTCGGCGGCAGCACCGGCTTCGTGACCGCGGCCTTCGACGTCGAGCGCGACCGGCAGGTCGAGATGGACTGGAAGACCGGCCCGCAGGATGCCACTCTCGTGGTCGACGGCGCATTCCTGAACCGCCCCGAGCTGCGCGGCCTCTGGAACTGGTCGATCTGGCTCGACGCCTCCGACGAGCAGGCCGCCGCGCGGCTGTTCGAGCTTGACGGCGCCGCCGGGCAGAGCCCGCGGTACGCGGCCGGGCAGAAGCTGTACCTCGCCGAGGCGAACCCCCGTGCGCGGGCGTCGGCCATCGTGGACAACACCGACCCCGAGCATCCGCGCCGCGTCTTCACGGACTCCTGTTAGTCGCCGGTTGAGCAGGCCGCCCGCGGCCGTATCGACACCAGAACCGCACGAGCACAGGGTTTCGATATGGCGCTGGCGCGCCTACTCAACCCGCGCCACGACCTCCGCAGGGGTGAAGAACTCTCCGCGCCCCTCGACCTCGTGCACGAGGTCGACGAGGGCGGCGTTGACCGGGGCATCCTCGCCGATTGCCTGCGCCGCACGGACTACTGCGCCGTTCAGGTAATCGATCTCCGTGGCCTGCCCCCGCCTGATGCTCTGCAGGGTCGACCCCGGGTTGGGCGTTCTCCCGATGCGCCGGCTCATGAGCGAGGGCAGTGCCTGCCCGAGCCACAGCGGCAGGCCCGCGAAGAAGCGCAGGCCGCGATGGCTGAGGCCCTGGAGTGTCTCGAAGTGGATGCGGCTCCTCAACCCGACCCGGACGTTCTCGCGCATGCTCTCGGTCATGATGCGCCGAAGGCCCGGGTTGGCGACGACCTCCTGCACGCTCAGGCCGGTGATCGCGGGCAGCGCGTTGACCTGGTTGATGATGAGCTTGGTCCACTGGGCGCCAGTGAAGTTGGGCACCGTGCTGGTGGGAAGCGCCTCGTTGAGGATGCGCGCGGCATAGCGTGCGGGAACGTCGCTGTCGGGCGCCGCCACGCCCAGATAGAGCGGGCCCGCCGTGGTGACGGTGATGCGGCCGGGTGAGAGGTACGAGGAGGCGAAGGTCGCGAGCCCGCCCACGATGTCGGAGCGGGGCGAGGCGGCCTTCGCGGCGGTGATGCCGTCGAGCCCGTTCTGGATCACGACGAGCGGGATGCCGCGCAGCTTGGCGAGGTTGGCCCGGATCGCCTCTGGCGCGTCCTGCGCCTTGGTCGCAACGATCACGAGCTCGACGCCCGGAGTGAGCTCTTCGGCCGCATCGACCTGGGCGCGGTACTCGCCCCAGGCGCCGGAGAGCAGGATGCCGTGCTCCTGGATCGCCTCGAGATGCTCCCCCCGGGCCGTCACATCGACCTCGTGACCGGCTCTGGCGAGGAGAGCGGCGATGGCGCCGCCGACAGCCCCCGCTCCGACGACGCCAATTCGCATGCTCAGATACTAGGGGCGGGGGCCGTCTCCGCCGGGGACGTGCGCCCTGCGCGCCCTGAGGGCAGCGCGAGGGCGATGATCGCCGAGAGCAGCAGTGCGCTCGCGCCGACCGCGATCGCCGGGATCGCGGCATCCACGTAGTCCGTCGGGGTGAGCTGGCCGCCCGCGCCCACGAAGATCGCGGTGAGGACCGCGATGCCGAGCGCGACACCCACCTCGCGGACTGTCGCGTTGGTTCCACTGGCCTTCGCGTGGTCGGCGGACTTCATGGTGGCGAGCACAGCCGTGGAGAGCGGCGCGAACACCATGCCCATGCCGATCCCGGCGAAGATGAACGCCGGGAGCATCTGCGGGTAGGTGACCGTCGCAGACATCGTCGCGGCGAACCAGTACAGGCCGGTCGCCTGCAGCAGCAGCCCCACGATGATGAGCAGCCTCGTGCCGACGCGCGGCGCGATCAGGCCGGCGAGCGGGGCCACGACCATGGGCGCGAGGGTCCACGGCATCGTCATGACGCCGGCCTCGAGCGGCGAGTAGCCCTGCACGATCTGCAGGAACTGGATGAGGATGAAGATCGCGCCGAACACGCCGAAGCTGAACGTGAGGCCGATCACGTTGGCGATGGAGAAGCTGCGGTCGCGGAACAGCCGCAAGGGCAGCAGCGGGGTCGGCGTCCGGTTCTCCCACGCGATGAACGCGGCGATCAGCACGGCACCGAGCCCGAGCGAGGCGATGACCTCGAAGCTGTCCCAGCCCGCGTCGTTGCCGCGCACGATGCCGTACACGAGCCCCAGTACGCCGACGCCCACGAGCAGCAGGCCCGCAACATCAGCCCGGAGCCGGGCACCGAACGTGTTGGGAAGGGCGAGAAGGGCGAGCGGGACTGCCACGATTCCCACCGGCACGTTGAGCCAGAAGATGGCCTCCCAGTTCCAGCCCTCGACGACCGCGCCGCCGATGAGCGGGCCGAGTGCGACGCCCAGGCCGGAGATCCCGCCCCAGACGCCGATCGCGAGCGGGCGGAACTTCTCGGAGACCGACCCCACGAGGAGCGTCAGCGAGAGCGGCATGATCGCCGCGCCGCCGAGGCCCTGCGCCGCGCGCGCCGCGATAAGCATCCACGGCTCGGTGCTGAGAGCGGAGAACACCGAGGCGACGGTGAACAGCAGGATGCCGGCAACGAAGACGGTGCGGCGTCCGAACCGGTCGCCCAGGGCCGCGGCCATGAGGATGAACGCGGCGAAGCTGAGCGTGTACGCGTTGACGAACCACTGGAGCTCCTCGACAGACGCGCCCAGGTCGAGGCGGATCGTCGGCAGCGCGTTGGTCATGACCAGGTTGTCGAGGGTCGACATGAACATCGGCAGCGAGGCCGCGATGATGGCGAGCCAGATGGGGATGGCGCGGCGAGCCGGCGATGCGGTCTCGATCGGCGCTTCGAGTGTCTGCGACATGCGGACTCCAAAGGTAATAGGTAATTGAATGATTACATGCTGACACTAGTTATCAACTGATACCCTGTCAAGCATGAGCAATGCCGCTGTGAGTGAGCACCAGCCGATTCCCCGGATGAAGTCGGAGGACCGGCGCGAGTTGATCCTCGAGGCCGCCACCGGGGTCTTCGGGCAGTACGGGTACTACGGCGCGACGACCGACCAGATCGCGCGCGCCGCCGGCGTGAGCCAGCCCTACGTCGTGCGCATGTTCGGCACCAAGGAGCGGCTGTTCATCGAGGTCATCGAGCGTGCTCTCGTCTTCATCCTCCGGAGCTTCCGCGCGGTACTGGCCGAGGGCGACCAGGATCTCCGTGCTCGACTCGGGTCCGCCTACGTCGAGCTGCTGCGCCAGCGCGGACTGCTGCTCTCCCTCATGCACTCGTTCGTCCTGGGCGGCGACCCGGTGATCGGCCCGCGTGCGCGGCAGGGCTTCCTCGAGGTCTATGCGTTCCTGCGGGACGAGGCGGGATTCGGCCCGGATGACGCGAACCGGTTCCTCGAGGGCGGCATGCTGCTGAACACCCTCGTGGGCCTGCGCATGAGCGACGAGTTCGAGACGAGCGACGCCGCCAACGAGATGCTGTGCGCGGCCCTGCCCCAGAAGCTCGACCTGCTGCTCGAGCTGGGCAAGTCGCAGCAGGCCGACGCCTGATGGCCAAGGCGCCCGCGAACCCCACGAGCGGCGTGCTGCTGGTCGACAAGCCCCAGGGCATCACGAGCCACGACGCCGTCTCGCGCACCCGGAAGGCGATCGGCACCCGCCGGGTCGGCCACGCAGGCACGCTCGACCCGATGGCCACGGGCCTGCTCGTACTCGGGGTCAACGGTGCGACGCGCCTGCTCACCTGGGTGGTCGGCCTGGACAAGGAGTACACGGCGACGATCCGGCTCGGCGCCGGCACGAACACGGATGACGCGGAGGGGGAGCTCGGCGAGCTGGCCGACGTCTCGGGGGTGACCGAGGAGGCCGTGGCATCCGGCGTCGCGGCTCTCACGGGCGAGATCCTGCAGCGGCCGAGCTCGGTGAGCGCCATCAAGGTCGACGGCAAGCGCGCGTACACCCTCGTGCGCGAGGGCGAGGAAGTCGTGCTCGCCGAGCGGCCCGTGACGGTGTTCGAGTTCGAGGTGCTGGGCTTCCGCCGGGTCTCGACAGGCCAGACCACCGGATGGCTCGACCTCGACGTGCGCGTGGTGTGCTCCTCCGGCACGTACATCCGCGCCCTCGCACGCGACCTCGGGGCGGCCCTGGGCGTCGGCGGGCACCTCACCGCGCTGCGCCGAACGCGCATCGGGCCCTTCGGCGTGGAGGGGGCATCCGGGCTCGATGACGACCTCGCGGAGCGCATGCTGCGGCCCGCCGATGTCGCGACCCGGCTGTTCGAGCGCGTCGACCTCACGGCAGAGCTCGCGACCGACCTGGGCCACGGCAAGCGCATCGCGCTGGGGAGGACGGGCGAGGGGATTCTCGCCGCGGTCGCCCCGGACGGCAGGCTCGTGGGGCTGGTGGAGAATGTGGGAGGCAGGGCGCATGTCCTGGTGAACTTCCCTCCGGAGGGCGCCCCGTGATCCCGTGGTTCCAGTACGTCGAGATCGCCGTGGCGGTCGCGGCCGGGCTCTTCGCCCTCGTCGCCGGATTCGCCGGCCGCAAGCCGAGCGACTACACGCTCGGCGCGACCGCCCTGGTCGAAGTGCTGCTGATAGTGCAGGTCGTGATCGGCATCGCTGCGCCGCTCGCGGGCAACCCGCCCACCGGCGACGTGGTCGAGTTCTGGATCTACCTCGTCTCGGCAGTGCTCATCCCGCCCGCCGCCGTCGTCTGGGCGCTGATCGACCGCGGCAGGTGGAGCACCGCCGTCCTCGGGGTGGCGTGCCTCGCGATCGCGGTCATGGTCTACCGCATGGGGCAGATCTGGTTCGTGCAGGTCGGCTAGCGCGAATAGGCTTTGGAGCGATGTCCAACACAGCCTCCTCGCGCGCGGTCGGCGTCGGTCGCGTCCTCATCGCCGTGTACGCGATCCTCGCCCTCGCGGCGACCGCCCGCTCGGTGTACCAGATCGCCACGAAGTTCGACGTGGCCCCGGTCGCCTACCTGCTCTCCGCGCTCGCCGGCGTCGTCTACATCGTCGCGACGATCGCGCTCATCGGCCGGGGCAGCACCTGGTACCGCGTCGCCTGGGTGACTATCGTGTTCGAGCTCGCGGGCGTGCTCGCCGTGGGCACGCTGAGCCTGGTCGACGGCGTGCTGTTCCCCGCCGACACGGTGTGGTCGTTCTACGGCCGGGGCTACGTCTTCATCCCGCTCGTGCTTCCCATCCTCGGAATGCTCTGGCTCTACCGCCGCCGCCCCTCGGCGGTCGCCTAGTGCTCACCTTCGACTCGGTAGATGCGGTCCCGGCGGACTTCGGCCCGAGCGCCGTCACGGTCGGCAAGTTCGACGGCGTCCACGCCGGGCACCGGGCGGTTCTCGCGCGGCTCGAGGAGCTCGCGGCGCCCCTCGGCCTCACCGCCACGGTCCTGACCTTCGGCCGGAACCCGCTGAGCGTGCTCAACCCGGGCGAGTACCCGGCGCCGCTCGTGAGCAACGCGCAGAAGCTAGACCTGCTCGCCAAGGCGGGCGTCGAGGCGACCCTCGTCGTCGAGTTCGACCTCGCGTTCAGCCAGCGGCCCCCCGAGGACTTCGTCACGCGCATCCTCGTCGGCGCGCTGCACGCGCGCATCGTGCTCGTGGGCCGCGACTTCCGGTTCGGCGTGCGCGGGAGCGGCAACGTCGACCTGCTTCGCGCGCTCGGCGCCGAGCACGGCTTCCAGGTCGTCGTCATGGAGGACGTCTCCGCAGCGGGGGAGCGCAGAGTGTCCTCGACATGGGTCCGCGAACTGCTCTCCGCGGGCGACGTCACCGGTGCGGCCGAGCTGCTCGGCACCCTTCCCACCATCCGCTCGGTGGTCGCGCACGGCCTCCAGCGCGGGCGCGCGCTCGGGTATCCGACCGCGAACTTCGCGCCCGCCATCGAGGGCTTCGTGCCGGCCGACGGCGTCTACGCGGCCTGGCTGACCGTGAGCGGCGTGCGCTACCCGGCCGCCGTGTCGATCGGCAACAACCCGACGTTCGAGGGCGTGCCCGAGAAGCAGGTCGAAGCGCACGCGATCGACCAGACCGGGCTCGACCTCTACGACCAGGCCGCCGAGCTCTCGTTCGTCGAGTACATCCGCGGCATGCGCAAGTTCTCCGGCGCGGAGGCGCTCGCCGAGCAGATGGGCGCCGACGAGCTGCGCATCCGCGAGGTGCTCGGGGTCGCTCGCCCGTGACCGCGGTTCCCGTTCGGCCGCTGTGGGCCGGGCGCGCTGCTGCGGTCGTCGGCATCGTGCTTCTCGCCCTCAACCTGCGCACGGCCGTGGCTGTGCTGTCGCCGATCCTGTCCTACGTCTCGGGCGACATCCCGCTCGACAGCATCGGCATCGGACTGCTCGGGATGCTCGCACCGCTCGCCTTCGCGGCATCCGGCTTCCTCGCGCCTGTCGTCGCCAGGCGCATCGGCCTCGAGCTCACCACAGTGCTCGCCTGCGTCGCGATGATCGTCGGGCCGGTGGTGCGCGCCGTCGCCCCGAGCTACCCCGTGCTCGTGCTGGGCAGCGTGCTCGCGCTCGCGGGAATGGGCTTCGCCAACATCCTGCTGCCCCCGATCATCAAGAAGTACTTCCCCGACCGCGTCGGCCTGCTCACCGGGGTGTACGTCACGCTCATGTCGATCAGCGCCTCTGTGCCGCCGCTCATCGCCGCCCCGCTCGCGGAGTCGGCCGGCTGGCGCGTCACGATCGGGGCGTGGGGCGTGCTCGCCGTCGGCGCTCTGGTTCCGTGGCTCATCGTCCTGCTGCAGCACCGGCGCTCGCTCGCGGAGGGCGCGGTGCCCGTCGTGTCGCAGGCACTGCTCAGCCGGATGCCCCGCTCCCGTGTCGCGCGGGCGATCGCGCTCGCCTTCGCCATGACCGCGCTCAACGTCTACGCCCTGTTCGCGTGGCTTCCCGAGATCGTGATCGACACCGCCGGAGCGACCCCCGCCCAGGCGGGCGCCCTCGTCGCGCTGTTCGGGATCATCGGCCTTCCCGCCGGGCTCCTCGCCCCGGTGCTCGCGACGCGGGTGAAGAACATCGGCTGGGTATTCGCGGCGGCGGTCGGGAGCTACGTGGTCGGGTACCTCGGCCTCCTGCTCGCACCGGGCGCCGCGACGTGGCTCTGGGTGCTGCTCGTCGGCAGCGGCCCCATCGTGTTCCCGCTCTGCCTCGTGCTGATCAACTTGCGCACGCGCTCGCACGAGGGCTCGATCGCGCTCAGCGGCTTCGTGCAGGGCATCGCCTACGCGGTCGGCGCGCTCGGACCGCTGCTCATCGGGCTCCTGCACGACCTCACCGGCGGCTGGACCGTGCCGCTCGCGTTCCTGCTCGCGACGACGCTGCTCACGCTCGTCTCGGCCGCGATGCTCGCGAAGCCGGTCCTGGTCGAGGACGAGCTCGCCGGTTGAGTAGCGCGCGCTGGCGCACGTATCGAAACCGGGGTTGCCCTGAGGTTTCGATACGGCCCTGGCGGGCCTACTCAACCCGCCGCTACGCGACGAAGTCCGCCCGGTGCACGAGGGCGGCGGCGCCGATCAGCGGCCCCTCGCCCGAGAGGCCCGAGGGGATGACCCTCACCTTGGCCACGAACGGGAACGGCGCGCGCTTGGCGATCGCCTCCCGCACGTAGTCGAGCAGGTCGGGCGCGACGTGCGAGAAGCCGCCGCCCACCGCGACCACCTCGAGGTCGACGAGCGCGGTTGCCGACGCGATGGCCTGGCCGATCGCGCGGGCGGAGCGCCGCACCGCGGTGATCGCGATCTCGTCGCCGGCCGCGTAGCTCGCCGCGAGGTCCTCGCCGGTCTCGCCCACCCAGCCCTGGCTGCGCGCCCAGCGGGCGGTGTTCGGGCCGGATGCCACGGCCTCCACGCACCCGGTGCCGCCGCACAGGCACGCCTCATCGAAGCCGCCGACCTCGATGTGGCCGATGTGGCCCGCGTTGCCGGTCGGCCCCGCGACCGCCATGCCGCCGAGGATGAGCCCGCCGCCGATCCCGGTGGACACCACCATCCCCATGAGGTTGTCGACGCCCTGCCCCGCGCCGACCCAGTGCTCGGCTAGCGTGATGCACTCGCCGTCCATGCGCAGGATCGTGGGCACGGCCGTGCCGCGCAGTGACGCGACGAGGGCGGCGATGTGGTCCCGGAGCGGGAAGTCGCGCCAGCTGGGCAGGTTGAGCGGGGAGACGAGGCCGCGGTCGACCGCGATCGGCCCGGCGCTGCCGATGCCGACGCCGACGAGAGCCGCGCCATCCGGGAGTGCTTCAAGCGCCTGCGCGACCACCGAGTCCGCGCTCGCGGCGAGCTGGTCGCTCGACGACGCACGGCCCGTGGGAGCGCGGAAGCGGCTGCCCGCGAGCAGGACGCCGGAGGGGTCGACGAGAGCCGCCTCGATCTTCGTGCCGCCGAGGTCGACGGCGAGGGCGAACACACTCATGCGGTCGGCGCCGTCTGGCTCGCGAGCCAGGTGAAGAAGTAGAACGCGACGATCATGACGGCGAGGGCGCCCACCGGCCAGACGAAGACGAGGCGCTTCTGGATGATCCGCACGATGGTCATCCCGAGGCCGATGCAGAAGGCGAGCACCGTCACGATGAGTAGGCCGACGGTCGCAATGGCCAGCACTGTGCCGTTGCACTGGAGGCCCGGGTAGGGGCCCGTGCCGCACGCCATGGCGAAGCCGCTGAACTGGCTGTCGTAGTAGATGGACGCGAGGCCGAACACGAGGGCGAAGACGAGGACCGCGAAGGCGGCGACGAGGTCGGCGACGAGGCGAGGGACGCTCCGTCGGGGCGCTGGGGTGGCGGGGGAAGTCACTCCGACAGCTTAGGGGCGCGCGAAAGTACAGTGGGGGCATGGGAGCACTGCAGCTGGCATTCGCGCGCGACTACGAGTTCGCCCCCGTCATCGTGTGGGACGCGCTGCTCGACTCCGACCTCGTCTCCGGCTGGCTCGCCGAGGCTGCGATCAGCCCGGTCGTCGGCGGGGAGTACAACCTGCGCTGGCTGAACCGGGTCGGGCAGCCGGAGTCCCTCGGGCGCATCACCGCGATGCAGCGGCTCGACCGGCTCCACGTCGACACCACGACCATGGGCCTGATCCGGTTCGAGCTGGACGAGACTCCTGGCGGCAGTCGTGGCACGAGGACGCGCCTCGTCGTGCGGGTCGACCTCGACGTCGAGCCGGTGTTCGCCCCGCGGGTGACCGCCGACTGGATGACGGCACTCGACCAGCTCGACGAACTGCTGCACGGGCATCCGGTCGATTGGGCCAACTGGGAGCGGGACCACCACGACGCGTGGGCCCAGCACCTCGACGAGGCCGCCAACTAGCACTAGCATCGGCGCATGATCGACTACGTAGCAGTCGTCTCGCCTGAGCTCGGCATCAACCCGTGGGGGATGCTCGGCTGCGCCCTCACCTACGCGGCCGCCCTGTTCGCCGCCGTCGACGGCATGGCCGACCACCTCGTCCGCCGCGCCCAGAAGACAACGCCCGCGGAGGTGCACGCGCTGCGGCTCAAGATGGGCGCCAAGATCGCGGCAGCCGTGATCGCGGTCGGCACCGCCGCCATCGTGCTCGCGATCGACGGCAACTGGATTGCCCTCAGCGTGCTCTCGGTGGTGTTCGTGGCCGTCGTCGTGTGGGTGGGTTTCGTCTACGCCCAAGGGTCCCGCAGGGTCCCGGTCGGTAGAGTGGGTGGGTGAACGCAACAACCCTGGTCACTCCACGACAGGCGCTGGCTCCGGCTCAGCGCGCGGTGGACCTCATCGGTACCGACCTCACCGAGAAGAGCCTCAAGCTCCACCTGGAGGGCCTGCCCGGCGTCGACGCCGTGGGCCTCGAACAGCGGGCCGCGGGCCTCGGCACCCGCTCGATCAAGACCACGTCGAAGGCCTGGGCGCTCGACACGATCATCAAGCTCATCGACCTCACGACCCTCGAGGGCGCTGACACCCCCGGCAAGGTGCGGTCGCTCGTGGCGAAGGCCGTGAACCCGGATCCCTCGGACCCGACCACTCCGCGCGTGGCCGCCGTGTGCGTGTACGGGGACATGGTGCCCGCCGCCGTCGAGGCGCTCGGCTCCTCGTGGTCGAACGGCAAGGACGACGGCATCAACGTCGCCGCCGTCGCCACCGCGTTCCCGAGCGGGCGCGCATCCCTGCCGGTCAAGCTCGCCGACACTGCAGACGCGGTCGCCAACGGCGCGGACGAGATCGACATGGTCATCGACCGCGGGGCGTTCCTCTCCGGCCGCTACGGGCTGGTGTTCGACCAGATCGTCGCGGTGAAGGAGGCGTGCCGCCGTGAGGACGGCACCTACGCGCACCTCAAGGTGATCCTCGAGACCGGTGAGCTGAACACCTACGACAACGTGCGCAAGGCCTCGTGGCTCGCGATCCTCGCGGGCGGCGACTTCATCAAGACCTCGACCGGCAAGGTGGCCCCGGCCGCGACGCTGCCCGTCACGCTGCTCATGCTCGAGGTCGTGCGCGACTGGCACAAGCTCACGGGGGAGCGTATCGGCGTGAAGCCCGCGGGCGGCATCCGGTCGTCGAAGGACGCCATCAAGTACCTCGTCACGGTCGCCGAGACCGTGGGCGAGGAGTGGCTCCAGCCGCACCTGTTCCGCTTCGGCGCCTCCTCGCTGCTCAACGACGTGCTGCTGCAGCGCCAGAAACTCACCACCGGCCGCTACTCCGGCCCCGACTACGTGACGATTGACTAGGGATATGGCAAACGAGGTTTCGACAGGCTCAACCCGCTTTCTGGACTACGCCCCGGCGCCCGAGAGCACGAGCATCCTGCACCTGCAGAAGAGCTACGGGCTCTTCATCGACGGGGCCTTCGTGAAGGGCCACGGGAAGTCGTTCCAGACGATCTCGCCGTCGACCGAGCAGACGATCGCCGAGATCGCCAACGCCAATGCCAAGGACGTCGACACCGCCGTCGCGGCCGCCCGCCGTGCGTACGACCGCACCTGGAGCAGGCTGTCGGGCGCGGACCGCGGAAAGTACCTCTTCCGCATCGCCCGCCTCGTGCAGGAGCGCGCCCGCGAGCTCGCCGTCGCGGAGAGCCTCGACAACGGCAAGCCGATCAAGGAGAGCCGGGATGTGGACGTCCCGCTCGTCGCCGCGTGGTTCTTCTACTACGCCGGCTGGGCCGACAAGCTCGACTACGCGGGCCTGGGGCCCAACCCGCGCGCCCTCGGCGTCGCCGCCCAGGTCATCCCGTGGAACTTCCCGCTGCTCATGCTCGCGTGGAAGGTCGCCCCGGCGCTCGCCGCGGGCAACACCGTCGTGATCAAGCCGGCCGAGACCACACCCCTGTCCGCGCTGATCTTCGCGGAGATCCTGCAGCAGGCCGAGCTGCCCGACGGCGTCGTGAACATCATCACGGGCGCGGGCGACACGGGCGAGGCGCTCGTCAACCACCCGGACGTGAACAAGGTGGCCTTCACCGGGTCCACCGCCGTCGGCCGCGCGATCGCGAAGTCGGTGGCCGGCACGGGCAAGAAGGTCACGCTCGAGCTCGGCGGCAAGGCCGCGAACATCGTGTTCGACGACGCCCCCATCGACCAGGCGGTCGAGGGCATCGTCAACGGCATCTTCTTCAACCAGGGCCACGTGTGCTGTGCCGGTTCCCGCCTGCTCGTGCAGGAGAGCATCCACGACGACGTGGTCGACCGGCTCAAGACGCGCCTCTCCACCCTGCGACTTGGCGACCCGCTCGACAAGAACACCGATATCGGCGCGATCAACTCCCGCGAGCAGCTCGAGCGCATCCGCGAGCTGAGCGACATCGGCGAGAAGGAGGGTGCCGACCGCTGGACGGCGCCCTGCGTCATCCCGGACAAGGGCTTCTGGTTCGCCCCGACCATCTTCGACAACGTCTCGACGTCGTCGACCATCGCGCGCGAGGAGGTCTTCGGCCCGGTGCTCTCCGTACTGACCTTCCGCACGCCGGCCGAGGCGATCGCGAAGGCCAACAACACGCCGTACGGCCTCTCCGCCGGTATCTGGAGCGACAAGGGCTCGAAGATCCTCGCGGTCGCCGACCAGCTGCGCGCCGGCGTCATCTGGGCCAACACATTCAACCGGTTCGACCCGGCGTCGCCGTTCGGCGGCTACAAGGAGAGCGGCTACGGCCGTGAGGGCGGGCGCCACGGCCTCGCCGCGTACCTGGAATCGGCCGGCTGGAGCCAGCCCGCGATCGGAGCGAAGAAGTGACCCGCCTGGCAGTCCCCAAGACCTACAAGCTCTACATCGGCGGCAAGTTTCCGCGCAGCGAGAGCGGCCGCACCTACGAGGTGCTCTCGAAGAAGGGCGTGTTCCTCGCGAACGCCTCCCTGGCGAGCCGCAAGGATGCCCGCGACGCCGTCGTGGCGGCCCGTGCAGCCGTCGCCGGCTGGTCCGGAGCGACCGGGTACAACCGCGGACAGGTGCTGTACCGCATCGCCGAGCTGCTGGAGGGCCGCCGCGACCAGTTCGTGGAGGAGCTGGTCAGCAGCGAGGGCATCACGAAGGCCGCCGCGACCAAGCAGGTCGACACCGCCATCGACGCCTGGGTCTGGTATGCGGGCTGGGCCGACAAGTACGTGCAGGTCGCCGGCAACGGCAACCCGGTGAGCGGCCCGTACTTCAACCTCTCCACCCCCGAGGCGACCGGCGTCGTCGCGATCATCGCGCCGCAGGGCGGCGACTCCCTCCTCGGCCTCGTGGCAGTCATCGCTCCCGCCATCCTCACGGGCAACACCGTCGTGGTCGTCGCCTCGGAGGCGTCGCCGCTCGCGGCGATCAGCCTCTCCGAGGTGCTCGCGACGAGCGACGTACCCGGCGGCGTGGTCAACATCCTCACCGGCTCGCCGAAGGAGATCGCGCCGTGGCTCGCGGGCCACGCCGATGTGAACGCGATCGATCTCGCGGGCGCCGAGAACCTCGACTGGGTCGACCTGCAGGTCATCGCGGCCGACACCCTCAAGCGCGTGCTCGCCCCGGTTGCGGGCGCCCCCGCTCCGTCGCTGGAGCGCATCGTCGCACTCACCGAGACCAAGACGGTCTGGCACACCAAGTCGCTGATCTAGCGGCCGCCTCGTCGACGATCCGTTCTCATCCTTGCCAAGGCGACCGGCAACTACCGGCGCGGCAACGAGCGGCAGCAAGGCCGGACCGCCGCCGGGTGTGCTCGCGGAACCTCTGGTGTCCTAGCGGAACTAAGGACCCTAGCGCCGGCGATTAGTGCGTCCTTAGTTCGGCTAGCGCCGCAGACGAGCCGCCCTTCGCCCACGACCCACGGGTGTCACTCGAGGCTCGTCCTCCCGAGGGCCTCTCGACGAGCCCGCTCAACCAGCCCGCCCGCTCGAGTCTGACAAGAAATCCAGGGCCTTGAGCCTTGGCATATGGCACAGAGATACCTCTTCGCGTCCACAGCGCTCAGGAATTGGCGGATTGCCTCCACCGCCCGGCTCCTTGCGGCGGGGGTGACGAAGCTGTCTATCGACATCGCTCTGGCGTACGGGAAGATCCGCCGTATCCGGCGCGGTTGGTATGCCAGCCTCGATGCCCCCGAGGCTGCAGTCCGGGCGAGGCAGGCGGGCGGACGTCTCGCGTGCGTGAGCGCTCTCGAATACCACGGCGCTGGGCCGCCCCCAGAGCTCGTCCACGTCGACCTTCCCCGCAGCTCAGTCGGACCGGCCTTCAGCGAGGGCGTGGTCGTGCACTGGAGCAGACGGCGGCTGGCCGGAGACGAGATCGCGGTCTCGGAGGCAGCGGCCCGGAAGCAAGCGGCTCGATGCGGTCACCTGCAATACCGGTACCGTGAAGGCATGCCAGCCTCAGTCGTGATCGTCGGAAGCGCCAACGTCGACCAGGTCTTCCGGGTCCGGGCGATCCCGGCGCCGGGGGAGACGGTGCTCTCGCACGGCTTCTCGATCGCCCTCGGCGGCAAGGGACAGAACCAAGCGGTCGCGGCCGCGCGCGCGGGGACCGCGACGGCGTTCATCGGCGCGCTCGGCGACGACGCGTTCGGCGCCTCCATCCGCGAGGGGCTGGCTGCCGACGGCATCGGCACTGAGGGTCTGCGCACCGCCGACGCCCCGACCGGAACGGCGCTCATCGCCGTCGACGACTCCGGCGAGAACACGATCATCGTCGAGGCCGGCGCCAATGCCCTCCTCGAGCTTCGCGAGACGGATGCCACGGCCATCGCCGCTGCGGACGTGCTCGTCCTCCAGCTCGAGATCCCGCTCGCCGTCGTCACCGCGGCCGCCCGAATCGCCAGAGCGGGCGGCACGCGCGTACTGCTCAACGCCGCGCCCATCCGCGACCTCCCCGCCGAGCTGCTCGCGAGCGTGGACATCCTCGTGGTCAACGAGCACGAGGGCGCGTTCCTCGCGCGGGGCGGAGCGGTCGAGGCCCTCGCCCCGGTGGTGATCGTGACCCTGGGCGCCGCGGGCGCGGTCGCGTACGAGAACGGCACGGAGGTGCGGGTGGCGGCGCCGACGGTGTCCGCAGTCGATGCCACGGGGGCGGGGGACACGTTCTGCGGGGCACTCGCGGCACTCCTCGCCGAAGGCGCTCCGCTGGCGGACGCCCTGCGGTTCGCGGTTGCCGCGGCATCCCTGTCGGTCCAGAAGCACGGGGCAGTGCCGTCGATTCCGACGCGTGCCGACATCGACCGGGCGCTTGTATAACGAAACGGTAACGGTATAGTCGTCAGTCAATGACGACACACTGGCACCACAGCCCCACTCACTACCGGCCCCTCGCCGCGGCACTCGCCGTGCTGGGCCTCGTCCTCGTGGTCGTCCTCAGCCCCGACGCGGTGCGAGTCGAGGCCGTGAACATCTTCGGCACCCTGCACGCGCCCGGCGAGCTGTCGTTCGTCGCGGGCCATCGCGGCGGTGGCAAGGACGGCGCGCCGGAGAACACCGTCCCGGCGTTCGAGCTCTCGCTGCAGAGCGATGCGGACTTCATCGAGACCGACCTGCAGCTCACGTCGGACGGCGTTCCCGTGCTCATGCACGACTTCACCCTCGACCGCACGACCGACGGCGCCGGCCCGGTCTGGGCGAGCACGTGGGCGCAGGTCAGCAGGCTGGACGCCGGCTCGTGGTTCGATCCGGCGTTCGCGGGCACGCGGGTTCCCCGGCTCGACGACCTGCTCGACATCGTGCGCCCGACCGCGAAGCGGGTGATCCTCGAGCTCAAGGGATCGTGGAACGACGAGCAACTGGGGCCGGTCGTGGACGAGATCCGCTCGCACGGCCTCGCCGACCGGGTCATGATCGCCGGATTCGACGTGCGCAGTCTTGCGGCGGCCCAGCGCGTGGGCCCGGAGGTGCAGCGGGTGATCATCATCCACGACGTCGTGGGCGATCCCGCGGTGCTCGCGGCCACCTGCGGTGCGGTCGCGATCGTCACCAGCAAAGCGTTCCTGCGGGCCGATCCGGGCGCCGTCGAGCGCATCCACGACGCCGGTCTGGGCGTCATGATCTACACCCTCAACAGCTCCAAGACCTGGTCGGAGGCGATCGCCCTCGGCGTGGACGGGATCATCACCGACAAGCCGCTCGAGCTGGACCGCTGGCTGGCAACCGGCGCGGGATGAGCGCATGATGGTTAGGTGAGTGACGACAGCACGATCGAAACCCGCTCGAGCATCGCCTTCGTCGGCGACAGCATCACCAACCACGGCAACTGGGAGAGTTGGTTCCCCGACCGCGAGACCCACAACCTGGGCGTGAGCGGCAACACGACGGACGAGCTCATCGAGCGCATCGACCAGGTAGTGGAACTGCATCCGGATGCGGTAGCCCTCCTGATCGGCACGAACGACCTGGGCCAGCGCAAGTCGGTCGAGCACCTGGTGCGCAACATCGAGTACCTGCTCGTGACCCTGCGCCGCGGACTGCCCGGCACCCGCATGCTCGTGCAGTCGATCATGCCGCGCGGCGCTGAGTTCGCCGATCGCGTGCACGACGCCAACCGCCACCTTCGCCAGTTCGCGCCGAGCGTCAACGCGCAGTACCTCGACCTGTGGCCGGCTCTCAGCCTCGGCACTGACGAGATCTCGCCCGAGTTCTCGGACGACAAGCTGCACCTCACGGCCGCCGGCTACGAGGCGTGGCTCTCAGAGCTGCGCCCCGCGCTCGAGCGGCTCGACGACGCGCCGCCGATGTCCCGCCCGATCAGCATCATCCGCGAGTCCTAGGCCGGTTGAGTAGGGCGCCCTGGCGCTCGTATCGAAACCAGCCGTCGAACAACCGGTGTCGATACGGCCGCCGGCGGCCTGCTCAACTCGCCTACAGCGCCGCCACCAGCGCCTTGTAGAACTCGATGCCCCGCAGGAACGTGGCGACGTGCATCCGTTCGTTCTTCGCGTGCAGGGTGTCGCGCTCGTCCTTGGACATCTCGAACGGCGAGAAGCGGTAGACGCCGCGCGAGATGCGCGTGAAGTGCCGGCTGTCGGTCGCGCCGTTCTGCACGTACGGCGTGACGATCGTGCCGGGGTAGGTGGCCTCGACGGTCGACCGCAGCACCTCCCAGCCGATGCCGGAGAGCAGCGAGGTGGGCGGGGCCGGCGTGCCGTGCACGAGCTCGACGTGCACCTGCTCGTCGCCGATCGCGCGCTGGACGTGCGCGACGACCTGCTCGATCGACATGCCGACGGCGATCCGGATGTTGACGTTGGCCTCAGCGCGCTCCGCGAGCGCGTTGGGCGCCTGCCCGGCGGTGAGGACCGTGACAGCCTGCGTGGTGCGCACCATGGCGTTCAGCTCGTTGCCCGAGTTCGCCATCACGCGCAGCAGCACGCCGCGCGTGAGGCCGATGTGGCGGAACGCCCAGCCGATCCGGCCGGTCGCGTGGTCGCCCAGCGTGCGGAACATCTCGATCGCCGTGTCGCTGAACCGCGCGGGGAACGGATGCTCGTTGAGCCGCAGGATCGCCTTCGCGAGCCGCACGGTCGCGGTGGTCTTCGGCGGGGTCGAGGCGTGCCCGCCCTGCTCCTCGACGACGAGCCGCAGGTCGGCCTGGCCCTTCTCCGTGACGCCCACGACGGCGACGGGGGAGTCGACACCGGGGAACACGCCCTCGACTACGGCGCCGCCCTCGTCGAGCACGAGTGCGGGCCGGACGCCGCGGCTCTCGAGCAGGTCGACAACAGCCGGGGCCGCATTGCCCGCCGACTCCTCGTTGTGCGTGAACACGAGGTAGATGTCCTGGCGGGGCACGAGGCCCGCGGTCAGCTGCGACTCCACGGCCTCGAGCATGCTCGCGACCGAGCCCTTGTTGTCGAGCGTGCCGCGCCCCCAGATGACCTCGTCGGCGCCGCGGCCGCTGATCTCGGCCGCGAACGGCGGGTGCTTCCAGCCGAAGTCGGTAGCGGGCACCACGTCGTAGTGCGCCATGAGCACGGCGGGCTCGGTGTCGGAGCGCCCCGGCCAGCGGAACACGAGCGAGTGCCCGGCCACGATGTCGCGGTCGAGGCGCGCGTGCACCTGCGGGTACAGCTCGGCGAGCGTCGCGATGAACCGGTCGAACTCGGCCCAGTCGATGAGGGACTCGTCGGGGTACGAGATCGTCGGGATGCGCAGCAGCGCTTGGAACCTCGCCACGGCGGCCTTGGGAGTCATGCTTCGACTCTACCCAGCGCATCCACCCGCTAGTTTTGAGCGCATGAAGGCTCTCGCACCGTTCGCCGCCGCAGTCGCCCTCGTCGCCCTTCCCCTGATCGGGGTGGCGAGCCCGGCCTCTGCCGCGGGCACTGCCTCGTGCAACCAGGGCGACGACGCCGCCTTCACCTTCGACAGCTACGACGCCGACTTCTACCTCGACGTCGACGAGGCCGGCCGCTCGATCCTCACGACGGTCGAGACCTTCGTCGCCCAGTTCCCGGAGATCGACCAGAACCAGGGGATGCGCCGAGCGATCCCGCTCGAGTACCAGGGCGCGCCGACCGACATCACTGTGGAGTCGGTGACCGACGGCGAGGGCAACCCGCGCCCCTTCGAGGCCGAGGACGACGAGGACGGCGACTTCCTGCTGGTCACGAGCCGCGCGGACGACTGCGTGCACGGCGCGCAGACCTACGTCTTCACCTACACCCAGCACAACGTGACGAGGTTCTTCCCCAGCACGAACGACGACGAGCTCTACTGGGACACGAACGGCACCGGATGGGACCAGCCCTTCGGCTCCGTGACCTCCCGGGTGCACGTCCCGGACGCCCTTGCGGCCGCACTCACCGGCGACACGGCGTGCTACCGCGGGGCGGAGGGCGCGCAGCAGTCCTGCGAGCTGGAGCGGGCCGATGAGGACGGCGGCGTGGTCTTCAGCTCCACCGAGCAGCAGGTCGCCCCGCGCGAGAACGTGACCGTCGCGATCGGATTCGAGCCCAGCACCTTCGTGTCGCGCGACGACTCGTTCTTCGGGTCGCCGCTTTCGTTCCTGCAGATCATCGCGGCCGCGGGCGCCGCCATCGCGGCGGTCTGGGCGGGGGTGCTGCGCCGCACCTCGCTCGCCGACGGCAAGGGCAGGCCGACGATCATCGCCGAGTACGCCCCGCCGAAGGGCATGGACCCCTTCACGGCGTCAGTGCTGCTCAAGAAGACCGGCAGGGCCGCGGCCGCGGCGTTCGTCGACCTCGCGGTGAGCCGCAGGATCCGCATCATCGAGAAGCCGAACACCGGATTCCTCGCGCGCGGCAACAGCTACCTCCTCGAGCTCGTCGACCCGGCCGGCCTGGAGGGCCCGGAGCTCACCCTCGCCCAGGCGCTGTTCGGCTACCAGCTGCAGCCCGGAACCGGGTACCTCATGAGCGGCAAGGACACGACCCTCAGCGAGCACGTGCGCGGCATCATCCAGAGCACCACCGCGGCGACGGCCGCGGACGGCCTGCGGAAGAAGGGGCAGGCGCGGTACGCGATCCTTCCCGCGCTGCTCGTGGTGCTCTCGGCGGTGGCGAGCTTCGTGCTCGGCGTCTCGCTGCTCGACAGCGCCGTCGGGGGCTTCGTGCCGGGCATCCTGCTCGTCATTCCGATTCTCGCCGCGCTCATCGTCTTCGCCCTCGTGTTCCGCACGCCCCTCACCGACCGGGGGGCCGAGCTGCGCGACCACCTCAAGGGCCTCGAGCTCTACATCCGCCTCGCGGAAGCGGATCGGCTGCAGATGCTGCAGAGCCCCACGGGCGCGGAGAAGCAGGGCGACGTCGTGAAGGTCTACGAGAAGCTGCTGCCCTACGCGGTGCTGTTCAACCTCGAGAAGGAGTGGGCGGTCGAGCTCGGCAAGTACTACGTCGAGCAGGCGCCGGACTACTACTCGGGCTCTGGTGCGTTCAACGCCGCCATCTTCGCCTCGAGTATCGGCTCGATCTCGTCCGCGGCGGCGTCGTCGTTCTCCGGCAGCGCGTCGAGCAGCTCGAGCGGCGGCTCGGGCGGCGGCGGCTCCTCGGGCGGCGGTGGTGGCGGCGGTGGCGGTGGCGGCGTCTAGCTCGCCGAGGCCATGACGACGTAGCCGATGATGAGGGCGACGGTCATGAGGATCGTGCCCCACAGCGGCGCCGGCCAGCTGCGGCGGCCGACGATGACGCGCACGAGGTAGATGAGCGTGGTGATGATCACGACGACCGCCGAGCCGATGAGGGCGATGCCGTAGCCGGCCTCGAGCTGGTCGGCCAGGCCCGGGTTCTCGCTGACCGCGGCGGCTCCGGCGGTGAAGAGTGCGACGATGCTCACGAGCCCGATCACGAGCTCGGCCACCAGGATCACGAGCCCGACGAGGGCGTCGAGCCCGCGCTCGGTGCCGTCCAGCTTGCCGCGCGGCGCCATGCGCACAGCGCCCGGGTAGTTCGAGTTCAGCGTCATGCTGCCAGCTTACGACCCGTCTTTGACCTGCCCGGCGGCCCAGTCCACGACGACGTCGTTCGGCCCGGCGCCGAGCTTCGCGTGGAGCTTCGAGCCGGGGTAGACGAGGGGCAGTGCGCTCGCCGGCACGGCGTTGCCGACCTGGATCTGGTACGGCGTGTCCACGCCGGTCGCGATGGTGAGCGTGAGGGCGTGCACGGGGTCGCCCTTGGCGCTCTTCATCCCGAGCTGCTGGTCGGCAACGAGCACGACGGTGATCGGCCTGCCGCTGGCCAGGATGTGCGCGGCGCTGTTGTCCCCGGTGGACTCCGGCAGGGTGACCTCGGGCGGCTGGCTCGCGAAGTCGATGGCGACGTGGGAGTGGTCTGCCGGGTCGACCCGTACGGCGAGGTAGACGCCGGGCTGCTGCAGCTGGGGGATGAGGACCTCCTGCACGCGCTGGGTGATCTGCACGTCGAAGGGCGCGATGCCGTCCATCATCACGCGCACGACGAAGGTGCAGTTGCGCTCGACGAGACCGTTCATGACCTGGATCGTGGTGCCCGACAGGGTGAGGCCCAGGAGCTCGCCTCGGGCGAGGGTGCCGGTAGCGATGAGCTCCTCGTCGACGCCTCCCGTGAGCTTGCGGAATCCCTGTGCGATGTCGTCGAAGAAACCCATGGTGAAACCCTTTCGCAAAAAGTGCCGCGGTCGAGGCACAGCGTAGCGGCGCCAGCGGCGCGGCGGTAGGACCGGTTTTCGCGCGCTCGCCGACCTACCGTGGAAGCATGACCTCCCTCTGGCTCGACACCGCGGCACCTCTGGAGACCGACGCCTTCGAGCCGGATGCCACGGTCGACGAGGTCGTCGTCGGCGCGGGCCTCACGGGGCTCGTCACGGCCCTGCTGCTCGCGCGGGCCGGTCGCCGGGTCACCGTCCTCGAAGCGCGGACCGTCGGGGCGGCGACGACCGGGAACACCACGGCGAAACTCAGCCAGTTGCAGGGCACGCAGTTGAGCAAGGTGCTCACCGCGACCTACCCGGCGGTCATGCGCGCCTATGCGGAGGGCAACAGCGCTGCCTTCGACTGGATGACGGTGTACCTGCGGGAAAGCGGAGTCCCTTTCGACCGGCGTGATGCGGTCACCTACGCCGCTACCGCGGACGGCGCGGCGGCGGTTCTCCACGAGGGGCGGCTCGCGGCATCCACCGGCCTCGACGTCCGTGTCGTCGCGGATGCCGGACTGCCCTTCCGCACCTACGGCGCCGTCGTGCTGCAGGACCAGGCGCAGTTCGACCCGCTGGACGTGCTCGGGGCGCTCGTAGCCGACATCCGGGCGCTCGGCGGGCGGGTCGTCGAGGGGGCGCGGGTGACCGCCGTGCGGGCGAGCGCCCCGGCGCGCGTGACGACCCCGCTCGGCGACGTGCACGCCGACCACGTGGTGCTCGCGACCGGGACCCCGATCCTCGACCGCGGGCTGTACTTCGTCAAGACCCACGCACACCGCAGCTACGCGCAGTCGTTCCGGCTGCCGTCCGGCGACCTGCCGGACGGGATGTTCATCGGGGTGGAGAGCCCGACCCGCAGCATCCGCACGTTCGGCGACCTGCTCCTGACCGGGGGCAACGGCCACGGCGTGGGGCGGCACGACTCGCCCCGGCGCGCGGCACAGGAGCTCACGGACTGGACTATGCAGCACTGGCCCGGCGCCGAGCTCGACCACTCGTGGGCGGCCCAGGACTACATCGCGCCGCACCACGTGCCGTTCGTGGGCTTCCTGCCTCGGGGCCGACGCCGGATCCTGCTCGCCACCGGGTTCGACAAGTGGGGGATGACCAACGGCGTGGCGACCGCGATGACCCTCGCCGCCGACCTGCTCGGCGGGCACGAGCCGTGGATGCGCGCGCTCCGGCACCGCATCACCACGCCGCGCGCGCTCGCGAGCGGCATCGGCGAGAACGCCGCGGTCGGCTGGTGGTACGCGAAGGGCTACGTGCGCACCCTGTCGAGGCCGCTGCCGGCGACGCCCCCCGCGGAGGGCGAGGGCGCGACCGGGCGCCGCAGGATGCTGCCGGCGGGGATCTCGACGGTGGACGGCGCGACGTGCGCCGTCTCGACGGTGTGCCCGCACCTGTTCGCCGCGCTCAGCTGGAACGACGGGGAGAAGAGCTGGGACTGCCCCGCCCACGGCTCCCGGTTCGCCGCGGACGGCACCCGGCTCGAGGGGCCGGCCAAGCGCGATCTCCGGCGGGTTGAGTAGGCCGCCCGCGGCCGTATCGAAACCCCCGGTTTCGATACGCGCGCCGGAGCGCGCTACTCAACCCGCCGTAGACTGTGCCGGTGAGCAGCGCCAGTTACCCCACCCGTTCCCGGCGCACGGCGCTCGTCCCCGCCCTGCTCGCAGTCGTGGCCCTGCTCATCGGGGTCGCGCTCATCGAGAGCGACGGATTCATCGTCATCCGCTACGTCGTCGCGATCCTCGCCCTCATCGTCGCGGTGTTCGCCTGGCAGGCCCGCCAGTGGTGGTGGATCATCGGCCTCGCGCCGATCGCCGTGCTGTGGAATCCGGTCCTCCCCATCGACCTCGGCCAGCCCGACCTCTGGCTCGGGCTGCAGTACATCGCCGCGCTGGTGTTCATCGCCTCGGGCATCCTCATCAAGGTCATCGACAAGGGCGACACGCCTCGCGGACGCTGAAACACCGCTGAAACAGCGTTGTCAGCGGTTTGCGCGTACACTGTCGGTAACACCCGCAGAGCCCACCAGTTGCATCGCGACTGGGTCTGGACCCGTGTAGATACATGCACTCTCTGCTGGTGCGTCCTCCCGGTACTCGCCGGAAGGCTTCCCCGCATCCGCAGTAGCAGCAAGTGAGAGCATCCTTGACACCTTCGGGACAGACCGAATCCGGCCAGCGCCGTCGCCAGCGTTCTGGCAACAGCGGCGGCAACAGCGCCTCGCAGCAGCGCCGCCGCGTGCGCCCGGGCGACGACATCGGAGTCATCCCCGTCCTGGCCCGCGCCGCGCGCGAGGTCGAGACCGCCGTGCAGAAGGGCCCGCTCAAGCCCGCCAACCGCGCGCGCTTCCAGGTCGCAGCACTGCTGCTGCGCGAGGAGCGCGCCCGCGTCAAGACCGACAAGGCGCTCAGCGACTCCGAGCGCGCCAACGAGCAGAAGCGCCTCGACGGGCTCGCGGGAATCCTCGCGAAGACCGCGGCGCGCGACACGAGCCTCATCGCGATGCTCGCCGACGACGCGCCGGTGACCGCGGCCGCCAAGGCACTCCGCCGCGACCTGCTGATCGCCGCGGGCGTCGAGCTCAGCCCCGACGAGCTCATCATCACCACCGAGCCCAAGCCCGTGGACAAGCAGGTCGAGAAGCAGGTGGTGCCGGCATCCGTGCGCCAGATGCAGATGTCGAACCCGTTCCTCGCGCCCGACTTCAGCGGCATGCAGGCCGCTCCGGCCAAGGTCAACCGCCTCGGCAACTGGGAGCTCATCGAGCCGCTGTTCCGCTCGTTCGAGTACGGCGCCGGCGGTGGCGCCGCGACCATGGACCTCCCGGAGGCCACCACGCTGCGCACCCGCGGCAACCTCGAGATGATGCGCCACCAGGCGCGGTTCGTCGAGGAGGTCCGCAAGGGCCACCGCACCTTCCTGCTCGCCGACGAGCCGGGCCTCGGCAAGACCGCCCAGTCGCTGCTCGCCGCCGAGGCGTCCAACTCCTACCCGCTGCTCGTGGTCGTGCCGAACGTCGTCAAGACGAACTGGGCGCGCGAGGTCGAGCTGTGGACGCCCGGCCGCACGGCGACCGTGGTGCACGGCGACGGCAAGGACGTCGACGCGTTCAGCGACGTCGTGATCGTGAACTACGAGATCCTCGACCGGCACGTCGGCTGGCTCGGCCGCTTCGGCTTCAAGGGCATGGTCGTCGACGAGGCGCACTTCATCAAGAACCTCAAGTCGGAGCGCTCCAAGCACGTGCTCGCGCTCTCGAAGAGCATCCGGGCCACGTCGCCGCGCGCGCTCATGATGGCGCTCACCGGCACCCCGCTCATCAACTCCATCGAGGACTTCCGCGCGATCTGGCAGTTCCTCGGCTGGATCGACGACAAGAAGCCGCTGCCCCAGCTCATGGAGAAGCTCGAGGACACCGGGCTCACCCCGGCCGACTTCGGCTTCTTCGCCGAGGCCCGCCGTGCGGTCGTCGACATGGGCATCGTGCGCCGCAAGAAGGTGGACGTCGCCGCGGACATCCCTGCGCGCCGTGTCGCCGACATCCCGGTGGAGCTCGACGACGACCTGGGCCGCTCGATCCGCGCCGCCGAGGCAGCCCTCACCGCCCGCCTCGTCGACCGGTTCAACCGGGTGCGCGAGATCAAGCCGGACGCGACCGACGAGGAGATCATCCGCGTCGTCGCGCACGCCGAGCTCGAGGAGTCGAAGGGCGCCACGACCGGCGAGAACGTCTTCACGATGGTCCGCCGCATCGGCCAGGCCAAGGCGACCCTCGCCGCGGACTACACCGCACAGCTCGCCCGCTCCGTCGGCAAGGTCGTCTTCTTCGCGAAGCACATCGACGTCATGGATGTCGCCGAGCAGCACTTCGCGAAGGCCGGCCTCAAGTCGGTCTCGATCCGCGGCGACCAGAGCGCCAAGGCCCGCCAGCTCGCCATCGACTCGTTCGCCGAAGACCCCGAGGTCTCGATCGTCGTCGCGTCGCTCACCGCGGCGGGCGTCGGGCTCAACCTGCAGGCCGCGTCCAACGTCGTACTCGCCGAGCTGAGCTGGACGAGCGCCGAGCAGACCCAGGCCATCGACCGCGTCCACCGCATCGGCCAGGAGCTGCCCGTCACCGCGTGGCGCATCATCGCCGCGCACACGATCGACGCGCGCATCGCCGAGCTCATCGACAGCAAGGCGGGCCTCGCGGCGCGCGCTCTCGACGGCTCGGACGTCGAGGTCGCCGCCGAGTCGAACATCCAGCTCGAGGCGCTCTCGAGCCTGCTGCGCGACGCTGTCGCAGAGCGCAGTGCCAACAGTCCGCGCAGCGACAGCGAGTGACTCCCGACCTGACGATCCTGGGCCGGGCCCACCCGCGCCTGAACGCCCGGGCCGACGTGACCCTGCGCAAGGGCCGCTTCACCCTCGTGAACGACACGCTGTCGCCGCGGGATGCCACGGCCGCCGACCTCGTCGCAATCCACGACGCCCTCGACGCGCACGGGGTGGAGCACCTGCTCGTCCGCCGCGACGACGACCGCCCGGTCATCGCCGTGGACCGCGCGCGCGCCCGCGACACCACCGCCGCCCTCGCCAGCGCTTTCTCGATCGAGCCGTTCTACGCCAGGGCCGGCTCCGCCACGGAGGTGCTCATCGCCGACGGCGTGCTTCCCGGGGGCCGCGTGCTCAAGCTCTACCGGCCGCGCGCGAGCCGCACGGGCAAGCTCCGCTACGGGCCGACCGGCGCCGTCCGCCTCGAGTTCTGGGACTTCGGCGCCGAGGCGATCACGGCCCCCGCCGAGAACGCGCTCATGCGCCGTGTACTGCCGCGCGCGGAGGCGATCGACGCGACTGTCGAGCTGCACGGCCGCACCTGGCGCACGCTCGGCGGCATGTTCGACGTGCTCGCGAGCGACGTGACCTTCGACATCGACATCGTGTTCTCGTGGGTCGACGGCACCTCCTCCGAGTTCCAGCGGGCGCGCGCCCAGCGCATGAAGGCCTACGTGGTCGGGGAGGGCGACGACTCAGAGGCGCGCTACCGCCAGATCGACGAGCTCAAGTACGCGCTGCGCAGTGTGTACCTCTACGCGCCGTGGATCCGCCGCATCTTCATCGTGACCGACTCGCCGGCGCCCGTCTGGCTGGCCGAGCATCCCGCGGTCACGATCGTGCGCAGCGAGGAGTTCTTCAGCGACCCGGATGCCCTCCCGACGCACAACTCGCACGCCGTCGAGAGCCAGCTGCACAAGATCGACGGGCTGAGCGAGCACTTCCTGTACTCGAACGACGACATGTTCTTCGGGCGCCCGGTGCGCCCCGAGATGTTCTTCTCGCCGGGCGGCATCACCAAGTTCATCGAGGCGCAGACCCGCATCGGGCTGGGCGAGCCGGACTCGGCGCGCAGCGGCTTCGAGAACGCCGCGCGCGTGAACCGCGCCCTCCTGCGCGAGCGCTTCGGCCGCGTCACGACCCGGCACCTCGAGCACGCGGCGACGCCGCTGCGCCGCAGTGTGCTGGCCGAGCTCGAGGCCGAGTTCCCCGACGACTTCGCCCGGACGGCGCGCAGCGCGTTCCGCTCCGCGACGGACGTGTCGGTCACGAACTCCCTGTACCACTACTACGCGCTCATGACCGGTCGCGCAGTCGTGCAGACCGAGGCATCCGTGCGCTATATCGAGACGACCCTCGCGACGGCGCCCGCGGAGATGGACCGCCTGCTCAAGCGGCGCGACTACGACTTCTTCTGCCTCAACGACGGCAGCCAGCCGGAGATCTCGGTGGCGCGGCGGACGAGGACCGTGCGCGCCTTCCTCGAGCGCTACTTCAGCGTCGCCGCCCCGTGGGAGGCTGACGCCCCGATGAAGCTCAGGCCTGGATCGGGATCGGCATCGTCATCGGCGGCTCAGGGGCTACCGGCGAGTTGATCCGGTCCGCGATGCGGATGCCCGAGGCTGCGAGCCGGCGGGCCGTCTCCTCCGCGTCCACGTAGTCGAGCACGCCGTACTGGCCCACGGGGACGACAGAGTGCATGACGGTGGTGCCGTACACGTGCACGAGGTTGAACGCGCGTGCGCCGTCGCGGCCGCGGGTGCCGCCCACGGGCACATTGAGGTCCTGCGTGTAGCAGGTGGCGGAGGCGACCGACACCGGGATGCCTGCGAAGGTGCCGGTGGAGCTGTAGTGCAGGTGCCCGGCGATGATGCTGCGCACGTCGGAGCCGAGCAGCACCTCCGCGAGCCCGGACTGGTCGCGCAGCTCAACGGCCACGGCGAGGTCGAGCACGCTCGGCAGCGGCGGGTGGTGCATGGCGAGGATCGTGCCGTGCGGCGCCCGGGTCGAGAGCTCCTCGGCGAGCCAGTCGAGCTGGGCGCCCGTGACCTCGCCGTGGTGGTGCCCGGGGACCGTGGAGTCGAGCGTGATGATGCGCAGGCCGTTGACGTCGTAGACGCGGTCCACCGGTCGGGTGCTGGGCTGCTCGGCGAAGAGCTCGCGCCGGAAGGCGCCGCGGTCGTCGTGGTTGCCCATGACCCAGATCACCTGCGCGCCGAGTCGAGCCGCGACGGGCTCGACCATGCTGCGCAGCCGCTCGTACGCGTCCGGCTCGCCCTTGTCGGCGAGGTCGCCCGTGAAGATGATGGCCTCGGGGCGGCCGCGGGAGCCCTCGAGGTCTGCGAGC
The DNA here is from genome assembly GCA_025463515.1 of Rhodoglobus sp. Classification (GTDB taxonomy): domain Bacteria; phylum Actinomycetota; class Actinomycetes; order Actinomycetales; family Microbacteriaceae; genus Rhodoglobus. Next base: position 65,130 of record JAODAQ010000018.1, read on the forward strand.
AGCTCCCGCAGGTGCGACTCGGCGTCGACGGTGCCGTAGAGGCGGCTGCCACCGCCGAGGAGGTGGGTGTCGCTCAGGTGCAGGAGGAAGTGATCGGGCCTGGGATATTCAGCGGTGCGAGTCTCGAGTTTCACGAGGGCTGCCATTCGGGTTGGATGAGTCGATGCAAACGCACCAACTGTAGTGAAGTGGAGCAGCAATTGCCTGGTTACCGGGGGAGCTTTCCGGCGTTTCCCAGATTTCGATAGCTGCTGTTCACCCGACGTTCAGGCGGACCGAGAGCCGGCGCAGTGCCGCGACGGGGATCTCGAGCCAGGTTGGACGGTTCCGCGCCTCGTACACGGTCTCGTAGAGCGCCTTGTCGACCTCGAACGCGTCGACCACGGCGCGGTTCTCGCGCAGGTCGCAGCCGGAGGCCTCGCTGTAGCCGTCCGAGAACGCCGCGCGCGCCGTCGCGGCCCACTCCGGCCCGCCCTGGATGCCGGAGACGGCGAGCGAGCCGGCCACGTAGTCGAACGAGCGCAGCATGCCCGCGACGTCGCGCAGCGGGCTGTCGAGCCGGTTGCGCTCGCGCATCGGGCGCAGCGGCTCGCCCTCGAAGTCGACGAGTACCCAGCCGTGCGCCGGCACCTTGAGCACCTGCCCGAGGTGCAGGTCGCCGTGGATGCGCTGCTGGGCCGGCCACGGAACCGTGGCGGCGTGCGCGAAGACCTCGCGCAGCGCCGGGCCGTACTGGGCCAGCGCCGGCACCTCGCCGATCGCGGCCGCGAGCCTGCCGTGCATGAGGTCGACTATCGCGTCGACCTCGACCTGGGTCGCGGCGCTCGTCGGCATGCTCGTCGCGAGCGTCGCGTGCACGCCCGCCGTCGCGATGCCGAGCTCGCGGGCCTCCCGCGAGAAGTCGGTGCCCGCCTCCGCGGCCGCGAGGGCGACGCGCCAGGCGTCCTCGACACCGGGCAGGAACTCCTGCGCGAACGCGAGGTGGCCCTTCGCCCGGCCGCTGGCCTCGCCGCGGTCGCTCCACTCCGCGACGATGTGGCCCACGGGGCGCGGCACCGCGTCCGACCCGGCGAGGGCCAGGGCGGTCTGCAGTACTACATCGGGGTTCTCGCCGTCGTGCAGGGCGCGGAACAGCTTGACGATGAGCGGGGTGGCGCCCTCGGCCTCGTAGATGATCGAGGTGTTCGACTGCTCGCCCGTGAGGACGCGCGAGACGAGGCCGGGCGCAACGGCCCCGGCGGTGTGCTGGCCGATCGCCCAGGTGCGGTCGCCGGTGGTCTCGCCGCCGTCCGCGATGAAGGCCAGCAGGGCCGCGGTGAAGGCGGGGTCGTGCGGCCCGTCGTAGACGTAGGCGCCGTCGAGCCGGCCGACGAGGGCTGTCGACTGCAGCAGGGGCCGGTCGCGGTACGTGAGCGGCACCTGGTACAGCGCGGGCTTGCCGATCGTGTGGTCGAGCAGCAGGTGGGTCACGACCTGCACGCCGGGCTCGGGGCACTCGTAGCTCCACGAGCCGATCTCCTCGAGGGCGGGCTCGGCCCCCTTGTTGGCGAACCAGCGCTGCCGGGTCATCCACGGCGCGAGAAAGCCTAGGGATGCCTGCGGTGCGGTCATTCTCCAGAGTAGCCACGCCGTGGCCTCCACGGTCAAGCCCTCGGCCCGGCATTGCGCAAACGAGGAGTTCGTGCACAGGTGGCGTTAGGTCTCGCGGCCTATCGTGGCGGAATGCCGCTGCCCACCGTCCCGCTCTCGCGGGTTCCCGTCTGGGCCTGGCGCGCGCTCATGGCGCACCTCGCGCCCGGCGAGCTGCGCAGGTTCAGCGCAGACCCGATCAACGGCATCGACTACACCCTCGACGTGGACTACGCGGGCGACGGGATGCGCGAGCACCGGCTCGACGTGCTGCGGCCGGTCGGCGCCACCGCGCCGCTGCCGGTGTACGTGTACTTCCACGGCGGCGGCTGGACCTCGGGCGACAAGGCCCCGCTCACCCGCTACTGCGCGAGCCAGGCGATGGACGGCATGCTCGTCGTGAACGTCAACTACCGCCGCGCGCCCAAGTTCCATATGGAGCACATGCTTCAGGATGCCAACCAGGCGCTCGCGTGGGTGCGCGAGCACGTCAGGGAGCTCGGCGGCGACGAGCACCGCATCGTCCTGGGCGGGGACTCGGCGGGCGGGCAGATCTCCGCCCTGCTCGCGGCCGCGATGAGCCGTCCGGAGCTTGCGGTGCACTACTCGATCGCCCCGGCGGTGCCCGCGCCGAGCATCCGCGGCGTCGTGCAGCACTGCAGCATCTCCGACTTCTCCGTGATCTTCGAGAAGGGCTTCATCCTGGGGCTCGGCTTCGTCCGGATGCTGCTGCCGGGCCGTGGCCGTGGGCAGCACCTCGAGCGCGCCGCCCGCTTCCTCTCGCCGATCGAGTGGATCGATCGCAACTACCCGCCGGTGTTCGTGACGACCTCGCGGCGCGACTACCTGTACCGCGCCAACCTCAACTTCATCGCCGCACTGCGCGACCACGGCGTGGGCGTCGAGACACTCGTCGACGACGACGCGCTGCACACCTGGCAGCAGGACAGCAGGCACCCGGCCTCGGCCGAGGTGTACAGCCGGCTGCAGCAGTTCGTGGGCCGGGTCACGGGGCGCAATCTGGTGCCCAGCGGGGCGTAATATCTTCCGGGTGACTGCCCGGAACCCAGAGGACGCGCTGGCCCTCGACGAGGCGATTCCCGACATCGACTGGACGGTTCCCCCCGAGGGCGCCGAGCGCGGGTGGCTCGACGCGCCGAGCGGGCGGCTCGCCACCCTCGTGATGGGCGAGCCCGGGCATCCCCGTGTCGTCCTCGTGCCGGGCGTCACGGGCTCGAAAGAGGACTTCGCCCTCATGCTGCCGCTTCTCGTGGCCGAGGGCTACCGGGTCGAGAGCTACGACATGGCGGGGCAGTACGAGTCGGCGGCCGCGGGCCCGCCCAAGGGCAGGCACTACGACCACGACCTGTTCGTGCGCGACCTGCTGTTCGTGCTCGGCGAGACGCCGGCGCACGTGCTGGGCTACTCGTTCGCGGGGACGGTCGCGCAGCTCGCGTACGTGGCGCGGCCCGACCTGTTCCTGAGCCTCACGCTGCTGAGCGCGCCGCCGCAGCCGGGGCAGGGCTTCCGCGGGGTGAAGCGCCTCGGCAAGTTCACCGGCCTCACCACGGGCGGGGTGGGCGCCGCGCTCATGATCTGGGGCGTGCGCAACAACTTCACGCACGTGCCGCCGCGGCGCCTCGAGTTCGTGCGGCACCGCTTCTCGCTCACGCGCCGATCGAGCGTCGCCGACATCATCTCGCTCATGAAGCGCGCTCCTGACGTGCGGGCCGAGCTCGCTGCCGCGGAGATCCCTAAGCTCGTCGCGGTCGGCGAGCACGACCTCTGGCCGCTCTCGCTGCACGCGAGCCTCGCCGAGTCGATCGGCGCGCGGATCGCGGTCTACCGCACCGGCCACAGCCCGTGCGAGACGGCGCCCCACCAGCTCGTGCGCGACATGGTGCAGCTCTACCGGAGCTGACCGCTAGCGGTGCGCGCGGTCGTAGCGCACCTGGTCGCGGCGCCGGTCGAGCAGCGACCGCTCGCGCCAGTTGAGGCCGAGCGTGCCGAACGCCCAGTCGATGCGGCGCTGGAAGCCCGCGAAACTCGCGAACGGGCGGGCCGAGACGCCCACGCGGAGGGTCTTGTCGAACCGCACGAACTGGTCGGGCTGCACGTGGATCGCCAGGTCGAGGTCGTCGTGGATGGTGCGCATCTCCCGGTGCACCGTGCCGCGCACCCGCTTCCAGTCGTCATTGCGCATCGCGAGGTTCGAGCCGAACAGGGGCGGATGCCCCAGCAGCAGCCCCACGAACCATACGTAGCCCCCGATGTACAGGGTCTCCGCGAGCCAGTGCACGAGCCGTGTCGACCCGTAGAAGTCGCCGGGCCCGCTCAGGAACGCGAGCCGGGGGTCGGCGTCGAAGGCAGCCTCGAGCCGCGCCACCCAGTCCGCGGGCGGAAGGGAGTCGGCGTCGAGCCGCGCGATGATCTCGCAGAGGGCGGCGTCGAAGCCCGCGGAGGTGGCCGGGAAGATGCCGCGGAGCGGCTCGGCGATAACGCGGGCGCCGGCCGCGCGGGCGACCTCTGCCGTGTCATCCGTGCTGCCGTTGTCGACGACGACGACCTCGTCAGGCCGCCGCGTCTGGCCGGCGAGAGCCTCGAGGCAGCGCGCGAGCATGGGGGAGTCGTTGAGCGCCGGGACAACGACGGAGATTGTGGCCATGAGGGCTACAGCCTAGCCACCCCGCGGCAGTTGCCCGGCGCTAGTGTTGCCACGTGAAACGGCCCACGCTCGTCGCCTCGGCCGTCATCGCGCTCGCGCTCGCTGTCGGCCCAGCGGCGTCTGCCGCCGCCCAGCCCGCCGTCGCACAGGGCGTCGACGACTTCGAGTTCCAGTCGTTCCACGCCGACTACACGCTCGACCAGGACTCCTCCGGCCGGGCCACCCTCCGGGTGGTCGAGACGATCGTGGCGCTCTTCCCCCCGCAGCAGAACCGGGGGATCGTGCGGGCGATCCCGCTGCAGGACGGCGAGGTGCCGCTCGACGTCACGATGGAGTCGATCACCGACGAGCACGGCACCCCCTGGTACTACGAGCGAAACGACTACGACGGGTTCGCCGAGTTCTCGCTCGGCACCGAGGCGTACCTCGAGGGGCCGACCACGTTCGTGCTCTCCTACACGCTGCGCGACCCCGTTCGGCGGTATTGGGACGAGCACAGCGACGACGCCGGCGACGACGAGTTCTACTGGGACATCAACGGCAACGGCTGGGCGCAGTCCTTCGACGAGGTGAGCGCCCACATCGAGGTCGGGCCGGCGCTCGCCGCGGCCCTGACCGGCAGCTCGGCCTGCTACCTGGGCTATTACGGCGACAGCGACCGGTGCGAGCTCGTGCAGGACGGCGGCGGCTTCGACGTCTCCGTCGGCCCGGTGGGCCCCTACAACACGCTCACCGTGTCGATCGGCTTCGAGGGCGGCACCGTGACCCAGCCGCAGCTGCCGCGCGACAGCTGGATCGTTCAGACCGCGCCCAAGGCGCTGTTCGGGCTGCTCGTCGCGCTCCTGGTGCTGTCCATCATCATCAGGACGGCGGTCTGGCGGGATGCCCCCGGGCGAGGCACCGTGATCGCCGAGTACACCCCGCCGAAGGGCTCCGACCTGCTGCTCGACGCGAACATCGTCAAGCGCCCCGGCGAGGGCCTCCCTGCCCTGTTCGTGGACTTCGCGGTGCGCGGGCTCGTGAAGGTCGTGGACAACCAGCCGGGGGAGCCGGGCGTCTCCGGCCGCCGGCGGTTCTCGCTCGAGCTCGTAACGGCCGATGGCGCCACAGCGCGCGAGCTGGCCGTGCTCGTCACAGTGTTCGGCATCTCGCTGCAGCCCGGCAAGCGCGTGCGCCCCGGCGAGTTGGACGCCGACACCGGGGCGGAGCTCTACACACTGCCCGCCACGGCGGAGGCCGAGGCGATGACGGCGGGGCTCCGGGCGAAGCCGCGCAGCCACTGGCCCCAGATCATCACGCGCACGGCCTGGCTCGCCGTGCTCGCGCAGGTGGGGATCGGTATCTGGGCGATCGTCAACGACGTGCTCGACGGCACGGTGGTCTGGCCCGGCATCGGCACGTTCGTGCTCGCCGTCGCGGTGCCGAGCGTGCTCATCCTGCCCGCCCGGCTCACCCGAGCGGGCGCCGAGCACCGCGACTACCTCCTGGGCATGCGGCTGTACCTGACGGTTGCCGAGGAGGAGCGGCTGCGCATGCTCCAGAGCCCCGAGGGCGCCCTGCGCATCAACGTGAACGACAAGGATGCCGTCGTCAAGCTCTACGAGCGCCTGCTGCCGTACGCGGTGCTGTGGGGCGTCGAGGACCAGTGGGTCGAGAAGCTGCGCGCCGTCTATCCCAGCGGTAGCCCGGACTGGCTGGACGGCGATGCCTTCGACTCCTCGGTGTTCCGGAGTTTCACGTCGTCATCCACGGCCTCGGTGCGCCCGATCGTCTCCACCTCCTCGGGCGGTGGCAGCTCGTGGTCGAGCAGCGGCGGCTCCAGTTCCTCGAGCGGGTCGAGCGGCGGGGGCTTCTCCGGCGGTGGCGGCGGGGGCGGTGGCGGCGGAGGCCGTTGAGGTGCAAGACTCTCCCCGGTGGACATCTCGCTCGTTGTCGTGCTGGTGGTTGCACTGGCTCTCTTCTTCGACTTCACGAACGGGTTCCACGACACCGCGAATGCCATGGCGACGCCCATCGCCACCGGTGCGCTCAAGCCCAAGGTCGCCGTCGCCATTGCCGCGATCCTCAACCTCGTCGGCGCGTTCCTCTCCACGGAGGTAGCCAAGACCATCAGCGGCGGGCTCATCCGAGAGGGTGACAGCGGGGTGCAGATCACTCCCGTGCTCATCCTCGCGGGGCTCATCGGCGCGATCGTCTGGAACCTCGTGACGTGGCTGCTGGGGCTGCCGTCGTCGTCGAGCCACGCCCTGTTCGGCGGGCTCATCGGCGCCGTGGCGGTGGGCGTCGGCTTCGGCGCGATCGACGGCGCCGTGCTCGTGTCCAAGATCCTCATCCCGGCCGTGCTCGCCCCCTTCACCGCGGGGCTCGTCTCGTTCGTCGCGACGAAGATCGCCTACGCGATCACGAAGAAGCGGGAGCGGGACGGCTTCAAGCGCGGCCAGATCTTCACCTCGTCGCTCGTCTCCCTCGCGCACGGCACCAATGACGCGCAGAAGACCATGGGCGTCATCACGCTCACCCTCATCGCCGCCGGGATGCAGCCGAGCGGCAGCGGCCCTGAACTGTGGGTGATCGCCGCCTGCGCCCTCGCCATCGCGATCGGCACCTACTCCGGCGGCTGGCGCATCATCAAGACCCTCGGCCGGGATATCACCGACATCGAGCCCGCGCAGGGCTTCGCGGCGGAGGCGGCCACGACGGCGACGATCCTCGCGTCGACGCACCTCGGATTCGCGCTCTCCACCACGCAGGTCGCCTCCGGCTCCGTGATCGGCACGGGGGTGGGCCGCAAGGGCGCCTCCGTGCGCTGGAAGACGGCCGGGCGCATCGCGCTCGGGTGGCTCATCACCATCCCCGCCGCGGGGCTCGTGGGCGCCGCCGCGGCGTTCATCGCCGGATTCGGGCTGTGGGGCGTCATCATCGACGTGGTGCTCGCGATCGGCGCGATCCTGACGATCTTCCTGCGCTCGCGCCGGAGCAAGGTCGACCACCGCCAGTTCCACGTGCCCGAGCCGGGCGTGTTCGTGCGGCCGAAGAAGCGCAAGAAGGCGGGTGCCCGGTGATCGACTGGTCGACTTTCCCGCTCGTGGTCGGGGTCGCCCTCGTGGCGGCCTGCGTGCTCGTGACCCTGTTCTCGCTCGCGCTGCGGGTGGGCGATGGCACCGAGTCATGGCGCCGCCCGGCATCCGTGGGCCTGTTCGTGCTGTGCGCGCTCGTCGTCGCCTTCGGGATCTACCTGATCGTGCCGGCCCTCCACGCCTTCGGCTGAGTGCTGACCTAGGCTGGTCCGGTCAAGTCAAAGGAGATACGACATGGAAACCACGCCACAAGCGTCGACCCACACCCTGAGTACGGATACCGCGCAAACCATTGCCGGTGACGAGAACTCGCCCCGCAGGGCCTACGAGACGGCCCTCGACCTCACCGAGGAGACGCGGCAGGAGACCGATTCGCTCGGTTCCATGCCCATCCCGGTGGACGCGTACTGGGGCATCCACACCGCGCGGGCGCTCGAGAACTTCCCGATCACGCGCCGCGCGATCTACAACTACCCGGATCTGGTCCGCGCCCTCGCCCGCGTCAAGCAGGCCTGCGCACGGGCGAACGCCGAGATCGGCGTGCTCGACCCCGAGAAGGCCCGCATCATCGAGCAGGTCTGCGAGGAGATCGTGGCGGGCGAGCTGCACGCCGAGTTCCGCGTCGGGGTCATCCAGGGCGGCGCCGGCACCTCCACGAACATGAACGCCAACGAGGTGATCGCCAACCGCGGCCTCGAGCTCATGGGGTTCGAGAAGGGCGACTACGCGCACCTGAGCCCCATCGACGACGTCAACCGCAGCCAGTCGACGAACGACGTGTACCCGACCGCGATCAAGCTCGCGATGGTGTTCGGCGTGCAGCGCCTCCTCGCCGAGCACAAGCTCCTCACCGCGGCGTTCGCGGCCAAGGGGCGCGAGTTCTCGAACATCCTCAAGATCGGCCGCACCCAGCTGCAGGACGCCGTGCCGATGACGCTCGGGCAGGAGTTCGGCGGCTTCGCCCACACGCTCGCCGAGGACTACGACCGCCTGAGCGAGTCGATCCCGTGGCTCAACGAGATCAACATGGGCGCGACCGCGATCGGCACCGGCATCACCGCCGATCCGCGCTATGCGGAGGTGGTGCGCAAGCACCTCGTGGAGGTCACCGGCATCGAGATGGAGACCGCGCCCGACCTCATCGAGGCCACGAGCGACGCGGGCATCTTCATGACCCTGAGCGGCATCCTCAAGCGCGCCGCGGTCAAGCTCTCGAAGATCTGCAACGACCTGCGCCTGCTCTCGAGCGGGCCGCAGGCGGGCTTCGGCGAGATCAACCTCCCCGCTCGCCAGGCCGGGTCGTCGATCATGCCGGGCAAGGTGAACCCCGTGATCCCCGAGGTCGTCAACCAGGTCGCGTTCAGCGTGATCGGTGCGGATGCCACGGTCACCGCGGCCGCGGAGGGCGGCCAGTTGCAGCTCAACGCGTTCGAGCCGGTCATCGCGCACTCGATCCTGCAGAGCCTCGCCTGGATGACCAACGCCTGCTACACCCTGCGCGTGAACTGCGTCGACGGCATCACTGCCAATATCGAGCGGCTCGCGATGCAGGTCGAGACGAGCGTCGGCGTCGTCACGGCGCTCACGCCCTACATCGGCTACGCGGCGGCCGCCACGCTCGCGCACACCGCGCTCACCACCCAGGCGTCCATCGCCGACCTGGTCGTGGAGGCGGGGCTCATGACGGCGGAGAAGGTCGCCCAGGTGCTCTCGCCCGAGCGACTGAGCGGCATGGTCGCGATGACCGGGCCGCTGACGCTGCCGATCATCCCGCCGACGAGCTAGCTCGTCGGCTTGCCGTCCTCGTCGTCCGCCTCTGAGTCGGGCACGACGTCGAGGGCGGCATCCCGGGCCTTGCCCGCCGCCTCAACTGCACCGTCGACGGCGGCTCCGCCGCGCTCGCGGAGGTCGCTCGCGACCTCGCCGGCGCGGGTGCGCACGTCCTTCGCGGTGGCGGCGGCCTTGGCGGAGACGTCCTTGGCGGTGGCGGCAGCCTTCGCCGAGACATCCTTGGCGGTCTCCGAGACCTGGCCCGCGACATCGGTGGCGGCGGTGGCCACCTTGCCCGCGACATCCTTGGCCACGCCGGGGGCTGCCTTCGCGGCGGCCTCGGCGCGCTCGCGGATGATCGGCGCCTGCTGCCGGGCGTAGGCCTCGACGTCCTTGCGGGCCCTGACCACGCGAGGGTCCTCCCACAGCTCGGTGACCTTGGCCTTCATCTGGTCGTAGCGGGCACGGCCGTCGCGGGTGCCGAGCACATAGCCGATGGCGACTCCGACGGCGAGGACGAGGATTCTGGGCTTCATGGGTTCAGCCTAGGTCGCGGCATCCGTGGCACCTACCCCTTGCGCGTCAGGTCCTGGGCGAGCATGACGAGGATCCCGCTGGGGCCGCGCAGGTAGGTGAGCTTGTACACGTCCTGGTAGTTCGCGACGCCGCGCAGCGGGAAGCAGCCGTGCTTCGCGGCGATCGCCAGCGCGGCGTCGATGTCGTCGACCGAGAACGCGACGCGGTGCATACCGATCTCGTTCGGCAGGGTCGGCTGGGTCTCGATCGCCTCGGGGTGGATGTACTCGAAGAACTCGAGCTGGCCGTGGCCGTCCGGAGTCTGGAGCACCGCGATCTTCGCGTGGTTGCCGTCGAGGCCGACGGCCGTGTCGGCCCAGTCGCCGCTGATCTCGTCGCGGCCCATGACCGTGAGGCCGAGGTCGGTGAAGAATGACACTGCCTCCTCGAGGTCGCGCACGGCGATTCCGACATTCTCAAGCTTGATGGGCATGGTTCAACTCTCCGGTTTCACGTCTGATGGTTCCTTGTCGGTGCGCCAGCCCCGCCAGCTGGGCTGCCGCAGTTTTCCGGTGGGGGTCCACTCGGCGAACTCGACCTCGCCGACGAGCACGGGGGAGATGTAGTGGGCGTCCTTCGCCTCGGGCGCGGGCAGCTCGTCGAAGGGGCTCGTCTTGCGCTCTAGGCGCCGGAACCGGGATGCCATCGCGTCGAGGTCGCGGTCGGTGAATCCGGTGCCGACCTTGCCGACGAAGCGCAGTCCGTCGCCGTCCGGGATGCCCATGAGCAGCGAGCCCACCCGGTGCGCCCGGTTGCCCGCACCGGGCTTCCAGGCGCCGATCACGACCTCCTGGGTGAGGTGGTGCTTGAGTTTGATCCAGGAGCGGACCCGCTTGCCCGCGTTGTACGTGCTCGTGCGGCGCTTGGCCATGACGCCCTCGAGACCGAGCTTGCGGCTCATCGCCATCGCGGCGCCGACGTCGCCCTCGAACACCGGCGGCACCTGCACGGCGCCCGTGGACCGCACGGTCTTCTCGAGAGCCTCCCGCCGCTCGGTGTAGCCCTCCTTCGCGAGGCTCCTGCCGTCGACCTCGAGCAGGTCGAACGCCATGAAGTGCACGGGCACCTTGCTTCTCGCGGCCTCGACCTCGGCGAGCTTGGTCAGCCCCATGCGCCGCTGCAGCAGGCCGAAGTCGGGCCGCCCGGCCCGAGTGAGCGCCACGATCTCGCCGTCGATCACGGCGTCGCCGTCCACCGCCTCGGCGAGGCTCGCGAGCTCCGGGTAGCGGGAGGTCACGTCCACGCCGTTGCGGCTCGTGAGGCGCACCTGCCCGTGGGCGACCTGGGCGATGGCGCGGATGCCGTCCCACTTCATCTCGAAGGCCCACTGGTCGGCATCCCCGAGCTCCCCTTCTGTGCCCAGGGTTGCGAGCATGGGGCTCGGCGCGCTGCGGTCGCGCGTGTCCTTGCTGCCCCCGATCACCTTGCGGCGCGAGTCGGCTTTGGCGTGGCGGGTCGGCTGCTCCTCCACCGACTTCATGAGGTGGATCAGCCAGTTGTTCTCCGACCCGTCGCGCCCGCCGGTCTGGATGAGCGCGTACCGGTGCGAGCCGTGCTTCTCGCCGTGGAGCGTCGCGATGACCTCCTTGCCGTCGCGCCACTTCTCGAGGTCGTAGGTGCCGCGGTCCCAGATCGTCACGTCGCCCGCGCCGTACTGCCCCGCCGGGATGGTGCCCTCGAAGGTGCCGTACTCGAGCGGGTGGTCCTCCGTCTGCACGGCGAGGTGGTTCTTCGCGATATCGGTGGGCACGCCCTTGGGCAGCGCCCAGCTCACGAGCACGCCGTCGTGCTCGAGCCGGAAGTCGTAGTGCAGCCGGCTCGCGTGGTGCTCCTGGATGACGAAGGTCTGGCCGGCGGTCGGCGGCGCGACTGCGGAGGGCACGGGCTCCGGTGTGACCGATCCGTCGCGCATGCTCCGGTACTTCGCGAGCCGGTCGTCTGCGCCGTCGGCGTGCTCGAAGCCGGCCATCCGCGCGGGTGTCGGCTCGAGGGACGACAGGTGGCCGGCCGTGAGGTCAGCGAGGATGTCGCCCTTCTTCTCCACCCGCTTGATCATGTCCTGGTAGCCGATCTGCGCCAGGTCGGGGGAGTCGAGCTCCTTCCACGTCCGCGGCGCCGCAACCATCGGGTGCGACCTGCCCCGCAGGGAGTACGGCGTGATGGTCGTCTTGTTGCCGTTGTTCTGGCTCCAGTCGACGAGCACGCGGCCTTCGCGCAGCGTCTTCTTCATGTCGCTCACCACGAGCTCCGGGTGGTCGGCCTCGAGCGCCCGGGCGAGCTCGTGGGCCACCTCCGAGACCTGGTCGCTGGTCTGCTTGCCGTCCAGAGCGGCGTACAGATGGATGCCCTTGCTGCCGCTCGTCACGGGCATCGGGTCGAGCCCCATGTCCTTCAGGATCGCGCGCGCCCAGCGGGCAACCTCGGCGCACTCCTGCAGCCCCGCACCGGGACCGGGGTCGAGGTCGAGCACGAGGCGGTCCGGGTTCTTGCGCGCCCCCGTGCGGCCGAACTGCCACTGCGGCACATGGATCTCGAGCGCCGCGATCTGCGCGAGCCAGGTGAGCGTCGCGAGGTCGTTCACGAGCGGATAGGTGTTCACGTGGTCCGAGTGCTGCAGCTCGCGGCGCAGCACCCACTGCGGCGTCGAGCGCTCGTCGAGGTTCTTCTGGAAGAACATCTCGCCCGGGGCATCCGCGGTGCCGACGCCGTGCACCCAGCGCTTGCGGGTCGCTGGCCGGTTCTTGGCGTGCGGGATGAGGGCGTCCGCCACTCGCGCGTAGTAGTCGAGCACATCGGCCTTCGTCGTGCCCGTCTCGGGGTAGAGGACCTTGTCGAGGTTGGTCAGCTTGAGCCGGTGCCCGTCGATCGTGACTACCTGGTCTTCTGCTGCCATCCCCATATCCTCCCTGCCCCGCCACCGCCATGGCTAGCGCTTGACACCAGCCTGCACGAGAATGTGTACGGAGTTCACATCGAAGGGCAGGCTCATGCGATCCATCTGGAAGGGCGCCATCACGTTCGGGCTCGTCAACGTGCCCGTCAAGGTCTACAGCGCCACCGAGGACCACGACGTCTCACTGCACCAGGTGCACGCGAAAGACGGCGGGCGCATCCGGTACAAGCGCACGTGCGAGCTCGACGGCGAGGTAGTCGAGTACGCGGACATCGCGAAGGCCTTCGACGACGGCGAGAAGACCGTCATCCTCACCGACGACGACATCGCCCTGCTGCCCGCGGAGAAGAGCCGCGAGATCGACGTGGTCGAATTCGTGCCGAGCGACCAGGTCGACCCGATCATGTTCGAGAAGAGCTACTACCTCGAGCCCGATTCCAAGTCCGTGAAGGCGTACGCCCTGCTGCGCCAGACCCTCGAGCAGACCGACCGCACCGCGATCGTGCAGTTCGCGCTGCGCCAGAAGACCCGCCTCGGCGCCCTGCGCGTGCGCGGCGACGTGCTCATGCTCCAGGCACTGCTCTGGGACGACGAGGTGCGCGAGGCCAAGTTCTCCTCCCTCGACGAGAAGGTCACGATCTCGAAGAAGGAGCTCGAGATGTCCGAGGCGCTCGTGAAGAGCTTCGAGGCCGACTTCGACCCCGCCCGCTTCACCGACGACTACCAGGACCAGCTCAAGGAGCTCATCGAGGCCAAGCTCGAGAAGGGCGACGCGGTCGACACCGCCGAGACCTTCGGCGAGGCCGCGGAGGAGTCCGACGGCGGTGGCGAGGTGCTCGACCTCATGGAGGCCCTGCGGCGCAGCGTGGAGAAGAACCGCGAGGCCAAGGCGCCGGCGCGTGAGAAGGGCACAGCGAAGCCCGCGGCCAAGAAGGCGCCCGCCAAGAAGGCCAAGGCAGGTTGAGCAAGGCGCTCTGGCGCCTGTATCGAAACCGGTCGTTCAATCCGGGTTTCGAGACGGCCGCGGCGGCCTACTCAACTCACTAGCTGTTGCGCAGTGAGCTGATGAGCTCGCCCTTCTTCTTGCCCGAGTAGCCCTTCAGGCCGATCTCCTTGGCCTTCTTGCGCAGCTCGGGCACCGTCCAGTCGTCGTAGTCGCCGGACTTGCCGCCCTTGCGGCCCACGGCCGACCGCCCGCTAGCGGCGGCGGCGTTCGAGATGCGCGCAGCCTTCTGCTTGCTGTCGCCGTCCTTGCGCAGTTCCTCGTAGAGCTCCGGATCTTTGATGCTGTTCATTCGTGAATTCGGCATGCACTCCACGCTACGCAGCACGACTCTCGTCTCAAGGGGCTTGACTCACGCCGCTCGACCGCTCCTCGACCGGCCGTCGACGCAGGCCCGAGGCCTCGATACGGCCGCGAGCGACCTACTCGACCGGCGCGGACTGCTCTCGGATCGCCCGCCCCTCCGCCTCGTCCCGGGCGCGCTGGCGGGCGAGCATGAGGTTGCGGTTGGTGTCGCGCATCGGCAGCTGGATGACCTCTTCTGCCCGGATGCCCGCCCGCAACTGGCGCAGTCGAACCAGTTCGGCGTCCACCTCGGCGCCGAGCACGAGCACCAGGTTCGTGATGTAGAGCCACAGCAGCAGCGCGAGGCCGCCGCCGAGCCATCCGTAGATGCGGTCGTACGTGCCGACCGTCGACACGTAGACGGTGAACGCCGCCGTGGCCAGGCCCCACGCCACGATCGCGAACAAGGCGCCGAAGCTCACCCAGCGCATGCGGTCGTGCCGCACGTTGGGCGTCACGTAGTAGAGCACGGCGATCAGGAGGGTGAACAGGATCGCGACCGCCGGCCACCGCCCCACGACCCAGACGCCGAGCCACGGCTCGGTGATGCCCACCGCCTTGGCCACGCGCTCGGTGGTGAGCAGCAGGACGGCGATGGCGGCGAAGACCGCGAGCAGGAACACCGCGAGCAGGAGCATGAGCGCGCGGAACTTCCAGATCTGCCGCCCCTCCTGCAGCTCGTAGACCGTGTTGACCGCGCGGCCGAAGCCAGTCGCGTAGCTCGAGAGCGACCACAGCGAGAGCATAAGCCCGATGGCGAGGGCGATGCCGGGGTTGGAGACCGTGAAGAGCTGCGTGAGCGGCTCCTTGAGCGTCTCGACGGTCTCGGGCTGCACCACCTCGCCCACGATCCCGAGGAGGTTCGCCGCGGCATCCTTGCGGCCGTTGCCGATCGCGTACGCGGAGACCACGGTGAGCGCCATCGGGAACAGGGCCAGCGAGGAGAAGAACGTGAGCGCCGCGGCCGAGTCGATGCCGCGGTGCCGCACGAAGCCGTGCCACGCGCGCCGTGCGGCGTACCGCCAGTCGCCGCGCTCGAACGCCTTCGCGGTGGGAGCGGTGGGAGCGGCGGGCTCAGCCACGGGGCTCTTTTGCGGACCCGGCCTTCGCCCGCACTATCGACGGCAGCGCGACCCACGCGAGGATGACCACGACGAGCGCGACGATCCCCGCGATGATGCCCGCCTCGCGGCTCACCACGACGTCGAAGATGAGCATCGCCGTGCCGGTGAGCGTGAGCCCGACCGCCGCGAGGGTGGCCTTGAGCATGAAGTTCGCGATCTTCACGATCGTGCCCTTGGCCCGGCGACGGAACAGCGCGCGGTGCAGGGCGACCGGCGCCAGCGCGAGGGCGGTGGCGAGTGCGGCCACGATCACGAGGGCGAGGTAGGTGTCGATCTGGTAGGCGTCCAGGTCGGTGAACCGCTGCTGGAACGCGAGGGTGAGTAGGAAGCCGGTGAGGATCTGCGTGCCGGTCTGGATGACCCGCAGCTCCTGCAGGATCTCCGTCCAGTTGCGGTCGTTGCGCTCGCTCTCCGTCTCGTCGCGACCGTCGTGCGGGTCGACATCGGCGTGCGGGATGGCGCTGGTCATGCTCCGATCGTAGGTGCTGCGACTTTCGGGGTCACAGGCCTTGCGCGCCACAGGTGGAGTCCGGCATAGCTGCGCCACGGCGCCCACCGCCGGGCGTGGTCGGCGAGCCCCTTCGTCGTGCCGGGCAGGCCCAGGGCGGCCGCGCTCTGCAGCATCACGAGGTCGGTGCCGAGCATGACGTCGGGGTTGCCGAGCACGCGCATCGCGAGGTAGCCGGCGGTCCAGGGGCCGATTCCGGGGAGGGCGACGAGCTGCGCGGTGAACTCGTCCACGGGCATCCCGACGTCCAGGACCAGTGCGCCGGATGCCAGCGCCTCCGCCGCGCCCAGGATCGTCTCGATCCGGCTCGCGGGACCCCGCAGCACAGCGCGGCCGCCCTCGACGAACTGCTGCGCGGTCGGGAAGAGCCCGCCCGTCCCGAGCTCCCGCGTCAGCGTCCCGAGCACCGTGCGCGCAGCGGCCACCGAGATCTGCTGCCCCACGAGCGTGCGGAACAGCGCCTCCTCCGCGTCGACGGTACCCGGCAGCCGGATGCCCGGGCGCGCGCCCACGAGCGGCGCGAGCACCTCGTCCCGGGAGAGCGCGCCGTCGATGGCCACGGAGTCCGCGTCGAGGTCGAACAGACGGCGGACCCGGGCCACGAGGGTGGAGACATCCGCGATGCTCTCGAGCCGGGCCGTGCAGCGGATGCCGTTGCCGTCGAGCTCGAGCCGCACCTGGGCGACGCCGCCGGGCAGGCGGACCGCGCGCTCGAAGAACGAATCGTCGCCCGTCTCGAGCCCGGCGACGGAGTGGTCGGCGAAGAAGCGCATCAGGCCGGTGCCGTCGAACGGCGCACGGGCGGGCAGCCTGAGCGAGATGGTGGACGGCGCCTCCGACGCGACCGCCCGGCCTCCGCGCCGCGCGAGCCTGCGCAGGTCGCTCGGCGTCGTCTCGTACACCGCGAGGATCGTGTCGTTGAACTGCCGGATGCTCGAGAAGCCGGCCGCGAAGGCGACATCGGCGATCGGCAGCTCGGTGGAGGCGAGCAGTGTGCGGGCGCCCTGCGCACGGTGGGCGCGCGCGAGGGCGAGGGGCCCTGCGCCGAGCTCGGAGACGAGCACGCGCGTGAGGTGCCGCGGTGTGTAGCCGAGTCGGGACGCGAGCCCCGGGACGCCCTCGCGCTCCACGACCCCGTCGGTGATGAGGCGCATCGCCCGGGAGGCGAGGTCGTCGCTCAGGTTCCAGTCGGGGGAGCCGGGCACGGCATCGGGCTGGCACCGCTTGCACGCGCGCAGGCCGGCCTCGTGGGCGGCGGCGGCGGTGCGGTAGAAGCTGACGTTCTTCTCGCGCGGCGTCATGGCGGGGCAACTGGGCCGGCAGTAGATGCCGGTCGAGTGCACGCCCGCGATGAACTGGCCGTCGAACCGCGAGTCGCGCGACGACAGGGCGCGGTACTTCTCCGCAAACGTGGTGTCCATGGCTCCAGACTCACACGGCCCACCGACGCTATCTAGCGGGAATCGGACACGGCCAGTCGGCCGTATCTCATCCACGGGGCGGAACGCAAGGTCTACCTGCTGTTCACCCTTCGCCCCAATACTTGGCGCGTGACCGCAGAACTGAAGCCCTCAACGACCCCCACCCACGACCGTCCCCTCACGGCGGCGCAGAGCACGCGCATCCGTACGCGCCTCGTCGCCGACCTCAAGGACGCCCATGACCTCGAGACCCAGCTGAGCCATGAGATCGCCGACGGCATCGAGTCGCGCCGCGGCTCGTCGAACGACGAGATCGACGACCCGGAGGGCTCGAACACGGCGTTCGAGGGCGCGCAGTCCCGCGCCATGCTCAAGCAGACCACGCAGCACGCGCGCGAGATCTCCGAGGCGCTCGCCCGCCTCGACCAGGGCAGCTACGGCACGTGCAGCTCCTGCGGCGGCGCGATCGCGAAGGGGCGCCTCGAGGCGCGCCCGTCCACGCAGCACTGCATCGCCTGCGCCGCGTAGGGCGGGGGCTCTCGGCGGGCGACGATTGCGACGCTGAATAGAATCGCAGAATGAGCGTTACCAGCCCGAGCCACGCGTCCGCGCATCCCGACTACCAGAACGTCCTCACGCTGCTGAAGGACGCGCTCGGCGATGCTGTGTCGACGGAGTCGGGCGATCTCGAGGAAGCCCGCGCCGACAAGTCGGGGCACGTGTCGGGCAGCGCGCCGCTCGTGGTGGTCACCGCGCGCAGCATCGAGGACGTGCAGGCGACGCTGCGCATCGCCACCCAGACGGGCACTCCCGTGGTCGCGCGCGGCGCGGGAACCGGCCTCGCGGGCGGCGCTATCGCGGAAGCCGGCCAGATCGTGATCTCCACACTCGCGATGAACCGGCTCCTGGAGGTCTCGATCGACGACGAGCTGGCCGTCGTGCAGCCCGGCATCATCAACGCCGAGCTCAACGAGCAGCTCGAGCCGCACGGCCTGTGGTTCGCCCCCGACCCGGCGAGCCGCGCGA
This sequence comes from Rhodoglobus sp., assembly GCA_025463515.1. Classification (GTDB taxonomy): domain Bacteria; phylum Actinomycetota; class Actinomycetes; order Actinomycetales; family Microbacteriaceae; genus Rhodoglobus. Next base: position 83,167 of record JAODAQ010000018.1, read on the forward strand.
TCTCGACCGTCGGCGGCAACATCGCGACCAACGCCGGTGGCCTCCTGTGCGCCAAGTACGGCGTGACCCGCGACGCCGTCCTCGGGCTCAAGGTGGTCCTCGCCGACGGGCGGCTCCTCGAGCTCGGCCACCGCACCGTGAAGGGCGTCACGGGCCTCGACCTCACGGCCCTCATGGTCGGTTCGGAGGGCACCCTCGGCGTGATCGTCGAGGCGACCGTCAAGACGCGTCGCCTGGTGGCGGGCCCGGTCGCTGTGATCAGCGCCAATTTCAGCACCGTGGATGACGCAGCGCGCGCCGCGGCCGTCATCACGTCGTCCGGCCTCCACCCGGCCATCATGGAGCTCATCGGCGAGAGCGCTATGGCGGGCATCGCCGCACACCTGGGGATCGACCACCCCGGTGGCTCCCAGCTCATCATCCAGGCCGACGGACCCGGCGCCCAGACCGAGGCCGACGCCATCGTCGCCGTCATCCGCTCCCTCGGCGGCACGGCAGACCTCTCGCTCGACCGCGAGGAGGGGGAGCGGCTCTTCGCAATCCGCCGCTCGTTCCACCCGGCCATGGCAGCCCTCGGCACGGTGCTCATCGAAGACGTGTGCGTGCCGCGCAGCGCCCTTCCCGCCATGTTCGCGGCGATCGGCGAGATCGAGGCCAAGTACGGCATCTCGATCCCGACGGTGGCGCACGCGGGCGACGGCAACCTGCACCCGAACTTCATCCTCGGCGACACCGGCGAGGTTCCCGACGAGATCTGGTCGGCGGCCGACGAGATGTTCCTCGCCGCCCTGCGCCTCGGCGGCACGCTCACGGGGGAGCACGGCATCGGCATCCTCAAGCGCCGCTGGCTGCGCGACGAGCTCGGCGACGACCAGCTGGCGCTGCAGGAGCAGATCAAGGCCGTGTTCGACCCGCAGGGCATCCTGAACCCGGGCAAGGTGTTCTAGCGGCCGCACTGGGAATAGCAGCGGCAGACTGATCGTTCTGTCTATTATGACTCGCAGTACCGCTCCCCGCCCCGCCGAGGGCGAAGTCCGCGTCCAGGTCGCCACGGTGGCTCTGAGCGCACTCGGCACCCAGCTCGCCGGAACCGTCGACGCCGTCGCGCGCGACAGCATCGGGTTCGCGCGCGGCGACCGCGTCGCCTTCACGGCGTCGAAGCCGGCCTCCGGTCGGCTGATCGTCGCGGAGCGCGACCTCATCGGCGTGCCCGCGGACGTGAGCCTGGATGCCGCGGCCGGCCTGTTCCCCTGCGCCCTCCTGGCACGTACCGTGACCCGGCAGGTGCACACCGTCGGCAGCGGCGACCGCGTGGACGTGCGCGACACGTCGGCGCTCGCCCCGTTCATCCGGGCCTGGGTGGAGTACCTCGGCGGCACGGTGGTGGACGAGCTCGCCCAGGTGACGATCGCCGGCAGCGACATCCGGACCGCCCGTGCCTGGAAGACCGCGCACGGCACCGCGCAGCAGGCGGCGGCCGACGTGTTCGCCGCCATTCGGGCGGGCGCCTTCGACGGCATCGCCTTCAGCACGCCCGACGAGGCCCGCCAGGGCTCGCGCTCCCCGGTGCTGCTGCACCCGGCGGAGGTAACACTCGCGGCGTGAGCCGGAGGGTGCCGCTACCCTAGGTCGCATGACGTTCTTGCCCATGACGCAGTACGACGACCTGGGGCCGGAAGGCCGGGCGGCGAGCGACCGGCAGCTGGAACTGCACGGCGGGCGCATCACCAACATGAAGGCGACGCTGCTCAGCCATGTGCCGAGCTTCACCGCCTACATGGAGTGGTACGCCCTGCGTGACGAGCTCGTGCCGTTCATCGGCGAGCGGGCGGTGTCGCTGTTCTCGTACGCGATCTCCGACGAGAACGACTGCCTGGTGTGCTCGGTGTTCTTCCGGCGCATCCTGATCGACAACGGCGAGGACCCGGACAACCCCCAGGTCACCGAGGCCGAGCAGCTGCTCATCGACTGGGGCCGCCTGATCGCGAGCAACCCGGGCGGCATCGAGCCCGAGTTCTACGCGCAGCTCGAGAAGGCCTTCAACCCGCAGCTGCGCGTGCTGCTGCTCGCCTTCGCCGGGCAGATGGTCGCCACGAACCTCTTCAACACCGTCGGCAAGGTGCCGCTCGACGAGGTGCTGTACGACTACCGCAAGCCCGGCGACCTGCGTGTCGACTGATTCCGCGGGCAGGGCTTTTGACGGGCGCGTCGCCTTCGTCACCGGCGCCGCGCACGGCCAGGGCCGAGCCGTAGCGCTCGCGCTCGCCGCCGAGGGAGCCGACATCGTCGGCCTCGACGTGGCCGCCAAGATCGAGTACCCCGCCTACGCGCAGGGCTCGACCGCCGAGCTCGACTCCCTTCGCGACGAGGTCGAGGCGCTCGGCCGTCGGGCGCTCATCTTCACGGGGGATGTGCGGGACGCCCTCGCGATCCAAGCGGCGGTCGACGAGACCGTCGCGCAGTTCGGCCGCATCGACGTGCTGTTCAACAACGCCGGCATCGTGGCGTACGCGGCGGCGGACGAGATGACCGAGTTGGAGTGGGACACGATGATCGGGGTGAACCTCACGGGTCCGTTCCTGGTCGCGCGCAGTGTCATCCCGGTCATGAAGGCCCAGGGCAGCGGCGTCATCATCAACAACTCGAGCGTGATGGGCTTGCGCGGCGGCAACCGGCTCTCGCACTACGTCGCGTCGAAGCACGGGCTCACGGGGCTCACCAAGGCGTGGGCGATCGAGCTCGCGCCGCACGGAATCCGCGTCGTGAGCATCCACCCGACCGGCGTCAACACGCCCATGAACGACGGCCTCGCCGAGCTGGAGGGCGCGACGGCGGCCGAGATCGCGGAGCGCAGTGCCGGCAACCTGCAGCCGGGCGTCCCGTGGATCGAGACGACGGATGTCGCGGAGCTGGTGCTCTACCTCGCCTCCGACCGGGCCCGCTACGTGACCGGCAGCCAGCACGTCGTCGACGCGGGGCTGCTCACGCGCTGACCCGCGCCGCGGGCCCGCTCGTCCCGTGCGCGCCCGCTTCGCACCACGCCGCCGCCGCGCGCCACCCGCGGTCCCCGTGACTCGTCAGAAATTGCTCCTCGCGCCCCCGCCCAGAGCGCTTTCTGCGGTCTCGCCGAGTCGCGCCGGGCCGAGTCGTCAACGGATGCTCTTCGGGCACGAATCCGGAGCAACTTTTGAGGAGTGGGGTCGCGGACGAACGAGTGGAGGGGAGGGCTGCGCTACGCGCTCGCGGGGCGGAACACGCGGCGGTACTCGGTGGGCGACTGCCCGAAGCGGCGATGGAACTGGGCGCGCAGGTGGGTGCCGCTGCCGAGGCCGCTGGCCCGGGCGATCTCGTCGATGTAGAGGTCTGTGCCCTCGAGCAGCTCGCGCGCGCGGGCCAGGCGCTCGGCCGTGATCCAGGCCGTGGGGCTCGTGCCGGTCTGCTCGCGGAACCGCCGGGTGAAGGTCCGCTCGCTCATCGCGGCCCGGCGGGCGAGCGCGTCGACGCTCAGGGGCCCGCCGAGGTGCTCGCTCGCCCACGCGAGGACGCCGGTGAGCCGGTCCCCGTCGTCGGCGGGACGCCAGCGCTCGATGAACTGGGCCTGGCCGCCGGCGCGGCGCGGCGCCATCACGAGCCGCCGGGCGGCCTCGTTGCCGAGCGCGACGCCGAAGTCGACGGAGATGAGGTGCAGGCACAGGTCGAGCCCGGCTGCCACCCCCGCCGAAGTCAGCACGCCGTCGTCGACGTAGAGCACGTCGGGCTCGAGCCGCACGGCGGGGAACGCCGCGCGGAACTCGTCGCTGCGCCGCCAGTAGGTGGTCGCGCGGCGGCCGTCGAGCAGCCCGGCGGCGGCGAGCACGAACGCGCCGGTGCAGATCGAGACGATCCGGGTGCCTCGCGCTCGGGCCGCGTGGAGCACCTCGCGCAGCTCGGGGTCGAGCGAGGCCGCCCTGGCCGCGCGCGCTCCCGTGCCGGGCAGCACGATGACCGTGTCCGCCCCGTCGACGATCGAGAGGCCGTGCTCGAGAACGGCGGTGAAGCCCGCGGTCGTCTCAATCGGGGCGCCGCCGGGGGAGCACACGCGCACGCGGTAGCGCTCGGCGCCGTGCTCGTCGAGCAGTCCCTCGAAGACCTGCGCGGGCATCCCCAAGTCCATGGCGTGGGCGCCGGGGAGCGCAATCGCGACGACCTCGTGCGGCATGGCAGCCTTCTCTCGGTATTTGGCGGAATAGTTGCGTTATCGCTATGCCCGGCCACTACTCCAGCCACCATACTCGAACCATGACCACCACGGCAGCGCGCACCCGAAGGATCCACCCGGCCTGGATCGTCGCGATCGTGGCGTTTCTCGCCCTCGTCGGCGCCGCCGGCTTCCGGGCCGCGCCGAGCGTGCTCATGCTCCCGCTCGAGCAGGAGTTCGGCTGGAGCCGCACCGAGCTCTCCCTCGCGGTCACGGTCAACCTGCTCCTGTACGGCCTCATGGCGCCGTTCGCCGCGGCCCTCATGGCCCGCTTCGGGCTGCGAAAGGTCACCTCGGTCGCGCTGCTCCTGGTCTCGGCGGGCGCCGCCCTGAGCATCTTCGCCACGGCGCCATGGATGCTCGTCCTCACCTGGGGCGTGCTCATCGGGCTCGGCACCGGGTCGATGGCGCTCGTGTTCGCCGCGACCGTCGCAGACCAGTGGTTCATCAAGAGCAGGGGACTGGTCGTCGGCATCCTCACGGCGGGCAGCGCGACCGGGCAGCTCGCGTTCCTGCCGTTCATCGCGCAGCTGGTCGAGGGCCAGGGCTGGCGGCAGGCCTCCCTGCTCGTCGCCGGGGGAGCGCTGCTCGTCGTCCCGCTCGTGCTCCTCTTCCTGCGCAACCGCCCCGTCGACATCGGAATGACGCCCTACGGCGCCCCCGAGACCTACGTGTACGAGCCGCCGGTCCGCGGCAACGCCGTGAAGATCGCACTCGGCACCCTGCGCCGCGCGACGAAGGTGCGAACGTTCTGGGCTCTCGTCGCGGGCTTCGCGATCTGCGGCGCGACGACCAACGGCCTCGTCGGTACGCACTTCATCCCGAGCGCGCACGACCACGGGATGCCCGAGACCACCGCAGCCGGGCTCCTCGCCGTCGTGGGCGTGTTCGACATCGTGGGGACCATCGCCTCGGGCTGGCTCACGGACCGGATCAACCCGCGCGTCCTGCTCGCCGGCTACTACGCCTTCCGCGGGCTCGGCCTGCTCGTGCTGCCGTTCCTGCTCTCGGCGAGCGTGCAGCCGCCCATCATCATCTTCGTGGTGATCTACGGCCTCGACTGGGTGGCGACCGTGCCGCCGACCGTGGCGCTGTGCCGCGAGATCTTCGGCAAGGACGGCCCCATCGTGTTCGGCTGGGTGTTCGCGTCGCACCAGTTCGGGGCGGCCATCGCCGCGACCGTCGCGGGCCTCGTGCGCGACCAGACCGGGCAGTACACGGCGGCCTGGTTCGGCGCCGCCGGGCTGTGCCTCGTGGCGGCCGTCGTGAGCGCGACGATCACGCGGAAGAAGCAGGTCCAGCTAGTCTGACAGCGTGGACGACACCTGGATGCTCCCCGCCGCAGCCCTGGGGGTGTGGCTCGTCGCCCTCTCCCTCCAGCTCGCCGACCTCGGTACCGCGCACTTCGACGCGCGGCTCCTCGCCCGCGGCAACCGGACCGTCGTGCGCCTGCACCCCGTCGCGTGGGTGGTGCCCCTCGCCGCGCTCGCGATCGTCGCGCTGTTCCTCGGGCTCGACTGGGCGTCGCGGCTCCTGTTCGAGGAGAGCGACCCGCTGCCCGCCGTGGTCGTCGGCCTCGGTGCGCTCGTGATCCTGGTCGCCGCGTGGCTCGCCGTGACCGTCGCCGCCACTCGGCCCGCCGCTGACAGCTACCGCGCCCTGCGTGACGAGCTCGTGGACGTCGCGGGCACCCGGGTGCAGCAGGAGCGGCTCGACGAGATGCGCTCCAGGCTCTCCGCGATCGATGCCGACCGGGACCGCACGCCGCCGGCGCCCGACGCCTCGACCTTCGCCGTGGCCCTCTGGGTGTTCAGGCGCCCGCAGCGCGTGCTGCCGCCGCTCGCCGGAGTGCTGCTGCTGGTGCTGGTGAGCATCGCGGCAGCGGAGAACCCCGGCCGCGGGTGGACTCTCGCGGTCGCCATCGTCGCGGTGGTGCTCAGCACGGTGCTCGCCATTGCGGGGGCGCGGGCATCCCTGGTGCTTCTCAACGCCGTTCGCGACACGCAGGTCGAGTACCGGGCCGAGGTCGTGCACCTCCTCACCGAGGCCGAGAAGATCTCCAAGAAGCCGGTCGCGGGCCTGGGCGAGCGCGTGTCGAGGGCACTGCAGATCCTGCGCGAGCAACAAGGGTAGACAGAACTCCTCCTGCCGATAGTGTCTGAGGCATGACTTCAGACCCCACGTCGGCGACCCCCGACCTCACGGCATCCGCCCAAGCTCCGAAGCCCCAACCGACTGCAGCGCCCGAGGATGTCGCGGCGCACGCCGTGGCGACCGCGCAGCCCGGCCTCACTGCACCGCCGCGCCGCCGCAGCACGGCCGTGGTGCTCGGCATCATCGGCGTCGTGATCCTCGCGGTGCTCGCGCTGCTCGTGGTCGGGTACCTGCTCATCGGCCTCGGCCCTGACGCGTTCGCGCTCGGCGGGATCATGGCCCTGGTGCCGCTGGCCATCGTGTTCTTCGGTGTGCGCTGGATCGACCGCTGGGAGCCGGAGCCCCGCCTGGCCGTCGTGTTCGCCTTCCTGTGGGGCGCCGCGGTCGCCGTCATCATCGCGCTCGTGATCGGCGCGGGCGTCGACCCGCTCATCGCCGCGCTCGCCCAGGGCGACGACTTCACCTACCAGTTCATCGGCGCGGCGATCCAGGCGCCGCTCGTCGAGGAGAGCGCGAAGGGCCTCGGCCTGCTCGTGATCTTCTTCGCGGCGCGCAAGTACTTCGACGGGCCGGTCGACGGCATCGTCTACGCGGCGTGGATCGCCGGCGGGTTCGCCTTCACCGAGAACATCCTCTACTTCGGCGGCCAGCTGCTGGACGTCGGCACCGTCGCGGATGGCAGCGTCGGCGAGATCTTCCTCATCCGCGGCATCATGTCGCCGTTCGCGCACATCATGTTCACGTCGGCCACGGGCATCGCGCTCGGCTTCGCCGCTCGCTACAAGAGCCCGCTCGCCGCGATCGGCCTGTTCCTCGTCGGGCTCATCCCCGCGATGTTCCTGCACGCCCTGTGGAACGGCTCGCTGTTCTTCGTGAGCGACTTCTACGGCTACTACGCGATCGTGCAGTTCCCCCTGTTCGTGATCGCAGTGCTGCTCGTGTTCTTCCTGCGCAGGCAGGAGTCGAAGCTCACCCACGACAGGCTCACCGAGTACGCGTCCGTGGGCTGGTTCTCGCAGGACGAGATCCCCGCGCTCTCGACGCCGAACGGACGCCGCCAGGCGCTCGCCTGGGCAGCGCGCTCCGGCAAGCGCAAGGCCATGAAGCAGTACATCCAGGATGCGACGCGCCTCGCATTCGCCCGCCAGCGCATCATCACCGGTCGCGGCGGGATCGGCGCCCAGGCCGACGAGGCAGCGCTGCTCGGCGCCATCGTGGAGTCGCGCAAGAACCTCGTGGGCCTCGGCTCGACGCTCGAGGCGCCGGTCACGCCCCAGACGCCCTAACCCTGCGGGTTGAGTAGGCCCCCTAGGGCCGTATCGAAACCGTTTCGATACGGGCGCCGGAGCGCCCTACTCAGCCCACAGACGCCCTAGCGCTTCGGGTCCAGCGCGTCGTACTCACGGAAGCTGCGCTGGACCCGCAGCACGACCGCGATCAGCACGATGATCGCGACGCCGCCCAGCAGCGGCGGGAACCAGAGCGTGGTGAGTGCGGCGAGCCCGCCCATGAACAGCTCGCCGAGCCTCGGTCCGCCGGTGACGACGACGGTGAACACGCCCTGGATCCGCCCGCGCATGTCGTCGGGCGCGGCCGACTGCAGCATGGTCATCCGGAAGATGCTGCTCACGTTGTCTGAGGCGCCCATGCCCACCGACATGAGCGCGGCGACGACGAGCGCGGGGATGTTGGCCTGGGAGATGTCCTCGCCCACGGTGCCGAACCAGCCCGTGGACATGACGCCGAACACCGCGCCCATGCCGGCCACGAACAGGCCGTAGACGGCGATCGACCAGCCGATGGCGCGCCCGTGCCAGCGGTAGTGCGTCACCCGGCCGGAGAACAGGCTCGAGAGCACCACGCCGATCGCCCCGGTCGCGACGAGCACGCCGACGGTGATCGAGCCTCCGCCGATCACGAGGGCGCCGACCGCGGGGAACAGGACGTTGGGCCGCCCGAACGTCATCGCGATGATGTCGACGAGGAACGATGCACGGATGTTGGGGGCGACGCGCAGGAAGTCCCACCCCGCCTTGAGCGAGGCCCATCCCGGCCTGGTGGTCTGGCCCTCTGGGCGCAGCCCGGGCAGTGAGACGATCCCGAGGAATCCGGCGAGGAACAGCACGACATCGACCGTGTAGGTGAGGCCGAACCCGCCGACCGCCACGAGCACGCCCGCGAGGGCGGGGCCGACGGTGAGCGCGAGGCCGAAGCTGATGCCGCCGAGCGCCGACCCCGCGGGCAGCAGCCGCGCGGGCAGCAGGCGCGGGATGATCGCGAACCGGGTGGTGGCGGAGGTGCTGGCCGTCACCGCGCCGATCACCGCGAGCACGAACAGCGGCCAGACCACGTCGATGTGCAGCCAGGCGAGGATCGCCAGCGCAACGCTGCACAGCCACGAGATCGTCGACGAGACGATGAGCACGGTCCGGCGGTTGAAGTAGTCGTTGAGCAGGCCCGCGTAGATGCCGAAGACGATCATCGGCACGAGCGCGAAGCCGGAGACGAGGGCGACGGCGAACGTGGACTCGGTGATGTCGTACACCTGCAGCCCGATCGCTACGAGGGTGAGCTGCGAGCCGATCGCGGAGACGGCGGTGCCGATCCACAGGCGAGCGAACGCGGGGCTCTCGCGCAGGGGCGCGAGGTCGATGAAGGCGCTGTGGCGCCGCGGAGTCTCGTCGGTCACGGTCAGTTGCCGAAGATCAGGTCGGCAACCAGCGGCCAGGCCCAGAACGCGGCGAACACGACCACGAGGATGATCGCGCCGACCGAGACGCCCCGCTTGAGCCGCTGGCCCTGTGGCGCCACGACGTTGGCGGTCGGGTTGCCGACCCGCTCGTCGGTGTAGCGGTCCGTCTGAGTGAGGGTCTTGGCACCGACCGTGTCGACGATGCCGAGGAGCCGCTGGTGCACCGCCGGCTGCCGGAGGTCGAGCGCCGCGGACGAGTACACGAACATCCACTTGTCCACGATCTCGACATCGAACGGGGAAGCGTTGTCGATCAGCAGCGCCATCAGGTCGGGCGTGAACACGTACAGGGCGTCGCGCTCGTACTCCTTCGGGCAGTACAGCGTGAAGTACTCGTCGAAGTCCCCTTCGAGGTGCAGGATCTGGTCTTTGCTGAAGGTCGCCGGCAGGTTGCTGCCGCCGAACAGGCCGTTGTTCGCCTTCGAGTCGAGCACCATGTTGGGCAGCGCGCGGTCGAGCTGCAGCGCGAGGAAGCCCCAGTTGTGCGTCGTCTGGTTCTTGCCGCTGCCGGTCACGTAGCGGTAGTTGCCGTAGTCGAGAAAGCGGCCGGATGCCGACCGCAGGTGGTCGACGGCGGTGCGGTTGCGCCCCAGCTGGAAGATGGCGCCCGGGTACTGGGGGTCGACGCCGGTGGGGGAGAACACGAGCCCGTTGGCGGCCGCGAACCGGTCGAGCCGCAGCCAGCGCTCCCAGGCCCCTCCGCGCAGCAGGGTGCGGGCGATGGCGATCGCGACAATCACGAAGATCACGATGAAGACCGCGGGGAAGACGAGCCCGACCGGCGAGACGCTGCCCTCGGTGGCCGAGGCGAGGTAGGTGATGATGCCGCCGACGAAGCTCAGGACGACGAACCCAAAGATCGCGAGGACCGCGACGGCCACGATGATCGCGGCCGCGCCCGAGGTTGTCGAGTACTCGGGGCGGGTGCGGGCGGACTGGCGGAACGCCGTGACCTCCGCCTTGGTGACCGGCGCCGTGAGGGCGGAGAAATCAATGGTGCTCACCGGGCTAGCTTGCCAGACAGACTCATCGCCCAGTGGCGGGGCACTGCCTCCGGCTCTTCTGGGCGATGAGTTGTACTGCCCCCAGACTCCCACCGGCAGGTCCGTGGCACAAGACCCCCTCCCGCATCCACGTAGAATAGACAGTCCTGTTTTCGTGAGGTTCAGGGAGAGGCAGCACCCGGATGGCGAGCGAACTCGAGCGCGAGCGCAACTACGTGGGAGCCCTGTACTCGCGCCTCGACGAGCTGCGGGACGAGGCCCAGCACCAGCTCGAATCGGTGCGCCGGTCGAACCCCGGCGGCACCCACCAGAACCGCTCCGAGCGCGACTCGTTCGCCCGCATCTACGAGGACCGGATCGCCCAGCTGCGGCAGATCGACGAGCGCCTCGCGTTCGGCAGGCTCGAGCTCGGCACCACCGACGACGACAGCGTCTATCGGTACATCGGCCGCATCGGCCTGCGCGACGAGGACCAGCAGCCGCTCCTGCTCGACTGGCGCGTGCCGCAGGCCCGCGCCTTCTACCAGGCCACGGCGGCCACGCCCCTCGGCGCCCGCGCCCGCCGGCACCTGCTGAGCCAGGGCCGGGAGATCGTGCGCATCGACGACGAGATCTTCGACGAGGCCCTCCTGACCGAGGATGTCGCGTCCCTCCAGGGCGAGGCCGCGCTCATGGCCACCCTCACCTCGCAGCGCACCGGGCGGATGGGCGACATCGTCGCGACGATCCAGGCCGAGCAGGACGCGATCATCCGCTCCGAGCTGCGCGGCACGCTCGTCGTGCAGGGCGGCCCCGGTACGGGAAAGACTGCGGTTGCCCTGCACCGGGCCGCGTACCTGCTGTACTCGTACCGGGAGCGGCTCGCGGCATCCGGAGTCCTCATCGTCGGCCCGTCGCGCAGCTTCCTGCAGTACATCGAAGCGGTGCTGCCCTCGCTGGGCGAGACGGGCGTCGTGCTCGCGAGCGTCGGGCAGCTGTTCCCGGGCATCGATGTGGCGCGCGAGGACGCGCCCGAGGTCGCCGCGCTGAAGGGCTCCCTCGAGATGGCCCAGCTGATCGCCCGGGCCGTGCGCTCCCGGCAGGTCGTGCCGCGGGAGCCGCAGGTGGTGGACGTGAACGGCGAGCAGCTCACCATCCCGCCGCAGCTCATCCACTCGGCCATGCAGCGCGCGTGGGACGGCAAGAAGCCCCACAACCTGGCGCGCGTGAGTTTCAACAAGGCGGCGCTCGCCGCACTCGCGCGGCTGCTCGCCGACCAGCTTCGCGACCACGGCAACACCATCGAGGACAGCGACCAGGCCTGGCTCCGGGAAGACCTGCGCACGTCGCACGACGTCAAGGTCGCCCTCAACACCGCCTGGCTCCCGCTCTCTCCCCAGAAGCTCCTACAGGACCTCTACGCGCGGCCGCAGTGGCTCGCCTCGCTCACCCCGCGCTGGACTCCGGAGCAGCGCGCGCTGCTCCTGCGCGACCGCGACCAGCCGTTCACCGTGTCGGACGTCGCCCTACTGGACGAGGCCGCCGAACTGCTCGGCGAGGTCGACGCGGCGGCCGACGGCGACAAGCGCGAGCTCAAGCAGCAGCGCAAGCGCGACCTCGAGAACGCGAAGGCCGCGATCGAGAACATGCAGGTCGAAGGCCTCGTGGATGCCCGCACCCTCGCCGAGGGCTTCGAGGCCTCCGTCGAGCGGGGCACGACGGCGGAGCTCGCCGCAGCCGACCGCACTTGGGCCTACGGGCACGTCGTGGTCGACGAGGCCCAGGAGCTCTCTCCGATGCAGTGGCGGATGCTCATGCGCCGCAACCCGCTCAAGTCGTTCACGATCGTCGGAGATATCGCGCAGGCCTCCGCCGCGGCGGGCACCTCGAGCTGGGCTGCCGCCCTTGAGCCGCACGTGACCGACTGGCGCCTCGAGGAGCTCACCGTCAACTACCGCACGCCCGCGCAGATCTCCGAGGTCGCGGAGGCGATGGCGGTCGCGCACGGCGTGAACATCACCCGGTCCCGCGCGGTGCGCGAGAGCGAGTGGCCGGTGGACGTGGTGCGGACGGACGACCTCTTCGCCGCCGTTGCGGCTACGGTCGCCGCCGATCGCGCCATCGGTGACGGCACTGTCGCCGTCATCGTGAGCGAGTCGCTCGTCGACGACGTGTGGCCCGCGCTCGCGGCATCCCTGGGCCCGCAGGTCGGGAGGGGCGCCGCCGGCCTGAACCGGGCGGTGGCCGTGCTGACCCCGCAGGAGTCGAAGGGGCTCGAGTTCGACGCGGTCGTGGTTGTGGAGCCGCAGCGCATCGTCGACGAGATCGCCCGCGGTGCAGCGGCCCTGTACGTCGCGATGACGCGCCCCACTCAGCGTCTGCACCTCGTCACGACCGAAAACCTTCCAGCAGGCATCTCCTCATAGACGCTGTGAGTCCCCCGCATAGGGATGCCTACTAGTGGGGGCTGTGCGAGCTTGTCCCGTGCGCGCACACTGTAACTACGAACAAGCCTTCGGGGGAGGGAATGTTCGGGTAGTGAACATCAAAGCGACACGTCGCAGCGAGTAGGGCCGGAGGCGGGGGAGCCTCCGGCCCAACGTTCTTCCAGTCTTGATAGGCACAGCGTCCCCTACAGCGAAGAGGGGGAGGGATGCACAACAACCGCATCCTCCGCGAGCGAGTTGCGGGGCAGTCGGCCATGGCCGCCGTCGTCCGCGCGCAGGCCTCAGCGCCGCCGCTCGGCCGCCTCGCCCGCGTCTTCGGAGCCAGCCCGCTCACGCCCCAGGCCCGCGCGGAGTACCGCGGCGCCCTCGGCGAACTGCTCGTCGGCGACGTTCTCGAGAACCTCGGGCCCACCTGGGACGTGCTGCACGACCTTCCGCTCGACGGCATAGTCGTCGACCACCTGCTGATCGGCCGCGCGGGCGTCTTCACCGTCCGTGCCGCCAACTACGGCCGCAACGAGGTCACGATCGACCGCGACACCATCACCGTGGGCGGCGAGCAGCGCGACGACCTCGCCCGTGCGGTCGCCGGCGCTGCAGAAGTCGCGCGGCTGCTCTCCGCGGCGGCCGGCAAGCCGATCCGGGTGCGCCCGCTGCTCGTGGTCGTCGATCCGCTCCGGCTCGCCATCAGGGCTCCCGCGCCCGGCGTCCGCGTGCTCGCCTCGCGCGACCTCGAGCGCGTGCTCGCCGAGTCGCCGCGCACGCTCACCGGCGAGGAGGTCGCCGAGGTCTCCGACCTGGCCGACCTCCAAGGCACCTGGCCCGCTGCGGCAACACCCGAGCTCGACACCCAGGCGCTGCACCGCGACTTCGGCACGATCCGCACGAGCGTCAACGACTCCTTCGTGCGGCGGATCCTGTGGACGGCCGCGGCCACCATCGTGGTCTACGGCTCGGTGTGCTCCGTGATCGCCGCTCTCGTCACGGTGGTCGTCAACTCGTAGCCATTCCCGCGGCGTATCGTGAAGCGCATGGGACAGATGATCGACATTGACGGCGTCAGCGCCTACCGGGCAGAGCCGGCGGGCGATCCGCGCGGCGGTCTCATCGTCATCCACGAGATCTGGGGCCTCGTCGACCACATCAAGAACGTGGCCGACCGCTTCGCCGCCGAGGGCTATCTGGTGATCGCGCCCGACATCCTGAGCGTCATCGGGCTCACCCCCTCGGTCGGAGCAGAGCTGCACGCCCTGCAGGCCGAGCGGGACGAGGCGAAGCGGCTCGCGGGCCAGCCGCGCATGCGCGAGCTGTTCTCCGGGATGAGCTCGCCCGACTTCGCCGCGGGCGCTGTCGCCTCGCTCACGAAGGTCGTCGACTACCTCAAGGTGCAGCCGGGGGTCGACGGGCGGATCGCGGTCACGGGCTTCTGCTTCGGCGGCACGTACTCGTTCGCGCTCGTCGCCGCCGACCCCCGGGTCCGTGCGGCGGTGCCGTGGTACGGGTCGGCGCCGGGTCCGGAGGCCATCGCCCGCATCGACGCGCCCGTCCTCGCGATCTACGGCAGCATCGACGAGCGGCTCATGGCGGCGCTGCCCGACGTGAGCGCCGCGATGACCGGCGCCGGGGTGGACTTCACCGCCAAGGTCTACGAGGGGGCGAAGCACGCCTTCTTCAACGACACCGGCTCGAACTACGATCGGGATGCCGCGGCCGACGCCTGGCCGCTGGCGCTCGCCTTCCTCGAAAAGGAGCTCGCATGACTGCTGTGTCTGCCGCCACTGTCGCGGCCTGGGTCGACCTGTACCGCGCCGCGTGGGTGTCGAACCGCGCCGACGACATCCGCGCGGCCTTCACCGAAGACGCCGAGTACCGCGGCCGCCCGCACGAGGAGCCCGTTGTCGGGCATCCGGCGATCGTTGCCGATTGGCTGGACAACCAGGACGCCCCGGGCACCTGGGCCTTCGAGTGGCACCCCGTCGCGCTCGAGGGCGATGTGGCAGTCATCCAGGGCGTGACCGCGTACTCGCTGGGCGAGAAGAGCGGTACGTACGACAACCTGTGGGTGATCCGGCTCGCCGACGACGGCCGCGCCCGGGAGTTCACGGACTGGTGGATCGGTAGGTGACATCCCGCACCCGCTACGTGCTCCTCGGCGTCGGCGGGCTCGCACTCGCGGTGGCCGTGGGGCTGCTCGTCGCGTTCGTGCTGCGCTCGCTGCCGGTGGCGCAGCCCGCGGCACCGGCGCCGGCGGCATCCACGCCCCCCGCGCCCGCCGGTCCGATCGCCCCGCCGCCGCCCGCGGAGGCCGAGCCGCGCCCGGAGGCGGGCCAGAACGAGTGCGTCGACGCCCTGGGTGACGCGGCGGTCGACCTCGACTCGGTGCAGCTCGAGTTCCACGACGACGACCTGGTCGCGCAGTTCCGCTTCGCCGCAGCTCCCGAGGGCGAGGTCGGGTTCGGCCTCAACCTCGAGCGGCGCGGCGACAAGGCCTACCTGCTGGGCGTCGCGCTTCAGGACGGCGACGTCGACAGGGTGTTCGTGCAGGACTTCGACCGCTCAGACACCGACGACCTCGACACCGACGCCGTGACCGCCGACGGCAGCACGTTCACCGTCGTCTTCGAGCGCGACGCGATCAGGCGCATCGGCAACGACTGGCAGTGGTCGGCGTTCGCGACGGCGGCCGGGGCCGATCCCGACCTGTGCCCCGACTCCGAGCAGCTCGAGTTCGAGCGCTAGCGTGCTCTCGGCGCCGCTACTCCGAGATGCAGGCGCCGGATGACACGGGCTCGGTCAGTCCCGCGGCCTGGTTGGTGACCGGCTCCAGCTCGGCCATGGTCATCGCGTAGCCGACCTTCTCGTTGTCGCTGCTGCGCGCGAACACGACGCCCGCGACCGAGCCGTCGAGCGTGAGCAGCGGGCCGCCGGAGTTGCCCTCGCGCACATCGGCGGCCAGCGTGTAGACCTCGCGCTGGTTGCGAGTCTCGCCGTAGATGTCGGGCACCGCCGGGCTCGTGACGGAGATGACGTTCGCCGCCCCGGAGGAGAACGGGCCGCCGAACGGGTAGCCCTCGAACGCGGCATCCGTGTCGGCGGGCAGTGTTGCGCCGAGGGGCAGTGCCGGAGCGTCGAGGCCGGGCACGGCCAGGACGGCGAGGTCGTCGACCGGGTCGAAGTAGACGACGGTGCCGGCGAGGGACTGACCGCTGAGCGTCTCGACTACGGGCTCGGTCACTCCGGCCACGACGTGCGCATTGGTGACGATCCGGTCGTCGTAGACGACGAAGCCCGAGCCTGACTGCGAGACGCCGCACGCGTAGGCATTGCCCGTGATGCGCACGACGGACTGCGCCGCGGCGTTGAGCGCGCCGCTGCCGGTGTCGATCTGGGGGATGGTGGGCTTGCCCTCGAGGGCGCCGGTGAAAAGGGGGATGCCCTTGTCGACGACGGCTCCGCGCACCTGGGCCAGGAACGCCTCGACCGGGTCGGGCGTGAGCGTGTTGACGATGCGCAGGAACGTGGAGCCGGAGATCGCCCGTGACAGGATCGGCACGCCGAGCTGGGCCACGCTGAACGAGACCATCGAGGCGACGAGCGCGGCGACGATTCCCGTGACAAGGGCGCCCAGGACGCGGTCGAGCCCGCTGAGGGGGCTGTGCAGGATGCCGCGGCGCACCGACCGCCCGATGAAGCTGCCGAGCGCGTGCCCGATCGCGACGAACCCGATGGCGACGACCACGGTGACGCCGAGCCGCAGGAACGGGATCGGGACCAGGGGCGCGACCAGGGGCGCGAGGAAGAACGCGGCGATGATGCCCGCGATGATGCCGGCGATCGTGAAGATGCTGCGGGAGAGGCCGTTGCGGAAGCCGTAGACGACGTACGCGAGGAGCATGAGGACCAGCAGGACATCCAGGATGAGCGACTCGGTCACGTGCCCATCCTCCCATGGCCGGTTGGGTAGGCCGCCCGCGGCCGTATCGAAACCGGTGGGTTGAGTAGGCCCCCTAGGGCCGTATCGAAACCCGGTGGGTTGAGTAGGCCGCCCG
Organism: Rhodoglobus sp.; assembly: GCA_025463515.1. Taxonomy (GTDB): domain Bacteria; phylum Actinomycetota; class Actinomycetes; order Actinomycetales; family Microbacteriaceae; genus Rhodoglobus. The sequence goes on from JAODAQ010000018.1 coordinate 99,789, forward strand.
CGGCCGTATCGAAACCTAGCTCGACACCGCCGCGATCCGCCGGTCGAGGTGCCGCTGTTCGGCGGGGTTGGCGGCCAGCGCCCGGGCCCGGCGCAGGGCGGCGGCCGCGGCATCCGGATCGCCTGCCTTGGCGAGCAGCTCCCCGCGGGCCGCCCAGTAGAGGTGGTAGTCGTCGAGCCCCGTGACGCAGTCGAGCAGGGCGAGCCCCGCGGGCGCGCCGTCGGCCATGGCGACGGCAACTGCCCGGTTGAGCGCAACGACGGGGGAGGGCGCGAGCTCGAGCAGCTGCGCGTAGGCCGAGGCGATCGCGGGCCAGTCGGTGTCGGCGGCGGTGCGCGCATTGGCGTGCTGGGAGGCGATCCAGGCCTGCAGCTGGAACGCCCCGGGTACCTCGAGCGCGAGCGCCGACGCGAGCACCTGATTCGCCTCCACGATTCCCGCGAAGTCCCACGTCGTGCGGTCCTGTGCCTCGAGCAGCACGAGCTGGTCGCCGACGAAGCGCGACGAGGTGCGCGCCCGCCCGTACAGCTCGAGCGCGAGCAGCCCCAGCACCTCCGCATTCGAGGGCAGCTGGGATGCCAGTGCCGATGTCAGACGGATCGACTCGTCCACGAGGTCGACCCGCGCGCCCGCCGACGACCGCGACAGGTAGCCCTCGTTGTAGATCAGGTAGAGCACCGTCAGGACGGCCTCGACGCGCTCGCTCAGGGAGGAGGGGATCGAGAGGGGGATGCCGGCGTCCCGGATCTTGCGCTTCGCCCGCACGATCCGCTGCGCGAGGGTCGCCTCCGGCACCAGGTACGCCGCCGCGATCTCGGGCGTGGTGAGGCCGCCCACGAGCCGGAGAGTCAGGGCGACCTGGGCATCGCGGTCGAGTGCCGGATGGCAGCACAGCAGCACGAGCCGCAGGTGCTCGTCGCCCACGTCAGAGCGCTCGATGATCATCTCGGGCTCCTCCTCTTCGGGCAGTGTGATCAGGTACGAGGCCGCCTGGAGCCTGCGCCGCTCAGCTGCTGCGCGGCGCAGGCGGTCGACGGCGCGGTTGTGCGCCACGGTGTACAGCCAGCCCGCCGGGTTGGCCGGCACGGCCTCCCACGACGCGGCCGCGAGCAGGGCATCCTGCACCGCCTCGTCTGCCAGGTCGAGGTCGCCGAAACGGTGCGCGAGGAGGGCGAGGACGTGCCCGCCCTCCTCGCGCGCGAGACGGGTTACCGCCTCATCGAACTGTGACAACTAGCCCGCGTCAGGGCGGAACGCGATCGGGCGCACCTCGATGGCCGCGTCGGTGAAGGGCATCCCCGCCGCGAGCGCGAGCGCCTCGTCGAGGTCTGCGGCACTGATCACGTAGTAGCCGCCGAGCTGCTCCTTCGTCTCGGCGAAGGGGCCGTCGACGACGGTGTCCTTGCCGGCGACGCGACGGATGGTCGTGGCCGTCTCGGTGGGCTGCAGTCGCCCGCCGCCGATCCAGTGGCCGCCGTCGATGAGCTTCTGGTTGTACGCCGTCCAGCTCGCCATGTACTCGTCGAAGCCGGGGTCGCCGGGCATCATGACGGCACGAGTCTCGGTCTCACCGAGGAAGAGCATGTATTCCATTGTCTGTTCCTTACGTCGGAGGAACGGGAATCTCCCGCCTCTCGGAAACATGACGCAGCGCCCCCGCCGAATCGACAGGGGCGCTGCAAGTTTCTCAGGAACTACTCGAATTGCACCCAGTCCGGGCATCCGGAGGTCTGGAAGAACGCGTTCACGTCGGTGATGAAGACCGTGGTGCCCTGGTTCTCGAACTGCGTCTTGCCGTCGGCATCCTCGAGGGCCCACGTGCAGCCGTCGGGCTGGGAGTCGACGTCCTTCAGCTCGTAGCCGCCGATCGGGGCGGTGACGCCGACGGTGTAGTCGCCGGTTCCGGAGAGGGTGATCAGGTCGCCGCCGCCCGTACTGCCGTCGTCGGTGGTCGTGTCGCCCGAGTCGGTGGACGTGTCGTCACTCGAACCGGTGTCGGCGGCGGGCGCGCACCCGGCGAGGGTGAGGGCGAGGAGGGCTGCTGCTGCGATGGCGGTGACGCTGTGAAGAGTCTTCATGTGCGTGATGCTATTGCGCGCCCACGGTTCGCGACATGAGGGATATGGCCTGCTTCTGCCCCGGATTGGGGACTGCCGCGGCATCCGTCTCACGCGCTTGAATTGCCGTGGATTCGGGGGAGCCATGACAGACGTACTGAGCAGCGCGCGCCGCGTGCGCGGGCCGGCCTATGCCGTCGTGACCGAGTGCCTGCGCATCCAGGCCAGCGCCCGCCGGCAGTCGTGGTTCGCCTGGCTGTTCGGTGCGAACCCGATTCTGCCGGATGCCCGTGCCTGGTACCGCGGTGCGCTGGGGGAGATCCACGTCGCCAAGGTGCTCAACGGGCTCGACCCGTCGTGGACCGTGCTGTACTCCGACGAGCCCGAGGCCCTCGTGATCGGCCCCGCCGGCGCCTTCACGATCACGACCAAGAACCACTCCCGCCAGCGTGTCTTCGTGGGCGACGACCGCCTGCTGGTCAACGGTCACAGGACGAACCACATTCCGGATGCCCGCCACGAGGCCCGCGCCCTAACGCACCTGCTCGGCGTCGTCGTGACGCCCGTCATCGCCGTGGTCGATCCGGCCGTGCTCACGATCAAGCAGCGCGTGGACGGGGTAGAGGTGCTCGCGTCGTCGCAGCTCGCGGCGTACCTGGGGCGGCGCAAGGGGCGGCTTGCTGTTTCTGTTGTGGCGGATCTTGTCGCCGTAGCCTCGGCGGATGGTGTGTGGAGTGCGGATGTTGTGGACGAGACGCTGCGGCATGAGGCGCGGTTTGTGCGATTGAAGGGGGAGGTGGATGCGGCTTGGCGGCGGCGGGTGATCTGGATCGCGGGCGCGGCGACAGTTGTGACATCCCTCATCTTTGCCGCCACAATGGTCGCGTGACTGAACTCGTACCGTCAATCAGCGCCAATGACCCCTGGTGGCGTGTGAAGCGACTGGTCGGGTGAAGTATGTGGGCGCGCGGACTGGCCGACGGTTCTGACGCTGAATCGCGCTCGTTGGCGGGTAGCCTCACTTTTAGCAAATGAGGAGGCTAGGCATACGTGGCCATAGGTATTGAAGGCAGACCTCAGACTCTTGCCGTTCCAGTTGATGACTTGGTAGCTAGCGTTTTGTCCGGGCAGATCCGCATCCCCTCGTTTCAGCGTGGGTTGAGGTGGAATCGTTCCGATGTATTGCGCCTGTTTGATTCCATTGCGCTCGGGTACCCAATCGGGAACCTCTTGCTGTGGCAGCGACCAGCGGGGGAAGTGAAGAGCCTAAAGATCGGCGCCCTCGAGATCGACGCTCCGCCGATCGATCGCGCTCTCTTCGTGGTGGACGGACAGCAACGACTGACGTCACTTGCCAATGCCTTAACGGACGCTGGGCAGCTCGACAATCGATTCGCAATTTCCTACGACCTTTCGAAGAAGGCCTTTGTTCCCACTCCGCCGGCGTCGGTAGCATCGGTAATTCCGCTGCCAGTTGTTTTCGATCTGTCGAAACTATTGGCCTGGTATAGCGAGCACCCTGAGCTCACCAGCGAGCCATCCTTAGTGTCGCGTGCGAATGATGTAGCGAAAGCGATACGTGAGTATCGCGTGCCCCTCTACGTCGTCGAGAACTCGGATTCGGAGGTTCTACGTGACATTTTCGACCGCATGAATAACTACGGCAAGCAGCTTTCCCGTGCGGAAATTTTCTCGGCGCTGAACGACAAGACGGATGAAGAGCGCACGACCGGATCCAGCACAACAGACTTAGGAAGTATCTCTGCCGATGTACATGCCGCGACCGGCTATGGAGTAGTCGATGAGGGAACCATTTTGCTTGCCATGCTCGCGCGACGTGGAGCCGATATCTCCCGCGACATCAGGAGAGAGTTCACGAGCGACTCCACCGATCAGGAATTTAGGGGAGAGTCGGCCGAGGAAGCGCGTCGAAATGTGACGACTGCCTTGTCGAGCGCCATCAGATTCCTGCAATCGGAAGGCATGTCGCCCCACTTTGCTTTCCTGCCATATCGTTATTTGCTCGTGGTTCTCTGCAGGTTCTACGCACACTTTCCGGCTCCAAGCGCCGCAACGCGGCGCACGCTTCGGCGTTGGTTCTGGAGAGCAGCGAGCCGCGGCCCCGAATTGACGCGCGGAAACATCACCTACGCGACTCGATCGCTTTGCGCTCGAATTATCCCCGGATCGGAACAGGCTTCGATTGCCGGTCTAATCGAGCTCGTGGGAGATAAGCCAGCGTCCAACTTTGAGGTTGCCGAATTCCGGACGAACAAGGCCGCAACGCGTATCCTCCTTTCAGCCATGTGGCAGCGAAAGCCCGCCCGTCTTTCGCTTGCTGGTGAGGTCTCTCCTTACTCGTTTGATGACCTTCTTGCGGCACTCGGTGAGAGCAACAGCGCAGTGAACCAATCGGTGCCGATTCTCACCGAACACCTCGCGTCGAGAACCGAGCGCGCATTGCCAGCGAATCGCGTCCTGCTAATGGACACAGCACAGGACCTACCGGAGAGTGCAATCGACACGCTTTGGCAGCTCGCACTTCGTTACGAAGATGGATCTCCGGAGGCCGACATCCTCCAGTCGCACTTTATTGGTTCCGTTGCGGCGGATCGTCTCGCGAATAGCGATCTACAAGGATTCCTGTCAGAGCGTGAGGCAGCAATCGGAGAGGCTCTCAAGACATTTCTTGAATCTGCTGCCGAGTGGAAATTCGAAGACACGCCCTCGCTTGAATCTCTGGCGCTTGACGAGTCACCTGAGGACGAGCCCTGGACTGATGAGTAAGCCGGAACACTTCTTGTTGGTTCGTCTTCACGATGAACCCGTGGGAGTCATAGAGGTGCGCGGTGAGGGCTCGCGGTTCTCTTTTGTCGAAAGCTACTTAGGCTCTTCAGACAGGCGCGTCTTGGGGCTCTCATTTGAGGAGGCCCTGCGGTCGGGGTGGACTGGTTTTCGGCATTTGCCTGTGTGGTTCGTCAACCTGCTCCCGGAAGGTCGACTGCGAACAGTAATTGACGCTGGTCTGCGGCTATCAGATCACGATGGAAGCTTGATCAGCAACGAACTCAGCCTCATCTCCGCACTGGGCGCCGATTTGCCTGGAGCAGTCACGGTCGCGCCGCACATAGGAGCGCCCGATCTGTCCGGAGACTGGTTGTCGACCTTGGACGAGGAGACCTCGGCGCGAACGACTTCTGGACTCTCACCAGCGTTCCGGTTCTCCCTTGCCGGTATTGGCTTGAAGTTTTCGGTCACTCGCGTGAAATCTCAGTTCATCGGGTCTGCCAGCGACCAATTGGGCGATTGGCTCATTAAGTTCCCCGATCGGACGTTCCCGAATCTGCCCCTCAATGAGTTTGCAATGATGAGTCTTGCTCGTCGGGTAGGAATTGATGTACCCGAGATTGAATACGTGCACCGGGACGATGTTAGGGATCTGCCGGACGAGCAGTGGTCCGGGGAGAATCACGCGTTCGCAATACGAAGATTCGATAGGACGCCTCATGGTCGAGTGCACATAGAGGATCTAGCGCAGGTTCGTAGTTATAGCCCTGACGACAAGTACCGGGGGACTTGCGAAACCGCAGCCAACCTCTTCTATCGCGGTCGTGACGAAGCGTCCCTTCTGGAGTTCGTACGTCGTCTGGCTTTTAGCCTCGCAGTCGGGAACTGGGATGCACATTTGAAGAACTGGTCCCTGATTTATCACGATCCACGTGTACCAGTGATCTCTCCCGCCTATGACCTCGTGTCTGTCGCGGGCTATCCGGGCCTCGGGATCTCCTCCGAGATTGCTCTTGAATTTGCGGGCACTCGCGCGTCCAATGCGCTCGATATCGGCGCCTTCGCTCGGCTCGCTAGGAAGCTGCGTGTCTCCGAGGACTCGGTGGTGCAAACTGCGCGCGGAGTATTTCGTGGGGTGCAGGACGAATGGGCACCAACAGCGGAGCTGCTGTCTTCGGATCGGCGCATGAAAGACGCAATCGAAGACCATGTGGCCGGTGCTACGGCTCAGTTCCTGCAATAGAGGGAGCTCTGCTAAACTCCCAAGGTTGCCGTCTAACGGCCGCGGATAAAGAGAGCTCAGGCATCCTGCCCATGGGCACCGCGCAACGAGGAGAAAGGGGATCACCTTATGGCTCTTGAAGCCAGTGTCAAGAAGGCGATCATCGACGAGTACGCTACCCACCCAGGTGACACGGGATCCCCCGAGGTCCAGGTTGCGATGCTTACTCACCGCATCAAGGATCTGACGGAGCACCTCAAGGAGCACAAGCACGACCACCACTCACGTCGTGGCCTGCTGCTGCTCGTTGGACAGCGCCGCCTCCTCCTGGGCTACCTCCAGGACATCG
>JAODAQ010000048.1 GCA_025463515.1 Rhodoglobus sp.
GCTGAAGTACTTGAGGTCTCGGGCGACCTTGGTGTGCTTTGCCTTTTGACGGCCGCGTCCCATGCGAGACCCCCTCAGATGTCTGTCCCGATGCGCCGAGGGCATCCAGGGAACGAGCGGACAGGGATTGGTAGAAAACTAACGTGCAGTTTAGCATGCAGCCTCCCTCCGACCTTGGCCGTTCTCCACGGCAACCCTCGGCGCCCGGTAACGTTGTCGAGTGGCAACCGCGAACACCGACACCTCAGTTGTCGTGATCGGCGCAGGCCAGGCGGGGCTCTCGGTCTCGTACTACCTCAAGCGCCTCGGGCTCGACCCGGGAAACGACTTCGTCGTGCTCGACCGCGGGCCCACCACGGGCGGTGCGTGGCAGTTCCGGTGGGATGCCCTGCGCATCGGCTCCGCCCACCGCATCAACGACCTCCCCGGCTTCGACGAGCTGGGCCTCAGCTTCGAGACTGCCGACCGCCACGCTCCCGCGAAGGACGTCGTCGCGGACTACTACCGCCAGTACGAGGCCCACTTCGGCCTGCAGGTGGTGCGCCCCTCCGATGTCACGTCGGTCGAGAACTTCGGCACGGACCTCGTTGTGAACTTCGACCTGGACGGCGACGAGAAGGAGGTCACGACCGTCACGGTCGTGAATGCGACGGGCACCTGGGGCGCCCCCTTCATCCCGTGGTACCCGGGCCTCAAGTCCTTCGAGGGCAAGCACCTGCATACGAACGACTACGTGAGCGCCGACGAGTTCGCGGGCAAGAGCGTCGTCGTGGTGGGCGGCGGTACTTCCGCGATCGGGTTCCTGCTCGAGCTCGAGAACGTCGCGGCCCAGACCACGTGGGTCAGCCGCCGGCCCATCGACTTCCTCGAGGACGGCGAGCTCAACCTCGAGGCCCGCAAGGAGGCGGTCGTCGCGCAGGATGAGGCGGCCCGCGCCGGGCGTGCGCTCCCGAGCATCGTGAGCGGCACGGGGGTTCCGCGCACGCGCCGCATCCAGGCCGGGATCGAGCGCGGGGTGCTCACCCCGCGGCCGATGTTCGAGTCGATCGAGCCCGAGGGCGTGCGCTGGGCCGACGGTGCATTCCAGCAGGCGGATGCGATCATCTGGTCGACCGGGTTCCGCCCTGAACTGCGCCACCTGTCGCCGCTCAAGCTCCGCGAGAAGGAGGGCGGCGTCGTCGTCGCTCAGGGCGCGTCGTGGAAGGACCCGCGTATATTCTTCGCGGGGTATGGACCCCAGGCGTCGACGATCGGCGCCAACCGCGCGGGCCGCCTGATCGCGCGCCAGGTCATCGCGACACTGAGCAAGCTCTCCGCCAGCCGCTAGCGCGGGTTGAGTAGCGCGCTCTGGCGCGCGTATCGAAACCGGCTGCTCGACGTTCGGGTTTCGATACGGCCGCGGGCGGCCTACTCAACCCACTACGAGGGGCAGCGACCCGCTCAGCACCTCGCCCGTGGCGCCCACGACGACCTGGCCGCGCTCGCCGTCGAAGACGAGCCCCTCGACCGTGAGCGCGCCCACGACCGCGGTGGGCGAGATCCCCAGTTCCCCGGCCTGAGCATCCGGGCGCAGCCCCAGCACGCTCGACAGCACCGACACCGCGGCGGCGGCCGACCAGGCCTGCGGGCGGCAGGCGGCGGGGTAGGGCACCGGAGCCGCCACCTCGGAGGCCGCGTCGCCGGAGTGCAGCTCGGGCATCCGGTACTCGAAGCCGGATGCCGCGGCGAGCAGCCCCCGCGTGAGCTCGTCGGCCTCGTCCCGGAAGCCGTCGCGCGCGAGCCCGGAGATCGCGATCGCGGTGTCGTGCGTCCAGACGCTGCCCCCGTGGTAGCTCAGCGGCCAGTAGCCGGCCGAGTCCGTGGACATGGTGCGCAGCCCGTAGCCCGAGTTGAGCGTGGGGTCGACCAGCCGGCGCGCGACCATGCCGGCCTGCCGCTCATCGAGGATCCCCGTGCCGAGCACGTGGCCGAGGTTGCTGGTGACGGTGTCCACCGGCTTCTTGTCGGCGTCGAGCGCGATGGCGAGGTACGCGCCGTCGGCGTCCTCGATCCAGAACGACTCGTGGAACTTGTCGCGCAGCCGAGCGGCCCAGGCGCGCCACTCAGCGCCGTCGCCGCCGAACGCATCGAGCAGATCGGCGCCGTGCGTTGCCGCCTCGTAGGCGTAGGCCTGCACCTCGACGAGGGCGATCGGCCCGGTCGCGAGCGTGCCGTCGCGCCACTGCACCGAGTCGCCCGAGTCCTTCCAGCCCTGGTTCGAGAGGCCGCGGCCGCTCTTGTCGGCGTACTCGAGCAGCCCGTCGCCGTCGGAGTCGCCGAAGTCGCGCATCCACTCCAGAGCTCGCGACAGGTGCGGGATGAGATCGCGCACCTGCTCGTCGGGCAGCCCCCACTTCCACGCGTCGTGCAGGAGGCACACCCATAGTGCGGTGGCGTCGACGGTTCCGAAGTACAGCGGCGGCAGGTGGATTCCCTCGCCCGGGATCACGAGGTCGCCGCGGCGCAGCTCGTGCATGATCTTGCCGGGCTCCTCCGCGGTCTCGGGCACGTCGTCCGTGCCCTGCAGCCCGGCGAGGATGCGCAGGGTGTCGCCCGCGATCTGCGTGCCGAGCGGCAGCATGAAGCGCGCGGCCCAGATCGAGTCGCGGCCGAACAGCGTGAAGAACCAGGGCGCGCCCGCCGCCAGGAACTGCAGGTCGGGCTCACGGACCGTCACGAGGCGCAGGGCGTCGAGGTCGGCGAGGGCGCGGGCGGCCCAGCGGGTGATCCGGTCGTCGCCCGCGGTCACGGTGGGCTGCGACCACGGCGGTGCACCGGGTGCGCCGTGCACTACCGCGAGGGCATCCGTCGCCTCGTACGACCACTCGACGGCCACCGACCCGTGTGCGGGGACCACCACCGACCACGTGAGCGCGTCTGCCACGACGGATGCCCCGGGCGCGCGCAGCACGACGGAGACGTCGCCGCCCGACCAGGCCGCGCCATCGCCGCCGACCTCGACCGCGGGCGCCGAATCGGCGCGCCCCGACTTCACGGTGTCCATGCCGGTGACGTCCGCCGCGAACGCCACGGCGACCTCGGTGTGCAGTTCGTGAGCCAGCCGCGAGCTGATCTCCACGCGCTCCCGGATGCCCGTGGCGGTGGCCGTGCGGGTGTGCTCAGCCCGCACCCCGGGGTCGGGAGTGGGGTCGTCGAGCGCGCGCACGACGGAGACGAACGTGGTGGCATCCGCACCGCGCGGGACCGTCGCGATGTGCTCGGTCGGCGCGCCCGCGACCGTGACCGACTGTGCCGAGACGAAGCGCACATCCGAGAAGTAGAGGCCGTGGATGGGCTGGCCGCCGATCGATCCGTCGGCCGCCGACCACGCCTGGGTGGGGGCCCGGAGCACCACGGTCTCACCGTGGAGGAGCGGCTGCCGGGGTGTTTCTGATGGCATCGGTTCGGCTCCTCGTTGATCCTTCGGCGCAATCCGGTTGACATTCGCGCCTAGGGAGGTAACGTAACACTCAGGATTTGATCGATCAAACTTCTGAGCGTGTTCGACCGAATCGGCAGAAAGTGCTCCACGGCGACCCGCGAAGCGCAGTTTCTGACGACTCGGGTTCAGGCGCGCAAGTTTGATCGTTCAAGAGAGCCAAGGGAGGCGCGAGCGTGGCACAACTGCCGACAGTCGAAGACGTCGCCCGCGTGGCGAACGTCTCGCGCCAGACCGTCTCCAACGTGCTCAACTCCCCCGAGATCGTGAAGGCCGGCACACGGGAGCGCGTCGAATCCGCGATTCTCCAGCTCGGCTACCGCCCCCATGCCTCTGCGCGCAGGCTTCGCACCCGCCAGTCGTCGACCATCGGCATCCGGCTCGACCCGCACGTCAACGGGATCTCGGGCTCGATCCTCGACCGCTACCTGCACGCCCTCACCGACCAGGCCGCCCAGCGCGGGATGCGCATCATGCTGTTCACCGCGACCGATCCGGTCGACGAGATCGAGCAGTTCCGCAACCTGCGCGACGGCGCGGACGTCGACGCCTTCGTCGTGACCGCGACGCAGTACGAGGACCCTCGACTGGAGTGGCTCATCCGGGAGCGCGTTCCGTTCGTCGCGTTCGGCCGCCCCTGGGGCGAGGACCTCGAGAGCCCCGACCGCCTCTGGGTCGACGTCGACGGCTACTCGGGCACCTACGACGCCACCCGGCACCTCATCGGCCGCGGGCTGCGCAACATCGGGTACCTCGGCTGGCCCGCCGGCTCCGGAACAGGTGACGAGCGCCGCAAGGGCTGGGCCGCCGCGATGACCGAGGAGTTCGGCTTCGACGAGTCGCAGCTGGATGCCCTCACCACCCGTACCGACGAGGGAGTGCCCCAGGCCCGCCGCCTCGTCGAGGACCTGTTCAAGGGCGACCACGGGCTCGACGCGCTCGTGTGCGTGAGCGACTCGCTCGCCCTCGGCGCGATGATGGCCGTCAACGAGGCGGGCCAGAAGAAGTTCCCGGTCATCGGGTTCGACAACACGCCAGTCGCCCAGGCCGTCGGCCTGTCGAGCGTCGAGCAGCAGCTCGACCTCGTCGCCGCGGCGACCCTCGAACTGCTCATGGGCGCGACCGGCCGTCGCGTCCTCCCCCATGGAGAGACGGCAGTGGAAACGCACCGCCTCATCACCCCGAAGCTTGTCGTGCGCCGGTCGAGTCACCTGGCGCCCGTCGAGGAAACGGCCGGAGGCACCACATCCGGCAATCACAATCGAGAGGAAAACCAATGAAGTACAGGAAATGGGGCGCAGCCCTGCTCGCCGTCGGCGTCGTCGCCGGCCTGGGAGCGTGTGCAAGCGGAGGCGGTGACTCGTCCGGTGAGACGAAGGAACTGAGCATCCTCATCGGAACCAGCGGTGACGCGGAGACGCAGGCCGTGCAGTCCGCCGCCGATGCGTGGGCCAAGGACAACAACGCGAAGGTCGAGGTCGTTGTCGCCAGCGACCTCACCCAGCAGCTGAGCCAGGGCTTCGCCGGCGGCGACGCGCCCGACCTCTTCTACATGAGCTGGGACCAGTTCGCGACCTACGCCCAGAACGGCTACCTGGACGCCTACGCGGCCGACCTGCCCAACGCGGCCGACTTCTACCCGGCACTGACCGACACGTTCACCTACGACGGCACCTTCACGTGCGCGCCGAAGGACTTCTCGACGCTCGGCCTGATCATCAACACCGACAAGTGGGCGGCGGCAGGCCTCACGGATGCCGACATCCCGACCGATTGGGACAGCCTCGAGGCAGCCGCCACGAAGCTCACCACGGCTGACACCGTCGGCCTGTCGTTCGGCCTCGAGTACGCCCGCGCCGGAGTCTTCATGAACCAGGCCGGCGGCCAGCTCGTCGACGGCGACAAGGCCGTCGCCGACAGCCCCGAGAACCTCGCGGGCCTGCAGTACATCCAGAAGCTCCACGACGAGGGCGTCCTCAAGTGGCCGAGCGAGGTCGACGCCGGCTGGTCCGGCGAGGCTCTCGGTGCCGGTAAGGCAGCGATGGTGATCGAGGGCCCGTGGATCAAGGGCATCGCGGGTGACTTCCCGGACACGAAGTACGCGTCCTACGAGCTCCCGGCCGGCCCTGCGGGCAAGTCGACGTTCACGTTCACGAACTGCTGGGGCATCCCCGCCAATTCGGACACCCGTGACGCCGCCGTCTCCCTCGTGGAGTACTTGACCGCAGACGCGCAGCAGCTCGCCTTCGGTGACGCCTTCGGCGTCCTTCCGTCGACGGAAGGCGCTGCGGCGACCTACGCCGAGGCGCACCCGGAGAACGCGGCGTTCGTCGCGGGCAACGACTACGCGGTGAGCCCCGTGAACTTCGCGGGCTCGGCAACGGTCGTCAGCGACTTCAATGCGCAGCTCGCGAACCTCGCGGGCGGCGACGCGAAGGCGATCCTCGCCAGCTTCCAGGAGTCGCTGCAGGCGGCCCTGGACGAGGCGAACGGCAACTAGCAGTTCAGTGGGTTGAGTAGGCCCGCCAGGGCCGTATCGAAGCCAGTTTCTATACGGCCGCGGGCGGCCTACTCAACCCGCGATCACCGGGAGGCATCATGAGCAAGGGAATCCGCGGCCCGGAAGGCCGCTACGGGTGGCTGTTCGTGACGCCCGCCATCGTCATCATCGGCGTCTTCCTCGTGCTGCCGATCCTGCTCGCGCTCTACGTCAGCCTGAGCAACTGGAACGGCCTCGGCTCACCGCTGGGCAACTCGAGCTTCGTGGGGGGCGCCAACTACTCGAAGGTGCTCGTGGAGTCGGGGCTGGCGCAGCGCGACTTCGGCACGGCCATCCGGAACAATCTCTACTACGTGCTCCTCGTGGTGCCGCTGCAGACGGCCCTGAGCCTCTTCCTCGCGGTGCAGGTGAACCGCCGGCTGCTCAAGGGCCGCGGCTTCTTCCGCACCGCCTTCTACTTCCCGTCGGTCACGAGCTCCATCGCGATCACGACGATCTTCATCTTCCTGTTCACCTCGTCCGGCGCCGTGAACCAGGTGATCGGATGGTTCGGGGTGCAGGGCCCGAACTGGTTCTCCAACCCGTCCGGCATCTTCTCGGGGGTCACGGGCGGCATCCCCGGCAAGGGGCCCTTGGGCCTCGACTGGGCCGCGTGGTTCTCCGGCCCCTCGGTCGCGATGTGCGTGCTGATCATCCTCGCGATCTTCACGACCTCCGGCACCTTCATGCTGCTGTTCCTCGCGGCGCTGCAGAACGTCGGCGAGGAGATCGAGGATGCCGCCTCCGTCGACGGCGCCGGCGCCTTCCGCAAGTTCTTCTCGGTCACGCTGCCGATGCTCAAGCCGACGCTCTTCACGGTGCTCACCCTCGGACTCATCGGCACCTGGCAGGTCTTCGACCAGATCTACCTCACGGGCGGCGGCGACCCCGGCAAGACGACCCTCACGCCCGCGTTCCTCGCCTACGACACCTCCTTCTACAACCTCAAGTGGGGCCAGGGCGCGGCAATCGCGTTCGTGCTGTTCGGCATCATCGTCGCGCTCACTCTGCTGCAGCGCTGGATCCTCCGTGACCGCGACCTCGGGGCATCCGGGGTCCGTAGACAGAAACGAGCGCTCGCGCGGCTGATGCGCGACGCAGCGGCGGGAGCCAAGCGATGACGACCACAGAGGCCGCAGCAGCGGTCGCGACCCAGGCCGTGAAGATGCCGCGCCGCCGTCGCATGATCAGCTCCGGTGCGCGCCTCACGATGATCGTGACCTACGTGGTCCTCGGCCTGCTCGCGCTCATCTACATCTACCCGTTCCTCATCTCGGTCGCGTCGAGCTTCAAGACCGACGCGGATGCCACCCAGAACCCGCTCTCGCTGCTGCCGCAGACCTGGAGCTTCGCCGCCTATGAGCGGTTGTTCACGACGGTCCCGCTACTGCAGTGGACCGCGAACTCGGCGTTCATCACCATCGTCGTGACGGCCTGCCGGGTGTTCTTCGACTCGCTTGCGGGCTACGCGCTCTCGCGGCTGAAGTGGCGCGGGCAGACCGTCGTGTTCGCCGGGCTCATCGCGGTCATGGCCGTGCCGAACGTGGTGCTGCTCATCCCGCGCTTCCTCATCCTCAAGCAGCTCGGCCTCTACGACTCGTTCGCCGGCATGATCATCCCGATCATCATCGACGCGGCGGGCATCTTCATCATGAAGCAGTTCTTCGAGTCGATCCCGGTGAGCGTGGAGGAGGCCGCCCGGA
>JAODAQ010000075.1 GCA_025463515.1 Rhodoglobus sp.
TAGTGCAGTTCGTCAAGCAGGGCCTCGCCGACCTCTCGATCTCGCGGTCGAGCTTCGACTGGGGCCTCAAGGTGCCCTGGGATGACTCGCACGTCGTCTACGTCTGGTTCGACGCGCTGCTCAACTACGTCACCGCGGTCGGCTACGGCGTGGATGACGCGCAGTTCCAGCGCCGCTGGCCGGCCGTGCACATCGTCGGCAAAGACATCGCGCGCTTCCACGCGGTCATCTGGCCGGCGATGCTCATGGCCGCGGGGCTAAAGGTGCCGCGCGCGGTGTTCGGGCAAGGCTGGCTGCTGGTGGGCGGCGAGAAGATGTCCAAGTCGAAGCTCACCGGCATCGCGCCCAACGAGATCACCGACACGTTCGGCTCCGACGCGTTCCGCTACTACTTCCTCTCCGCGATCACGTTCGGCCAGGACGGCTCGTTCTCATGGGAGGACCTGAGCGCCCGCTACCAGGCCGAGCTCGCCAACGGCTTCGGAAACCTCGCCTCGCGCGTGATCGCCATGGTCACGAAGTACTTCGACGGTCACGTCCCTTCGGCGGCCCTCGACGATGCGATCACCGGCATCGAGAAGCGGGTGACGGATGCCGCGGGCCAGCACATCGACGCCTTCGAGATCGACAAGGCGCTCGCCACCATCTGGGAGCTCGTCGACGCGCTCAACCTCTACATCACCGAGCAGCAGCCGTGGGTGCTCGCCAAGGACGAGGCCGACCGCGATCGGCTCGCCCAGGTGCTCGCGACCGCGATCCACGGCGTCGGCACCCTCGCGGTGCTGCTCGCACCGGTGCTGCCGAAGGCGACCGCGAAACTGTGGGAGGCCCTCGGCGGCGAGGGCAGGGTCGACGCGCAGCGCATCGACCGCGCGTGGGAGTGGAAGGGCGGCAGCTCGGTCACCCCGCTCGAGAGCCCGCTGTTCCCGAGGATCGAAACGGGTGAGTGAATACCCGCCTCTTCCCGAGGCGCTCACAGTAGGGGTGTACGACAACCACACCCACCTCGAGCACTCGGCCGAGTACGACGGGCCGCAGCTCGACTACCGCGAGCACCTCGACCGGGCGTCGAGCGTGGGCGTGCGCGGAGTCGTGCAGGTGGGCGGGGACCTGGCGTCGTCGCGCTGGTCCGCGGAGATCGCCGCACGTGAGCCCCGGGTGCTCGCGGCAGTGGCACTGCACCCGAACGAGGCGCCGCGGTACGCGGCATCCGGCCAGCTCTCCGAGGCGCTCGCCGAGATCGACGAGCTCGCCTCGCGACCGCGGGTGCGCGCCGTGGGCGAGACCGGGCTCGACTTCTTCCGCACCGAGGGCGACGCCGAGCTGCGCGCGCAGTACGAGTCGTTCGAGGCGCACATCGAGATCGCGAAGAAGCACGGGCTCGCGCTGCAGATCCACGACCGCGACGCCCACGCCGAGGTCATCGCGACCCTGCGGCGGGTGGGCGCCCCGGAGCACACGGTGTTCCACTGCTTCTCGGGCGACGCCGACATGGCGCGGCTCTGCGCGGACAACGGCTGGTACCTGTCGTTCGCCGGCACGGTCACGTTCAAGAACGCGGCGAACCTGCGCGAGGCCCTCGAGGTCATCCCGCGCAGCCGCATCCTGATCGAGACGGATGCCCCGTACCTCACGCCGCACCCGCTGCGCGGCCGGCCGAACGCGCCGTACCTGCTCCCGATCACGCTGCGGGCGATGGCGGCGCACCTCGAGACCGACGTGACCATGCTCGCGGCGCAGATCACCTCGACCACCGAAGAGGTCTACGGCACCTGGGACTCCGAGCCGGTCGTCATCGATGACTAGCGTGCAGCTGCTTGGACCGGCACAGGTCCGCGATCTCGCCGACCTGCTCGACCTGCAGCCGACCAAGAAGCTCGGTCAGAACTTCGTGATTGACGCCAATACGGTCCGGCGCATCGTGAAGTCGGCGGGGGTCACCGCGAGCGAGACCGTCGTGGAGGTCGGCCCCGGACTGGGATCGCTCACCCTCGGGCTGCTCGAGACCGGGGCGTCCGTGGTCGCCGTGGAGATCGACCGCCGCCTCGCCGGGCAGCTGCCGATCACGGTGGCCGAGATGGCGCCGGATGCCTCGCTCACCGTCATCACGGAGGACGCGCTCAAGGTGCGCGACCTGCCCGGCAGCCCGACGGTGCTCGTCGCGAACCTGCCCTACAACGTGTCGGTGCCGGTGCTGCTGCACTTCCTCGAGCACTTCCCGTCGATCGACCGCGGGCTCGTGATGGTGCAGGCCGAGGTGGGGGAGCGCGTCGCCGCCGGCCCCGGCTCGAAGGTCTACGGGGCGCCCTCGGTGAAGTCGGCGTGGTACGGCACGTTCTCCACGGCGGGCAAGGTCAGCCGCCAGGTGTTCTGGCCGGTGCCGAACGTCGACTCGATCCTCGTGCGCTTCGAGCGCCACGAGCAGCCGGGCACCGAGGCCGAGCGGCTCGCGACCTTCCAGCTCGTGGATGCCGCGTTCCAGCAGCGCCGCAAGATGCTGCGCCAGGCGCTCGCCCCGGTGCTGGGCGACTCCGCCGCGGCAACCGCGCGACTCGAGGCGGCGGGTGTCGCGCCCACCGCCCGGGGCGAGGAGCTGACGGTGGAGCAGTACCTGGCGGTAGCCCGGGTCTCGACAGGCTCGACCACCGGCCCACGATAGGTTGGTTCCATGACACCGGAGCCGGGAACGACCATGGTGCACGCGAGAGCGCCGGGCAAGATCAACGTCTTCCTGAAGGTCGGGTCGCTTCTTGACGACGGCTATCACGATGTGGCGATCGCGTACCAGGCGGTGTCGCTCTACGAGGACGTGCGCGCCTACCCGGCCGACGACTTCTCCGTCGAGGTCAACGGAACCGTCGAGCTCTCGCGCGTTCCCACCGACGGCTCGAACATCGCGATCAAGGCCGCCCGCCTGCTCGCGCGGCGCACCGGCTACCGCGGCGGGGTGCGCCTCCAGATCGACAAGCACGTGCCGGTCACGGGCGGCATGGGGGGCGGCTCCGCGGATGCCGCGGCAACCCTTCTGGCGTGCGACGCGCTGTGGGGCACCGGCCTCCCGCGGGAGGACATGCTCGACCTCGCCGCCCAGCTCGGCGCCGACGTGCCGTTCGCCTTCACGGGCGGGACCGCCATCGGCACCGGCCGCGGCGACCAGCTGAGCCCGGCCCTCGCGAAGGGCACCTTCCAGTGGGTGCTCGCGCTCGCCGACTTCGGCCTCTCCACGCCTGCGGTGTACAGCGAGCTCGACAGCCACCGCGAGCGACACTCGCAGGACATCTTCCCGGCCCAGAGCGCGCCCTCCGTCGACGCCAACGTGCTGCAGGCACTCCGCGCCGGCGACCCGGACATGCTCGCCGAGTGCCTCTACAACGACCTGCAGGCACCGGCACTCCACCTCGAGCCCTCCCTCGCCGACGTCCTCGAGCTCGGTGAGCAGAACGGCGCCCTCGCGGGGATCGTCTCCGGCTCCGGCCCGACCGTCGCGTTCCTCGCCGCCGACCTCGACTCGGCTCTCGAGCTGCAGATCGCGCTGAGCGCGGCCCGCCTGACTGTGGTCCGCGCGACGGGACCGGTACACGGCGCCCGCATCGTCGGCGACTAATCTAGGTAACCGTGCCCATCCCCTTCTCGCTGCCGCTCATCGATGCGGATGTCATCGCGGAAGTGAACGACGCACTCACCAACACGGGCTGGCTCACCACTGGCCCGAAGGTGCGTCAGCTCGAGGCCGAGATCTCGACGATCACGGGCACCCCGGTGCTGTGCGTCAACTCCTGGACCTCCGGCGCGATGCTCATGCTGCGCTGGCTGGGCATCGGCCCCGGTGACGAGGTGATCATCCCGGCGTACACCTACAGCGCGACCGCCCTGTGCGCGATGAACCTCGGCGCGACGGTCGTCATGGTCGACGTGCTCGACGACTTCACGATCGACCCCGAGAAGGTCAGGGCGGCCATCACGCCGCGCACCAAGGCGGTCATCCCCGTCGACATGGGCGGCTGGCCGGCCGACTACGACGCGCTCCACGCGGTCCTCGAAGCGCCGGATGTCACGTCCCTCTTCGCCCCGTCGACCCCCCGCCAGGCCAAGCTCGGCCGCATCCTCGTCGTGACGGATGCCGCGCACTCCATCGGCGCCGTCTACAAGGGGCGGCCCAACGGCCAGTTCACCGACGCGACCGTGTTCTCGCTGCACTCGGTGAAGAACGTCACGACGGGCGAGGGCGGCGCGATCGCGATCAACCTCCCCGCGCCGTTCGACAACGAAGAGGAGTACGTCTTCCTCAAGGCGCTCGCGCTCAACGGACAGAACAAGAGCGCCTTCGAGAAGAACGTGCCGGGGGCCTGGCGCTACGACATCATCGACCAGGGCCTCAAGGTCAACATGCCCGACATCAACGCCGCGATCGGGCTGGCGCAGATCCGGAAGTACGCCAGCCAGCTGCTGCCCGACCGCAAGCACAAGTTCGAGCTCTACCAGGCGGGCTTCGCGCCGTACGACTGGGCGATTCTGCCGCCGTATCGGGACGCGGAGCGCGAGTCCTCCGCCCACCTCTTCCTGCTGCGCATCAAGGGCGCCGACGAGCAGCGCCGCGACCGGATCATCACGGCGATCTCCGAGGCCGGGGTCGGAGTCAACGTGCACTACATCCCCATGGCGATGCTCACCCTGTTCCGCGAGCGCGGCTACGACATCGCCGACTACCCGAAGACCTACGAGCTCTACGCCAACGAGATCACCCTGCCGTTGTACAACACCCTCACCGAGGAACAGGTTGCCGAGGTCGTGGACGTGGTCGCGCGAGCGGTGGAGAGCACCGCATGAACCTCGAGGCATTCATCGCCGACCACGTGGTGGGGCGCCGCGAGAGCCTGTTCGCCGCCGACCTCGCCGCGCACGACGCGGAGCTGCGCGCGGCGATCGAGGGGGCATCCGTGCTCGTCATCGGGGGAGCCGGCACCATCGGCTCGTCGTTCATCCGCGCGCTGCTGCCGTACCGGCCCGCTCGCCTGGTGGTCGTCGACCTCAATGAGAACGGCCTGACCGAGCTCACTCGCGACCTGCGCAGCACCGACCACCAGTTCGTGCCCGACGACTACAAGACGTACCCGATCAGCTTCGGCGGGCCGGTCTTCGAGCGGATGCTCCGCGCGGAGGGCCCCTTCGACATCGTCGCGCACTTCGCCGCCCACAAGCACGTGCGCAGCGAGAAAGACCGCTACTCGATCGAGGCGATGCTCGAGAACAACGTCATGAGCACGGTCGCCCTGCTCGACCTCATGCGCGAACTGCCCCCGAAGCACTTCTTCTGCGTCTCGACGGACAAGGCCGCCAACCCCGCCAACGTCATGGGCGCGTCCAAGAAGCTCATGGAGGAGGCGGTGCTCGCCTACGCCGCCGAGCTGCCGGCGGTCACCGCGCGCTTCGCGAACGTCGCGTTCTCGAACGGCAGCCTGCCCGCAGGGTTCCTCGAGCGCATCGCCAAGAACCAGCCCCTCTCCGCCCCGCACGACGTGCGCCGCTACTTCGTGTCGCCGCTCGAGAGCGGGCAGCTGTGCCTGCTCGCGTGCGTGCTGGGCGCGCCGGCCGACATCTTCTTCCCGCAGCTGGACGAGCCCCGGATGCTCACCTTCGCCACGATCGCCGACGCGCTGCTGCGCGAGCTCGGGTACGAGCCCGACCCGTGCGCGACCGAGGACGAGGCGCGGGCCAAGGCCGCGGCCCGGAAGCCCGACGACACCACCTGGCCCGTGTACTACTTCGCGTCGGAGACCTCCGGGGAGAAGCCGTTCGAGGAGTTCTACACCGTCGAGGAGGATGTCGACCTGGACTCGTTCGCCGCGCTGGGGATCGTGCGCGGACGCGCGAGCAACGATGTGGCGGGCATCCGGGCCACGCTTGACGACCTGCGCGCCCTGTTCGCGCGACCCGACCTGCCCAAGGAGGCCATCGTCGATGTCCTCGCGACTCTCGTCCCGACCTTCCACCATGTGGAGACGGGCAAGAGCCTCGACCAGAAGATGTGACGGCCGTGTACTCCTTTTTCAAGCGATTCTTCGACGTGCTCATCTCGGGCGTGGCCGTCGTCATCCTCACGCCGCTGCTGTCTCCCGTCATGCTCGCACTGCGCCTCACCGGCGAGGGCGAGGTCTTCTACAAGCAGCGGCGCATCGGGTACCGCAACGAGACCTTCGGCATCTGGAAGTTCGCGACGATGCTCAAGGACAGTCCCAACCTCGGCACCGGCTCGCTCACCGTGCGCGGCGACCCGCGCGTGACCCGCGTCGGCCGGTCGCTGCGCGCCACCAAGGTCAACGAGCTGCCGCAGCTGCTCAACGTGCTCACGGGCGACATGAGCTTCGTGGGACCGCGGCCGCAGGTGCAGGTGGACTTCGACGGCTACCCGCCGCACGTGCGCGAGCACATCTACGACGTGCGGCCCGGGGTCACGGGAATCGGCTCGATCGTGTTCCGCGACGAGGAGCGGCTGCTCTCGAAGCCCGGCATCGACCCGCGCGCGTTCTACCGCGACGAGATCGCCCCCTTCAAGGGCGAGCTCGAGATGTGGTACCTCGAGCACAAATCGCTGTGGCTGGATGCCCGGCTCATGCTCCTCACGGTGTGGGTGGTGCTGCGCCCGGAGTCGGACATCGTGTACCGCACGTTCAGCGATCTCCCGGCAAGACCGAGTTGGCTCACCGAGTGACCCTCCGCTCCGAACCACTTCCATGAGCCCCCGCCGCGTCCTCCTCTGGTCGGCGCTCGTCGGCGTGCTGACCGGCATCGTCACCCTGGCCATCGCCGAGGCGGTCGCCGCGATCATGGTGCTGCCGTCCGGCAGCCCGCTGTTCGGGGTGGGCTCGCTCGTGATCGACCTCGTCCCGGGCTGGTTCAAGACCGTCGTGATCGGGCTGTTCGGCACGGGCGACAAAGTCGCGCTGTTCGTTGCGCTGGGGATACTCGTGCTCCTGCTCGCGGTGGGGATCGGCATCCTGCAGTACCGCCGCCCGCCGTGGGGCATCCTCGCGCTCGTGGCCCTCGGAATCGTCGCGCTGCTCGCCGTCGTCACGCGGGCCGAGTCCAATGCGCTCTCGTCGGTGCCGACGCTGGTCGGGGTGCTGGCGGGGGTCATCGTCCTGCGGCTCGGGATCGACCGGCTGCACCGCTGGACGGACGCCGCAGCATCCCGGCCCGCACGTGCCGCCGTCACGCGGCGCGGGTTCCTCGTCATGCTCGGTGCGACCACCGCGGGCGCTCTCGTGATCGGCTTGGGGGCTCGGGCGATCAACGCCGGGACCGCGGCCGTGAACGCCGTGCGCGAGGCGATCAAGCTCCCGCGGCCCGCGACCCCGGAGGGCGCCTTCCCCGCCGGGGCGTCGCTCGACGTCCCCGGCATCTCGCCGCTGCTCTCGGCGAACGACACCTTCTACCGCATCGACACGGCGCTGCAGGTGCCTGTCGTCGACGCGTCCACCTGGAAGCTGCGCGTGACCGGGATGGTCGAGCGCGAGGTGGAGATCACGTTCGACGAGCTGCTCGCGCTGCCGCTCGTCGAGCACACCGTCACCCTCATGTGCGTCTCGAACGAGGTCGGCGGCAACCTCGTGGGCAACGCGACCTGGCTCGGCTACCCGATCCGCGACCTGCTGGCCCAGGCCGGTCCGCTGCCCGGCGCCGACATGGTGCTCTCCACGAGCGTCGACGGGTTCACCGCGGGCTCGCCGCTCTCGGTGCTGCTCGAGGAGGACCGGCAGTCGCTGCTGGCGGTCGGGATGAACGGGGAGCCGCTGCCCCTCGAGCACGGTTTCCCCGCGCGGCTGGTCGTGCCGGGGCTGTACGGCTACGTGTCCGCCACCAAGTGGGTGACCGAGCTCAAGGTCACGACCTTCGCGAAGGACATGGGCTACTGGACCCCGCGCGGCTGGGACGCGCTCGGGCCCGTCAAGACGGCGTCCCGCATCGACGTGCCGCAGAGCGGCGCAGGGGTCTCCGCCGGCCGCATTGCCGTCGCGGGCGTCGCGTGGGCGCAGCACCGCGGCATCGAGGCCGTGGAAGTCCGGGTGGATGACGGGACGTGGATGCCGGCCGTCCTGGCCGACGCGATCTCGATCGACACTTGGCGCCAGTGGGTCTACGAGTGGGACGCGACATCCGGCAACCACACCGTCGCCGTGCGCGCGACCGGTGCCGTGGGCGACACCCAGCGCGACGTGCGCCTCCCGCCCGCGCCGAACGGCTCGGAGGGGTACCACACGGTCACGGTGACCGTGGGCTAACGCCCCCCGCCCCCGCCCCCACCCCCCTTCGTCGAGAGTGCAAAATCTCACGGTGCAGGAGTGCTCGCACTGTACGTTCGTGCACTCTCGGGACGGTGGAAAGTCCACGCGCCCACTCGCGCGGTACGGCATTCTCGGGATCGTGACGCGCCGCAGACCTCTCGACCCGCGGCTTCCCCCATCGTTCCGCGTCGCCGAGGCGCGGGCCATGGGTGTACCGGTCGGTCGACTCAGAGCCTCGGACCTCGAGAGGCCGTTCCACGGCGTGAGGGCTGCGCCAGGGGTCGCACGCACTCCCGTGCTGACGCGCACGCGCGCGTATCTCGCGGCCTCCCCCGCTCAGTTCGCCTTCAGCTATGAGACCGCCGCACTGCTGTACGGGATCCCGCTACCGCGTCGGCTCGAGGAAGGACCACTGCACGTCTCTGTTCCCGCTGACCACGCGCACGTCCGGCGCGCTGGTGTAGTCGGGCATCGCGGACTGACGGCGTCGAGAATGCGCGCCGGGATGCCCGTGGTGCCACCCGAGACAGCCTGGCTGCACTTGGCAACGAGACTGAACCTCGATGAACTGATCATCGCGGGGGATTACCTTCTTCAGGGCCGGCGCCCCCTGTCGACCTTCAGGGCCGGCGCCCCCTGTCGACGCTAGATCGACTTCTCAAGGAAGTCGACTCGTCCGCCGGACAGCGCGGAGTGGCACTTGCCCGGCGTGCGCTGCTCGAGGTCCGTGTCGGCGCGCGGTCGCCCCGCGAGACCATGTTGCGCCTCGTCATCGTCAGGGTGGGCCTTCCGGAACCGATGGTCGGGTTCGCCGTTCATCACCACGGGGCATTCGTGGGAACGCCCGACCTTGCCTACCCTGAGTTGCGAATCGCCATCGAGTACGAGGGCCAGCATCACCGAACGGACAAGGACAGGTATGAGGACGACATCGTTCGCCGCGAACTGTTCCGGCGCGCGGGCTGGCTCGTCTTCCTGGTGACGGACCGGACCCTGTCCCGACCGCAGGTCCTGCTGGGCGAGCTCGAGGCACTCCTCGTCGAGCGGGCAGAAGGCAGCGGCGAGAGTGCAAAATCTGACGGTTGATCGGGGGCGCACCGTGCGAATTTGCACTCTCGGCGGGCGGGGGACTAGAACAGCGGCACGGCGGCCGGGGCGCGCACCGTGCGCGCCACGGCGGGGCCGAGGTGGAGGGTGCCGGAGGTGAGCGGCTCGCAGCGCATGCCGCCGCGGCCGCGCAGGGCCCGGAACGCGCCGGGGGCGAGCGCGACGTCCATCCAGGCGCACGGGTTCGCGGGCCGGTGCGCGCGGAACAGGATGCCGCCGAGCTCGAAGTCCTCGCCGCGCATCGCGTCGATGTCGAGGCCGCGCACGATGATGTTGCGGCGGGTCTCCGCGGGGTCGAGCCCGATGCCGATGCGCTCGACGGATTCCACGGCCATGACCGTCACGGACGCGGTGCGGTGCGCCCGCTGCCCGAAGTACCTGTCGCCCACGATGCCGAGCCCCGCGCGCACCTCGATCGAGTCGTGGAGCTCGGGCCCCGTGGCATCCGTCGGTCCGTCGGCGGGCCTGCCGTAGTAGCGGTGCAGGGGCGACGCCAGCAGCAGCTCGATGGTGACGGCGCGGGCGTACATGCAAACCAAGCTACCTTTAGGCAGTGGCACATCTCCTGGGCGCTGAAGCGCTGCACCTCGAATTCCCGACGCGCGTCATCTTCGACAAGCTGACCATCGGCCTCGACGAGGGCGACCGCATCGGCATCGTCGGCCGCAACGGCGACGGCAAGTCGACCCTGCTCCGGATGCTCGCGGGCCGACTTGAGCCGGATTCCGGCCGTGTCACGCGCCGCGGTGGCGTGACCCTCGCCATGCTCGACCAGGCGGACGAGCTCGACGGCACCAGGACCGTGCACCAGACCGTCATCGGCGACATCGACGAGCACGTCTGGGCGGGCGACCCGAACGTGCGCGACGTGATCGCGGGCCTCATCTCCGACCTGCCGTGGGAGTCGCTCGTGGGCGACCTGTCGGGCGGCCAGCGACGGCGCGTGGCGCTCGCCGCGCTGCTGATCGGCGACCACGACATCATCTTCCTCGACGAGCCCACCAACCACCTCGACGTCGAGGGCATCACCTGGCTCGCCGGGCACCTCAAGCGTCGCTGGTCGTCGAACGCCGGCGGGCTGGTGGTCGTGACCCACGACCGGTGGTTCCTCGACGAGATCTGCACGGCGACCTGGGAGGTGCACGACCGGCTCATCGAGCCGTTCGAGGGCGGCTACGCCGCGTACATCCTGCAGCGCGTCGAGCGCGACCAGATGGCGGCGACCATGGAGTCGAAGCGACAGAACCTCATGAAGAAGGAGCTCGCGTGGCTGCGCCGCGGAGCCCCGGCCCGCACCGCCAAGCCCAAGTTCCGCATCGATGCCGCAAACGAGCTCATCGCGAACGAGCCGCCCGCCCGCGACAGCGTCGCACTGTCGTCGATGGCCATGCAGCGCCTCGGCAAGGACGTGGTCGACCTCGAGAACGTGGGCGTGCAGTACGGCGACAAGCAGGTGCTGCAGGACGTGACCTGGCGCATCGCCCCGGGCGAGCGCACGGGCATCCTCGGAGTCAACGGCGCGGGCAAGAGCACCTTGCTCAGTCTCGTGAGCGGCACGCTGCTCCCCACGAGCGGGCGGGTCAAGCGCGGCAAGACGATCAAGGTCGCCACCCTCACCCAGCAGCTCGCCGAGCTCGAGGACGTGTGGAACGACCGCGTGAGCGACGTGATCTCGCGCCAGAAGAGCACGTACGTGACGGGCGGCAAGGAGATGACTCCGAGCCGGATGCTCGAGCGGGTGGGCTTCGCGAGCGCGCAGCTCTCCACCCAGGTCAAGGACCTGTCGGGCGGCCAGAAGCGGCGGCTGCAGCTGCTGCTGATCCTGCTGAGCGAGCCGAACGTGCTGATCCTGGATGAGCCCACGAACGACCTCGACACCGACATGCTCGCCGCCATCGAGGACCTGCTCGACACGTTCCCCGGCACGCTGCTCGTCGTGAGCCACGACCGGTACCTGCTCGAGCGCGTGACGGACAACCAGTACGCCATCCTCGGCAAGCACCTGCGGCACCTGCCGCGCGGCGTCGACCAGTATCTGGAGCTGCGCGCGCACGAGGAGAAGGGGCAGGGCGCGAAGGTGTCGGCCCCTGCTGCCGCCAAGAGCGAGCCGAGGCTCGGCGGCGCGGAGCTGCGCAACGCCCAGAAGGAGTACGCGGCGGCCGGTCGCAAGATCGAGAAGCTCAGCGGGCAGATCGCCGACGTGCACTCACGGATGGCCGCGCACGACCAGTCCGACTACACCGGCCTCGGAGCGTTGGCGAAGGAGATCGCCGACCTGCAGGCGCAGCTCGACACGGTCGAGTTCCGCTGGCTGGAGCTGGAAGAGCTACTGGCCTAGCTCCTCGCGCCAGTCGGACGGCACGCGCTGCGCCGGGCCCGGCACAGCCTGGTCGTCGGGGTGGCAGTCGGGCTGCGCGAGCTCCGGGCCGTCGAACGACTGGCTGGTCTCGTAGTTCCAGAACCAGGCCTCGCCCGGCTCGAACGACTGCATGACCGGATGCCCGGTCTCCTGCCAGTGCGCGGTCGCGTGCTTGTTCAGCGAGTCGTCGCAGCAGCCCACGTGCCCGCACTCCGCGCATCGTCGCAGGTGGATCCACCAGGAGCCGGTCGCGTCGCACTCGACGCAGCCGGTGCTGCTCGGGGGAACCGTCGTATTGATCCCGTGATCCATCATCCCCCCAGTATGCCTCAACTCATTATTGGGATGTTGACAATAGTGTGTGACGCACAGTAACGTGTGGATCATGGTTGAACAGGAGATCGTCAGCGGGCACATCCAGGAGCTCCGGCGCGGCACCGTCGTGCTCGCGTGCCTCATCGTGCTGCGCGAGCCGGAATACGGCTACGCGCTGCTGGAGACTCTCGAGCGCCTGGGCTTCCCCGTTGACGCGAACACCCTCTACCCGCTGCTGCGCCGCCTCGAGAAGCAGGGGCTGCTCACCAGCGACTGGAACACCGACCAGGCGCGCCCGCGCAAGTTCTACGCCACAAGCGCCGAGGGCCGCGAGCTCTCCGACGTGCTGAGCGCCGACTGGGCGAGCCTGCAGAACTCGATCCGCACCCTCGAAGAAGGAGACAACTCATGAGCACCCTGACCGATCGCTACGTATGGGCGGTCATCCGCTCCCTGCCCGAGAAGCAGCGGAATGACATCGAGCGCGAGCTCCGGGCATCCATCGACGACGCCATGGAGGCGCGGGTCGCGGCCGGCGAGCCGATCCGCACTGCCGAGCACGACACGCTGCTCGAGCTGGGAGACCCCGACCGGCTGTCGGCGAGCTACGCGGAGCGGCCCTCCTTCCTGATCGGCCCCGCCTACTACTTCGACTACATCCGTCTGCTCAAGCTGCTGTACGTGCTCGTGCTGCCGATCACAGCGGCCACGGTGTTCCTTGTGCAGCTGCTCACCGGCGCGGGCATCGGGGCGATCGTCGGGAGCGTCATCGGCACCGCGATCGAGGTCGCCGTGCACCTCGGGTTCTGGACGACGCTCGTCTTCGCGATCATCACCAGGTCGGAGAAGGCGCGGAAGCCCGTCGCCTCCTGGTCCCTCGAATCACTGCCCGAGCGCACCTCGCCCCGTGTCGGGATCCCCGAGCTCGTCGCCTCGGTGGTGTTCCTGCTGTTCTTCGCGGGCGCCATCGTCTGGCAGCAGTACAACTCGGTGTTCACGGATGCCTCGGGCAGCCCGATCCCGGTGCTGCAGCCCGACCTCTGGACCCTGTGGATCCCGTACGTCTTCGGGCTGATCGCCCTGGAGCTGGTCTTCGCGATCGTGCTGTACCGCACGGGGTGGAACTGGCCCCTCGCGCTCGTGAACGTGGTGCTCAACGTCGCGTTCCTCGTCCCCGCGATCTGGCTCGTGGTGAACGACCGCGTGCTCAATCACGCATTCCTCTCGAAGCTGGGCTGGCCGGACGACCTGGGCATGTCGGTGATCGCCCCGATCCTCGTCCTCGTCTTCGTGGGTGTCGCCGCCGGCGACGTCATCGACGGCATGGTGAAGGCGCGACGGGGGGCGGTCGCGCGGCGCTAGGCTCGCCCTCGTGCACAGCGCCTCAGCCCGGATCGCAGGAATCGGGATCTACCTCCCGGACGAGACCCGCACCACGAAGCAGACGGAGCGCGACCTCCGCGACCGGAATCCGAAGCTCAAGCTCGCGACCGGGCTGATCGGCAGGCTCACCGGCGTGGAGTCCGTGCACCTGCGGCCCGAGGGCTGGCAGACCTCCGACCTGGCCGTGGCGGCCGCGGAGAAGGCGCTCGAGGAGAGCCCCGGAGACATCGATCTGGTGATCTTCGCGAGCGCGAGCCAAGACCTCATCGAGCCGGCCACGAGCCACATCGTGGCCGCCAAACTGGGCCTCGACTGCCCGGTCATGGACGTGAAGAACGCCTGCAACAGCGTTATCAACGCGATGCAGGTCGCCGAGGCGCTCATCGCCGCGGGCCAGTACCGCCGGGTGCTGATCGCGAGCGGCGAGCAGCCCTCGCACGGCGTGCGGTGGGCGCTCAAAGACCACGAGCAGTTCATCCGCTCGTTCCCGGGCTACACGATGAGCGACGGCGGGGCCGCGGTGATCCTCGAGGCGACGGATACGGCGACATTCGAGAACGGCGCCGCGGGCATCCTCGATTCGAGCTTCGTCGCGGTGAGCCGGCACTGGGAGATCGGCACCTTGCCGACGGGCGGATCGATGAACCCGCGGGACATGGACCGCGCCTACTTCGACATGGACGGCTCCGGGCTGCAGCAGGCGTTCCTCGAGCTCGGGCCGCAGCCGGTGCTCGACCTGCTCGAGCGCAACGGGCTGAACTGGGACGACTTCGACCTCGTCGCGATCCACCAGGTCGCGCTGCCGTACCTGCCGCCGATCTTCGAGCGGCTCGGCGTCGCGCCCGGCAAGTCGGTGATCACGATCGCCGACCACGGCAACCTCGCCTCCGTCACCCTGCCGCTGCAGTTGCAGCTCGCGCGGGAGCGGGGCCTTGTCGCGCCGGGAAGTCTGGTGCTGCTCATCGGGTTGGCGGGCGGCATCAGCCTGGGGCTCATGGTGGTGCGGCTGTGAGTCTCGACAGGCTCGATCAGCGATTGGCCGTCGTCGTCCCCGTGTACAACGAGGCGGCGGGGATCGCGGCGACGCTCGACGCGCTGGAGGCCCAGGTCGACTCCGACTTCGATGTGTGGTTCGTCGACAACGCGAGCACGGATGCCTCGGCCGCCGTGATCGCGGCACGGGGGCATGCGCGCTGGCACATCGTGCAGGAGCCGCAGAAGGGCACTGGCGCCGCCGCGGACACCGGGATGCGCGCCGCCATCGCCGCGGGCGCGACCCTGCTCGCCCGCACCGACGCGGACTGCCTGCCGCGCGCGGACTGGACGGCGGCCGTCCGCCGATCGCTCGGCACCCTCGGCCTCGTGGGCGGGGAGCTCGTGCCGCGCCACGACGAGGGCCTCTCACTCGCGCGGCGGGTGCTGCTGCGCGCCGCGGTGGAGCTCGCGGAGGCGTTCGGGCGGATCCGGCCGGGCAACCGCTCGGCCGAGTACCGGGGGCCGTACCTCATGGCCGCGGGCTGCAATGTGGGGATCCGCGCCGACCTGTACGTCGAGGCGGGCGGCTTCCCGCGCACCGCCATCGAGGACCTGCACGAGGACCGCGCGCTCGTGAACGCCGTGCGCCGGCTGACCGGCAACTACGCTCGCCGCCGCGACGTCGTCGTGTTCGGCAGCTCGCGCCGCGTGAGCGCGTGGGGGCTCAAGAACACGCTGCTCTGGTACAAGGACCACGCGTACAAGCCCGAGCACGTGGACATCCGATGACGATCGCGCAGGCGGTCAAGTGGGAGGAGCGGGTGATGCGCGCGGCGCACCCCGTCGTCTACCCGCTGCTGCAGACCGCCCGGAGGCCCGTGCTGCGCGTTCCGGGCCTCGGCGTCCTCGTGCGCGACGCGGGCCTGCTGCGCTCGACGCTCATGGACACCGCGACGTTCACGAAGACGGGCCCGGGCAGCCCGAGCGACCTGTGGACGCCCGTGCTCGGCCCGGCGGTCCTGCTGAACATGGAGGGCGCCGACCACCTCGCGCTGCGGCGCAAGCTCGGGAGCCTGTTCGCCCCCGCCTACGTCGAGCCGCTGGCCGCGGCATCCCTGCCGGTGTCGCAGCTCACTCAGCGCCTCATGGCGGGGGAGACGGTCGACATCGTCGCGGAGGTCAAGCGCTACGCGAGCGCGATGATCGCCCAGCTCGTCGGGCTCCCGCTGGAGAGCATCGATGAGGAGCTGTTCGACCGCGTCTCATCGATCACCCGGTTCGTGCGCCTCGCCCGGCCCCGCCTCACCCCGGCTCAGGTAGGGGTCGCGCGCGGCATCCTCGACGAGCTCACCGCGCACGCGCGCACCGCCTATCGCAGCGGCGACGAGCAGACAGTGCCGGGCCGGATGCGCGCGCTCGGGCTCACGGAGGACGAGGCCATGGGTGCCGTCGGCGCGTTCGTGCTGACCGGCACCGAGACCCTGGTCTCGTACATCCCGCGCCTCGTCGCCGTCCTGGTGGACTCCGGCTGGCTGCCGCTCATCGCCGCGGACCGCTCCCTCGCCGAGCCCGCGATCGCCGAGGGGCTACGGGTGACCACCCCGTCGCCCGTGATGCTGCGCAGCGTCGTCGCGCGCGGCTCGATCGGGCCGGTGGCGGTGCGGCCCGGCGACCGCGTGATCCTCGCGACGTACGCGGCGAACCGCGCGCTCGGGCCGTTCGACCCCGGGACCAACGTCGCCGCGCAGCTGAAGCAGCTGTGGTTCGGGGCCGGCACGCACTTCTGCCTGGGGGCGCCGCTCGCGATGGCGCAGATCCGGCTGACGCTCGACGCGCTACTGGACGCGGGCGATCTGCGGATCGTGTCGCGGTCGGCGGCCCGCGGGGTGCTGATCCCGTCGTACGCGTCGCTGAGGGTCGCGCGTGCCTGACATCCTCGCGGCGTTGCTGGAGGCGTGCGAGCGCGCGCCCACGGAGCCGGCCATGACGCTCGGGCGGCGCACGCTCCGCTACGGGGAGCTGCGCGGGCGCATCCTCGGCATCGCGGGCGCGCTCGCCGAGCACGGGCTGGTGCCCGGCGACCGCGTGCTGTTCTCCGTGCGGCCCGGCCTCGACGGCATCTGCCTCGCGCTCGGCGTGATCGCGGCCGGCGGCACTATCGTGTTCGCCGATCCGGGGGCGGGGGAGGCGATGTTCCGCGCCCGCGCCGGGCTCGCGGTGCCGAAGTGGGTGGCCGCCGAGTCGCTGCTGTACGCGGCGTCGTCCGGCCCGCTCAGGGGCATCGCGCGGTCACGCGGGCTCGAACTGCCCGACTACGGCAGCGTCGTGCCGGACGCGCGGCACATCTACGCGGGCCCGTGGCTGCCGGGGGTGCCCCGCGGGGCGACCGCGCTCCGCCGGTTGAGTAGGCCCCCTAGGGCCGTATCGAAACCCGCGCCGCCCACGGCCGAGGCCCTCATCATCTTCACCAGCGGCACCACCTCTCACCCGAAGGCGGTAGTGCACTCGCGGGCGTCCCTCGGCACCGGGCTCGACGACTTCGCCCGCTACATCGGCTTCGTGCCGGGCGAGCGCGTGCTGACCGACCAGCTCATGGTGGGCATCCCGGCGCTCATCTCCGGGGCGCACTGGGTGCTGCCGCCCGCAGGGGCAGACCCCGGTGCGAAGCCCGCGAAGTACCTGCCGCTCATCCAGGATGCCGACGTGCTGTTCGCCGTGCCGGCCGCGCTCGACGCGCTGCTGCGCGCCGGGATCCGCCCGCCTCACCTGCGGATGCTGCTCGTGGGCGGTGCTCCCGTCCTGCGGCCGCTGCTCGAGCGGGTGCGCGCGCAACTGCCCGGGACGGGCATCCGGGCCATCTACGGGATGACGGAGATCCTCCCCGTAGCGATCGCGGACGGCGACGAGAAGCTCGCCTTCGACGGCCCCGGCGACTACGTGGGCGAGCTCATGGGCGCGATCGCCGCCCGCATCGACGGCGGCGAGCTCGTGGTCTCGGGCGAGGGCCTCGGCAGCTACCTCGGGGAGCCGCCGCTGGAGGAGCTGCGCACCGGCGACCTCGCGCGGCTCGAGGACGGCCGTGTGATTCTCGGCGGCCGCAACAAGGACATGTTCATCCGCGGCACCACCAACGTCTACCCGGGGCTGTACGAGCCGGTGATCGCGGGAATCCCTGGAGTGCAGGAGGCCGCGCTCGTGGGCGTGCCCGACGAGATCGGCGACGACCAGCTCGTGCTCGTGATCGTGGGCGACGCGAGCCGGGTCGGGGCCGCCCTGCCCGGACTCATCGATGCGGCGGTGATGCCCGACCGGATCGTCGTGCTCGACGCGCTGCCGAAGAAGGGGCGGAGCCAGAAGCTCGACCGCGCGGCGCTCCGCGAGCTGCTGTGAGGGTCGCCGTCACCGGTGCCGCCGGGTTCGTCGGCGGTGCGATCGCGCGAGCTCTCGGCGCCCGCCACGAGGTCGTCCCGCTCACCCGCCGCGAGTGGGACATCACGTCGGGCCCCATCGACGGCCGCGCCGACGCCGTGGTCCACTGCGCGGCGCTCGCCGACGACTCCGCGCCGCTGGGCAGGGCGATGCTCGTGAACCGCATCGGCACGCGCAACGTCGTGGACAGCTTCCCGGGCGCGCGCATCGTGCATATCAGCACCTCGAGCGTGTACGACGCGTTCACCCCGTCGGTCCGCGTCACGGAGGACACCCCGCTGCCGAGCAGGTTCCTGAGCAGCTACTCGGAGTCGAAGGCCGCGGCCGAGGCCGAGCTCCCGCCCGGCGCTGTCGTACTGCGGCCGCACGCCGTCTACGGCCCGGGCGACCGCACCCTCCTGCCGAGGGTGCTGGCGGGCATCCGGGGCCACCGCCTCGTCCTGCCCGAGGGCGCCGAAGTGCGCCACACGCTCACCCACATCGACAACCTGGCAGCGGCGGTCGAGCTCGCACTCACCGGGCCGCCCGGCGTGTACAACGTGGGCGACGACACCGACGTGCTGCTCTCGGCGGTGCTGAAGGAGTTCCTGGTCAGGCGGGGGCGGCCGGATGTCGCGATCCGCAGCATCCCCTACGCCGCCGCCTTCGCCGCGGCGGGCGCGCTCGAGAGGCTGTCCCGCAGGCCACGGCTCACCCGGTACGCGGTCAGCCAACTCGGCGCAGAGCGGACCCTCGATCTCACGCGCGCCCGCGAGCACCTCGGCTACGCCCCCGGCCCGACGACCCTAGCCGGCGCCGAGGGCTGGTAACAGTACAGCCAGCGCTGTACTGTGGAGGGCATGATCACGCTCGCCTCCCGCCTGGACGTCATGACCCGCCTCGGGCGCGCGATGGCAGACCCGACGCGCTCGCGCATCCTCATGACGCTGCTGGAGCGCCCGGCCTATCCGGCGGCGCTCGCCGAGGAGCTGGGGCTGTCCCGGCAGAACGTGTCCAACCACCTCGCGTGCCTGCGCGACTGCGGTCTCGTGGTCGCGGAGCCCGAGGGCCGGCAGTCGCGGTACGAGATCTCCGACCCGCTGCTCGCCCACGCGCTCTCCGACCTCATGCGGGTCGTGCTCGCGATCGACGAGGGCGCGGCGACCCACCAGGCGGCGCCGCTCACCACGAGCGAGGACTGCTGCTGATGACGGCAACCCTCGAACGGCACGCGCGCGCTGTCATTCTGCGCCGCCGCATCCGCTGGATCGTGGGCGCGACCATCGCGTACAACGTCGTCGAGGCGATAGTCGCGATCTCCTCGGGAGTCGCGTCGTCGTCGGTCGCACTGCTCGGCTTCGGGCTGGACTCCGTGGTCGAGGTGCTGAGCGCGGCCGCCGTCGCGTGGCAGTTCACCCGGAAGGACCCGGAGCGCTGGGAGAAGCCGGCCCTCCGCGTCATCGCGCTCTCGTTCTTCCTCCTCGCCGCCTATGTCGGGATCAGCGCGGTGCTGTCCCTTCTCGGCGCGGTCGAGCCGCGCCACAGCACCGTGGGGCTCATCCTCACGGCCCTGAGCGTGGTCATCATGCCCCTGCTCTCCCTCGCGGAGTACCGCACCGGCCGCGAGCTCGGATCGGCAACGGCGATGGCCGACTCGCGCCAGACCCTCATCTGCAGCCTGCTCTCCGCGGCGGTGCTCCTCGGGCTCGCCCTCAACTCGCTCTTCGGGTGGTGGTGGGCCGACTCCGTCGCGGCGCTCGTGATCGTGGGCCTCGCCGTGCGCGAGGGCGTCGAGGCGTGGCGGGGCGACACCTGCGCCACTCCGATCGGGATGCTGCTCGACGAGGGCGACGAGGAGGAGCGCTGATGGTGGAGCACGACCACGAGCACGCAGACTCGGGCCGGGGGCGCCTCGCGATAGCCCTCGGGATCACCGCCGCCGTACTCGTCGCCGAGGTCGTCGGTGCCGTCATCACGGGCAGCCTCGCGCTCCTCGTCGACGCCGCGCACATGCTCACCGATGCGGGCGGGCTCGCGATCGCGCTGCTCGCCGCAACCCTGGTCAAGCGGCCCGCGAACTCGAAGCGCACCTGGGGGATGGCCCGGGCGGAGGTGCTCGGCGCCACCGCGCAGGCCGCGATCCTCCTGGCCGTCGGGATCTTCGTCCTCGTCGAGGCCGTGCAGCGGCTGTTCAACCCGCCGGAGATCACGGGCAGCCAGCTGGTGGTGTTCGGCATCATCGGGCTGCTCGGGAACGTGGCATCCATCGCCGTGCTCGCCTCCAGCCGGGGGAAGAACCTCAACCTTCGGGCGGCCTTCCTCGAAGTGCTGAACGACGCGCTCGGCTCACTCGCCGTCATCGCGGCGGCGATCGTCATCGCGACCACGGGCTTCCAGCTCGCGGATGCGATCGCCGCGATCCTCATCGGCGCGCTCATCCTGCCGCGCGCCGTGCTCCTGCTGCGCGACACCACGAGCGTGCTGCTCGAGTCCACGCCCAAGGGCCTCGACCTCGACTCGGTGCGCGACCACCTGCTCGAGCTGCCCCACGTGAAGAGCGTGCACGACCTGCACGTCAGCCAGATCGCGACCGGCCTGCCGGTGCTCACGGCCCACGTCGTCGTCGACGACTCGTGCTTCTACGACGGCCACAACGCCCGGATGCTCGACGACCTGCAGCACTGCGTCGCCGAGCACTTCGCGGTGCAGATCGAGCACTCGACGTTCCAGCTCGAGCCCGCCGGCCACGGCGCGCACGAGCACCCCACGCACGACTAG
The DNA here is from genome assembly GCA_025463515.1 of Rhodoglobus sp. Lineage (GTDB taxonomy): Bacteria > Actinomycetota > Actinomycetes > Actinomycetales > Microbacteriaceae > Rhodoglobus. The sequence goes on from JAODAQ010000075.1 coordinate 20,608, forward strand.
CGCGCCGTCCGCACCAGTCGTCAAAAGTTGCTCCTTCGAGCGCGCTAAGGAGCACTTTGTGACGAATCGAGCGCGCTAGACCCTCCGCCTCCACGCGATGACGGCGATGGCGGCGGCGATGAACACGACTGCTGCCGCGCCGATCACCCAGGGCAGCCAGGCGAGGTCGCCGGTGCCGCTGTTCGGCATCGGGTCGGGCGTGGGGGTCGGCGACGACGTGCGCGTCGGCGTCGGAGTGGGTGTCGGTGTCGGAGTGTGGGTCGGGGTCACGGTGGGAGTAGGAGTGGGCGTCGGTGTGGGGTTGACCGCCGTGACCGTGACGACTCCCGGCAGGAAGGTGATGGCGTAGTCGGTCGAGCTGACTCCTGAGGGCTGCACGGGGTAGCTGCCCGGCCCGCTCGTGACGCCCGCTGCGGTCGTGAAGGCGAGCGTGCCGGAGAGGTTCGCCAGCGTCTGCCCGTTGACGAACCCGGTCGCAGTGGCGGTGAAGTCGCCGTTGGCCTGCCCCTGGAGCCGCGACTTGCCGAGCGCCGTGATCGCGAGCGGCGCCGGGGTGATCGTGGTGGTGCCGCTCGCGCCGTAGGTGATGACGTAGTTGGTGGCGACCGCGCCGGCGCAGCTCGTCGTGGCGGGGTAGCCGCCGACGTGGGCGGTCGCGCCCGCTGAGGTCGTGCACGTGGGCTGGGTGGTCAGGACGGTTTTCGTGTCGGGGCTGATGAAGCCCGAGTAGGCAGCGGTCACGGGGGCGGCCCCGCCGTAGGTCGACTGCGCGTTCGAGGGCGTGATCACGAGGGGCGCGGGGCTGATCGTCATGGTGCCGTCGACGAACGTGGGCGCGTAGTTCGCCGCAGTGCCCGCGCACCTCGTCGGGGCGCTCGGCACCACCGGCGCCACGGTCGTGCACGTGATTCCGGGCACTGACGTCTCGTTATTGGGGAGGGGCAGGAAGAGAGGTACGACCGCGGGCAGGGCGCCGTAGACGCCGCTGTCGCTGCTTGCCGTGATCGTGATCAGCGCCTTCCCGATCACGACCGCGCCCGCGTCGTAGATGAAGTTGTAGTTGAAGCCGGGCTGCGCCACTGCTCCGGAGCAGAGGCCGGCGGTGGCGTATGTGGCGACCGGGTCGGTAAGGGCGGTCGATGAGACGCACAGCACGCCGGAGGTGTCGACCCCGGCCATGCCCGCGGGATACACGGGGCTCACAGTCGCGGCCGAGCCGTAGGCCGCCGTGCCCGAGGCGCCGATGTGCAGGTCGGATGTGAGCGCGGAGACGGTCACCGACACGACGCTGGTGACCGCGGGATTGGTGCCGTCGGTGACGGTAGTGGTGAGCGGCGACGTAGCGGTCAGGCCGATGGTGGGCGTGAACGTGAGTAGCCCCAGCTGGGTTGTGAGGTAGCTGCCGATTCCGGTGAGCGTGGCGCTTCCGGAGCCGATCACGAAGTCGCCGCCGGTGAGCGTGCCGTTCGCCACGGGCCAGGTGATGGTCAGGTCCAGGCTGTCGCCATCGGGATCCGAGATCGACCCGCCGGCGAACGGCATCGTCGCCGTGTGGTCGTCGCTCAGGACCACGGCATTCAGGGAGACCACCGGCGGATCCCCGGTGGCAGACGCCGCGAGCGGAGCCGTGAGCACCAGCGCCCCGATGAACAGGGCAGCTGCACCGAATACCAGGGGACGCTTCATCCTCACACCGCTTTCTGTACTACGAGGCTCTCGTACGCCGGAATGAGCACCCGCTTGCCGTACCGGCGCGACACCACGCGGAACGGCCGCCCGTCGCCCACGAGCAGCTCGATGATCTTGGTCAGCTCCGCCCGCGCGAGCGGACCGCCGAGGCACAGGTGGCGCCCCGCGCCGAACCAGAGCTGGCGGTTCTGCGGGATGTAGTCGCGGTCGACCCGGTATTCGCCCGCGAGGTTGTTCGCGGTCCAGGTGAGCACGACGATGCGCTCGCCGGCCGTGAGGGTGTGCTTGCCGATGGTGAGGTCAGCGAGCACCGAGCGCCCGATGATCGGCGCCGGGGAGGTGACGCGCAGGGCCTCGCGCACGGCGTTCTCCATCAGCTTCGGATCCGCGATGAGCGCGTGCTGCTGGCCGGTGTCGTAGAGCAGGGCCGCGGTGCGGGCCATGGCGGATGCCGCGGTCTCGGTGCCCGCGACCATGAGCAGGGTCGACAGCCCCTTCGTCTCCTGCAGGCTGAGACCGAGGTCGCGGCAGCGGCCGATGATCGTCGTGCCCGGCGCGGTCTCGAAGGCCGCGTCGATGTGGCCGGTGAGCTTCTCGACGATCTCCCTGGCCTTGGCGATCTTCTCGGGCGGCAGCACGGTGTCGGCGGTGGTGCCGAGCGCCGTCGCGGCGAGCTCCTCGCCGGTGCGGAAGATCTCGCGGTAGGCGTCGTCGGTGTCTTCTGCGGGCATCCCCAGCAGAGTCACCACCATCTGGCCGACCAGGATGCGGCTCAGGTCGGCGAGGTCGATGGGCTCACCGGCGTCGAACGCGCGCCGGGCATCCTCGATGCGACTGCCCCAGGCCCGCTCGACGAACTCGAAGCTGGACTTCTCGGTGAACAGCTCGCGGCTCTTGGTGCGCAGTTCGTAGTGGCCGGGGCCGTCGAAGAGGTCGTAGACCCAGTCGCCCAGGATCTGCGCCCACAGGTGGCCCACGCCGCCCTCGCTCAGGAGGGTGAAGTGCTCGGGGTCGTTGAGCACGGAGCGCGCGGTGAGCGGGTCGGCAGTGATCCAGCCGAGGCCCGGCACCTTGAGCAGAGGCTTGGCGAACATGCCGATCCAGTTGAGGAACGGCAGAGCGGGGCGTGCGGCGCTCAGGAGCCGGTGCTCGTGCGCGCGGGCGCTCGGGCCGATGCCGTCGGTCAGCGGGTTGAGTGTGCGCTCGCGCACGGGGGCGGTGAGATCCTCAGCTACGGGCACACGCCCAATCTAGCTAGATTGAGGGGCATGTCATCCCTCAGGGAACGGTATTCCTCGATCTTCGGTCAGGGCCGGATGACCGAGCGCGTGGTCTTCTTCAGCGACGCCGTGTTCGCGATCGCCATGACGCTGCTGGTCGTCGACCTTCGCGTGCCCGAAGTCGACAACGGCGAGACCTCCGGCGAGGTACTGACGAGCCTCCTGCCCGGCTTCCTCGCGTTCGTCATCTCGTTCGCCGTGATCGCGCTCAACTGGAACGGGCACCACCGCAAGTTCCGCGTCATCAACGGGTTCGACAGCCGGCTCATCCAGCTCAACTTCCTGCTGCTGTTCCTCGTGGCGTTCACGCCCTTCCCGACGAGCCTCATGAGCGAGTACCCGGGCGAGGTTCCGTCGGTCGTGCTGTACGCGGCGGTCGTGGCATCCCTGAGCCTCGTGCAGCTGTGGATGTGGGTGTACGCGTGGCGGCACGACCTCATCGACGCGATCGTCGAGCCGGACATGTACCGCTACGTCGCGCGCAACCTCCTGGTCGTGCCGATCGTGTTCGGCATCTCGATCCTCATCGCGTTCTTCTGGGACGCGAACATCGCCATGTACTCGTGGCTCGTGCTCATCCCGGCGACGATCATCGTCGCGCGGGTGGGCGGAAGGAGGAAGAAGTGATGTTCAGCCCGAAGCGCTCGCTCGTGACCGGGGCCTCGGCCGGCCTCGGCGTCGAGTTCGCCCGAGTGCTCGCCGCCCGCGGCTCGGAGCTGGTGCTCGCAGCCCGCCGCACCGACCGGCTCGAGGAGCTCGCGGCGTCGCTCGACGTGAAGGTGCAGGTCGTGACGATCGACCTCTCGCTGCCGGAGGCGGGGCGCCGCCTGTTCGACGCGGCCGGCCCGGTCGACCTGCTGGTGAACAACGCGGGCTTCGGGACGCACGGCGCCCTCGTCGACGAGGCGCCGGAGCGTCTGGCGCAGGAGGTGGCGCTCAACGTTGCCGCGGTGGTGGACGCGACGCGCGCGTTCCTGCCGTCGATGATCGCGAACGGGTTCGGCGGCATCGTGAATCTCGCGAGCACGGCCGCGTTCCAGCCGATCCCGGGCATGGCGGTCTACGGAGCCTCGAAGGCCTTCGTGCTGAGCTTCACCGAGGCGATGTGGGCGGAGGCTCGCAAGCACGGCGTGAAGGTCACCGCCCTGGCGCCGGGTGCGACCGCGACGGAGTTCTTCGACATCGCGGGCAACCCTCCCGGCCGGCAGCAGACCCCGGAGCAGGTGATCGCCGTCGCGATGCGCGCCCTCGACCGGCGCTCGACCCCGCCGCACGTGGTCTCGGGCGCGGGCAACGCCTTCGCGGCGTGGGGCACCCGGCTCGTGCCGAAGCGGCTGCTCGCGCCGATGGCGGGGCGCATCGTCGGGTTCAGGGGCTGACGAGGAACGCCGAGAGGCTCTCAAGCGCGCCGGGGACGAGCGCGTAGTACGCCCACGTCGCGCGCTTCGACCGCGTGAGGAAGCCCGCCTCGACGAGCACCTTGAGGTGGTGCGACACGGTCGGCTGGCTCAGGCCGAGGGGCTCGGTGAGGTCGCACACGCACGCCTCGGCGTTCTCGTGGGCGGCGACCATCGAGAGGATCCGCAGCCGTGCGGGGTCGGCGATCGCCTTGAGGGAGCGGGACAGGTCGTCGGCCTGCTGCCCGCCGAGCACCTCGCGCGTGAGCGGCGCGCAGCACGCGGTGGCCTGGATGACGGGGAGCAGCTCGAGAACTGGCATGCATCGACACTAGCAAATATTGACAGCCATCGATATTTAAAGTCACACTGAGCGCATGACTTCAGTTCTCTTCGTCTGCGTCCACAACGCCGGGCGCTCCCAGATGGCCGCCGGATTCCTCCAGGCCCTCGGCGGCGACCGCGTCGAGGTGCTCTCCGCGGGCTCCGAGCCGGGCGACAGCATCAACCCCACCGCCGTGGCGGTCATGGCCGAGGAGGGCATCGATATCGCGGGCAACGCCCCGAAGCTCCTCACCGTCGACGCCGTGCGCGAGTCCGACGTCGTCATCACGATGGGCTGCGGCGACGCGTGCCCCGTGTTCCCCGGCAAGCGGTACGAGGACTGGGAGCTCGACGACCCGGCGGGTCAGGACATCGACGTCGTGCGCGGCATCCGCGACGACATCAAGGGCCGGATCGAGGCGCTCCTCGCATCGATCGACTGAGAGGGAAGGAGGGCGACATGAACGACGGATGCTGCGGCGGACCCTGCTGCTAATCGCAGACTGAGCGATCCGCGGGAGCGCTACCGCGGGTCGCTCTAGCCCAGGGCGGGCACGCCGGCCGCTGTCGCGAGGTACACGGCCCCCAGCGACATCCCCGCGATCGCCACCCACGACAGGCCCGCGACCGCGAGCGGGCGGGCGCCCGTGCGCACGAGAGTCCCGATCCGGATGGCCGCGCCCAGGCCGAACAGCGCCAGGCCGAGCAGGAGGAACTGCACGTCCTCGAACGCGCCGGTCCACCCGGCTGGGACGGCCAAGAAGCTGTTGGCGAGCACCGCCGCGACGAACCCGGCGAGGAACAGCGGCACGATCGCCGGCCGCTTCCCCTCCCGCCGCAGGACGGCGCCGGTCACCGCGATGATCGGCGCGAGCAGGGCAACCCGTGTGAGCTTGACCACCACGGCGATCGCGAGCGCGGATGCCCCCGCCACCTGCGCCGTCGCAACCACCTGCCCCACGTCGTGGACGCTCGCGCCAGTCCACATCCCGAACTGCTCCGCGTCCAGGCCGAGCACGGGCTGCAGCGCGGGCAGCACGGCGATCGCGAGCGTCCCGCACAGGGTCACCAGCGCGACCGGGGTCGCCGTCTCTGAGTCCTTCGACTTCGTCACGCCCGCCATCGCGCCGATCGCCGAGGCGCCGCAGATCGAGAACCCGGCGGCGATCAGCAGCGGCTGGTCGCCCGGCAGGCGCAGGGCTCTGCCGAGGCCGAGGGTGAGGAAGAAGGTGATGAGCACGATCGCGACGATGAGCCCGAGCACGAGCCAGCCGAGGCCCGCGATGTCGAGCAGGCTCAGCCGGAAGCCGAGCAGCACGATGCCGATGCGCAGCAGGCGCCGCGCGGCGACCGCGAGCCCGGGCTGCACGACCTCGCGGACGCGAGAGCGCCACGGCAGCGCGCTGAAGAGGATGCCCAGCACGACGCACGCCGTCAGTGTCGGAACCACCGGCAGCGCCCAGTGCACGAGGCTCGCGAGCAGGAAGCCGAGCAGCGCGAGGCCGAGGCCCGGCAGCAGCGACCTAGTCGAAGTCAAGGCTCAGCTTGCGCAGCAGGGCGCTCAAGCGCTCCTGGTCGGCCTTCGGCAGCCGGTCGAGCAGCTCGGACTCCGCGTCGAGCAGCGTGCTGATCGCGGCATCCACCCTGGCCTTGCCCTCCTCGGTCATGACCACGAGGATGCCCCGTCCGTCGTTCGGGTCGGTGCGGCGTTCGACGAGCGCGCGGGCGACGAGCCGGTCGATCCGGTTAGTCATGGTCCCGCTCGAGACGAGGGTCTGCAGCAGGAGCGCCTTGGGGCTCAGCTGGTACGGCGCGCCGGCCCGCCGCAGCGCCGAGAGCACGTCGAACTCCCACAGCTCGAGGTCGGAGGCGGCGAAGGCCGTGCGGCGCGCGCGCTCCAGGTGGCGGGCTAGCCGGGCGACGCGGCTGAGCACCTGGAGCGGGGAGAAATCGAGGTCTTCGCGCTCGCGCGACCACGCATCGACGATACGGTCGACTTCGTCGGGTTGATCGCGAACGGTGGCGGGCATCCGTCAATTATCACCGTCTGGCAGACTTGGTGGGTGCCGAACGGCGCGATCCGCCTTGGTGTAATGGCAGCACGACAGCCTTTGGAGCTGTTAGGTCTAGGTTCGAGTCCTGGAGGCGGAGCATGGACACCGAGATCTTCGACACCGTCGCGCGCGTCTTCGAGTTCGTCGGAGTGGGCGCGATGGCCGTCGGCATCCTCGTCGCGGTGTTTCTGGCGATCCGCAGCTGGGTGGCGACCCGCGATGGCGGCCGCGCGTTCAAGACGCTGCGCGACTCGATCGGCATGGTGATCCTGCTGGGCCTCGAGATCCTCGTGGCCGCCGACCTCGTGCGCACGGTGACGAGCACGCCCTCCCTCACCGACGCGCTCGTGCTCGCGATCATCGTCCTCATCCGCACGGTGCTGAGCTTCTCGCTGCAGGTGGAGATCGAGGGCGTCGCACCGTGGAAGCGCGCGCTGCTGACTAGTCCACAATTGATGGCGAAGGCTGTCCGCTCAGCGAAAGAGACCTCATGACCGACCAGAACCTCGCCGTGATCGTGCTCGCCGCCGGGCAGGGCACGCGCATGAAGTCCTCCAGGCCCAAGGTGCTGCACTCGATCGCGGGCCGCACCCTCGTCGGCCACGTGCTCTCGACCGCCCGCGACCTCGCCCCGGCGCGCGTGATCGCGGTGGTGCGGCACGAGCGCGAGGTCGTGGTCTCCACGATCTCCGAGCTCATGCCCGACATCGTGTTCGTCGACCAGGACGAGATCCCCGGCACGGGCCGCGCGGTCGAGATCGGTATCAGCGCCCTCCCCGACGGCTTCGACGGCGACGTCGTGGTCGTGAGCGGCGATGTCCCGCTGCTGGATGCCCCCACCCTCGCGAGCCTCATCGCCGAGCACCGCGCGGCGCACGCCTCCGCGACCCTGCTCTCCGCGATCCTCGACGACGCCACCGGCTACGGCCGCATCGTGCGCGACGGGGCCGGAGTGCTCGACCGCATCGTGGAGCAGAAGGATGCCACGGCCGCCGAGCTCGCCATCACCGAGATCAACTCCGGCACCTACGTCTTCAGCGCCGCCGCCCTGCGCGAGCAGCTGCCGCTCGTCGGCACGGGCAACGCCCAGGGCGAGAAGTACCTCACCGACGTGGTGGGGCTGCTGCGCGCCGCCGGGTCCACGGTGTCCGCACTGCCCGTGCGCGACGGCTGGATGGTCGCGGGCGTCAACGACCGCGTGCAGCTCGCCGAGGCATCCCGCCGCATGAACGAGCTGATCGTGCGCCGCTGGCAGCTGGAGGGCGTCACGATCACCGACCCCGCGACGACCTGGATCGACTCGGACGTCGTCCTCGCCGAGGACGTCGAGATCCTCCCCGGCACGCAGCTCAAGGGCGCGACCCTCGTGCAGCGCGGTGCCACGGTGGGCCCCGACACCACCCTCGTCGACTGCGAGATCGGCGAGAACGCGACGGTCAAGCGCACGGATGCCACGCTCGCGGTGATCGGCGCCGGTGCGAGTGTCGGCCCCTTCGCCTACCTCCGCCCGGGCACGTACCTCGGTGCGGACGGCAAGATCGGCACCTTCGTCGAGACCAAGAACTCGACGATCGGTGTCGGCAGCAAGGTGCCGCACCTCTCGTACATCGGCGACACCACGGTGGGGGAGCAGTCGAACGTCGGTGCGGGCACCATCACCGCCAACTACGACGGCGTGACCAAGAGCGCGACGGTGGTCGGCTCGCACGTGCGCACGGGCTCGCACAACGTGTTCGTCGCGCCGGTCACGATCGGGGACGGCGCCTACACCGGCGCGGGAACCGTCGTGCGCAAGGATGTCCCGGCCGGCGCCCTCGCGATCAACGTCGCGCCGCAGCGCAACATGGAGGGCTGGGTCGCGGCGAACCGCGCGGGGACTGCGGCGGCGAAGGCCGCGGAGGACGCCCAGTAGAATCGCAGTACGTCGTCAGCTGACAGAGAGCGGGAAAATGTCCGAGATCAAGATCACCGGACAGAAACGGCTAGTCATCGTCACCGGCCGGGCGCACCCCCAGCTGGCGATCGACGTGGCCGACGAACTCGGTGCGGATCTCGTGCATACGGATGCCCGTACCTTCGCCAATGGCGAGATCTACGCCCGCTACGACGAGAGCGTCCGCGGCTGTGACGCCTTCGTCATCCAGTCGCACACCAACCCGATCAACGAGTGGCTCATGGAGCAGCTCATCATGGTCGACGCCCTCAAACGCGCATCGGCGAAGCGCATCACGGTCGTCTCACCGTTCTATCCCTACGCCAGGCAGGACAAGAAGGGCCGCGGTCGCGAGCCCATCTCCGCCCGCCTCGTCGCCGACCTCTACAAGGCCGCGGGCGCCGACCGCATCATGAGCGTCGACCTCCATGCCGCGCAGATCCAGGGCTTCTTCGACGGCCCCGTCGACCACCTCTTCGCGATGCCCGTGCTGCTCGAGCACTTCCAGTCGATCCTCGACCCCGCGACGCTGACCGTCGTGAGCCCCGACATGGGCCGCGTGCGCGTCGCCGACATCTGGAGCGACAAGCTCGGCGCCCCGCTCGCGATCATCCACAAGCGCCGCGACCCGCTCGTGCCGAACAAGGTCACCGTGCACGAGATCATCGGCCCGGTCGACGGCCGCGTCTGCCTCATCGTCGACGACATGATCGACACCGGCGGCACGATCGTCAAGGCTGCTGAGGCGCTCAAGGCGGCGGGCGCGACCAAGGTGGTCGTGGCGGCGACGCACGCGATCTTCTCGCACCCGGCTTCCGAACTGCTGCAGAGCGCGGCCATCGACTCGGTGGTGGTCACCGACACCCTGCCGATCCCCGAGGAGAAGCGATTCCCGACGCTCACGATCCTCCCGATCGCCCCCCTTCTCGCCCGAGCTATCCACGAGGTCTTCGATGACGGCTCCGTGACGAGCATGTTCGACGGAGCCGCGTAGGCATGACCGAGATCACCACCCCCCGCCCCTGGCTCGCGTCGTACGCCGAGGGCGTGCCCGACGAGATCGACCTGCCGACCGGCTCGCTCTACGACCTGGTCTCGGGTGCGATCGCCGAGTTCCCCAGGAGCGTCGCGCTCGAGTTCTTCGGCGAGACCACCACCTACGCCGAGATGGGGGAGCAGATCGACCGCGCCGCCGAGGGCCTCCGGCTGCTCGGTGTGCAGAAGGGCGACACCGTCGCGCTCGTGCTGCCGAACTGCCCGCAGCACATCGTCGCGTTCTACGCCGTGCTGCGACTCGGCGCGATCGTCGTCGAGCACAACCCGCTCTACACGCCGCGCGAGCTGCGCCACCAGTTCGAGGACCACGGCGCCAAGACCGTCATCGCGTGGAACAACGTGGTCGCGACGATCCAGGCGTTCCCCGAGGACGTCGCGGTCGAGAACCTGATCTCCGTGGATGTCACGCGCGCCATGCCCTTCGGAACGCGCGCGCTGCTCCGCCTCCCGATCGCCAAGGCCCGCGAGTCCCGCAAGGCGCTCACGACGAGCGTGCACAACACGATCTCGTGGGAGGAGCTGCAGAAGTCCGCCCCGATCAAGCCCGAGATCTTCAAGCCCGAGGCCGGCGATGTCGCCCTCATCCAGTACACGAGCGGCACGACCGGCCTGCCCAAGGGCGCGACCCTCACCCACGTGAACCTCACCACGAACGCCGCCCAGGCGCGCGCGTGGGTGCCGACGGTCACGCGCGGCGAGGGCTGCGTCGTGTACGCGGTGCTGCCGATGTTCCACGCCTACGGCCTGACCCTCTGCCTCACCTTCGCGATGAGCATGGGCGCGCGGCTCGTGCTGTTCCCGAAGTTCGACCCGGACCTCGTTCTCAAGGTCGTCAAGAAGCGCCCCGCGACGTTCCTGCCGGCGGTGCCGCCGATCTACGAGCGGCTCACCGCGGCGGCGAAGGAGCAGGGCGTCTCGCTCAAGGGCATCCAGATCGCGATCTCGGGAGCCATGCCGCTCTCGGCAGCGGTAGTCGAGCCGTGGGAGGCCCTCACCGGCGGCACGCTCGTCGAGGGGTACGGACTCAGCGAGACGAGCCCGGTGCTCATGGCGAACCCGGTCGGCCCGACGCGCGTGGCCGGCACGGTCGGCCTTCCCCTCCCCAACACGGAGATCCGCGTCGTGGACCCCGAGAACCCGACCACCGACCGCAAGCCGGGTGAGGAGGGCGAGCTCATCGTCCGCGGCCCCCAGGTGTTCTCGGGCTACTGGAAGAAGCCCGACGAGACCTCGGCCGTGTTCGTCCCGACGTCGGACGACGGTGCCGACTGGTTCCGCACCGGCGACATCGTCACGGTCGACGAGCAGGGCTTCGTGCGCGTCGTCGACCGCATCAAAGAGCTCATCATCACCGGCGGCTTCAACGTCGCACCGAGTGAGGTCGAGGACACGCTGCGCCAGCATCCCGACATCACGGACGTCGCCGTCGTCGGCCTGCCGAGCGCGCACAGCGGCGAGGATGTCGTCGCCGCCGTCGTGCTCGCGCCGGGCAAGACCCTCGACGAGGAGTCGATCCGGGCGTACGGCCGCGACAACCTCACGGCGTACAAGGTGCCGCGCCACGTGTACCAGGTCGACGAGCTGCCCCGGTCGCTCATCGGCAAGGTCCTGCGCAAGCAGGTCAAGGAGAGCCTGGTCGAGCGCCTAGCTAAGAGTCCTCAGTAGGCGCCGTCGGCACCCGCACGCCGCCCGGGATTATCCCCATGGCCCGCACGAGCACCTCGTTGCCGCCGTACTCGACGGCGTAGCAGTTCCACCCGATGCCAGCCGGGCTCACGAGCTCGAAGCGGGCTGAGTAGCTCACGGCCTCGGGCGCGTAGTACGCGGTGTAGACCGAGCAGGTGATCGTCGCGGTGCGACTGGCAGTGCCCAGCGTGACGAGGATGCCCGGCAGCAGCAGCCCGACGAGCCCGACAACGACGACAACCCGCATCACGGTCTTGAGATGCGGGCTGCGCAGCGGGCGGTCCCCGTGGGGCTGGTAGCCCGCGAGTTCCGGCTCGTCGTCATACTCGTCGTAGGCTGCCATCGCCTACACATTGTCGCACTCTAGGCGTCGACAGCCTCCAGCAGGGGCGACTCCACGACCGGCACCGAGGAGGTCGTCGGCCGCACCTCGCGCGAGCGGTTCAGCAGCGGCGGGATCGCAGCGCCCACCGCGAGGGCGGCGCCGATCACGAAGGCCGAGACGTACCCGGACTCGGTGGGTGCTCCGCCCGCCGTCACGCTCGCCCCGACCGCGGCCGCGTAGACGGTGGTGCCGAGGGCGCCGCCGATGGTGCGGATGTTGGCGTTCATCCCGGTCGCGATCCCGACCTGGTCGGCGCGCACGGCGCGCACGATCACGTTCGGCGTGGACGCGGTCACGAGTCCGGTGCCGAGGCCGAGAAGGCCAGCAGCGATACCGAGCTGCACGGCGCTGTCGTGGAACAGCGCGACGCCCAGCACCCCGGAGGCAGAGATGAGCGAGCCGATCACGAGCTGCGCGCGGAACGGCAGCACCCGGGCGAGCGGCCCGGCGACGAAGCCCACGGAGGCCATCGTCACGAGCATCGGGAGCATGATGAGCCCTGCCAGGGAGGCAGTGCCCTCGAGCCCGAAGCCGCCGACCGCGGGAGCCTCGACGATGCGCGGCAGGAACGCCCACGCGCCGAACATCGCGGCGCCCGTGAGGATGGCCGTGAGGTTCGTCGTCCAGATCGCGGGCAGGCGCATCATGCGCATATCGACGAGCGGCGAGTCGGAGCGCAGCTCGACCATGATCCACGTCGCGGCGAGCACGGCGGCGACCACGAACAGGCCGATCGTGAGCGGCGAGCCCCAGCCCCACAGGTTGCCCGCGCTGAGCGGGAGCAGCAGGGCGACGAGCCAGCCCGAGAGCAGAACGGCGGGCAGCACGCTGATGCGGCCGGCGGTACGGATGCCCGACTCGACCATCCCGCGGGCGCCGAGCACGAGCCCCGTGATCGCGAGGACGAGGGGCAGCAGGAACAGGCCGCGCCAGCCGATGGCTGCCGCAATGGGACCGGCGATCACCGTGCCGAGGCCGCTGCCCACGGCCATGATCGCGGAGAGGGCGCCGATCGCGGAGGGGAGCCGCTTGGCCGGGAACACATCCCGCACGAGCCCGAAGCCGAGCGGGAAGACCGCTCCGCCGAGGCCCTGCAGCACCCGGGCAACGAGCATGACGGTCAGGTTCGGTGCGAAGGCGGCGAGGATGCTGCCGAGGGCCACTCCGGTGAGGGCGAGCAGGTACATCCGGCGACGGCCGATGAGGTCGCCCGCGCGGCCGAGGAGGGGCGTGGCGACCGCGGCGGCGATGAGCCACGCGGTCAGGGTCCAGGTGATGCCGACGGCGTCGGCGTGCAGGTCGGTGCCGACGATCGACAGTACGGGGATGAGCAGCGACTGCATGCTCGCGACGGCGGCGAAGCTCGTCGCGACCGCCGCGAAGGTGATGCGGGTGCGGATGGGAGGAGTAGTAGACATAACGGCTTTCGTGAAGCGTAAGATGGAGGCAGCCTCCGGTTAGAAGACCACTATACGGAGGGTGCCTCCGTTTTTCAAGTCCAGACCGAGAGAACCATGTCGAACCCCGAACTCGCCGCCCTCATCGAGGAGCGCCGGCCCAAGCGGGCCGACGCAGCGCGCAACTTCGACGCGCTCCTCGCAGCGGCTCGCGACGCCTTCGCGGACGACGGCGTCGACGCCTCCCTCGAGGACATCGCCCGCCGCGCGGGCGTGGGCATCGGCACCCTGTACCGCAACTTCGCGACGCGCGACGCGCTCGTGGAGGCGGTCTACCTCGAGGAGGTCGCGGGAGTGGCGGCGTACGCCGAGGGCCTCGAATCCCGCGAGCCGTTCGAGGCGGTATCAGCGTGGTTGCGGCGGTTCGCCGAGTACGCGGCCACGAAGAAGGTGCTCCTCGCCGGGTTCAACAGCGAGTCGTCCATCCTTCAGTCCTGTCGCACTGTCGTCTACGCCTCGGGGGAGCCGCTGCTCGAGCGCGCACAGGCCGCCGGGGCGGTGCGTCCCGACGTGGAGATCGGCGACGTGGTTCGCCTGGTCTCCGGCGTCGCGGGGGTCGCATTCACCGACGCCGCCCAGCGCGACCGGGTGATCGACGTGGCGATCGACGGGCTGCGCCTGCGCTAGCGGCGGGTTGAGTAGGCCGCCCGCGGCCGTATCGAAACCCAGTTTCGATACGCGCCCCAGAGGGCACTACTCAACCGGCCTAGTGGCTGGAGCCCTCCGACTCGATCTCCGAGCGGTCGCCGCTCCACAGCGTGTGGAACGTCCCCTCCTTGTCGACGCGCTTGTAGGTGTGCGCACCGAAGAAGTCGCGCTGGCCCTGCACGAGGGCGGCGGGCAGGCGGTCGGCGCGCAGGCCGTCGTAGTAGGCGAGCGAGCTGGAGAACGCCGGCGTCGGGATGCCCGCGTGCGCGGCATCCGCCACGACGTTGCGCCAGGCGGTCTGCGCGCGGTCCATGACGTCCACGAAGAACGGCGCCGTCACGAGCGCGACCAGGCCGGGGTTCTCGGCGTAGGCCTCGGTGATCCGGTTGAGGAAGCGGGCACGGATGATGCAGCCGCCGCGCCAGATCTTCGCGATGTTGCCCTTCTTGATGTCCCAGCCGTACTGCTCGGCGCCGGCGACGATCGCGTCGAAGCCCTGAGAGTAGGCGATGACCTTGGAGGCGTAGAGCGCGAGCCGAACGCCCTCGATGAACGCGTCGGCGTCGCCGGGCTTCCAGGAGTCCTCCGACGGGCCCGGCAGGTTCGAGGCCGCAGCGCGCTGGGCGGGCTTCGACGAGAGCGAGCGGGCGAACACTGCCTCGGCGATGCCGGAGACGGGCACGCCCAGGTCGAGCGCGGTCTGCACAGTCCACACGCCGGTGCCCTTGCTGCCGGCCTGGTCGAGGATGAGGTCCACGAGCGGCGTGCCCGTCGAGGCGTCGACCTGCTTGAGCACCTCGGCGGTGATCTCGATGAGGTACGACTCGAGCTCGCCCTTGTTCCACTCGGAGAAGATGTCCGCGATCTCGGCGGGCGTCTTGCCCGTGCCGCGGCGGATGAGGTCGTACGCCTCGGCGATGAGCTGCATGTCGGCGTACTCGATGCCGTTGTGGATCATCTTGACGAAGTGGCCCGCCCCGTCGTGCCCCACGTGCGTGACACAGGGCTCGCCCTCGGCGATGGCGGCGATCGACTCGAGGATCGGCCCGAGCGTGACCCACGCCTCGTCCGACCCGCCGGGCATGATCGAGGGGCCGTTGAGCGCGCCCTCCTCGCCGCCGGAGATGCCCGCGCCGACGAAGTTGATCCCGGTCTCGCGCACCGCCTTCTCGCGGCGGATCGTGTCGGTGAACAGCGCGTTGCCGCCGTCGATGATGATGTCGCCCGGCTCGAACACCGAGACCAGCTCGTCGATGACGGCGTCGGTGCCCTTGCCCGCCTGCACCATGATGAGCGCGGTGCGGGGCTTGGAGAGCGAGTCCGCGAACTCCTGGATCGTCGTCGACCCGATGAAGCCGGCCTCGGGGTGCTCGCCGAGCAGCGTCTCCGTGCGCGCGTAGGTGCGGTTGTACACGGCAACCGTGTTGCCCTCCCGCGAAGCGAGGTTGCGGGCGAGGTTGCTGCCCATCACCGCGAGTCCGACAACGCCAATATTCGCCTGAGTCATGACTCACAGGCTAGTACGGTTGACGGATGCCCCAGCTCCTGCAGATCGTCGTGATGGGCGTGAGCGGCTCCGGAAAATCGACCATCGGCGAGCTGCTCGCGGCCGGGATGCACGTGCCGTTCGTCGACGCGGACGACCTTCACCCCCTCACCAACGTAGACAAGATGACGGCGGGAATCCCGCTCACCGACGACGACCGGTGGCCCTGGCTGAAGAAGGTCGGAGAGGCGATGGCCGCGGCATCCGGCACCGGCATCGTCGTTGCGTGCTCGGCGCTCAAGCGCTCCTACCGCGATGCGATCCGCGCGGCGGCCCCCGAGGCGCTGTTCGTGTACCTCGACGGATCGCGCGAGCTGCTCGCCAGCAGGCTCGGCCACCGCGAGGGCCACTTCATGCCCGCGACCCTGCTCGACTCGCAGCTCGAGGCGCTCGAGCCCCTCGGCGACGGTGAGCGCGGCATCGTCATCAGCATCGACCACAGCCCAGAGGCGATCGTCAAAACTCTCCTGCGCGAACTCGTGTAAACTCGGCCACTGAACTTCGGCGAGGGAACCATTCTCGGTTCCGTTATCGACGCGGTGGGTGGACTGCCCAGCGCTTTCACACCACCAGGAGAAGCAATCATGGCCGACAGCGCCAGCAAGAACAACGACAGCAACCACCTCGTCACCGAGGTCCGCGACACCTTCGGCAAGGGCGTCGCCCGCAAGATCCGCGCCAAGGGCAAGATCCCGGCCGTCATCTACGGCCACGGCACCGAGCCGCAGCACGTCACCCTGCCGGGCCACGAGACCGCGCTCATCCTGCGCAAGTCGAACCAGGTCCTCGAGCTCGACATCCAGGGCGCCATCCAGCTCGCGCTCGTCAAAGACGTGCAGAAGGACCCGGTGCGCCAGATTATCGAGCACATCGACCTCATCGTCGTCCGCAAGGGCGAGAAGGTCACCGTCGACATCCCCGTGCACCTCGAGGGCGAGTCGGCCTCCGGCACGAGCGTCAACCAGGACTCCAACACGATCTCGCTCGAGGTCGAGGCCACGCACATCCCCGAGAGCATCGTCGTGTCGATCGAGGGCCTCGAGCAGGGCGCCCAGATCCTCGCGAAGGACCTCACGCTGCCGACCGGCTCGTCCCTCATCTCCGACCCCGACATGCTCATCGTCGGTATCACCGGCGAGTCCGAGCAGGACCTGGGCGACGACGCAGAGA
>JAODAQ010000001.1 GCA_025463515.1 Rhodoglobus sp.
CGGGATCGCTGTAGCCGTGTTCGCCACCGCCTTTCTCACGTCGTGCACGGCGGCGCCAGCCGCTGATCCGACACCTCTGGCCGTCTCGGCCGAGCAAGTCTGCATGGAGCTCTCCGACGTGGGCACCCTCGTTTTCAACATGCGCAACGGGAGGGAAGCCGAGCGGATACCCGGCGAGGAGTATCAAGGGGCGATGTATCTCGCGGGCAGCATGCTCGGCCACGTTGAGAATTCAGACGACTCCAGCCTCAACTCGGCGGTAGACGAGCTCAAGGCAGCGGCGGGAACCAATGCCGTGGATCCGGACTCCGAAGAATGGATGGCCGCGTTCGCGGATGTCTCCGACAGTTGCTCCGACGTCCTCGGGGAGTTCGGGGTGGTCGGCTGGGTCGGGGGGTAAGCAGCAGACCCTGACACCACCCGCGACGAAACTCCGACAAACGCGATGCGCTCGAGAATGGGCATCCTTTTCGTGACGCCAACGCAAATTGAAGAGGCGGCGCCGACGAGAAGTAACTCGCAGACGCCGCCGTGTTTCACGGACGAGATTCAAGATCGCCGACGACTTTGACAGCCGGCGGCCCGGACCGCTCGTCGACCACCATCGCCCAAACAGGGCATCGAAGTAGTCGTCGTAGAGCGAGCCGATGTCGATCCAGTCGGGGTTGCCCCACTGAGCCTCGATCCGGTGTCCCAGTCGGGGTTGCCCCACTGAGCCTCGGTCCGGTGTCGGAGACCGTGAACAGTTTCACGAGTTCGGACGGGACAGCGTCCTCAATTGGGTGGTTGTCGGCGGCGCCCTCCTCGCATCATTCCTCCTCGCCCTTGTATCGGCGAAAGGTGTCTTCTTCGAGATTCCGAGTGCGGACGCTGCTGAATATTGGAACGCCTCGATCGGCGACCCTTTCGCGATTCCTGATCCATACGTATTCGTGGACGGGTGGCGGCGAGGTGCCACTCGGAAGCCGTGGCATTGAGTCCCTGGTAGCGCTCCGTAGGTCGAAACGGCCACGAGTACTTTTACTTCTTCTGCCACGGCAAGCAGGAACATGCTTGCGCCGCCCCGCACTCCTCAGTCGATCGGGTGGAGGTCGCCGTGGAGGAGCACTACAAGACCGTGAAGCTGTCGCCCGAGTTCGTGGCGGCCCCGCGTGCATCGCTTGAGTCGGTGCTGCGCGAAAGCGAATCGGCTCAGCACCTGCTCCGCGACCAGCTCGCTGCGCAGCTCGAGCAGATTAAGGTCCGCGAGGAGAACCTCTTGGACCTCGCCGCGGACGGCACCCTTCCGCGCTTGCGAACCCTCGCCGCTGAACGTGAGGAAGCTCAGGCCCGGCTCACCGAGACAAGCACCGATCTGGCCGTCGGAGCGAAAGCCATCGACGAGTTCTTGAAGGTGCTTGACGACCCCATGAGCTCTATCTCAGCCTGAACGAAGCCAGCCGCCGGGCACTCAACCAAGCGATCTTCAAGCGCATCTACGTCGTCAATGACGAAGTGACGGACAGCGAGATGACGTCTCCGATCGCCCAGATGGTCGAAGCCGACCGGCTGTTCACCAGAAATGCGAACGGGGCCACTCTTGAGAGAGGCCCCGTATCTGATGACGTCGCAGCATGGCTTAAAGCCATCGACCCGGACGATGTTTCGAGTAAGGACTACATGGTGGACCCTAGGGGAATCGAACCCCTGACCTTCTCATTGCGAACGAGACGCGCTACCAACTGCGCTAAGGGCCCGGAACTGCTCCGAAAGGATATCAGGGTTGCAAGCGGGTCACGGTCCAGCTATCGCCCTCGCGCTCGTAAAGAAGCCGGTCGTGAAGCCGGGCGACCCGTCCCTGCCAGAATTCGATGGATGCCGGGGTCACGAGATACCCGCCCCAGTGCGGTGGGCGCGGTACCGCATCTACCCCCTCGAATCGGGCGTCGACGGCGGCCTGTTGCGCGTCGAGTTCGGCACGCGAGCCGATCGGCTGGGACTGCGCGCTCGCCCAGGCGCCGAGCTGCGAGCCACGCGGGCGTGAGGCGAAGTAGGCGTCGCTGACGTCGTCGGGTGCGAGCGCTGCGACCCCTTCGACCCGCACCTGGCGGTGCAGTCCGTACCACGGGAACAGGATCGACACCCGCGCCTCGTGCGCCAGAGCATCGCCCTTGGCCGACTCGCGGTTCGTGTAGAACGCGAGGGCGCCGTTGACGATGCCCTTCCAGAGGACGGTGCGCGACGTCGGGCGTCCGTCGGCGGCGACCGTGCCGACCACCATCGCGTTCGGATCGGGCAGACCGGCCGCCTCGGCGTCGGCGAGCCAGGCCTGCAGCGCGGCGAGCGGGTCCGGCCCGAGGGCGCCGTCCGGCAGCCCCTCCTCCACGTACTCCTGATGGATGTCGAAGGACGACATCAGCCCGCGGTGCGACGGCGGCGCAGCACCTCGTCGAGATCCGGCGCAGCCGTATCGGCGGGGTCGATGATGCCCATCGCCGCGAACCCTGTCTTTACCCGTGCGGCAGGCGGGTCGGCGCGCATCGGGGTGACGGGGGCCGCCGGTCGCGCCTCGACCTCGGGCACCCGCGGCAGCGCGGAGGCGACTCGCTGCGGCGCCGGGCGCGAGCGATAGAGCGGCTGCGGCACCGGGACCGGGGTCCACGGGGCGGGGTCGACCGGACGCATCGGGTGTCCTTCGTACAGGGCGGCCGGGATGCGGGAGCGGGCGGGGCGGGCGACCGGCACCGCCGCGCGCGGCATGGCCCGCACGTCGAGGCGGCGCTGCGTCGCCACGGCGATGCCGCTCGCGCCGAGGGTGCCGGCGAGGACCAGCCAGGATCCCGTCGTGACTCCTGTGGTCGTCATCAGCCAGATCTGCACGAGGCCGAGGATGGTCGCCACCACCATGAGCAGGCTGGCGAGCATCCGGGTGCGCCGCATGCGCCGTCGGCGAAGAGCATCGGTCGTATGGGTCGCGAGCATCCGCGGAAGCGCCGCGCTCGGAGTCGCCGCCCGTTCCGCGCGCACCTGCCTCGCGACCATCGCATCGGCCCGCCGCTGCTGCGCGCGCAGCACCCGCTCGGCGCGCGCCGCATCGCGAGCGGTCGCGGCGACCCGCACCGCATCCGGGACCTCGGCGGTCTCGGCCAGAATCCGCATGGTCTGCTGCAGCCGGGTCGCGGTGCGCTCGGTCGCCAGATACTCGCGGCGGCGCACCCAGGTGGGCACCAGATACAGGAACCACAGCCCGGCCGCGATGGCGAGCATGATCGCCGTTCCGGCTCCGGTGAGGTCCATGTGCTGAGGGTACGAGCGGCTGGCGGGCGTGGTCCCGCCGACACGCTACAGTTCCGACTATGCCCGAGAAGAACACAGCCACAACCGAGCCCTGGTGGCGCAAGCACGTCGAACTGATCGTCGTGATCCTGCTGGGCGTGGTGTCGGTCTCGACTGCGTACACGTCGTTCCAGTCGGGACTGTACGGCGGCGCGAGCGACGACCGCATCTCCAAGAGCGAAGCCGCGGGCACCGAGGCCGAGTCGCTGTACCTCGAAGGCAACCAGCAGCTGCAGAAGGACTCGCAGACGATCGGTCAGCTCGAAGAGCTGAAGGCCGCGATCGACGCGGGCGACCCGTATGCGCAGGCGCAGTACGACGCGCTGTACTTCATCTCCGTCACCGGCACCGACCTCGAGCCCGCCTTCCAGGCCGCTGCCGCGCAGGACGAGGCTGAGCCCGACTTCTGGCACGACCCGCAGGCCGACGAGACCTACCAGGACGCGCTGTTCGGCGCGTACGGCGACACCAGCAACACCTCGAGCGACCTGCGCCACGA
>JAODAQ010000030.1 GCA_025463515.1 Rhodoglobus sp.
TGGGAGGCCAAGGGCACCTACCGGTTCGATCGCTCATCGGCCGTGCGCGAGAACATCTTCTCCGTCGATACCCCGCCGCCGACGGCCTCCGGCAGCCTGCACATCGGTCACGTCTTCAGCTACACCCACATGGATCTCGCGGCCCGCTTCCAGCGCATGCGAGGCAAGAACCTGTTCTACCCGATGGGCTGGGACGACAACGGACTGCCCACCGAGCGCCGGGTGCAGAACTACTACGGCGTGCGCTGCGACCCGACGCTGCCCTACGACCCTTCCTTCACCCCTCCGCTGGAGGGCGGCGACAACGCCTCGTCGAAGGCCGCCGACCAGGTGCCGATCTCGCGCCGCAACTTCATCGAGCTGTGCGAGACCCTCACCGCCGAGGACGAGAAGCAGTTCGAGGACCTCTGGCGCCAGCTCGGCCTGAGCGTCGACTGGAACCTGACCTACCGCACCATCGGCCGCGAGGCCCAGCTCGCCGCCCAGCGGGCGTTCGTGCGCAACCTCGCCCGAGGCGAGGCCTACCAGGCCGAGGCCCCGACCCTGTGGGACATCACGTTCCGCACCGCTGTCGCCCAGGCCGAGCTCGAGGACAAGGAGCAGCCGGCGGCCTACCACCGCGTCTCGTTCCACAAGCCGGACGGCACGACGGTCGAGATCGAGACCACCCGCCCCGAGCTGCTGCCGGCGTGCGTGGCGCTGGTCGCGCATCCGGATGACGAGCGCTACCAGCACCTGTTCGGCACCACCGTCACGACGCCGCTGTTCGGCGTCGAGGTGCCGGTGCTCGCCCACCACCTCGCCCAGAAGGACAAGGGCTCGGGCATCGCGATGATCTGCACCTTCGGCGACGTGACCGACGTGGTGTGGTGGCGCGAGCTCGACCTGCCCAACCGCACGATCATCGGCGCCGATGGGCGAATCATCCCGGAGGCGCCGGAGGCGCTCTCCCTCGCCGCCGTCGAGGTGTACGCCGAGCTCGTCGGCAAGACCGTGTTCAGCGCGAAGGCCCGCGTGGTCGAGCTGCTGAAGGAGTCCGGCGAGATGATCGGCGACCCCAAGCCCATCACCCACGCGGTGAAGTTCTTCGAGAAGGGCGACAAGCCGCTCGAGATCATCTCCACGCGCCAGTGGTACATCAAGAACGGCGCGCGGGATACTGCGCTCCGCGACCGCCTTCTCGCGGCGGGCCAGCAGATCGGGTTCACCCCCGAGCACATGCGCGTGCGCTACGACAACTGGGTGGGCGGCCTCACGGGCGACTGGCTGATCTCGCGCCAGCGATTCTTCGGCGTGCCGATCCCGGTCTGGTACGAGCTGGTCGACGGCGAGAAGGGCAGCCCCATCGTCCCCACCGAGGACACGCTGCCGATCGACCCCTCCTCCGACGTGCCGCCCGGCTATACCGAGGCCGACCGCGGCGTCACGTTCGTGGGCGAGCTCGACATCATGGACACCTGGGCGACCTCGTCCCTCACCCCGCAGATCGCCGGCGGCTGGGTGACCGATCCTGAGCTGTTCAGCCTCGTGTTCCCGTACTCCCTGCGCAGCCAGGGGCAGGACATCATTCGCACGTGGCTGTTCTCGACAGTTCTGCGCGCCGAGCTCGAAGAGGGCACGATCCCGTGGAAGAACGCCGGGATCTCCGGCTTCATCGTCGATCCCGACCGCAAGAAGATGTCCAAGTCCAAGGGCAACGTCGTCACCCCGAAGGGCATGCTCGACGAGCACGGCTCCGACGCGGTGCGGTACTGGGCCGCCTCCAGCCGCCTGGGCACGGATGCCGCGTTCGACCCGCAGAACCCGAAGCAGATCAAGATCGGGCGGCGCCTGGCGATCAAGGTGCTGAACGCGGCGAAGTTCGTGTACCAGATGCCAGTCACCGGCGAGATTCCCGATGACGACATCTTCTTTGCGGGAATCGACCCTGCCGGTGCGGTCACCGAACCATTGGATCAAGACATGCTGGCCGTCCTCGCCGACGTGGTCATGGCGGCTACAACGGCGTTCGTGAACTTCGATCATGCCCGCGCCCTAGAAGTCACCGAACAGTTCTTCTGGACGTTCTGTGATGACTATCTGGAGTTGGTCAAGGAGCGCGCCTATAACGGGACCACATCGGGACAAACGAGTGCCGTCGTCGCACTTCGGACAGCAATAGACGTGTTTCTCCGGCTTTTCGCTCCGTTCCTGCCTTTCGCGACGGAAGAAGTGTGGAATTGGCGTCACGAGGGTTCAATTCACAACGCGGCTTGGCCCAAGCTTGAAGACACCGGCGCAATTCGACCTCCGCTCGGGCTGCTTCCCGCTGTCAGCGAGGCGCTCATCTCGATCCGCCGTGCGAAGACCGACGCGAAGGCCTCGCAGAAGACCGACGTCGTCTCCGCTGTCATCGCGGGGCCCGCGATCCTCGAGGAGGGCCTCGGCGACCTGCGGGCGGTCGGCCGCATCGCGAGCGTAGAGTTCGTGGTGTCAGAGTCGATCGAGGTGCGGGACATCGTGCTCGCGGAGGTTTCCGAATGAGCGAAGTGCGCGACATCCACGAGGGCGACCGCGAGCACTGGCGGCGGCTGTTCCGGGAGTACGGGGTGTTCTACAAGTCCGACTTCAGCGACGCGGTGCTCGACGGCGTCTGGGCGTGGCTGATGGATGCCGAGTCCGACCTGTGCGCGGTGGTCGCCGTCGACGACGGGCGGGCCTACGGCTTCGCGCACTACCGCGCGGTGCCCGACACGTTCACCGCCGCGCAGGAGTGGTATCTCGACGACCTGTACGTCGAGCCCGGCCACCGCGGCTCGGGCGCCGGGTCGGCGCTCATCGACGCGGTCGCCGAGCGCGCGGCATCCGACGGCGGCGGCAAGCTGCGCTGGATCACGGCGGCGGACAACACGACCGCGCAGAGCGTGTACGACAAGGTCGCGACCCGCACCACCTGGGTCACCTACGAGAAGCAGACCTGATGCAGCTCGGCACGCGCTGGAGCGTCGGCGACCAGCCCCCGCCGCGGCTGCCCGTCGAGGTCGTCGAGGCGATCGCGAGCGTCGAGGGCGAGCTCGCCGGCGTCTCGACCGACGGCTGGCGGTGGACCCTCACCTGGCTCGAGGGGCGACCGGTGGTCGAGCTCGACGACGGCACGGTCATCCGGATCGACCACGAGGGCGCCGTTATCGTCGAGGACCCGGCCTAGCCCTTAACTGAGACCAGCCCCGACCTGCCGCGAGGAACTCTGCACAGGAGGATGGCGCTAGGACGCCGGTGGTGAAGTGCGCAGTGCTAGTGGTCGCGGAGACCGGGGCTGGTGGTTCGGGATAGCTCAGTACACGCGGGCGATAAGCGTGGCGGCACCGTGTTCGCGGAGCCGCGCGGCCTTGCTCTCGTTGTGCAGGCGCGTGTGCTCCTCATAGCTCACCGCGGTGCGCTCAGCATGGCGGCGGGCCGCGAGCAGCATCATCAGGCTCACCCGCATGACCACCCGGTCAAGGCCGTGCGCGCGGACTCGGCGAGCGTTCAAGTTGTATGTTGCAGTCATCGTGTTCACCTCTCTCGTAAGGTCAAAACTAGAGTCGGCCACCGACATTTCCGGGGCCCGTTCGAGCAGTTCGATCATGGGGATCAGGCCTCCTTCTCGGGGCTGTCAGGGGTGACCTCCCCGTCGACGACGGGGAAGGCGTTGAAATGGATCTGGACGGGCCGGGAGCCAGGCGGGTTCTTGCCGCGGTGCCTGATGACGAACGGCTCGATGAACGCCATCCAGCCCTCCGAGAGCTCCTTGAGATCGTCCACGGTGAGCTTCAAGTTCACTGTCGAGACGTCGCTCGCGCGAAGCCACTCGGTCGGGAGCAGGTCGATCCCGCGCTCCTGGAAGTCGTTGAGCAGGTCGTTCCTGGTCCGCGCCCACTGCCGCACGATCGTCTTGGAGGCGGCGAGGCTGGCCGGGGTGTGGTCGAGCTGCGTTGCATCGAGGTTGATGGCGCCGGGCATCCGCTCCCACCAGCGCTCACGCCCGGTGCCCCGGCCGTCGACCTCGCGCACGAAGCCGTGGCGCTCGAGCTGACGGAGGTGGTAGCTCGTCGCGCCGCTGGACTCTCCGAGCCGCTCGGCGAGACCGCTCGCGGTGAACTGGCCGTAGGTGCTGAGCGTGTCGAGGATCTGCACCCGCAGTGGGTGCGCGAGGGCCTTGAGGCTCTCCATATCCAGTTGCCGGTCTGGGATGGACCCCGCCGGACGCTCGTTCTCGCTCATAATGCAAAGATACCATTGCAAAGCTTTCTTTGCAACATAGTCTTTGCAATGACATCTTTGCACTCGCCGATTAGGGTGGAGGAATGACGAACCCCTTCCTCGAACCGAGCACCCTTCCCTTCGGCATGCCGCCCTTCGCGGACATCAAGGACGAGCACTACAAGCCCGCCTTCGAGACCGGCATGGAGGATCACCTCAAGGAGATCCGCGCGATCACGGTGAAGCGCGACATGCCCACGTTCGAGAACACGATGATCCCGCTCGAGAAGGCCGGCCAGTTCCTGGAGCGCGTCGCGACGGTGTTCTTCAACAAGGTCTCGGCAGACGGCAATGACGCCACCGCCGAGCTCGAGGAGGAGATCGCTCCCCTGCTGGCCGCGCACTCCGACGCCATCCGCCTCGATTCTCAGCTGTACTGGCGCATCAAGACCCTCCACGACCAGCTCGACTCCCTGGACCTGGATGCCGAGAGCCGCTACCTCGTCGAGCGCTACTACATGGAGTACACGATCGCGGGCGCCGGTCTCGACGACGCCGAGAAGGAGAAGCTGCGCGACTTCAACCAGCAGCTCTCGACGCTCACCACCCGCTTCGAGAAGAACCTGCTGGCCGACACCAACGACCTGGCGGTGGTCATCGAGGATGCGGCCGAGCTCGCCGGCCTCGAGCCGGGCGAGATCTCCGCCGCCGCGGAGGCCGCCAAGGAGCGCGGCCTCGACGGCAAGTATCTCGTGACCCTCGTCCTACCGACCGGGCACCCGTGGCTGTCCTCCCTGACGAACCGGGACGTGCGCGCCCGGATCATGGCGGCATCGCGCGCCCGCGGCATCCGGGGCAATGACTGGGACAACAAGCAGCTCGTGCTCGACATCGCCCGCGTGCGGGCCGAGCGGGCGAAGCTGCTCGGCTTCGCGAGCCACGCAGAGTGGGTCATCGCCGACGAGACCGCCAAGACGCCGGCCAACGTCGCCGCCATGCTCGACAAGCTCGCGGTCCCCGCTGCCCGGAACGCCAAGGAGGAGCAGGCCGACCTCGAGGCGCAGGCCGGACACGCCGTCGAGGCCCACGACTGGGCCTTCTACAGCGAGAAGGTTCGCCAGGCGAAGTACGACGTCGACGAGGTCGCGATGCGCCCGTACTTCGAGTCGGAGCGCGTGCTCAAGGACGGCGTGTTCTACGCCGCCACGAAGCTGTACGGCGTGACGTTCACGGAGCGGACGGACATCCCGGCCTACCACCCCGACGTGCGGGTGTTCGAGGTCACGAACGAGGACGGCTCCCCCGTCGGCCTGTACACGCTCGACCTGTACACGCGCGACTCGAAGCGGGGCGGCGCGTGGATGAACTCGCTCATCTCGCAGTCGGAGCTGCTCGGGCATCCGGTCGTCGTCACCAACAACCTGAACGTGCCCAAGCCCGCCGCCGGCGAGCCGACCCTCCTCACCTACGACGAGGTGAACACGTTCTTCCACGAGTTCGGCCACGCCCTGCACGGCCTGTTCGCGCGCGTGACGTACCCGAAGTTCGCGGGGACGAACACGTACCGCGACTTCGTGGAGTTCCCGAGCCAGGTCAACGAGATGTGGATGCTCTGGCCCGAGGTCCTCGAGAACTACGCCGTGCACCACCTCACGGGCGAGCCGATGCCGAAGGAGTTCGTGGAGAAGATCCAGGCCTCCTCCGCCTTCAACGAGGGCTTCGCGACGAGCGAGTACCTCGCGGCGGCCCTGCTCGACCAGGCCTGGCACAACATCGGGGCGGATGCCGCGATCGCCGACGTCCCCGCCTTCGAGGCCGCCGCGCTGGCCAAGGTCGGGCTCGACAACCCCGCGACGCCCACCCGCTACTCGAGCACCTACTTCCAGCACGTGTTCGCGAACTCGGCCTACGACGCGGGCTACTACTCGTACATCTGGAGCGAAGTGCTCGACGCAGACACCGTGGAGTGGTTCAAGTCGAACGGCGGGCTCACGCGCGAGAACGGCGACCGCTTCCGGTCGCGGCTGCTCGGGGTGGGCGGGTCGAAGGACCCACTCGAGGCGTTCCGCGACTTCCGCGGGCGCGACGCGGACATCCAGCCGCTGCTCGACCGGCGCGGCCTCAACTAGCCGCTCACGCGGGTTGAGTAGGCCGCCTGCGGCCGTATCGACACCAGGACGTTCCACTGCCCGGTTTCGATACGGCGCTGGAGCGCCTACTCAACCCACCACCCATTCAGACGTAGCATGGCGCATGGCCCAGCCCTCGCGTGCCGAACTCATCGCCCGTCTCCAAGCGGACGTCGCCGAGACGGTATCGGACGGCGTCGCCCTCCAGGAGGCCCTGGCCGACCGGCTCGGGCTCACCATCAGCGATCTGCGCGCCATCACACTGCTCATGCGCAAGGGCACCGTCTCGACGAGCGAGCTCGCCGACGCCGCCGGCCTCACGAGCGGCGCGGCCACGCGCATGGTCGACCGGCTCGAGAAGGCGAACTGGGTCGAGCGGTTCATGGATGCCCGCGATCGCAGGCGGGTCCTCGTCGTGATGAAGAAGACCCGCCGCGGTGAGATCGGCGAGCTCTACGCCGAGATGTCGCACTCGTGGATGAGCGCCCTCGCGGACAAGTCGGAGGCCGAGCTGGAGACCGTGCTCGAGATCTTCGACCGGATGCGCGGGGTCGCCCGCGAGCAGGCGCAGGCCCTGCGCGACGCGCCCTAGCCCTTGGTCGCCGCTATCACCGCGGCGTAGGCGCGGCCGCTGTCCTTGATCGTGCGCTCGAGCGTGTCGTAGTCGACCCGGACGATGCCGAACCGCTTGGCGTAGCCCCAGGCCCACTCGAAGTTGTCGAGCAGCGACCAGTAGAAGTACCCCCGCACGTCGACACCGGCGTCGATCGCGTCGGCCACCGCCGCGAGGTGCGCCTCCACGTACTCGACCCGCTCGGCATCGTGCACAGCGCCGTCCGACGCGACGGCGTCGTCATAGGCGGCGCCGTTCTCGGTCACGTAGAGCGCGGTGCCTGCCGCGGCGGTGTAGTCGTCGTGCACGCGCTTCAGGAGCCGGGTGAGGCCCTCGGGCTGCACCTCCCACGCCATCGACGTCATGGGGAGGTGGCGCGGGTGGAAGAACACGCCCTCGGCCGCGGGGAACGGCGTCGAGGTCGGCCGGTCGGTGGGCGCCTCGAGCTCCTCGCGGCTGGCCGCCGGCCGTCTGCTCACGGATTCCCCGTGGTAGTAGTTCACGCCGAGGAAGTCGATAGGCTCCGCGATCAGGGCGAGGTCGCCGTCGTGCACGAGGCCCTGCGGCCAGAGCGCGGCGAGGTCCTCGAGGACGTCATCGGCGTACGCGCCGCGGAACAGCGGGTCGAGGAACACCCGGTTGATCTGCCCGTCGATGCGGCGCGCGGCGTCCACGTCGGACGCGTCCGCGGGGTCGGCCGGATCGATCACGGAGAGGTTGAGCGTCACGCCGAGGGTGAGCGACGGGTCGGCAGCGCGCAGCTCGTGCACCGCCCCGCCGTGGGCGAGGAGCAGGTGGTGGGCCGCGGCGATGGCGTCCGTGGCATCCTGCCGGCCCGGTGCGTGCGCGCCGGCGCCGTAGCCGAGGAACGCCGCGCACCACGGCTCGTTGAGGGTGGTCCAGCGGGTGACCCGGTCCCCCAGCGCCGCGTGCACGTCGAGGGCGTACTCGACGAAGCGCTCGGCGGTGTCGCGGTTCGCCCAGCCGCCGAGGTCCTCGAGCTCCTGCGGGAGGTCCCAGTGGTAGAGCGTGAGCCAAGGGTCGAGCCCGGCCTCGAGCAGCGAGTCCACGAGCGAGTCGTAGAACGCGATGCCCTTCGGATTCACCGCGCCGTGGCCGGGTCGCACGCGCGACCACGAGACGGAGAAGCGGTAGGCGTCGAGCCCGAGCTCCGTCATGATGCGGATGTCCTCGGGGTAGCGGTGGTAGTGATCAGTCGCGGTCAGGCCGTCATCGCCGTTGATCACGGCACCCGGAACGCGGCAGAACGTGTCCCAGACCGAGTCGGTGCGACCGTCGCTGCGGGCGGCGCCCTCGATCTGGAAGGCGGCGGTGGCGGCCCCGAACAGGAAGTTTCCGGGCAGGGAGATAGAGGGTGACATGGGTGCTTCCGGGTGTCTAGTTGCGGGTGTCGGCGACGGCGGTCGCGCCGTCGGAGGGCTTGAAGCCGCGCTTGCGCAGGGCGCGCGCGCGCATGCCTGCGCTGCGCAGCCGGGGGTTGACGTACTCGTCGATGCCGAAGTTCACGAGGGCGAGAGCCACACCCACGAGGGCGATGCACAGGCCCGCGGGCAGGTACCACCACCACTTGTCGGGGAACGCGTTGTTGCTCTGCGCCCAGAACAGGATGGTGCCCCAGTTCCAGTTGCTGATCGGAGTGACTCCGACGAACGCGAGGGTGGTCTGCGCGAGGATCGCGGCAGTCACCGTCCCCACGAAGCTCGAGGCGATCACCGCGAGCAGGTTGGGCAGCATCTCGACCGCGATGATCCGGTACAGCGGCTCGCCGTTGACCCGGGCGGCCTGGATGAAGTCGCGGTTGCGCAGCGACATGGTCTGGGCGCGCAGCACGCGGGCTCCCCACGCCCAGCCCGTGATCGCGAGCACCGCGGCGATGAGCACCACGCTGGGATCCTCGAACTGCGACGCCACGATGATGATGAGCGGCAGGCCCGGCACGACCAGGAACACGTTCGTGAGTGCGGAGAGGGCCTCGCTCTTCGCGCCGGCGACATAGCCCGCGGTCACGCCGACGAGCACGGCGATGATCGTCGCGAAGATGCCGGAGAGGAAGCCGACGATCATCACGCCGCGGGTGCCGATGATGATCTGGCTGAGGATGTCCTGGCCCATGTGCGTGGTGCCGAGGAGGTGGCCCCACGTCGGCGCCTCGTTGCGGTGCAGCAGGTCGATCGCGTCCGGGTCGTACGGCGCGATCAGCGGGCCGAAGATCGCCAGCAGCGTGAACACCGCGAGGATGCTCAGCCCGGTGATCGACTTCGCGTTGCGGAACATCGAGAAGCCCTCGCGGAACGAGCGCCCCGAGACGGAAACGGGAACGGCGTCGGTGACGCCCGTGGCTGTCACACTCATGACGCTGCCTCCTGCCGGGAACGGGGATCCATGATGGCGTAGACGACATCCGCCAGGATGTTCGCGACCAGCACGGAGAGGGTGATGACGAGGAACATGCCCTGCATGAGCGGGTAGTCCTTCGCGAGGGTCGCCTCGAACAGCCGCAGCCCGAGGCCCGGGTAGCTGAAGATCATCTCCATGATGAGCGTGCCGCCCACGATGAAGCCGAGCGAGAGCGCGAAGCTCGACAGCTGCGGGAGCACCGCGTTGCGGGCCGCGTAGCCGTACATCACGCGGAACGGCGAGAGCCCCTTGGCCTGCGCGACGGTGACGTAGTCCTCGTCGAGGACGGTGACCATCATGTTGCGCATGCCGAGCACCCACCCGCCGAGCGAGGTGAGCACGATCGTGAACGCGGGCAGCGCCGAGTGGTAGATCACGTCCCCGATGAACTCGAACGAGAAGTTCGGGATCGTGCCCTTGCTGTAGGCGTGCGACGCCGGGAACCAGCGCAGAGTGGTCGAGAACACCGAGATCACGATGAGGCCGAGCCAGAAGTACGGCACCGTCGAAAGGAAGGTCGCGATGGGCACGATCGCCTCCGCGCGGCTGCCGCGGCGCCATCCGATGAAGGTGCCGATGCCGGTGCCGATCACGAAGCTGACGATGGTCGAGACGCCCACGAGCCCGAGCGTCCAGGGCAGGGCGTCGGCGATGACCGCCGAGACCGGCGCGAGCCCCTTCGAGAGCGAGACGCCGAGATCCCCCGAGAGCAGCGAGCCCCAGTACTCGATGTACTGCTGCCAGATCGGCTTCGGGTTGTCGAGGCCGAACAGGATGCGCAGCGAGTCGATGGCCTCGGGGCTCACCTTGCCCTGGTTGCGGGCGAGGTAGGCGGTGATCGGGTCTCCCTTGAGCATGCGCGGCAGGAAGAAGTTGATCGTGATAGCCGCCCAGGCGGTGAACAGGTAGAACGCCGCACGGCGCAGGAAGAAGCTCATGCGCGTGACGCTCCCTTGGTCTTGGCGAACAGCACGTCGGGGTTGGGCGAGGCGTCGCGCAACTGCCTGGTGTACGGATGCTGGGGGTTGAGGATCACGTCGTCCGCCGCTCCCCGCTCGACCACGACGCCCGAGTTGAGCACCATGATCTCGTCGCTGAAGTGCCGCGCGGTCGCGAGGTCGTGGGTGATGTAGAGCACACCGAGGTTCGACTCGCGCTGCAGCTCCGCGAGCAGGTTGAGCACGCCGAGCCGGATCGACACGTCCAGCATCGAGACCGGCTCGTCGGCGACGAGCAGGCCGGGCCGGGAGGCGAGCGCCCGGGCGATCGCGACGCGCTGGCGCTGCCCGCCGGAGAGCTCGTGCGGGCGGCGCTCCACGAGGTCGGGGGCGAGGCGCACCCGCTCGAGCAGGCGGATCACCTCGGCGTCGATCTCCGCGACCGGGACGACGTGGTGCAGCCGCAGCGGCCGCTCCAGGTGGTGGCGGATGGTGTGGTACGGATTCAGCGACGCGAACGGGTCTTGGAACACCATCCGCACCTGCTGCCGGTAGGCCCGCAGCGCCCGGCCCCGGCGCGGGATCGGCACGCCGTCGAGCAGCACGCTCCCGCTCGTCGCGGTCTCGAGCTGGGTGATGATCTTGGCGATCGTCGACTTGCCGCTGCCGCTCTGGCCGACGAGCGCGATGGTCTTGCCCGACTCGAGCGTGAAGCTCACGTCATCGAGCGCGAGCATCTCCTTTGACCCGCGGATGCGGTACTTCTTGCTGACGTTGCGCAGCTCGAGCGTGGTCACGAGCGCGCTCCCGCCGGCTCGCCGTCGCGGATGAACGCGCCGCGGTCGCCCGTGAGGCTCGGGAACGACTCCAGCAGGCGCTTCGTGTACGGATGCGCGGGGCTCCGGTAGATGTGCTCCGGAGTGTCCAGCTCGACGATGCGCCCCTCGAGCATGATCGCGATGCGGTCGCTGATCTCAAGGAGGAGGGGCAGGTCGTGGGTGATGAAGATCACCGAGAAGCCGAACTGCTCGCGCAGCTGGGAGATCTCGTCGAGGATCTCGCGCTGCACCAGGACGTCGAGGGCGGTGGTCGGCTCGTCCATGATCATGAGCTGCGGGCGCAGGGCGAGCGCCATGGCGATCATGACGCGCTGGCGCATACCGCCGGAGAGCTCGTGCGGGTAGGAGCGCAGGCGGTTCCTGCCCACCTTGACGAGGTCGAGCAGGTCGCCGGTCTCCCGAGTGCGCTCGCGGCGGGACATCCCCGGCCGGTGCGCCTCGAAGACGTCGCCGAGCTGGTCCCCGATGCTCAGCACCGGGTTGAGCGAGTTCATGGCGCCCTGGAAGACCATCGAGGCCTTGTCCCAGCGGAACGCGCGCAGGGCGGCCGCGTCCAGGGAGTTGATGTCGATGTCGACACCGGATTCGTCGTGGAACACCGTGCGGCCGGACGTGATCACCGCCGGCGGCTTGAGGAGGCGCTGGATGCCGTACGCGAGCGTGGTCTTGCCGCATCCGGACTCGCCTGCCAGCCCCAGTATCTCGCCGCGCCGCAGCGACAGGGAGACGTTGCGCACCGCCTCGACCGGCGGCTCGACCTCGTAGGTCACGCTGAAGTCGTCCAGTGTCAGCAGTTCTTCGTCGAACACGCTGGTGCTCCTCTTGGTGTTGTGGTGGAACAGGGAGGTGGGTGCCCCCAGAGACTAGCCCGGAGGGCACCCACCAACTGCTGACTACTCGGCTGCGGTGAGCTTCGTGAGGATCAGCAGCATCTGCGGACGGGTCGGCTCCGGCACCGCGTAGGGGTCGTCGTCAGACGGCCATCCCACGTAGTTGCGGGTGTTGAACTCGCCGATGAACGGGCGCGTACCGATCGGAAGCGCAACTGCCTCGTCGATGAACGCCTGCTGGATGACCGCCAGAGCGTCCGCGCGGGTCGTGTCGTCAGACGCGTTCGCGTAGTCGGCGAGAGCCGCGGTCACCTCGGGGTTGTTGTAGCGCCCGAAGTTGTACTGCTCCGACTGCTCGCCGATCGGCAGCACTCGCGTGCCGTCCATCGTGTCCGAGTAGATGTCCCACGGGGTGAGCCCGGTGTCGGTCCAGTGCAGGATCGCCTGGAAGTTGCCGGTGCCCTTGTTGGCCCACCAGGTGTCTACGTCCGGGGTGTCGACGGTCGCGTCGATACCGATGGACTTGACCTCCTCCGCGATGAGCGTGATGCCCGTCACGTAGTCGCTCCAGCCCTGCGGAACCTGCAGCGTGAACGTCACCTGCTCGCCCGAGGGGTCGGTGAGCTTGTCGTTGACCCAGGTGTACCCGGCGTCCTCGAGAATGGCCTTGGCGCCGTCGACGTCGACCGTGTAGTCCTTGCCCTGGTAGTCGGCGCCGATGTAGCTGTCGCCAGCGGGGGTCGGCAGGCCGGTGACCGAGGTGAGCGCAGGGATGCTGCCTTCGCGCGCGACCTCGAGGTGCTGGCTGCGGTCGACGATCAGGTTGAGCGCCTGGCGCAGTGCGACGTTGTCGAACGGCTTCGTGGTGGTGTTGAACCAGAGCGCGTCGACACCGAGGCCCGCGGGTGCCCAGTACTTGTTGTCCGGGTCCTTCGAGAGGTAGGCGTCCTCGATGTTCGGGATGAAGCCCTGCGCCCAGTCAGCGTCGCCGTTTGCGAGCGCGGTGGTCAGCGCGGTGTTGTCGTTGTACGAGACGAAGTACAGCGTCGGCACAGCGAGCTTGCCGCCCCAGTAGTCGGAGCGCTGGTCGAGCTGCACGCTCTGCGAGCTGAAGCTCGTCAGGGTGTACGGGCCCGTGCCGACCGGGTCGGGGTTGACCTCGGTGGTCGGGTCGGCGACGTCCTTCCAGATGTGCTCCGGAACGATGAACTTCTCGAGCACCTTGTCCTGCTTGACGAAGACCGAGTTCTCGAAGTTGATCGTGACGTCGCTGCCGTCGACCGTGACATCGGTGATGCCGAGGGCGGCCGGCTCGATGCCGGGGTTGTCGCGCAGGAGCTCGAAGGTGAACTTGATGTCCTCCGCGGTGAAGTCCTCGCCGTCGTTCCACTTGACGCCGTCGCGGGCGGTCACCGTCACCGACTTGTAGTCATCGGCCCAGGTGATGTCGGAGGCCAGCCACGGGGTGACGGGCTCGTCCGAGATCACGCTCACGAAAGCGAGCGGCTCGAAGATCGTGTTGACGTAGCCGAGCTTGAGTGCTGACGAGTCGCCGATCCACGGGTTGTTCGACTCCGTGGCGATGGCGCCGTCGGGCTTGGCGATGGTCAGGGCAGCGCCGCCCTGTTCCGGCGTGCTACCGCCTGCCGAGCATCCGGTGAGCAGGAGCGCCGACGCGATGCCTATCGCGACGACTGGGGTCTTCCATTTCATTGGGTGTCTCCTAGTTGTTGAGTGGTGGTGAGGGTGGTGGTGAAGGGTGAAGATCGTTCGTCGGGGACTACCTGGACTGCAGCGTCCAGGCGGAGGTCCCGTATCGAACGCCCGATCCGAGCCGCATAGCGGCCCGTCACGCGGGTCCAGTGGTGGGATGCGGAATCCCAGGCCTCGAAGCTCCTGCGGGGCACGACGAGGGTGATGACGGTGGTGGCGCCGGCCTCGACGCTCACGCTCGCGAAGGCGCCGAGCCAGCGCACGGGCCGCTCGACGGATGCCCCGGCCGGCGGTTCGAGGTACAGCTGCACGGTCTCGCGCCCGTCGCGCGCCCCCGTGTTCGTGATCGTGACGTCGACGGTGAGGCCGCCCTCGTCGTTCCAGGCGGGCTCGCCGACGGTGTCGTAGCTCCAGTCGGTCCAGCCGAGGCCGTGCCCGAACGGCGCCGCGGGCGTCAGGCCGAGGCGCTCCCACTGCCGGTAGCCGACGTGGATGGACTCCTCGTAGTGCAGGCTGCCGTCCGAGTCGGGCTGCACGCCGGGCGCGGGGCTGTCGTCCTCGCGGGCGGGGAGCGTCCACGGCAGCCGGCCAGCGGGCTCGAGGTCGCCGGCCAGGATGGCGGCCAGCGAGTGGCCCATCTCCTGCCCCGGGAACCAGGCCCACAGCACGGTCTTCGCCCGCTCGAGCCACGGCAGGATGACGGGCGCCCCCGCGTTGACGATGATCACGGCATCCGGGTCGACGTCCAGCACGGCCTCGACGAGGTCGTTCTGGCGGCCGGGCAGTTGGAGGTCGGCGCGGTCCCACCCCTCCGACTCCACCTCCTCGTTCGTGCCGACGACGACGACGGTGAGGTCGGACTCGCGCGCCGCGGCCACTGCGGTGGCGATCTCGGCCCCGGCGTCCGTTCCCGGCTTCCGGTGCCGGAGCGCGGCCCGGATCATCGTCCCGTAGCCGCCGGCGTGGATGACCAGGTGCGAAGACTCGACGAGCACGCGGCGCGGCTGGTCGACCACGATCGTGGTGCCCCAGCCCTCCGGGGTGTTGATCGACGAGTCGAGGATGACCTCCACGCCGACGGGCACGTCGTCCTCGTGGACGAGCACGCCGTCGATGACGGTGCGGTGGCCGCCCACCGTGGCAACCTCGAGGTAGTGCTCCCCCGGCTCGGCGAGCTCCACCTCGGTGAGCAGCGTGACGCTGTGGGTGCGCTCCGGAAGGTCGCGCAGCCAGCCGTCCCAGGAGTCGTGGATGCGCGTGTCGAAGATGAGGTCGTCGCTGTCGAGGTAGAGGGCGGTGAGCACCCCCGTCGTCTCGAGGTCGGGGGCGTTGCGCCGCGAATCGCCGCCGCGGCGGACCACGACCTCGGCCGCCGGGAACCGCGCCCGTAGGCCCTCCTCGGGCGAGACGACGTGCAGCGGGTGCACGGTCGAGCTGCCGCCGCCGAGCACGTGCGGGCGCACGGCGTTCGGGCCGATCAGGGCGATGCGGCCGGGCGCCGGGGAATCCCACACCGGAGTCTCCGAGCGCTTGAGCAGCACGGTGGCACGGGCGGCGGTCGTCATGATGAGGTCGGCGAGGTCGATCTCGGGGCCGAGGTCCTGCTCGGGCTCGTCCAGTGCGCCGACCCGCCGGGCGAGAGTGAGGATGCGGGCCACCTTGTCGTCGATGACGGACTCGGCGACGTCGCCGGCGAGTACGGCATCCCGCAACTGCTCGTCCCACGGCCCGCCGGGGCCGGGCATGATCAGGTCGAGCCCGCCGTTCGCCGAGCCGGAGGTCGTGCGGGTCGCCATCCAGTCGCTGACGACCACCCCGTCGAAGCCGAGCTCGCCCTTGAGCAGCCCGGTCACGAGGCGGTGGTGGTCGGTCATCGGCGAGGCCTCGACCCCGTCGTCCACCCCGTTGTAGGCGGCCATGACCGACCACGCGCCACCCGTCTCTACCGCGTGCTCGAAGGGGGCGAGGTAGACCTCTCGAAGGGCCTGCTCCCCCACCCGCGCGACATAGTTGGTGCGGTCGGTCTCGGAGTCGTTGGCGATGAAGTGCTTGACGCAGCCCGCGACGCCCTGCGCCTGGATGCCCTGCACGACGCTCGTGCCGATCAGGGAGGTCAGCAGCGGGTCCTCCGAGTAGCACTCGAAGTGGCGGCCGCCGAGCGGGGTGCGCTGGATGTTGACCTGCGGTGCGAGCACCAGATCGACGCCGTGCCCACGGGCCTCCTGGCCGAATGCCCGCCCGATCTCGTGCGCGAGAGCCGGATCCCACGTGGCGCCGATCGCGCTCGGGGTCGGGAACAGTGCCGAAGTCTCACCCTCGATCTCGCCGAGCCCGCGGACTCCGACGGGTCCGTCGGACATGGCGAGCGAGCGCAGGCCCACAGTGGGCAGGGCGTGCAGCCGCCAGGCGGTGCTACCGGTGAGGAGGGAGACCTTCTCGTCGAGGCTGAGCTGCGAGACGAGGGTCCGCACGTCATCGCGCAGGTGCGCTGGTGCGTCGGACTGCAGTGTCACGAAGGGCTCCTCGACGATGAGTAGTGGGTGCAAAAAAAGGTTACAGTGCGGTCAGCAAGTAATGCAAGAGAAATAACGGACTGACCTGTAAGTAATGTCGGAACGAGTATGATTTGGGCATGACCGCCGCCAAGCGCCGTGAGCCCAAGATGCGCGAAGAGACGCTGCGGAAGCGCGAGGAGATCCTCAAGGCCGCGCTCACCACCTTCGGCGCCAAGGGCTACAACAACGGGCCCCTCACCGAGATCGCCGACCAGGTCGACATCACGCACGCGGGGATCCTGCACCACTTCGGGTCGAAGGACCAGCTGCTGCTCGAGGTCCTCAGCTACCGGGATGCCACGGACGTCGCCGAGCTCGAGGGCCAGCACATCCCCGGCGGCCTCGAGCTGTTCCGGCACCTCGTGAAGACGGCGCAGCTCAACACCCAGCGGCTCGGCATCGTGCAGGCGTACGTCGTGCTCTCCTCCGAGTCCGTCACGGACAAGCATCCGGCCCGCGCCTTCTTCGAGAACCGCTACGCGACTCTGCGCAAGGAGGTCCGGGAGGCGTTCGAGGTCGTGTGCGCCGAGAACGGCGTGACCGACCAGTCGACGATCGACCAGGCCTCGGCGTCGATCCTCGCCGTCATGGACGGCCTGCAGATCCAGTGGCTGCTCGACCCCGAGGCTGTCGACCTTGCGAGGTCCACGGAGTTCGCCATCAACAGCATCCTGTCGATGGTCCTCTCGCCGACCCGCACGGTCCTCGACTCCCCCGAGCCGATCACCGTCTGACCTACGGCAGGATGTGCCCGGCCGTCGTGAACAGCCGGTACCACTCCTCGCGGCTCAGCTGAACGCCCGCGCCCGCCGCCGACTCGGCCACGCGCTCGGGCTTGGTCGTGCCGAGGACTACCTGCATCGTCGCCGGGTGGCGGGTGATCCACGCGACCGCGATGCCGGTCGGAGTCACGCCGTGCGCCGCCGCGATCTCGTCGAGCGCGTCGTTGAGGTCGGGGAAGTTCTTGCGGTCGCCGAGGAACACCCCGTCGAAGAAGCCCTTCTGGAAGGGCGACCACGCCTGCAGCGTGATGTCGTTGAGCCGCGCGTAGTCGAGGATGCCGTTGTCACGGTCGATCGACTGGTCGAGCCCGACCATGTTCGCCGCGATACCCGAGGCGATGATCGGCGCGTGCGTGATGCTCAGCTGCACCTGGTTGAACGCGAGGGGCTGAGTCACGTAGCGCTTGAGCAGGTCGACCTGGCCGGGCGTGTGGTTGGAGACGCCGAAGTTGCGCACCTTGCCAGCGGCCTGCAGCTCGTCGAACGCGGCCGCGACCTCCTCGGGCTCGACGAGGGTGTCCGGACGGTGCAGCAGGAGGATGTCGAGGTACTCGGTGTTCAGCGCCTTGAGGGAGCCTTCGACAGTCGCGAGGATGTGCTCCTTCGAGAAGTCGAAGCTCCCGGAGCGGATCCCGACCTTCGACTGGATGATCACGCTCTCGCGGTCCGCGCCCGAGAAGGTCACCGCGTCGCCGAACAGCTGCTCGCACACGTGCGGGGCACCGCCGTAGATGTCGGCGTGGTCGAAGACGTTGATGCCGGAGTCGCGGGCAGTGCCGACCAGGGTGCGGATCTCCTCAGCGTCGAGGTCGGTGATCCTCATGAGCCCCAGGATGACCCTGGATGCATCGAGCGTGGTCTGCGGTGGGGTGAACGTCGTCATACCCCGATCCTCCCACTTCAGACGGCGAGGTCTCGCAGCGTCCGGAGCTTGGTCTCGAGATCCGGGCCCTGCGGCACGACGATGACCTCGTCAGCGCCGGTGATCTCGACCAGGTCGGCGAGCCGCTGCTTCGCGTGAGCCAGGTCGCCGATGGCCTGCTGGCTGTTGCGCTCGGTAGTCCACTCGAGTTCGGCGGCCGTCCACTCGTGGGCCTCGGCCTCCGCGAGGGTCGGGATGCGCGACGGGCGCGCCCCCTGGCGCATTCGCACGAAGCCGAGGTTGCCGGGCAGCATGAGGCGCTCGGCCTCCGCCGCGCCATCCGCGACCAGTGCCGCCACGGCGACCATGGAGTGCGGCTCGCGCAGCACCACGGAGGGTGTGAAGGCGTCTCTGTACACCTGGAACGCCGTGCGGGTGTTCGGCCCGCCCGCGAAGTGGTGCGCGAAGGCGAACGGCAGGCCCATGAGTCCCGCGAGCCGCGCGCTGAAGTCGCTCGAGCCCAGCAGCCAGAGCTCCGGCGAGTCGCCGAGCCCGGGCACCGCGATCACCCGCGACCCGATGCCGTTCTCGAGCGGCGGGATCGTGCCGAACCACGCGAGCAGCTCGATCACCTGGTTCGGGAAGTCGTCAACCGACTCGTTGACCGCGCCGCGGCGCAGCACCGAGGTCGTGAGCGGATCGGTGCCGGGCGCGCGGCCGAGGCCCAGGTCGATGCGGTCTCCGTGGAGGGCGGCGAGGGTACCGAACTGCTCGGCGACGACGAGCGACGAGTGGTTGGGCAGCATCACTCCGCCCGACCCGACGCGGATCGTGCTGGTCGCCGCCGCGATGGCGCCGATCAGCACCGGCGGCGACGAGCTCGCGATGGCGGGCATCCCGTGGTGCTCGGCGACCCAGAAGCGGCGGTAGCCGAGCTTCTCGGCCTCCTGCGCCGTGACGATGGTCTGGCGGAGGGCCTCGCCGTGCGACATCCCCTCGTAGACGGAGGCAAGGTCGAGTACGGAGAGCTTCACCTAGGGGGCAACGCGCGCCTTGCGCCTGCCATTCCAGCTGAGCCAGGCCATGACCGCGCCGCCGATGAGCAGCCCCCAGAACGCCGACCCGATGTTGAGGATCACGATGCCCGAGGCCACCACGAGGAACGTCACGATCGCTGCGACCCGGTGACGGGCATCCTCGACCGCGTTGACGACGCTCGTGATCAGGGCGCCCAGCACGGCCAGGCCTGCAACGGCGGTGATCAGGATGCTCGGCGCAGCGCTCACGAGGGCGACAGCCACACCGGACGCGAGTCCGAGGGGCACGTACAGCAGCCCGTTGGTGAGTGTCGCGACCCACCGCTTCTTCGGGTCGGAATGCGACTCCTCCCCCGACATGATCGCCGCCGTGATGGCACCGAGGTTGATCGAGTGCGCTCCGAACAGTGCGGCGCCGGCCGACCCCAGGCCCGTGCTCACGAGCGCGAAGCGCGGCGGCGGCGGGTACCCGTTCGTGGAGAGGACCGTGAAGCCGGGCACGTTCTGTCCCGCCATGGTCACGATGAACAGCGGCAGGCCGAGGCTCAGGATGGTGAGCGGGTCGAACGTCGGCGCGACGAACGCGAGCTGCGGGGTGATGTCGGCGGCGGTGATCCAATCGGTGCCGGCGTAGACGACGATCGCGACCACGGCGACGACCATCGCCGCGGGCACGGCCCAGCGCGGGGCGAGCCGGTACAGCACGAGCCACACGATGAAGATCGGCAGCGCGTAGAACACGATCGCGGGGTCGGCGATCGCCTGGAACGGCGCGAGGCAGATCGGGAACAGCACCCCCGCGAGCATCGCGCTGGCCAGCGGCTTCGGGATGCTCGTGATCGCCCGACCGAGCGCCGGCCACAGGCCGCACAGCAGGATGAGCACGCCGCTCACGACGAACGCGCCGACCGCGTCGGAGAACTGGATGCCGTTGCCCGCTGCCGCGAGGAGCACCGCGGCTCCCGGAGTGGACCACGCGATCGCGAGCGGGATCCGCAGCCAGAGCGCGGCCACCGTGCTCACCACGGCGATCGCGAGGCACAGCGCGAGCAGGCCCGACTCGGCCTGGGCGTCCGTGGCGCCGACGGCCACGAGGCCCGCGATCACGAGGGCGAACGACGAGGCGAAACCGGAGATCGCCGCGACGAACCCGGCGAGGATGGGCTGGAGCATCCCGCCAGCCTAGGGCGCGCGGCGGCGTCGAAAACGCAGGAGATCGTGGCCAATTCGGCGCGCGCGGACTCGGGCGCGAGCATCCGGCGCGGTTTCTCCTGCGTTTTCGGCGGGTTGAGTAGGCCGCCCGCGGCCGTATCGAAACCGCGCAGTCGAACTTGCCGGTTTCGATACAGGCGCTAGGGCGCCTTACTCAACCCGCGGGTTGAGTAGGCCGCCCGCGGCCGTATCGAAACCAGACAGTCGAACCAGCCGGTTTCGATACAGGCGCTAGAGCGCCTTACTCAACCCCCGCGAACGCTCCGCGCAGCCGCTCCCATGCCTCGGCGCGCACGTACACCGGCAGCTCGTCGATCGGCGTCGGCCGCGACACCAGCCCGCCGGGTTGCGGCACCCCCGTGAAGGCGTCGACCCAGTCACCGGCGGGCAGGTACACGGTCCACTCCGTCGCACCGGGCGCGAGCACCGGTGCGACGAGGAGGTCGCGGCCGAGCATCCATTGCAGGGGGTGCTCCCAGACGAGCGGGTCGCCGGGGTGGTCGAAGTACAGCGGGCGCATCAGCGGAGAACTCGTCGCGATGGAGTCGCGGGCCGAGTCGGCGAGGTACGGCACGAGCCGCTCGCGCAGGTCGGTGAACTTCTTGAAGACCGGGAGCACCTCTGAAGAGCCGGTGCGGTCCGCGATGTTCCACGGCGTGCGGTCGCGCGAGGGCGTGCGGTGGTGGTTGAACTCGGAGTGGTACTGCATGATCGGCACGAACGCGGCGGCGGCGGCCGAGCGCAGGTACAGCTCTGCGGTCGGGATCTCGCCCGAGAAGCCGGCGAAGTCCCAGCCCCAGTAGAGGATTCCGCTCGACGCTGCGGAGAGGCCCGCGAACATGGACCAGCGGAAGGCCTCCCACGTCGAGTTCTCGTCGCCGGCCCAGAATGCCCCGTGCGACTGGCTGCCCGTGAATCCGGCCCGGCTGAAGGTCACGGGAGCCTTGCCCGCCGAGCGCAGCAGGTCGCCGTACGCCTTCGCGTAGCTCACCGGGAAGGTGCTGTTGGCCTCGTCGCCGTGGCGGCCGTCGAGGTAGCGCAGATCGCGGCCCCAGGCGTGCTCGCCGCCGTCGGTCTTGAACCCGTCGATGCCGACCTCCTCCACGAGGTAGCGGCGGCGCTCCGTCCACCAGGCTGCGGCGCGGTCGTCGGTCAGGTCGGGCATGAGCCCGAGCGGGAACCACCAGCCGCGGTTGCGGTACGGCCTCAGCGAGCCGTCGGGCGCGACCTCCTTGATGAGCATGTCCTCCCTGATAGCGGCCGCAGCGTCGGCAGCGACCTGGTCGCGAGGGTGCGGCCGCATCTTGATGAGCGGGATCTGCCACAGGTGCAGCCGGATGTCGCGGCGGTGCAGCTCATCGACCATGCCCTTCGGGTCGGGCCACGGCCCGTCGGCGGGGAACTCGAAGTCGCCGAGCCGGTGCGGCCCGTCGGAGACCGCGTACTGTGCACCGCGCCACGCCGTGAAGGTGCTCTCGTCGCTCCACGCCTCGATCACGACAGATCCCACGGGGATGTCGTGGTCGCGGTGCGCGTCGACCTGCCGCATGACCTCGGCCTGCGTGTTCCACTCGTTGCCGCTCGCCCACAGCCGGAAGACCCAGTCGGGCAGCTCCTCCGGCCTGCCGACCTCGGCGAGGAAGGCGTCGAGCACCTCCGTCGGCGTCCCGCGGTAGACCGCGACGTCGAGCGAGCCGTCCGGCCCGGTCTCCGCCTCGATCTCGAGCTGGTCGCGCAGGTCGAACCACACCCGGCGGGAGGTGCGGACGTGGAATCCCCAGCCCGCGCCGCCCACGACGTGCGCGAACGGCATGGGCAGGTACGTCTTGCGCTCGGCGCCCTGGTTCTTGTACTGCTCGAACACGATCGAGTCGAGGGATGCCCCGCGCTGGTCGAGCGCGTCATACCGCTCTCCGAACCCCGTCACGTGCTCGCCAGGGGCAAGGGGCAGCGTTAGCCGCACGCGGGCGATCGTCGTGCCATCCGTGAGCACCGACCGGTCGCCGCGCGCCTCCCACGCGAACACGGTGAAGTCGAACCAGCGGGTCCGCTCCGCGCCGGCGACGAACCGGTACCGGTACTGCTCGCCCTGCGCGAGGGAGTCGAGCGCCACGGACCACCCGCTCGACGCCCTCGCGAGCCTGGCCTGCGCTGACGCGAGGTGCCCGCCGTCGACCGCCTGCCCGCGCGATGTGCGCTGGGCGGGAGCGAGGGCCGCTGTGCGCACCTCGCCGCCGTCGACCGTGTATTCGAGCGTGACGCCGTCGACCTCACCCGACGTGCGCACCCCGAGCGTGACGGGCTCCCCCGCGACCGGGTCGGCCGGATGCCGCTGCTCGGTGTCCACGGAGTACGGGTGCCCCGATCCGAACGGGCGGTGGCGGATCACGCCTTCACGCCCAACTCGCTCGCGAGGCGCAAGAACATCCCGTGCGACCACAGCAGCGGTGTAGCGACAGTTCCCCAGCGGTCGAGCCACTCCTGGCGCATGTGCGGCGCGAGCAGGTGGTCGTCGACCTGCTCGGGCAGCTCGTGCGCTGGCGTCGCGGTCGACGCCGCCCAGCGGAGCTGCTCGATCGCGCGATCGCGGTCGCCCGCGGCCAGGAGGGCCAGCCCGAGGAAGCAGCTGAGCAGGGGCCACTGGCCGCCTCCGAAGAATGTGTCGGCGGCGTAGCGGTGCACACCACCCCCGACGTTGAGCTGGGCGTCGATGGCGGCGATCGTCGCCCGGCCGATCGAGCCCTCGGCCGGGAATACGCCGAGCGGCCGGATGACCGACAGCAGGCTCGCGTCGACCTCGGACGAGCCGAGCCATTTCGACAGGTGCCCCTCCGAGAGGCCGTCCTGGCGGATCAGGGCGCGGATCTCCTGCACGGCCGCCTTGGCCGCGAGCGCACGGTCGCCCGTGAGGCTCGGCCCCGCAGCGGCCAGGCCGGCCGCGATGCAGCCCAGGGTGGAGACGTGCACCTCCTCGGCGCGCTCCTCCCACCAGTCGAAGCAGGGGCGTCGCCAGGAGCTGACGAGGTAGTCGACGGCGAGGTCGACGGCCTCCTGCCACTGCTCGAGCGGGAGCACGTGGCGGTTCGCGTGCTCGACGACCGCCCACAGCCAGGTGCCGTAGCCGTCGAGCTGGAAGTCCCACCACTCGTCGGCGCCCTCGGCGCCGTCGAAGGTGAACCGGGTGGGGAGCATCTCGGCATCGGGCACGGGAGTCCCGGCATCCGCCGCAGTCACAATGCGCTCGATCTGTGCGCGGCGCGAGACCAGGATGCGCGAGCACCAGTCGTGGAAGCGGCTCGCGGACTCCGCACCGCCCCAGGCGGAGACCCCGTCGGCGATGAAGGCTCCGTCGCGGAACCAGGAGTAGCCCTTGTACGCGGAGAATGTCGGGCTTGCCGGGTAGGCACCGGAT
The DNA here is from genome assembly GCA_025463515.1 of Rhodoglobus sp. Taxonomy (GTDB): domain Bacteria; phylum Actinomycetota; class Actinomycetes; order Actinomycetales; family Microbacteriaceae; genus Rhodoglobus. Next base: position 23,562 of record JAODAQ010000030.1, read on the forward strand.
GGATCCTGCAACGACACGATGGTGTCGAGGCTGCTGTCGGCCAGCGCGGCGAGCTCGGGCAGCGAGATGCTGCTCTCGACGGCGGTCATGTCTGTGGTGCTCCCTGAAGTCGTGGTGAAGGGGTCCCGGGGCGTGTGCCCCGGGACCCAGCGGCGGTACTTATCCGCCGATTACTGCGTTGATGCGCTCCTCGGCAGAATCGAGGGCCTGCTGCACGGTCTTACGACCGGCCTGTGCCTCGACGAGCTCCTCGCCCATGATGTCCTGCATCTCGGTCTGGCCCTCGGCCACGACCGGCGGCAGCGCGATTCCGTCGAGCGAGTCGAAGACCGCCTGGCGGTTCGCGGGCGCGCCCTTGTCGAGGTAGGTGGCGAGCTGCTTCTCGTCGGAGATGGGAGGCAGCTCCCATCCGGCGTCGAGGCGCGTCTGCACCATGGTGTCGGATGAGGTGAGGAACTCCGCCCACTTCGTGGCAGCGGCCAGGTGCTCGGTGGTCGCCGAGACTCCGATCGCGTTCG
>JAODAQ010000051.1 GCA_025463515.1 Rhodoglobus sp.
GTCTCGTTGATCTGCGCCATCGCGATCGCGACCTGCGACTCGCCGGTGAAGGGTCGGCGACCGGCGAGAGCCTCGTAGGCGACGATGACGAGCGAGTAGAAGTCGGTGGCGGGGGACGCAGGATCACCGCTCGCCTCCACGGGCTACAGGTACTGCACCGTGCCCATGACCTGGCCGGTCGCCGTGAGCGGCACCTGGTCGGCGATGCGCGCGATGCCGAAGTCGGTGATCTTCACCCGGCCGTCGGGCGTGATGAGGAGGTTGCCGGGCTTGATGTCGCGGTGGACGAGGCCGGCGGCGTGCGCGGCCTGCAATGCCATCGAGGTCTGGGCGACGATGTCGAGCACGCGGTCGGCGGGCAGTACCCGCTCCCGCTCGAGGATCGCGCTGAGCGCCTCGCCCGGCACGAGCTCCATGACGAGGTAGGCGCTGCCGTCCTCCTCGCCGTAGTCGAAGACGTTGGCGATGCCCTCGTGGTTGACCAGGGCGGCGTGCCGTGCCTCCGCGCGGAAGCGCTCGAGGAACCCGGGATCGCCGAGGTACTCGTCCTTGAGGATCTTGATGGCCACCGTGCGGCCGATGACGAGGTCGGTCGCCTGCCAGACCTCGCCCATGCCGCCGATCGCGACGCGACTGGAGAGCTGGTACCTGCCCCCGAATGTGAGGCCGCTGGAGGGTCTCATCTGCCTAGCACCGCCTCAAGTACTTGCCTGCCGATCGGAGCCGAGATCCCGCTCGAGGTCCCGTCCTGCCCGAGACCGCCTCCGTTTTGCACAACCACCGCAACCACGACCTCCGGGTCACTCGCGGGAGCGAACCCCGTGAACCAGAGCGTGTACGGGTTGTCGCCGCCGTTCTGTGCTGTGCCTGTCTTACCGGCGACATCAACCCCGTCTATTGTGGCATTACTCGCGGCGCCGTTGGCTACCGCAGCGACCATCATCTGGGTCATCGAGGCCGCGGTCTCACGGCTGATCGCCTGCCGGTAGACCTCCGGCTGGAACGACTGGATCGTCGTGAGGTTCGACGACACGACACTCTCGACGAGGTTGGGCTTCATGATCGTGCCTCCGTTCGCGATCGCCATCGACACCATCGCCATCTGCAGCGGGGATGCCCGGACATCCGACTGCCCGAACGCCGAGAGCATCGTCTGCGGGGCGTCGAGGACGCGGGGGTAGACGCTCTCCGTCGAGGTGAGCGGAACATCGATCGACTCGTTGAACCCGAAGCGGTTCGCCTGGTCGAGAATCGCGCGGTACCCGAGCTCGGCGCCGAGCTCCGCCATCGGGATGTTGCACGAGAGGCGGATCGCGGTGGCGATCGTCGCGGTCTCGCCGGGGCCGCAGGTTCCCTCGTCGGAGTTGCTGATGTCGAAGGAGGTCTCGGGCAGCGTGAGGGTCGCGGGGTTCGGGAAGGCGCTCTCGGGCGTGTACTTGCCGCTCTCGAGGGCGGCCGAGGCGACCACGAGCTTGAACGTCGACCCGGGCGGGTCGAGCGCGCCCGCGAGCGTGCGGTTGATGAGCGGGTCGAGCGGGTCGTCCAGCAGCTGGTTGTACAGCGCGATGACCTGGTCGGTGTCGTGAACGGCGAGGCCGTTCGGGTCGAAGGTCGGCTTCGAGACCATGGCGATGATCTCGCCCGTCTTCGGTCGGATCGCGATGACGGCGCCCTGGTAGTCGCCGAGCGCATCCCAGGCGGCCTGCTGCACGACGGGGTCGATAGTCAGCTCGACGGAGGCGCCCTTGGGGTTCTGGCCGGTGAGGATGGCGTTCACCTGGTCGAAGAACTGGTCGTTCGAGGTGCCCGTGAGGTAGCTGTTGAGCGCGCTCTCGATCCCGGTGTTGCCCTGGTTGAGCGTGAGGTATCCGGTCACCGGCGCGTAGAGCGGGCCGTTGGTGTACACGCGCTGGAACTTGTAGTCGTCGTCGACCGGCTGCGAGTAGGCGATCGGCTCGCCGTCGACGAGGATCGGCCCGCGCTCTGCCGAGTAGCTCGCGTACAGGGTGCGGGCGTTGCGCCCGTCGGACTTGAGGTTGTCGGCAGTGACCACCTGGATGATCGTGGTCGACAGGAAGAGGCTGATGAACATGAGCAGCACGACCGTGCTGACCCGCTTGAGCTCCTTGTTCACTGGCCTACCACCAGCCGGTCGGAGGGCGCGCCCTCGTCGACGACCAGCCGCGGCTGGTTTCGGACCGTGTCCGACAGGCGCAGCAGCAGGGCGGCGATGATCCAGTTGGCGACGAGCGAGGAGCCGCCGGCCGCGAGGAACGGCGTGGTGAGGCCGGTGAGCGGGATGACCCGCGTCACGCCGCCGATGACGACGAACACCTGCAGCGCGATCACGAACGAGAGGCCGACGCCGAGGAGGCGCCCGAAGTCGTCCTGCCCGGCGAACCCGATGCGGAAGCCGCGCGAGACGAACAGGAGGTAGAGGCCGAGGATGGCGAACAGGCCGATGAGCCCGAGCTCCTCGCCGAGGGCCGAGATGATGTAGTCGCTCTCCGCCAGCGGGGTGATCTCGGGGCTGCCCTGCCCGAGCCCGGTGCCGATGAGGCCTCCGTCGGCGAGGCCGAACAGCCCCTGCACGAGCTGGTAGCTGCCGCCGGTAGCGTCGTAGATGTCGGGGTTGAAGGGGTCGAGCCAGGCATCGACGCGGCCGCCGACGTAGCTGAGCAGGCGGCTGGCGGTGAAGGCGCCGACGACGAAGAGGGTAAGGCCGAGCACGATCCAGCTCGAGCGGCCGGTCGCGACGTACAGCATGACGAGGAACAGTCCGAAGTAGAGCAGCGCCGTGCCGAGGTCGCGCTGGAAGACGAGGACGAGCATCGACGCCGCGAACACCACGAGGATGGGCCCCAGGTCGCGGGCTCGAGGGAACCGCATCCCGAGGATCCGCTTGCCGACCATCGAGAGGGAGTCGCGCGCGGTCACGAGGTAGCCCGCGAAGAAGATCGCGAGCGCGACCTTGCCGAGCTCACCGGGTTGGAAGGAGAACGGGCCGATCGCGATCCAGAGCCGCGCGCTCGTGCCGAGGTCGCTGCCGATGAGAGGCAGCGCGGGCAGGATCAGCAGGACGATGCCGGTGAGCATCGCCACATAGCGGTAGCGCTGCAGGATGCGGTGGTTGCGCACGCCGAGCAGGACGACGATCGCGATCACGACCGCGAGGGCGGTCCACGCGAGCTGGCGGACGCCGCCGTTGTCCCAGCCCGAGAGGTTGTACGCGAGGTCGATGCGGTAGATCATCGCGATGCCGAGGCCGTTGAGCACGGTGATCACGGGAAGGATGAGCGGATCAGCATCCGGTGCTGTGACGCGCATGGCGAAGTGCATGCCGAAGATCAGGAGCCCCACGAGCGCGACAAGGCCGAGCGTGCCGAACCCCAGGCTGCCGAAGACCCCGAGCTGAACGAGCGCGATGGCGCCGAGGTCGATCGCGACAGCGAGCAGGAGCAGCACGAACTCGAGGTTCCGCAGCTTGGCGGGAACCCTCAGGCGCAGCCGGATCGTCGACGTGAAGGTCGACAGGGTGCCGGTCGCCGGCGCGGCCTCAGGGTTTCCGGGCATCCGAGAGCCGGTCCACTATGCCCAGCGCTTCGGCCAGGCTGTTGGCATTCATCGTCGCCTCGACCTGCTGCTGGTAGTACGGCGACAGTTCGTCGAGATCGATGGTAGTGGTCTTGTAGACGTGCGAGAGCTTGATCGGCCCGATGTCCTGCTGCACGCCCTGGAAGACGGCGACCCGGCCGTCCACCGCGCCGACGAAGTAGTGGCGCTGCGTGAACTGGTAGCCGAGGATGCACGCCGCGACGATCACCGCGATCACGATGAGCACGAACGCGAGCCAGGAGACCCGGCGCTTGCGGGCCCGGCGGCGGTCCTCCGCGATGAGGGCGGCGAGGTACTCGTCGGACTCGGGCTCGAAGTGGCTGTCGTCGGTCTGCGTCGCCTTGAGCGGGTGGAGCAGCAGGCTCGGCAGGCGCATCGGGCGACGGATGCTGTCAGCCTCGAACACGAGGGGCACCGCGGCCGAGCCGACGGTGAGGGGCGGCTCGTGGGCGGAGTCGCCGGAGGCGTCCACGTCGACGAGGACGATGGTGACGTTGTCGGGCGCGCCCTGATCGAGGCTCTCCTTGACCAGGCGCTCGGCCGCCTCCTGCGCCGTGGGGAACGACCCGAGCACAGCCTGGATCTTGTCCTCCGTGACATAGCTGCTCAGGCCGTCGGAGCAGATGAGCCAGCGGTCGCCCGGCAGTGTCTTCATCACGGCGGTGTCGATCTCGGGCGAGGCATCGACGTCGCCGAGCACGCGCATGAGCACCGACCGGCGGGGATGCACCGCTGCTTCTTCTGGCGTGATGCGGCCGCTGTCCACGAGCCGCTGCACGAAGGTGTGGTCCGCGGTGATCTGCTTGAGCACGCCGTCGCGGAAGAGGTAGATGCGCGAGTCGCCGATGTGCGCCATCGCGATGTGGTCGTCGACCCGCACGATGCCGCTGACGGTCGTGCCCATGCCGGTGAGCTCGCCGTGCTCGAACACGGTCTCGGCGAGGAGGGAGTTGGCGGCCAGGAGCGCGGAGCGCAGCGCGAACTCGGCGTCGTTGGGCGAGGAGTACTGCCGGTCGGTCTCGGTGATGCGCTTGACCGCGATCGCGGAGGCGACATCACCCCCCGCGTGGCCGCCCATGCCGTCGGCGACGACGAAGAGGTACCGCCCGGCGTATCCGCTGTCCTGGTTGTTGGAGCGGATCTTCCCGACATGGGAGACGGCGGCGCTCTTGCCCGTAGTCGCCATTCACCTACCGCCGGAGTTCGAAACTTGTCGTACCGATCTTGACCGGCGTGTTGAGCGGCACCTGGGTGGGAACGATGACGCGGATTCCGTCGAGGAACGTGCCGTTGGTCGAGTCTAGGTCCTGGATCACCCAGCCGTCGTTCCAGAGGAGAAGGCGCGCGTGGTGGGTCGAGGTGTAGTCATCCCGGATGACGAGGTCTGACTCGTTCGACCGGCCGATCGTGAGCAGCTCGTCCGGGAGGTCGATCTCGAGCCCCTCCTTGGCGCCCGAGGTGATGACGAGACGGTGGGCTCCGAGCGAGGAGCCGGTGTCGGGGCGCGAGACGGCGGGCTTGGGGGTGGGGGCTGCGGCAGGGGCGGCGGGAGCCGCGAACTGCGGCGCCGGCGCGGCGGTCGGGGCGGGCATCCGGCGCACCTTCTGCCCGAAGAGGTCGGAGCGCAGCGCGTAGACGATCGCGAACACGAAGGCCCAGAGCACCACCAGGAAGGCGACCCGGAGGATGAGGAGGGTGAGCTCGCCCATCAGTTGCCCGAGTACTGGTCGGCGTCGGCGGACTGGGCTAGCACCCGGAACACGATACGCGTGCGGCCGATGTCGATGACCGAATCGGGCGGGAGCGGCGCCTTTGCCACGGGGTTGCCGTTGAGCTTCGAGCCGTTCGTCGAGCCGAGGTCGTTGACCTGGGCGCGCGTGCCGTCCCAGAGGATCTCGACATGGCGGCGGGAGATGCCGGTGTCGTCGACGGTGATGTCGGCGTCGCTGCCGCGGCCGATCACGGTGTGGGAGTGCAGGATCGGGTGGCGCTTGCCGTTGATCTCGAGCACCGGGGTCCAGGCGACGGCGCCCTGCACGTTGTCGGACCTGAGCTCGAGCATCCCGGCGCTGAGGCTCGGGTCCTCCGAGAGGGAGATCGAGATGCCGCCCGCGAAGGAGTAGTGCTGGGCGGCGGCGTGCTGCTGCACGTGCTGGACCAGCTCGTCGGTCAGGGTCGGGCCGAGCGCGATCATCCGGTCGTAGTCGCTCTTCGAGAGGCGCACGGTGAACTTGTTGGGCACGAGGATGCGGTCGCGCGCGACCACGGCGGCCTTCGTGTCGAGTTCGCGCCGCAGGGCCGCGGTGATCTCGACCGGCTGCAGGCCACTCTTGAAGGTCTTCGCGAAGGCGCCGTTGACGGCGCGCTCGAGTCCCCTCTCGAAGTTGTCCAGCAGGCCCACAGCTCTCCCAAGATTGCTCGCGTCGGTAGAACGAATGTTAGCTGGTGGGCCTTGGAAGGGGCTGCCGCCACAGCACAAGAGCCGCCACGGCTCCGATCAGCACGACGGCGGCGAGATAGTAGAAACCCGCAGTGAAGTCGCCCGTGGTGTCTTTGAGGACGCCCAGGAAGAACGCCGCGGAGAAGCCGCCGAGGTTCGCGGTGAAGTTGCCGAAGCCGGAGCTGAGCCCGCCGAGCCCCGGGCCGAACAGCCTCCGCGGTATGGCGAACAGCGGCCCGAAGTAGAGCTGGATGAACACCGCGATCAGGCCCACAACGACAAGCAGCAGCGGGATGCTCGTGATCTCCCCGACGACGGAGAAGAGCAGGGTGAGCGCCACGAGCGAGACACCGATGACGAGCAGGGGGCGCCCGAGCCGATCGGAGAAGAGCCCGCCGCCGATGTTCGCGGGAGCGGTGATGGCCGCCGAGGCCGCGACGATGAACCCGGCTGCGGCGAGCGGGAGGCCGCGCTCCTCGATGAGGAAGGCCGGCAGCCAGAGCCCGAAGCCTGAGACGGCGGTGAGGCGCGCGAACTGGATCACCGCGAGCAGCCACCAGGCGCGCGTTCGCCAGACCCACTTCGTCGGCACAGCCGCGTCCGCCTCGTGCGCGGGCACGTCGTCCCCCGCGAACCAGAGCGCCGCCGCGAACAGCAGGCCGACTGCCGAGGATACGACGATCACCCCCTGCCAGCCGAGGGGGCCCACCAGGAGCGGCCCGACCAGGTTGACCACGATGTTCGACGAGAAGCCGCCCGCGACGAAGAGGCCCATCGCGGTGGCGCGCCGCTTCTCGGAGAAGTGCCGGGTCATGAGCAGCATCCCGGGGATGAACATGGCCGCGCGGAAGACGCCGGCCACGGCCTGGATGGCGAGCATGAGCGCGAAGTCGTTGCTCACGGCGAACAGGATCGCGAACAGGTTGGCGCCGACCACCCCGATGACGAAGAGCTTCTTGGGGCTGATGCGATCGGCGAGCAGCCCCGCGGGAACCTGCATCAGGGCGTAGGACAGGGTGGCGACCGCGGCCAGCAGGCCGGCCTGCGTGAAGGTCAGGCCAAGGTCGGCACGGATGAGCGGCAGGAAGAGCGCGATGGCGCCGACCGCTATCGCCTGCGTGCTCTGGGCGATGACGATGAGTGTCGCGTTGACCGCGACGCCGCGAGTGCCACCTGCCATAGTCCGCCCAACGCTACCGTTGACCCGTGCGTGTGACGGAATTGTGGCGGTACCCGGTCAAGTCGCTGCAGGGCGAGCTGCTGCAGAACGCGACCCTCACGCCGCAGGGCGTCGAGGGCGATCGCCGCTACGCGATCTTCGACGCCGAGACCGGGTTCGGGCTCACCGGCCGCCGCGTTCCCGAGCTGCTGTTCGGGTCGGCGCGGTACTCGGGCTCCGGTGCCCTCGAGATAGTGCTGCCCGACGGCTCCCTCGCTACGGATGATGCGGCGCTCAGCGACTGGCTCGGCCGCCCGGTCACGCTCCGCTCGACCGACGAAGCCGTGTCCCGTCGCTTCGAGAGCCCGAAGGACTTCGAGAACGACGCGGACTGGAATCCCTTCGAGGGTGCGCAGGGATCGTTCCGCGACACCGAGGCGACCGTCATCTCGCTCGTCTCCGAGGGGACACTGCGCGGCTGGGACCGACGGCGGTTCCGCTCCAACATCGTGCTGTCGGACTCGGGCGAGGACGATCTGGTGGGCAGCCGCGTCGCGCTCGGCACCGCCGTCGTCGACGTCACGAAACAGGTGGGCCGCTGCGTCATGGTGACGCGCTCGCAGCCCGGCGGCGTGGACAAGGACCTCGATGTGCTGCGCACCATCCACCGCGAGCGCGGGGGCAAGCTGGCCGTGGGGGCGTCGGTGCTGACCGGGGGTCCGGTCTCGGTCGGAGATGTAGTCGCCGCTCTGTGATAATCTCGCTCAGTCGGCGGCTGAATGCCGGCAGGTGAGCGCGAGTGGCGAAATTGGCAGACGCGCACGGTTCAGGTCCGTGTGCCCGTGAGGGCATGGGGGTTCAAGTCCCCCCTCGCGCACCGCGATGTGAAGGACGTCCTTTTCGAGGGCGTCCTTCATTCGTTTAACCGACGTTCTTCATGTCGCGGTGCGCGAGGGGCTGCGCGAACCCCTCGTGGGCCCCGAACCGCGCAGTCCGGACCAAAGGTGCTGGGAATCACAGCACTTCACCGCACAACCCGGCCAGCTCCTTTGGGCCGGCGGCTCGGTTTGGGAGTCAAGTCCCCCTCGCGCACCGCGATAGGAAGAGTGTCCGATTCCGGGCACTCTTCCTTCTTTCGTTGACTTTGTCCTCTGGTGCGTTATATCGCACTATCGCGAGTGTGCGGTATAAGTCACAACTGATACAGTGACTTATACGTCACTTCTCGCATGGTGACGTATAGGTCACAGGAGGCGCGATGAGGATAAGAGCAGCGAGCGACTTCGGCGCTCTCATAGCTGAGCGCCGCGAATCCCTGGGGCTCACCCAGAGCGAGCTCGCCAAGCGTGCAGGGGTCGTCCGTGAGTGGTTGGTGCGCCTGGAGAACGGGGCGCCCACCGTCACCGTGCATCGGCTGCTGCGCGTGCTGCGGGAGCTGGGGCTGCAGGTCGACGTGACGGAAACGGACAAGTGACCAGCCTCAACGTCTACCTGGATGGCACTCGTGTCGGCGATCTCACGCAGAACGCCGGCGGCGCTGTCGCATTCACCTACGACGACGACTACCGCCGAGGCAGCTCGTCCACTCCCCTATCCCTCTCCATGCCGCTCGTGCGAGCCGCGCACAAGAACAAGCAGACGCGCGCGTTCCTGCAGGGGCTCCTGCCCGACAGCGAGGGCCGGCTCGCCGAACTCGGACGCGAGTACCACGTCTCTCCGAACAATCCGTTCGCCCTGCTGGCGAATGCCGGTCGAGACGCCGCGGGCGCAGTCCAGATCCTGCCCGCGGGCGAGGAGAGCCCGGATGCCGCCCGCCGCCAAGGTGACGTGACCGAGCTCTCAGACGAGGACTTCGGGGATGTCGTCGCGGACGTCATTGCCCACCGCGACACCTGGGGCCGCCGGGACACGAACGGCAGGTGGAGCCTGCCCGGCGCACAGCCGAAGGTTGCCCTCTTCCGCTCGCGCGACGGCCGCTGGGCTGTGCCCAATGATTCAACTCCGACTACCCACATCATCAAGCCGGCGGTACCGCCGTACTCGAGCCATCACATCAACGAGTTCATGACGATGGCGGCCGCCCGTCACCTCGGGCTGACCGTCGCGAACGACTTCATGATCACGACGAGTCGCGGCGATCACGCCTTCGTCTCCGAGCGGTACGACCGCGTCGAAAGGAGCGGCCGATGGGCGAGGCTCCATCAGGAGGACCTCTGCCAGGCCTTCGCGGTACCTCCGCTGAACAAGTACCAGAACGAGGGCGGCCCGGGCATCATCCGGATTGGGAGGTTGTTCCAAGGGCTCCCCGATGCGGAGGACCGCAGGGACAATGCGGGCCGGTTCTACGACGCCATCGTCTTCAACCTCGCAGCCCAGGGCACTGACGCCCACGCCAAGAACTACTCCCTCATGCTCGACGGCGACCGCGCAAGGCTGGCACCGCTGTACGACCTGGGGAGCCACGCCCCCTACCCGACGATGAACAGCGCGCCCCTCGAGCTCGCGATGGCTGTTGACGGTGAGTACCGCATGAGCGCGGTGGGCATCGAGGCGCTGACGAAGGCGGGCGCGAGGCTGGGGCTGCCCGAGGAGTCCGCACGGGATCGAGCGGACGCCATCACGCACGGCATCGTCGAGGCCTATGACCGCGCCGCAGAGGACGCGCGCAGCGTGCTCGGGCACAACGAGTTCATCGGCACGATGGTCGACAGCATCGCGGACTACGCGGCAGCCCGGGGTTGGGTCGGACGGAGCTCGTTCGCCTGATCAGCGCCTATCGTGCGGCCCGACCGAGGGTCCATACTTGCCGCATGAGAATCCGCAGCCTCATCGCCACCGCAGCTGCCGCATCCCTACTGCTGATCGGTATCGCGGGATGCACGGCCCCCACACCCGTGGTCGCGCCGATCGTCGTGAATGCCGGCGACATCCAGGGCTCAGTCGTCGAGGTGCCGCTGAACAGCACGCTCGTGATCAACACGGGCGATCTGGCCGTCGATAGCTACACCGCGACGGTGGCCGACCCCTCGATCGCCGAGTTCGTCAAGGGCGCGAAGACCGGTGAGGCGCAGTTCAACCCGGGCATGAAGCCGAAGAAGGTCGGCGAGACCGAGGTGACGCTGAGCAACGACAACGGCGGCATCCAGGACGTCGACTTCACGCTCAAGGTCACGCCGATTCCGGCCGGCGGGAACTTGGGCGGTTCCGGGCGCTAGCGCGGGGCTGTTCATTATTTGGTGCAGTTCAACTATCCTGAACAGATCCAAATAATGAACGGATATCCATGAACCCCGATGAGGTCATGTACGAGGCCCGTGCTCGGCTGGCGGAGGCCGGGCTGGATGCGGAGTTCGAAGACGACTCCTTCACCCTCGGCTGGCGCGGCGCGTCCGTCCGGCTTCGAGCGGTGTACGTTCCCCAACTCACCCTCTCGGCGGTCGAGTCCGGCCCGAGCTTCGACGCCGACCGAACCCTGTTCGTCAGCGGGTACGTCAATGCCAAGACGGCCGACGCCCTCCGGCGGCGCGGTCTCCAGTACGTCGATTCGAGTGGCAACATGAACCTGCTCAACGGCGAGTGGCTCATCAATATCCAGGGACGCAAAGCGGCGCCGCGGATCCGGCCCGAGCGCTACTCGAGTGAGAACATGTTCAGCCCGCGCCGCGCCCAAGTGGTCTTCGCCCTTCTGACCTGGCCGGAACTGATGGACGCGCCCCTTCGAGACCTGAGCGCGGCATCCGGCGTCTCGCTCGGCCTCGCGCACTCGACGTTCTTCGCTCTCAAAGAGAACCATCGGATGTGGCCGGCCAACCCGGACGGCCGTCAGCGCCTCATTGACGCCTGGGCCGCCGCATTCCCGTCGGGCCTGGCACCCAGTCTGGCAATTCGCGGGTTTCGGGCCGAGAAGTTCGACATGTTCTTCGGGGACGACATCGAGGTGAGCGGGGAAGCCGCCCATTCCGCGGGGTTGCGCGCGAACCGGGCAACCGTCTATGTCGGTGAGCTCGACGACACGCTCATCATGGCGAACCGGTGGAGGTCGGACGGCCCGCAGAACCTCTTCGTTCGGAAGAAGTTCTGGCTCGCACCCTGGCAGAGCGATCTCAGCGGCGCGCGCGATGCACCTCCTCTGATCGTCTACGGAGACCTGGTCGCGTCAGACGACCCGCGCCTGCAAGAGGCGGCGGCCCGATTGAGGACCGAGCTCTGAACTGGACCGTCCCGGCCAACAGCCCGCTGATCGATGTGCTTGCAGAGCTCGCGCCCCGTCTCCGAGACGCGGGCGCACGTGGCGCCCGGCGGATCCCATTGACGTGTTCGCGATGTCGGCGGCCTACCGCGCGTCGGAAGCCCTCGCGCTCGGGGGAGAGCCAGTGCTCCGGATCCCGACAATTCCCGGCTATGCGGCACTCAAGATCAAGGCGTGGATCGATCGCTCGGTGCCCGCCCGAGGGATTCACAAGGACGGTGCCGATCTCGGCCTGGCTCTGTTCTGGTACGAGAACGATCCTCAGGTGAGAGAGCGGCTCTGGGTTCACGAGGCGGCAACACTGCTTCAGCACGCCTACGCCCTCGGCGTCGCGTCCGCGAGGCTTCTGGGCAACGACGTTCGCTCCCTGCTCGGCGAGCCCGAGGCCGCCCGCCTGTCTTCATTGTGGACCGCCGAGAGCCGCGCGCTCCTCGGCGCGAATCTGGTGCCGCGTGACTTTCGCGCGGCGCTCAGGCTCGGTGATTCAACTCAGATCGCGCTGCGACTGGCGGCGCTCGCCGACGGGCTCGCGGGGCGCTGACTGTCAAGGCCCGGCGCTGCGACATCCAGGGTGCTACCGTCAGCAAATGTCCCGAATCGCGGCCGTCGCACCGGTGCTCCCGCCATACGCATACACGCAGGCGGAGATCACGCAGGAGCTCGCGCCGCTGATCTCCTCCGTGCCCGGGAAGCGCGCGGTTCTCGAACGGATGCACGCCGCCAGCGGCATCGGAACGAGGCACACCGCCCTGCCCCTCGAGCGCTACCGCGACCTCGGCACCTTCCGGCAGTCGAACGACATCTTCATCGAGGTCGCGACGGATCTGGCCGAGCGCGCACTGCGCACAGCGCTCGCCGCCGTGGGCCTCGAGGCGCCGGATGTCGACTTCGTGATGTTCACCTCCGTGACCGGCATTGCGGCTCCGTCGATCGATGCGCTGCTGGTCTCCCGCCTCGGGCTGCGGCCCGACGTGAAGCGGATGCCGTCGTTCGGCCTGGGCTGCGTCGCGGGGGCCGCCGGCCTCGCGCGCGTGAACGACTACCTGGCCGGGCATCCGGGCGAGGTCGGCGTTCTGATCAGTGTCGAGCTGTGCTCCCTCACCCTGCAGCGCGACGACGAGACGATAGCGAACTTCGTCGCGACGGGGCTGTTCGGCGACGGAGCCGCGGCCGTCGTGCTCGTCGGCGACGACCGGGCGGAGCCGGGCATCCGGATCATCGACACCCGCAGCTCCTTCTACCCGGACACCACCGACGTGATCGGCTGGCACGTGGGAGGCACCGGTTTCGAGATCGTGCTCACGGCGGGCGTGGCGGATGTGATCGAGCGGCACTTCCCCGCGGAGGTCGCAGCGTTCCTCGGAGACCACGGCCTGCAGACCACGGATGTCGCGGCCTGGGTCGCGCACCCGGGCGGCCCGCGCGTGCTCGACGCGTTCGCGCACTCGCTCGACATTCCCGCCGAGGCGTTCCGCACGTCCTGGGCGACGCTGGACCGGGTGGGCAACCTCTCTTCCGCCGCGGTGCTGCACGTGCTCGCGGACATGTGGGAGCAGCCCGCCGGGACGACGGGCCTCCTGTTCGCGCTCGGCCCGGGAGTGAGCGCCGAGTTCGTGCTGCTGGAGTGGCCGTGAGCGTTGTCCTGTACATCGTCTTCATCCTGCTGACCGGCGGGGAGCGGATCGTCGAGCTCGTCGTCTCCCGTCGAAACGCGGCGCTCGCGTTCGAGCGGGGAGGAGTGGAGTACGGCCAGCGGCACTTCCCGTGGATGGTCACGCTGCACACCGGATTCCTGCTCGCGTGCATCGCCGAGGTCGTACTCGCGGGCCGGCCGTTCATCCCGGCACTCGGCTGGCCCATGCTCGCGATCGCGCTGCTGTGCCAGCTCGGGCGCGCGTCGGTCATCCGCTCCCTCGGCACGCAGTGGAACACGCGGGTCATCGTGATCCCCGGCGCGACGCGGGTCAGGGCGCGCGGGCTGTACCGGCTCCTGCCGCACCCGAACTACGTGATCGTCGCGGCCGAGGGCATCGCCATCCCGCTCGTGCACACCGCGTGGGTCACGGCGATCGCCTTCACGGTGCTCAACGCGGTACTGCTGATCGGATTCCGCATCCCCACCGAAGACAAGGCGCTGCGCGAGCTCGTATGAACGATGTCGACGTCATCGTGGTCGGCGGCGGCCCGGTCGGCCTCGCGTCCGCGATCGAGGCCCGCCTCGCCGGCCTGACCGTCGCGGTGGTCGAGCCGCGTGAGGGCGTGATCGACAAGGCCTGCGGCGAGGGGCTCATGCCCGGTGCCGTGCCACTGCTCGCCCGCCTCGGCGTCGACCCCGAGGGGATGCCGTTGCGCGGGGTGAGCTACAACACCCCGCGGCGCCGGGCGGACCACCTGTTCATGACGGGCGTCGGGCGGGGGGTGCGCCGGACCGCGCTGCACTCCGCGCTGAGCGCCCGCGCCGAGGCGCTCGGAGTCGAGCGGGTCGTCGCCCGCGTGGGGTCGGTCGAACAGGATGCCGACGGGGTGGTGGCCGCGGGCATCCGGGGCTCTTGGCTCTTCGGCGCCGACGGGCTGCACTCGACTGTGCGCCGGCTCGCGGGCCTCGAGCGCGGAGCGCCGCGCTCCCGCCGCCGCTTCGGGCTCACGCGGCACTTCGCGGTGGAGCCGTGGAGCGACCTGGTCGAGATCCACTGGGCGCCGCGCGCGGAGGTGTACGTGACGCCTCTCGCGCCCGACCTCGTCGGGGTGTCGCTGCTCGGGGCGCCGCGGACGGACTTCGACGAGACGATCGAGGGGATCCCGGCGCTCGCGCGGCTCATCGGGCTAAGTTCGGCGACCGGGCTGAAGGGCGCGGGCCCGTTCCGTCAGCGGGCCTCGGCGCCGTCGCGCGGGCGGGTACTGCTCGTGGGCGACGCGTCGGGCTACGTGGACGCCATCACCGGCGAGGGGCTGCGGCTCGGGTTCGACCAGGCGCGGCTCGCGGTCGGGCACGCGCGCGGCGAGCTCGAGTACGACCGGGAGTGGCGGCGCGCGACCCGCGACTTCCGCGTGCTCACCAGCCGGCTCGTGCTCGCCGCCACCTCGCCGGCCCGGCCCGCGATCGTGCCGCTGGCACGGATGCTGCCGGGGCTGTACGGCTCGGTGGTGGAGAAGCTAGCCCGCTGAGACCGGCTGCCGTGCGCCAACGCGCGAGATCACGAGCCCGAACGCCGCGGCGATGAAGAACATCAGGACGCCGTACACGGCGGCGGGCAGCGACATCTCGAAGTTGTCGAGCACCGACTGCGCGATGACGATCGCGAGGGTCGCGTTGTGGATGCCGATCTCGAACGAGCTCGCGACTGCCTGCGCCCGCTCCACCCGGAACAGCCTCGGGACGAGGAAGCCGATGGTGAGCGAGAGCACGCAGAACAGCACCGTGATGCCGGCCAGCGCGCCGATGTTGTCCATGAGGGGCTTGAGGTTCGAGGCGACCGCCCCCGCGATGACGACGACCAGGATGAAGATCGACGCGATACGGACCGGCTTGTCCATGCGGTCGGCGAAGGTGGGGCGCAGGCGCCGCACGAGCATCCCGAGCGCGACCGGGATCAGCACGATCGCGAACACCTTGAGCGCCTCGACGATGTCGATGCCGAGCTGGCCGCCCGACGGGTAGAAGTAGCCGAGCGAGAAGTTGACGATGAGTGGGAGCGTCACGACGGAGATCACCGAGTTGATCGCGGTGAGCGAGATGTTGAGCGCGATGTCCCCGCGGAACAGGTGGCTGTAGAGGTTCGCGGTGGTGCCGCCGGGCGAGGCCGAGAGCAGCATCATCCCGACCGCGAGCACCGGTGGCAGGTGGAAGAGCACCACCAGTCCGAAGCAGAGCGCCGGCAGCACGAGCAGTTGGCAGGCCAGGGCGATGATCACTGCCCTCGGATGCTTGGCGACGCGGGCGAAGTCGCCGAGCGTCAGGCTCAGGCCGAGGCCGAACATGATGATGCCGAGGGCGACGGGCAATCCGATGGTGGTCAACGCTGATCCCATGGCGCCCATCCTGTCGGGTGGGAGGGGTCAGGCGCTAGAGGCGGCCAGCAATCGGGTGAGGCCGTCGCGGATGCCCTCGAGGTCGGGCAGCGACATCCCGAGCCGCTCCACGATCTGCGCGGGCACCCTCTCCGCGTCAGCGCGCAGGGATGCCCCGGCCTCGGTCAGCGCCACATCGAGGGCGCGCTCATCCGTGGTGCTGCGTGCTCTCGTGATGAGGCCCGCTGCCTCCAGCCGCTTGAGCAGGGGGGAGAGTGTGGCGGGCTCGAGGTGCAGCGCCTCGCCGATGTTGCGGACGGTGCGCGGGCTCTGCTCCCACAGCGCGAGCATCACGAGGTACTGCGGATGGGTGAGCCCCATGGGCTCGAGCACGGGCCGGTAGAGGCCGATGACGCTGCGGGATGCCGCCGCCAGAGCGAAGCAGACCTGGCGGTCGAGGGCAAGGGGGTCGAGATCCTGCACAGGTACCATTTAGTTAGTATACTAATGATTTGTGAGCAAACTAACATGGTGGCAGCGCCTCAACAAGGCTCTCTTCCCCTACATGGGCCCGGCACAACTCGGGCCGTTCAACGAACCGCCCCTGCCCTCCGTCGCCGAGAAGCCGTGCCCCCTGTGCGGTAAGCCGATGAGCGGCCACACCTTCGAGCGCAGCCAGGACCACCATTCGACCCGGATGCACTGCCCGGTGTGAGTAGGCCGCCCGCGGCCGTATCGAGATCGCGGTTTCGATACGTGCGCCAGAGCGCCCTACTCAACCGGCAGCTCAGCCCAGCAGCTTCCGCGTGAGCTCGGCCGCGTTCGTCGCCACACCGATCGTGCCGACCTCTTCGGCCGGAGAGCCGTAGCCCCAGCGCACGAAGATGGTCGGGACGTTGTGGGCGGCCGCCCCGTGCACGTCGTGCCCGCGATCGCCGACCATGACCGGCCGCGAGATGTCGGCCCCGAAGTCGCGGAGGCGCACCAGCGCCTCGGCCACGACGTCCGCCTTGGCGCTGCGCACCTCGTCCTCGGAGGCGCCGGTGATGATGTCGAAGTACTTGAGCAGGTCGTAGTGCTCGAGGATGAGCGTCGCCGGGGCCTCGGGCTTCGAGGTGGCCAGCGACAGGGGGATGCCGGACTCGTGGATCTTCTTGAGGACGTCGGGGATGCCCGGGTACACCTGTGCGTCGAAGACACCCGCCCTCAGATACTCCGGGCGGTAGATGTCGAGCGCCTGCTCCGATTGCTCGCGCGTGAAGCCGGCCAGGTCACGGAACGCGTCCAGGATCGGCGGACCGACGTACGCGACGAGCTCGGCGGGCGAGGGGATCGGCAGCCCGAGCTGCCCGAAGGTGTAGGCGAGGGTGGCCGTGATCCCGGGGGCCGAATCGACGATCGTGCCATCGAGGTCGAACAGGATACAGCTGAACTCGGGCACCGGGTAAGCCTATCCGCGAGCGACGGGGCGGGTTTACGGTGAGGAGATGTCAGTAGCAACTCCCGCTCCGAGAAGTAGGCTGCACGATTTGGCCACGCTCGCGAGCTCCCTGCTCATCGCGTTCCCGCTGCTGGTGAGCTCGCTCGTGAAGGCCGCGCTGTTCGCGGGCAATCCGGCGAAGGTCGACATCACGAACGGGCTCGCCTACCTGCGAGAGCTGCTGGGCTTCGGGTTCGGATCCCTCGGGCTCATCGTCATCGTGATCGTGGTGCTGTTCGTGCTCGCCTACCGGCAGTCGCACTCGCTCGACACGCTCAAGCTGCCGCTGCTGATCCTCGTGGTGCAGATCGTGGCGGGGATCGCGATCCTGCTGTTCACCGCGATCTCGAACAACGCGCACGACAGCTACGTGACGCTCATCGGGGGTTGATCGTGGACCGGACAAGAACTCCGCTGTGGGTGCACATCGCCGGAGCGGTCATCGCCGGCGCCGCCTTCGTCGCCGTCTTCCTCGCCCCGGAGCCCAGCGGTGTGTGGTCGCTGATCGGGGTGGTAGCGCTGATCGTGTTCAGCCGGGTCACCAAGCCGCTACGGCCGCCGGTTCCGTATGGAAGGGTCGGGGCGTCGTCGGTGGTCTTGGGCGTGGTTGCTATCGCGCTGGTGGCGGGTATCCTCGCCGGTACCTGGTACCTGGTGCGCACCCTCGGTCTCGACTGGGTGGCGTGGGTCGCGGGCGCGGCGCTCGTCGTGCTCGGGATCGTGGGCGGGGTGCTCGAGGATCGGATTCGGACGCGGGCGTCGGAGTAGGTTTCGATACGGCCGCGGGCGGCCTACTCAACCCACCGGGTTTCGATACGGCCGCGGGCGGCCTACTCAACCCACCGGGTTTCGATACGGCCGCGGGCGGCCTACTCAACCCACCGGGTCAGAAGAGGCGGGAGTCAGCGTCGTCGAGGCCGCGCATCGCGTCGTAGTCGAGGAGCAGGCAGCGGATGCCGCGATCCTGAGCCAGCGTGCGGGCCTGGGGCTTGATCTCCTGGGCGGCGAAGACACCGGTCACCGGGGCGAGCAGCGGATCCCGGTTCATGAGCTCGAGGTAGCGGGTGAGCTGTTCTACGCCGTCGATGTCGCCGCGCCGCTTGATCTCGATCGCGACACTCGCGCCCGTGGCATCCGTGGCAAGGATGTCGACCGGGCCGATCGCCGTCATGTACTCCCGACGCACCAGCCGGTGGCCCTCGCCGACGAGCTCGATCTGCTCGGCGAGGAGCTTCTGGAGGTGGGCCTCGACGCCGTCCTTCTGCAGGCCCGGGTCGATGCCGAGCTCGTGCGAGGTGTCGTGCAGGATCTCATGGATGGAGATGACGAGGAGGTCGGCGGTCTTGGCCTGGGCCACGCGCCACAGCTGGGTGACGCCGGCCTCGGCCTGCTCGGGCTCCGGCTCCATGACCGTGAGGGTGCAGGGCGGGCTCATCCAGTTGAGGGGCTTGTAGGAGAGCGAGTCGGAGTGCACGAGCACGCTGCCGTCGGACTTCACGAGGAGCAGCCGGGTGGCGAGCGGGAGGTGCGCGCTGAGCCGGCCGGCGTAGTCGACGGAGCAGCGGGCAATGACGAGGCGCACCCGTCGAGTTTAGGTGCAGCGGCAGGCTACGACTGCGGGTCGTCGAAGGTGTCGACGGGAACTGCGGCAGGTCCGCGCGGCTCGCGCGCGCCGCCCGCGACGATCGCCCCGACAGCCGTGAGCACGAGCACGACCAGCAGCGCGAGCAGCACGCCCGTGTGCTCGCCGATGAGGCCGATGACGGGCGGCCCGACGAGGAACGCGAAGTAGCCGATCGTCGCGACGGCGCTCACGCGTGCGGCCGCGGTGCGCGGGTCGTCGGCGGCGGCGGACATCCCCACCGGGAAGCCGAGCGCCGCGCCGAGGCCCCACAGCACGGCACCGCCCATGGCGACGTAGGGGTTGGGGACGACGATGACGATGAGCAGGCCGATCGACGCGAGCAGGAACGAGCCGCGCAGTACCGGCACGCGCCCGAACTTGTCGAGGAGGAAGACGCCGGTGAGGCGGCCCACAGTCATCGCGGTGACGAAGATGCCGAAGACGAGTGCCCCGGTCGCGTTGCTCACGCCGTGGCCGTCGACCATCGCGATCGCGAGCCAGTCGTTGGCCGAGCCCTCGGCGAATGCCGCCGCCAGCACGAGCACGCCGATGAGGATCGTGCGCGGGTCCTTCCAGATGCTGAGGCGCCCCTGCCACGTCTTCGAGTGGTCGTCCGCGGCAACGGGCTCGCCGTCCTCACCGATGACGTGCTCGTCCTGGAGGAAGGGGCGCGCCGCGAGGGTCCCGACCACCATGACTGCCGCGACGATCGCGAAGTGCAGCACGATCGGCACACCGACAGCCTCGGAGAGAGCCCCGAGGCCCGCGCCGAGCATGGTGCCGAAGCTGAAGAAGGCGTGGAACACCGGCATGATCGCCCGTCCCAAGGCGCGTTCGTTGGCCGCCCCGGAGACGTTCATCGCGACATCCGTGCACCCGGCTGCCGCGCCGAAGACGAGCAGCCCCGCGAACGTGAGCGCGAAGTTGGAGGCGAAGGTCACGCCGATACCGGCGACGGCGAGGCCGACGGCGTTGGTGATCATCCCGTAGGCGACGGTGCTGCGCGCGCCGAACCGGGCGACGACGTGGCTCGAGGCGAGCAGGCCCAGGATGGATCCGGCGGCGATGCCGAACAGCAGGAACCCGACCTGCGCCGGGCTCACATCGAGGATGTCGCGCGCGGCGGGCAAACGGGAGACCCAGGTCGAGATCGCGATGCCGGGCAGCACGAAGATCGCGAAGACGGCGTTTCGCCAGGCCACGACCTGAGAGCGCGTGAGGGTGGTGGTGTTCGTCATGGTTCTCCCGAAGTCTTCTCGAATCGATTCGATCGATTCGATTCGACTAAGCTACAACGCCATGGAGGACAGAGCAAGCGACAAGCCGACGAGGCCCAATCTCGCCGCCGTCGCAGCGCTCGCCGGGGTCTCCCCCTCCACCGCCTCGCTCGCGTTCAGCGGTGCCGGCCCGGTCTCCGATGCCACCCGCGCGCGAGTGCTCGCGGCGGCCGAGCAGCTCAACTACGGCGGCCCCGACCCTCGCGCCCAGTCGCTGCGCCGCGGCCGCTCCGGCATCGTGGGGGTGGTCATGGAGGACCGCCTGCGCGAGGCCTTCCGCGACCCCATGAACATCGCGATGCTCGACGGCCTCGCCGACGAGCTCGGCACCGCGGGCCTCGGCCTCCTGCTGCTCACCGAGCCGGGAAGCGGCGGGCCCGAGCTCTCCGTCGCCCCCATGGACGCCGTGGTGCTCGTCGGCTGCAGCACCCAGCTCGACAAGTCGGTGGTCGCGCTGCACCAGCGCGGAATCCCGGTCGTTGCCATCGAGGCCGAGCACATGCCGGACGTGCTCTCGATAGACCTGGACAACCGGGATGCCACGGCCACCGCCGCGCGCCACCTCCAGCAGCTCGGCCACAGTCGCGTCGCCCTCGTCACCCTTCCCCTCGAGCCCACCCACGCGCGCGGCGAGCTCACGGAGGAGCGGATCGCGGGCTCCACTGCGTTCACGTCGAAGGAGCGCATCCGCGGCGCGCGGGACGTGTTCCCCTCCATCGGCGGAGTGGTCGCGGCGGGGAGCTCGGTGGAGGAGGGGCTCATCGCCGGCCGGGAGCTGCTCGCGGCGGACCGGCCGACGGCGGTCATCGCGCAGAGCGACCTGCTGGCGCTCGGCGTGATCCGCGCGGCGGAGGAGCTGGGCATCCGGGTGCCTGACGACCTGAGCGTTGTCGGGTTCGACGGCGTGCGCATCGAGGGGGCGGCGCCCTACGAGCTCACGACCCTCGTTCAGCCCGCGGTCGAGAAGGGGCGCGCCGCGGGAGTCGCGATAGTCGAGCTGCTCGCGGGCGGCTCGCCCGCGCCGCGCGGGTTCACGAGCGAGTTCCGCGTGGGGAACACGACGGCGGCGGCACGCTAGCTGTGCGGCTAGAAGGCCGCGGCAGGCCCGGCAGCCTGGGTGCGCAGCGAGCGGCCGCCGGCGAAGAGCAGGCCGCCGATGAGCGCCAGCGCCACGACCGAGCCGAAGCCCGAGGCGAGGGCGTCGTTGCCGAGGACCGCGATACCCCAGACCAGGTCCACTACGCCCGAGATGATGATCACGAGGCCCCACCCCGTGATCGCGAAGCCGGATTCCGGCCTGTTCGATCGCACGAGCGCCCAGATCCCCACCACGAGGATCACGACGGCGAGCACGAACTCGTACGACACGATCGCTCCGATACCCGGGGCGTAAGGTTCGAGCACCGGGAGCGCTGCGAACGACGACCCCGTCGCGAACAGGCCGATGACGCCTCTCACGACGCTCAGAACGCCACCGGCAACGACGAGTCCGCTTCTCTTCATGGCTGGAGCCTAGTGGAAGCTGACGGGTGCTCAGGTCACTGCGCCGCCGCGCCACGCGCAGATTCATAAGATTCACAAATTCGTGAATCAGGCGTAGCATCGCGCTCATGGCAGCAGTGATCCAGGCCTCGGGCCTGCGTAAGAACTTCGGACGGGTCAACGCCCTCGACGGGCTGAACCTCAGTGTGGACGCGGGCGAGGTGCACGGATTCCTCGGCCCCAACGGCGCGGGCAAGTCCACGACCATCCGCGTGCTCCTCGGCCTCATGCGGGCGAGCGGCGGGGAGGTGGCCGTCCTCGGCAAGGACCCGTGGCGCGACGCGGTCGAGATCCACAAGCGGCTCGCGTACGTCCCGGGCGACGTGAGCCTGTGGCCGAACCTCTCCGGGGGCGAGACGATCGACCTGCTGACCGGGCTGTACGGCGGCGCGGACCCGCAGCTCCGCACAGAGCTGATCAAGGACTTCGACCTCGACCCGCGCAAGAAGGCGCGCAGCTACTCGAAGGGCAACCGGCAGAAGGTGGCGCTCATCGCGGCGTTCGCGCGCCGCGCCGACCTCTACGTGCTCGACGAGCCGACGAGCGGCCTCGACCCCGTGATGGAGGCCGTGTTCACCGCGCAGGTGCAGCGCGTGAAGTCCGAGGGCGCGACCGTGCTGCTCTCGAGCCACATCCTGAGCGAGGTCGAGGAGCTGTGCGACCGGGTGACCATCATCCGCGCCGGCCTCGCGGTCGAGACCGGCACGCTCGGCGACCTGCGGCACCTCACGAGCAACGCGGTGCGCGCGATCACGCGGGCGCCCGCCGCCGACTTCGAGACGATCCCCGGAGTGCTGCACGTTCGTCGAGACGGCGACGCCCTTCTGTTCGATGTCGAGACGGATGCCACGGCCGCAGCCCTGGCGCAACTGACCAAGCACCCCGTGCACTCGCTGACGGTGACGCCGCCCTCGCTCGAAGAGCTCTTCCTCCGCCATTACGGCACGGAGTCCTGATGCTGCGCCTGCTCCTGTTCCGCGCTCGGCGGGACCGAATTGTCGTGCCCATCTGGGTCGCCGCTACCGGGCTGCTCGCGTACGCGGGCGCCGCGGGAGTGCAGACCGAGTTCCCGACCGACGCCGGCCGCGAGGCCGTGCTGCAGGTCGCGATCGCGACGCCCTCGCTGCTCGCGCTGCGCGGCCTGCCCGACGGCGGCACCCTCGGCGCCTACGTCTACTTCCAGGTGTTCTGCTACGTCGCGATCATGGCCGGGCTCATGAGCATCTTCCTCGTGACGCGGCACACCCGCGCCGACGAGGAGCGCGGCCGCCTCGAGCTGGTCGGCGCCACGCCGGTCGGCCGCGCGGCGCCCCTGGGCGCGACCGTGCTGTGGGGGCTCGTGGCCAACCTCGCACTCGGCGTGCTCGTCGCGCTCGGGTTCCAGGGCGGCGGTCTCGCGGCAGCCGGCTCCTGGGCAGCGGGCCTTGCGGCAGCGGCTACCGGCTTCGCCTTCGTCGGGCTCGCAGCGGTCGTGGCCCAGCTCGCACCCACCTCGCGCGCGGCGAACGGCATCTCAGCGGCGATCGTGGGCGCGGCCTTCCTTCTGCGGGCGGTGGGGGATGCCACGGGCACGCCCGACTTCGACGCGATCACGGTCACGAGCGCCTGGCCCAGCTGGCTCTCCCCCATCGGCTGGGGCCAGCACGTCTACGCGTTCACCCGGGCGGACCTGTCGCCCCTGCTCCTCAGCGCGGCCCTCGCCGTGGTGGCGGTGGTGGTCGCGCTGGTGGCGCAGTCCCGGCGCGATGTGGGCTCGAGCGTCCTGCGCGAGCGGAACGGGCGCGCCGCCGGGGGTCCGCTGCTGCGCTCGAGCCTCCGCCTCGCGTGGCGGTTGCAGTGGCCGGGCGTGGTGGGGTGGGCGCTCGGCGGGCTCATCCTCGGGTCGCTCGCGGGCACTCTCTCGGGCAGCCTCACGAGCGCCGCCGACCTGAGCGACCAGCTGCAGCGCGTGCTCGAGCTGTTCATCCCGGGCGGCAAGGGCCAGCTCGTCGACCTGCTGGTCATCGCCGTCGTCGGCATCGCGGGCATCCTCGCGGGGGCAGCCGGAGCGCAGGCGATCATGCGCGCCCGTGGCGACGAGGCGGACGGCCGGGCGGAGCTCCTGCTCGCGGCACCCGTGCACCGCAGCGCCTGGCTGCTCGGCTACGTCCTCGTCGGGCTCGTGTCCGCTGCGGCGGTCGCGCTCGCCGCGGGCCTCGGGGCGGGGCTGTCGTTCCTCGGCACCGAGCCCGAGCGGTTCTGGTCGAGCCTCGGCGCGGGAGCCGCACAGCTCCCCGCGGCCTTCGCGTTCGTGGCGGTGACCGCTCTCGTGTTCGCGGTGCTGCCGCGGGCGACGATCCCGGCGGGCTGGGGCCTCGTCGCCGTCGGCGCCTTCGTCGGCCAGTTCGGCGCGCTCGTGCAGCTGCCGGAGGCGGTGCGCGACATCAGCCCGTACGCCCACACTCCCCAGTTGCCCGGCCCCGACCCCGACTGGGGACCGGCGGTCGTCGTGGTCGCGGTCTCTGTCGTACTCGTGGCGCTCTCGGTGCTGGCCCTGCGCAGGAGACAATTGACGACATGACGGATGACGCGCCACGCAGCCTGAGGGACGACCCCGTCGCCCAGGCCGTGAGCGCGCTTGCCGCCAACGGGTTCCCCCGCCTCCCCGCCACCGTGCTCATGACCCTCATGACGAGCGAGGAGACGGAGCTCACCGCCGAGGCGCTCGCGGAACGGACTCAGTCCAGCGCCGCCGCGATCTCGGGGGCCGTGCGGTACCTCACGACGATCGGCATGATCCGCCGCCACGTGCTGCCGGGCAGCCGCAGGTACGTGTACGAGCTGCCCGAGCATCCCTGGTACACCGTCTCGATCGAGAAGAACGACGTCTACGTCATGATGGTCGAGCTCGCGCGGCGGGCCGCCCCGACGCTCGGCCCCCGCGGCGCGGCGCAGATGGAGGAGATGGCGGCGTTCTTCGAGTTCCTGAAGAAGCGGCTGCCCGAAGTGCTCGGGGAGTGGAACGAGCTGCGGAAGCCCTAGCGGCCCGTCAGGCCGTCCAGCGTCGCGTCCAGCTCGGCGTTGACCGTGCGGCGCGAGTCGTCGGCGTCGTACCAGTCGATGATCTGCCGCGCACCGCGCCAGAACGGGATCGTCGCCCGCCAGCCCGGCGCGATGGCCTTGATCTTGCTGTTGTCGAAGATCACCGAGTTCGACTTGTCGCCCACGAGGCCGGGCCCCCAGTTCGGCAGAGCGGCGCCGATCGTCTCGGATGCCACGTGCACGATGTCGGCCTCGACCCCCGCGGCGTGCGCGAGGGTGCGCGCGATGTCGTTCCAGGTGAGCACCTCGTCCGAGGTGATGTGGAAGGAGTCCCCGACGGCCTGCGGGTTGCCGAGCAGCTCGAGGAACGCGCGCGCGAAGTCGTCGTGGTGGGTGAGCACCCAGAGGGAGGTGCCGTCACCGGGGACGACGATCGGCTTGCCGCGCCGCATCCGGTCGACGATCGTCCAGCCGCCGTCGAACGGGATCGAGTTCGGGGCGTAGGTGTGCGACGGGCGCACGATCGTCATCGGGAAGCCGCCCGAGCGGTAGGCGGCGACCAGGACGTCCTCACTCGCGATCTTGTTGCGCGAGTACTCCCAGTACGGGTTGCGCAGGGGCGTCGACTCGGTGATCGGCAGTCGCGCGACGGGCTTCTGGTACGCGGAGGCCGAGCTGATGTACACGTACTGCCCGGCGCGGCCCGCGAAGAGTTCGACGTCGGCCTCGACCTGCGCGGGGAGGAAGGAGCGGAAGTTGACCACGACGTCGAACTCGCGGTCGCCGACGGCGCTGCGGATCGACGACGGGTCGTCGGCGTCGCCGGTGAGATGCGTCGTTCCCGCAACGGGCGCCGAGGAACCCCGGTTGAGCAGCGTGAGGTCGATGCCGCGCTCGACAGCGAGCCGGCTGACAGCCGAGCTGATCGTGCCGTTGCCGCCGATGAAGAGCATCTGTAGAGTCATGCGCCCAGCCTAGGGCGGCCCGAACTAGGCTTTCCCGCATGAGTCTCGACACCCCTCTCTCGTCCGGAATCGACCAGGGGGAGCTCGACTCCTCGATCCGCCCGCAGGACGACCTGTTCCGGCACGTCAACGGCAAGTGGATCGAGCGCACCGAGATCCCGAGTGACAAGGCGCGCTATGGCTCCTTCTACCTGCTCGCGGAGGAGGCGGAGAAGGCGGTCCGCGACATCATCATCGAGTCGCAGTCGGCGGCGCCAAGGACCGAGGGCCGCAAGGTCGGCGACCTGTACGCGAGCTTCCTCGATGAGGCGCGCATCAACGCCCTCGGCGCCGAGCCGATCGCGCCGGCGCTCGCCGAGGCGGCGGCGGTCACCTCCATCGACTCCCTGCTCGAGACCCTCGGGCGCCTCGAGCGCGGCGGGTCGAGCGGCTTCTTCCAGCTCTTCGTCGACAACGATCCCGGCCAGCCCGAGCGCTACCTCGTGTTCGTCGAGCAGGGCGGCCTGGGCCTGCCCGACGAGTCGTACTACCGCGAGGAGAAGTTCGCCGACATCCGCGCCAAGTACACCGAGTACCTCGAACGGATGCTCGCGCTCGCCGGCCTCGACGACGCAGCGGCCCGCGCCGCCCGAATCTTCGCGCTCGAGACCGAGCTCGCCAGTCACCACTGGGACAACGTCGCCACCCGCGACAGCGAGAAGACCTACAACCCGATGCTGTGGTCGGCCGCCAACGACCTCGCCGGCGACGTGGACCTCGACATCTGGCTCAACGCCCTCGGGGTGCCCGACAAGTCGTTCGCGGAGGTCGTCGTGCGCCAGCCCACGTTCATGACGGGCCTCGAGTCGGTGCTCGTCGACGGCAAGCTCGACGCCTGGAAGGACTGGCTGTCGTGGCAGGTCATCCGCTCGAACGCGGCATACCTCTCGCAGGACTTCGTCGACGCCAACTTCGACTTCTACGGCAAGACGCTCACGGGCACCCCCGAGCTGCGCGCCCGCTGGAAGCGCGGCGTCTCGCTCGTCGAGGGCTCCCTCGGCGAGGCGGTCGGGCACATCTACGTGGAGCGGCACTTCCCCGAGGCCGCGAAGACCGCGATGGACGTGCTCGTCGCCAACCTCGTCGAGGCGTACCGGCAGAGCATCACCGGCCTCGACTGGATGACCGAGGACACCAAGAAGCGCGCCCTCGACAAGCTCGACAAGTTCACGCCCAAGATCGGCTACCCGGTGAAGTGGCGCGACTACTCGGCCCTCGAGATCGACGCGGCCGACCTCATCGGCAATGTGCGCGCGACGAGCGAGTTCGAATTCCAGCGCGAGCTCGGCAAGATCGGCAAGCCGCTCGACCGCGACGAGTGGTTCATGACCCCGCAGACCATCAACGCCTACTACAACCCCGGCTTCAACGAGATCGTGTTCCCGGCCGCCATCCTCCAGTTCCCGTTCTTCGACGAGACCCGGGACGCCGCGGCCAACTACGGCGCGATCGGCGCCGTCATCGGCCACGAGATCGGGCACGGGTTCGACGACCAGGGCTCGAAGTACGACGGGGACGGCCGCCTCCTCGACTGGTGGACCCCGGCCGACCGCGCGGCCTTCGAGGAGCGCACCAAGTCGCTCATCGCCCAGTACGACGCGCTCGCCCCCCGCCAGGTGCCCGACCACCACGTCAACGGCGCGCTCACCATCGGCGAGAACATCGGCGACCTCGGCGGTCTGAGCATCGCGTGGAAGGCTTACCTGCTCTCCCTCGCCGGGCAGGAGCCGCCGGTGATCGACGGGCTCACCGGGGCTCAGCGGTTCTTCCTCTCCTGGGCGCAGGCCTGGCAGCTCAAGGCGCGGGATGAGGAGGTCATCCGGCTCATCTCCATCGATCCCCACTCCCCCAACGAGTTCCGCTGCAACCAGATCGTCCGCAACATCGACGAGTTCTATGAGACATTTGGGGTAACCGAACAGGACTCTCTCTGGCTCGACCCGAAAGAACGCGTCACTATTTGGTAGATACAGCCCGGATTCGAGAACGCAGTGAGCGGGTGCGCGCCCCCAGGGCGCCCCGGCACGCTGGTGCTGGAGAGGTCGCGAACTTCTTGAGCACCTTCGACGCGCTCGGAAAGCTCGCCTACGAGGGCGCGCAGGTCTCCGCGAGCGCGGTCGACCTCAACTCGGGCCGCACACTGCTCGCGATCGACGACCGGATCGTGCTGCCGACCGCGAGCATCGGCAAGATCCTGCTGCTCATCGAGGTGTCGGCGCGGCTGACCTCCCGGGACTTCTCGGGCTTCGGCATCCTCGACAAGACCCCGCGCGACGCGGTGGGCGACTCGGGCATCTGGCAGCACCTGCAGGCGCCGTCCCTCCCGGTCGCCGACCTCGCGACCCTCGTGGGCTCCACGAGCGACAACCTCGCGACGAACGTGCTGCTGCGCCAGGTCGGCCTCGCCGCCGTGCGCTCCCGCACCGAGTCGCTCGGCCTCATGCGCACAGCCCTGCTCGACCTCGTCAGAGACAGCAGGGGGCCGGATGACGCACCGCAGCTCTCCGTCGGCTCGACCGCCGAACTCAGCTGGCTCTTCGGAGCGCTCGCCCGCAACGAGATCGTCGACCCCCTCACGAGTCAGCGGGTGATGGGGTGGCTCTCGCTCAACAGCGACCTCTCGATGGTCTCGAGCGCCTTCGGGCTCGACCCCCTCTCGCACCGCGGGACCGACCACTCGACCCTCCTCGTGAACAAGACGGGCACCGACACCGGGGTACGCGCCGAGGCCGGCGCACTGCGCGGCGGCCGTCGCGCCGTGTCGTACGCGGTGTCCATCCAGTTCAACGACGACGGCCTCGCCGCCCGGATGCGCGTGCTCGATGCCATGCGAACAGTGGGGTACGACCTCTTGGAGTACGTGCACTGAACCGGGGTACGTCCCCCAAAAGGAGGACACCCCCCGAACTGGTGGCTTGTCCGCATTTGGGGGGACCCTCTAACCTGAACACGCACCGACGCGGCTGAACCCGAAAATTTCGCCGCGTATCCGAAACGGTGCAGTCGAGTACCCGAGAAAACGACCGCGTCCCGAAACCGCGAGCGCCATACGGTTGTGCCCGAACTCCTACCCCTGGAGATCGACCGTGTTCAAGAAGTTCCTTGCTGTCGCGTCCGCGCTGCTCATCGCCGGTGGCCTTGCCATCGTCGCTGTGGCCGCCCCGGCGCAGGCCCACCACACAGACCTCGCCGCCTCGGCTGTGTGCACCACCGACGGCGGATGGGACGTGACGTGGAGCGTCATGAACTCGGAGAACTTCGACGGGAAGGTGACGACGTCCAACAACGCCGCCGTTCCCGTCGGCACGGTTCTGCCGGCCAACCCCAACTACAACGCGGCTGACAAGTCGCTCTCGAAGCCCACCACCTACGTGCAGCACGTGACGAGCAACGCGGCGGTCAGCCTCGCGATCACCGTCACCTGGTTCAAGCAGAGCGGCAACGTCAGCAACAGCCAGAACATCACGTTCAACTCCTTCCCCGCCGGCTGCGGCCCCAAGGAGTCGACCCCCGTCGCTCCCGACGTGGTGAAGGTCACCGACTGCGGCACCGTCGGCTCCGTCACCGCCAAGACGACGCCCGGCGTCGTCTACGCCACGGTGTTCGACAAGGCGACCGGCGACTACACGATCACCGCGACCCCCGCGGCCGGCTTCTACTTCAAGGGCGACGCCGACCAGGTGATCACGTTCACCGGCAACGTCGGCACGACCTACGACTGCAACGTCAAGCCGCGGCCGGTCGCCGTGGTCGGCCAGTGCGTCTATGTGGCGGATGGCACGGCCTCCGACCGCACGTTCTCCATCACCTTCGACAACACGGCGAGCAACAAGCCGGTGCTGTTCCAGGTCGTCGGGAGCCCCGCCTACGACACCACAGTCGGCGCGGGCAAGAGCGTGACCGTCGACCTCCCGAACGTCTCGAACGCCGGCATCGCCTACCAGGTGACCGCCGACGGCCAGACCTTCGACCTCACGGCCGCCCCGTGCCCGCCGTACACGAAGCCCGACCCCAAGCAGCGCGACGAGACGAAGTCGGTCTTCGACTGCGCGGCGAACGACGCGACCGTGACCACCACCGCCTACACGACCGACTACGTCTTCGACACCGCGAAGCTCGAGTGGGTCGAGCAGCCGGAGGTCAAGGGCACCCCCGTCGTCTCGCACCGCCCGCTCACCCCGGCGGAGGTCTCCTCCGAGTGCGGCGTGACGATCGGCACCGACCCGAGCGTCTCGCAGTGCAGCATCACCGACCCGAACACTGCGCTCACGAGCTGGATCCAGGTCGGCACGGATGCCCGCGTGGTCTACACCTTCGAGAACACGATCACCCACGTGGTGACCACGCCGACGGCGCAGTACACGAACGTCGATGCGGGCAAGTACATCGTCACCGCCGTTGCGGCAGCCGGATACGAGCTGCAGCCGACCGCGTCGCGAGTGTGGACGTTCTTCGTGCAGGACTCCAGCAAGTGCACGAACCCCACCCTCACGCTCGTGACCCCCAAGGTCTCGCAGACGCCCGCCACCTGCACCTCGGCGGCCACCTACACGATCGGCGCGGTCAAGCCGGGCACGATCACGTGGGAGGTCAACGGAGCGAAGGGCACCGCAGAGGGCACCTACAAGGTCACCTCCGCCGGCGACGTGACGCTTGTCGCAACGCCGACCGACCCGAAGAACGGACTCGACCCGGCCTGGGTGAACCCGACGGTCCTGAAGTTCCCGGCGGCAAGCCTCGGCTGTGAGCTCACCACCCTGGCCTACACGGGCTCCGGCTCGATCGGCCAGCTGGGCCTGGCGGGCGGCATGGTCTTCATCGGCATCGGCGGCCTGTTCATCGCCCGGCGCAAGTGGAGCGAGGCCAAGGTCGAGGCCGAGTAGCCACAGCAGCACGTAACGGAAGGCCCGGGTATTCATACCCGGGCCTTCCGCGTTTCCGGCCCGCGGCCCGGTACATTCATGAGCATGACGACGACGTCGATCCCGACGGCCACCCCGCGCTTCATCGCCCTGTACGCGATCGGCTACGTGGGCTCGTACGTCGCCCTCATCACGCCGGTCGTGACGACGCTCGCACTCAAGATCGCCGAGCTCGACCCGGCGGGCAAGGAGACGAGCCTCGGGCTCATCGCGGCGATGGGCGCCCTCGTAGCGATCTTCGCCAACCTGCTCACGGGTGCGGCGAGCGACCGCACCCGCTCCCGTCTCGGCCGCCGCCGCCCGTGGATCATCGGCGGCGCACTCGGGGGTGTCGTCGCGCTGTTCATCCTCGGCCTCGCCCCCAACCTCGTGGTGGTCGCCATCGGCTGGGGGCTCGCGCAGCTCACCCTGAACATGGTGCTCGCCGCACTGCAGGCGCTGCTGCCCGACCAGGTGCCGCTCGAGCAGCGCGCGCGGGTGAGCGCGGTGCTCGGCATCGCCCAGCAGGTCTCCCCCGTTGTCGGCATCGGACTCGCGTACGGCGTGCAGGCCGCGGGCCTCGGCATCGCGAGCATGATCTTCATCCCGGGCATCGTCGGCGCGGTCCTGATGATCCTGCTCGCCGTCATGATCAAGGATGTGCCGCATGACGAGGTCGGCGCGTTCTCGTTGGGGGGCTTCATCCGGAGCTTCGCCATCGCCAAGGGCAAGCGCTACGACGTCGCGTGGACCTGGTTCGGCCGCTTCTTCGTCATCCTCGGCTTCGCGGTGTACACGACGTACCAGCCGTACTTCATCACCGACCGGCTGGGCGTCGCGCCGAGCGACCTCATCCTCCAGCAGCTCATCGCGCTGCTGATCTTCGCCGGCTCGCTCACGGTGAGCGCCGTGCTCTGCGGCCGTGCATCCGACCGCTCGGGCAGGCGCAAGCCGTTCGTGTTCGCGGCCGCGGCGATCGTCGCCGTTGCCCTGGCGATGCTCGCCCTCACGGATTCGCTCCCCGCCTTCTACGTCGCGGCCGTCGTGATGGGTGTCGGCATCGGCGCGTACTTCGCCGTGGACCTCGCCCTCATCACCGACGTGCTCCCCGACAAGGAGCACACCGCGGCCAAGGACATGGGCATCTTCAACATCGCGAACTCCCTGCCGCAGTCGGTGGCGCCGGCGATGGCGCCGCTGTTCCTCGCGATCGGCGGCGGCGGGAACTACACGGCCCTGTTCATCGCGGGGGCAGTTCTGTCCTTGCTGGGAGCGGGGCTGATTGCGCCGATTCGCGCCGTAAAGTAGCTGGATGCCAGACCTCACGCTCGAGCAGAAGGCCGCGCTCGTGGTGGGGGCGAACTTCTGGAGCACGCTCGGGATCGATAGCGCGGGCATCCCCCCGGTCGTCGTTACGGACGGACCGCACGGCGTGCGGCTGCAGCGCGGCAGCGGTGATGCGCTGGGGATCGGGGACAGCGTCCCGGCGACCTGCTTCCCGCCGGCGGCCGGTCTCGCGTCGAGTTGGAACCCCGCCCTTGTCGAGCGCATCGGCGTCGCGCTCGGTGACGAGTCCCGCGCGGAGGGCGTGGGAGTGCTGCTCGGCCCGGGCGTGAACATCAAGCGCTCGCCGCTGTGCGGTCGCAACTTCGAGTACTTCTCGGAGGACCCGCTGCTGAGCGGCGAGCTCGGTGCGGCGTGGGTGCGGGGCATCCAGTCGCGGGGAGTCGGGGCCTCCCTCAAGCACTTCGCGGTGAACAACCAGGAGACCAACCGCATGACGGTCAGCGCGGAGGTCGACGAGCGCACGCTGCGCGAGATCTACCTGCCCGCCTTCGAGCGGGTCGTGACGGGCGAGCAGCCGTGGACGGTCATGTGCTCGTACAACCGGATCAACGGGGTCGCCGCCTCCGAGAACCACTGGCTGCTGACCGAAGTGCTGCGGGACGAGTGGGGATTCCGCGGCCTCGTCGTCTCCGACTGGGGGGCCGTTGAGCACCGCGTCCCAGCGCTCGCCGCCGGACTCGACCTCGAGATGCCCGGACCGCAGGGGGAGAGCGCGGCGGCCGTGGTCGCGGCGGTGCGCGGGGGAACGCTCGCGCCCGACGTTCTCGACGCTGCCGTGGCCAGGGTTCGCGCCCTTGCCGATCGAGCGGCTCACGTGGGATCTCAGTCGCAGGCTTCCTCGGCGCACCACGCCCTCGCCCGCGAGGCCGCCGCCGAGTCCATGGTCCTCCTGCGCAACGAGGGCGGGCTCCTGCCCCTCGACACCGCGCAGGCCGTGGGCGTCATCGGCGAGTTCGCCCGCAGTCCGCGCATCCAGGGAGCCGGCTCGTCGCAGGTGAACCCGACCCGGCTCGACACCGCCCTCGAGGCGATCGGCTCGATCGCCCCCGTGGAGTTCGCGCCCGGCTACAGCTTCGACAAGCGGGTCGACCCCGCGCCGCTCATCGCGGAGGCGGTCGCGGTCGCGCGCCGCTCCGAGGTCGTGCTGCTCTTCGTGGGCCTGCCCGCGGGTGACGAGTCGGAGGGCTACGACCGCACGCACCTCGAGCTCCCCGCGGCCCAGGGCCGGCTCATCCGGGAGGTCGTTGCGGCGAACGCGCGCACGGTGGTCGTGCTCACCAACGGCGGGGTGGTGTCGCTCGAGCCGTGGCACGACTCCGTGCCGGCGATCGTCGAGGCGTGGCTGCTCGGGCAGGCGGGCGGGTCGGCGGTAGCCGATGTGCTGTTCGGCAGGGTCGGTCCTTCGGGCCGGCTGGCGGAGAGCATCCCGCTGCGCCTGCAGGACAACCCCTCGTACCTGAACTTCCCCGGCGAGGGCGACACCGTGCGCTACGGCGAGGGCATCTTCGTCGGGTACCGCTACTACGAGACCGTCGACGTGCCGGTGCGCTACCCGTTCGGCCACGGGCTCACCTACACGACCTTCTCGTACGACTCGCTCGACGTCTCGCGCGACGGCCGCACGGCGAGTGTGACGGTGACCAACACGGGGCCGCGCGCGGGCCGGGAGGTCGTCCAGCTGTACGTCTCGGCGCCCACGGGAGGCATTTCGGTGCCCCGGCGCGAGCTGAGGGGCTTCGAGAAGGTCTCCCTGGAGCCCGGAGAGGCGATTCGGGTGCATTTCGAGCTCGAATCGCGCGCCTACAGCCACTGGGACGTCGTCACAAAGGGCTGGGTGGTCGCCGGCGGGCAGTATCTCGTCGAAATCGGGCGCTCGGCGCACGACATCGCCGTGTCGGCACCCGTGTCGCTGTCCGCGCCGCGCTCGCCACGGCTCACGCTCGACTCCCGCGTCTCCGAGTTCCTGGACCACCCGGTGACCGGCCCGATCCTCGCGCGGGCCGCCGGCGGAGTCGAGGGCGGCGACAGTGCGAACCTCCTCGAGATGGTCGCGTCGATGCCGATGCGGCGCCTCATGCGCTTCCCCGGCGTCGGCGACTCCTTCAAGCGAGTGGGCGTTCTCATCGCCCTGGCGAACAACCCCGTGGTGCGCGGGCTCGCGAGCCTTCTCCGCCGCCGCTAGAAAGAGCTGGTCACGGGCTTCTTTGGCGCGCCCGCTAGTACGCCTGTCGTTATATATTGGACGTAGTACAACTCGTGTTGTACAGCGTCCAATTGAGGCGTACTCGGGTCGGGCGCACGGTGGTGCGCCGGGGCCCGAGCCCATCGCGCTACAGGTTTCGCGTCGCGCTACACGTACTTCTGGCGCGCAACGCGAAAGGTGCAGCGCGAACCGCGGGGCCGGGGCGGGCGGTGCGGGGCTGGTGGGCGGCGCGGCGGGTCAGGCGGACGCCGCGCGCCACTCCCGGTCGAGGATCGCGTACACGCCGGTGTCGGCCCAGGCGCCCTTGAAGCGGAGGTCTTCGACGTAGTGCGCTTCCTCGCGCATCCCGAGCCGGCCGCACAGGGTGACCGACGGAGTGTTGCGCGGGTCGAGCTCGGCGGTGACGCGGTGCACGTGCATCCGGTCGAAGGCGAGCTCGAGTCCGGCGCGGGCAGCCTCGGCCGCGTAGCCCTTGCCCTGGTACGCCGCGGTCAGCGCCCACCCGAGCTCGACAGTCTCGTTCTCCGCGCTCTTGAGCACGAAGTAGAGGCAGCCGATCACGCGGCCGTCGAGCTCTAGCGCGAACTCGACGAAGTCGTCGTCCTTCTCGAGGTGTCGCGCATCCTTGACCTTGTCGATGTGCTCCTGCACCTGCTCGCGGGAGCGCACGTCGTAGAGTTGGTAGCGCACCACGTCCTCGTCGGACATCCAGGCGTGCACGTCCTCGAGGTCGCCATCGACCATGAGCCGCAGGAGCAGCCGCTCGGTCTGGATCGGCTCGTAGCTCCAGGGGGTCATGCGGTGTCGGCCTTGCGCTCCGGGGCCGCGGGCCGCACCCCGTGCAGGGCGTCGAGCCCCGCGACGAACTCGTCGAGCCGGCCTTCCGCGGCCAGCGAGCGGGCGCGCACGGATGGCTCGTGCAGCAGCACTCCCGCGAGATGCCGCAGCGCGGCCTCCGTCTCGTCGCCGGCGCCGCGCGCCCGGGCCCTGGCGATCTCGGCGTCGAGCAGCTCGAACACGTGGGTGCGCAGCGCGACGATCGCGGGCTCAGCCTGCGCCTCCGCGGTGAACTCGGCGGCGGCCGTGCGCACGAGGTCGTGCGCCTGCTCGGAGAGCTGCTCGAGCGGGGCGTGCAGCCGGACGGTCTCGAGGTCGAGCAGCTCCACCCCCGGCACCGAGGCCACGGCGGGGTCGATGTTGCGCGGCAGGCCGAGGTCGATGACAAGGCGCCGACCGGCCCCGGTGAACAGCTCGGGCCCGATCACGGTGTTGGCGGTGCACGCGATCACGACGTCGACGTCGAAGGAGTGGTCGTGCGCGAGCCCGTACTTGGCGGCGAAGGCCGGTCCGCGGCCGGTGCGGCTGAGCACGCGCAGGTCGCGCGCGCCCTTGTCTCGGAGGGCGGCCACGGTGGTGGCGGCGTACTGCCCGGTGCCGATGATGAGCACCCGGGCATCCGCCCAATCGCCCACGCGGCTCGACGCGAGCTCGAGGGAGAGCCGCACGAGCGAGCGCCCGGCACCGCCGATGGACGTGAGGTTGCGGACGCCGCGGCTGGTGTGGGTGGCGCGCTGGAAGAGCCGCTCGAGGTCGCGGCTCGTGGTGCCCTCCGCCCGCGCTCGGTCGAGGGCGCGCCCCACCTGGCCGGCGATCTCGTCCTCCCCCACGACGACGGACTCGAGACCGCTGGTCACCGCGAACAGATGCGCCGCGACATCCGGCCCCTCATGCACGGTGATGCTCGCGCGCAGCTGGGCCGCGGGGATTCCGCTCGCCTCGCTCAGCGACGACAGGGTGGATGCCACGGCGACGGCGGTCGCAGCGGTGAGCGGCTCGTCGATGTCGAGGTAGGCCTCGAAGCGGTTGCACGTCGCGAGCACGACGGCTCCGGTGACGAAGGCCGTGGAGTCGACGAGCGCTGCCGTGGCCTCGGGGGCTACGAACGACAGCTTCTCGAGTAGCTCGAAGCTCGCGTTGCCATGGTTCGAGCTGAGGCACAGGAGCACGACCTAATGTTAACCCCGTGCCTCTGACCTCCGACCATCCCCTCCTCGACGGCCGGACCGGCACCTCTCCCCTGGTGCGCGCCTACCGCGGCGACCGCCCCGAGACCACGCCCGTGTGGTTCATGCGGCAGGCCGGGCGCTCCCTCCCGGAGTACCGCGAGCTGCGCGTCGGCAACGAGATGCTCGACGCGTGCCTCACTCCGTCGCTCGCGAGTGAGATCACGCTGCAGCCCGTTCGGCGCCACCACGTCGACGCGGCGATCTTCTTCAGCGACATCGTCATCCCCGCGAAGCTTGCCGGTGTCGAGGTGGCGATCGTGCCCGGCAAGGGTCCGGTCTTCGCCAACCCGATCAGGACGGCGGCGGATGTCGCGGCTCTCCGCCCGCTCGACCCCGAGGCCCTGGCGCCCATCCGCGAGGCCGTCGCCATGACGGTGGCGGAACTCGGGAGCACTCCGCTCATCGGCTTCGCCGGAGCCCCATTTACCCTCGCGTCCTACCTCGTCGAGGGCGGGCCCTCGAAAGACCAGCTGCGCGCCCGCACTCTGATGTACACCGAGCCGCAGGTCTGGGCGACGCTGCTCAACTGGTGCGCGGACATCGCGGGCGAGTTCCTGGTGGCGCAGGTGGAGGCCGGCGCCTCGGCGGTGCAGCTCTTCGACTCGTGGGTCGGCTCGCTCAGTGAGCAGCAGTACGTGCGGCGGGTTGCTCCGCACT
The DNA here is from genome assembly GCA_025463515.1 of Rhodoglobus sp. Classification (GTDB taxonomy): domain Bacteria; phylum Actinomycetota; class Actinomycetes; order Actinomycetales; family Microbacteriaceae; genus Rhodoglobus. The sequence goes on from JAODAQ010000051.1 coordinate 36,594, forward strand.
CGAAGCGCGCGCTCTCGCACCTGCGCGGGTACGACGTGCCCAAGGTGCACTTCGGCGTCGGCAGTGGCGAGCTGCTCAGGGCGATGCACGGCATCGGCGCCGACGTCATGGGAGTCGACTGGCGCATCCCGCTCGATACCGCCTCTGAGCGGCTGGGCGGCGACGTCCCGCTGCAGGGCAATCTCGACCCCGCGCTGCTCGGTGCCCCCGCGCACGTGCTCGAGGCCCATGTGCAGGACGTGCTCGACCGCGGCCTCTCGGCGCCCTCCCACGTCGTGAACCTCGGCCACGGAGTGCCGCCGGAGACCGACCCCGACGTGCTGACCCGCATCGTCGAGCTCGTGCATGGCTAGATACACCGTCGTCGGCGGCGGCATCGCGGGCCTGGTCGTCGCCCGTCGCCTGGCCATGGCCGGTCGCTCGGTCACCCTCCTCGAGGCCTCCGACCACCTCGGCGGCACGGTCGCCCGGCACCTGGTCGGCGGCATCGACCTCGACGCGGGGGCCGAGAGCTTCGCGGTGCGCGGCGGCACCGTCGCGGCACTCGCCCGCGAGGTCGGGCTCGGCGGAGAGATCGTCGCGCCGTCATCCGAGGGCGCCTGGCTGCAGCCTGTGAGCGGTCCCGCCGTGCCGCTGCCGGCAACGAGCATCCTGGGGATCCCCGGCACTCCGCTCGCCGCCGAGGTCATCGCCGTGATCGGAACCGGTGCTGCACTCCGCGCCCAGCTCGATGCCCTCATCCCGTCGCTTTGGGCGCGCAAGTCGCTCACGCTCGGCCGCCTCGTGCGGCGGCGGATGGGCAGCGCCGTGCTCGAGAAGCTCGTAGCGCCGGTCGTGCACGGGGTGCACTCGGTGCATCCGGATGACCTCCCCCTCGATCGCGCGGGCGGCCTGCGTGCCGCCTTCACGCACGAGGGGTCGCTCGCGGCGGCGGTGCGGTCGCTCAGAGACGCCGCGCCTGCGGGCTCGGCCGTGGCTGGGATTCGCGGCGGCATCCACCGACTGGTGACCGAGCTAGTGGCAGATCTCGAGACCCACGGCGTCGACGTGCAGCTCGGGCGGCGAGTGCGATCGGTCGATGGACTCGACGGGACCGTGGTGCTCGCCGTGCCGCTCGCTCCCCCGCCCGGCCGCAAGGTCGTGCTCGCGACACTGGTCGTCGAGGCGCCCGAGCTGCGGGCCGCACCGCGGGGAACCGGGGTGCTCGTGGCACAGGGGGCCCGTGGCATCCGGGCCCGCGCTCTGACGCATTCGACGGCCAAATGGGAGTGGCTCCGAGAGCGGGCTGGCGGGCGCGAAGTGGTGCGGCTCTCGTACGACGACGAGCCGGCGGACCTCGCCACGGTGGCGCGGCAGGACGCCTCGGCGCTGCTCGGGGTCGAACTGCCGGAGCCGGTCGACTTCGCCCGCGTCGAGTGGACCCGCCCGGTCGGCGGAGTCGCGGATGTCGGCGAGACCGTCGCCGGATCGGGCCTCGCTGGCATCATCGCCCAGGCGGAATCGCGCGCGGCGGAACTGTTGGCGCATGAGTGACGACACGGTTCGCGGCGAGGATTGGTACGCCCGGTGGGTTGAGTAGGGCGCTCTAGCGCTCGTATCGAAACCCGTGGGTTGAGTAGGGCGCTCTAGCGCTCGTATCGAAACCTCAGTGCGCGGACGTGCGGTTTCGATACGGCCCTGGCGGGCCTACTCAACCCGCCTACTCAACCCACCAACGGTGCTCCCAGCGAACGTGGGGGAGGATAGGAGCATGAGCGACAGCGAGTCAGCAGCGCTCGGCTACACACTCTGGGCAGTGCTCCGCCGAGACCCGAACCGACCGGTCGGCACGATCGACCTCGAACCCGCCATTGCGACAGTCGAGGCGGCGGATGTCACGATCCGCGGCTTCTACGACGTCTCGGGCCTGCGCGCCGACGCGGACCTGATGATCTGGCTGCACGGCGACACCCCGGAGACCCTGCAGGAGGCGCTTCGCGAGCTGCGCCGAGCCCTGCCGACACTCCTGCCGACGTGGAACGCGATGGGCGTGCACCGCGACGCCGAGTTCACCGCGAACCACCTCCCCGCGTTCATGCGCGGCAAGGAGCCCGAGGCCTGGCTCACGGTCTACCCGTTCGTGCGCTCGTACGACTGGTACCTGCTGCCCGACGAAGAGCGTCGCGCGATGCTCGGCGACCACGGCCGCAAGGGTGCCGAGTACCGCCAGGTGCTCGCCAACACCGTGGCGTCGTTCGCACTGGGCGACTACGAGTGGATCCTCGCGCTCGAGGCCCCTGAGCTCGTCGACCTGGTCGACCTCATGCGGCACCTGCGCCAGACGGAGGCGCGCCGGCACGTGCGCGAGGAGATCCCGTTCTACACCGGGCGCCGCATCCCCGCTGCCGAGGTCGCGGAGATCCTGAAGTGACCATCACGAACGGGCTGGTGCCCGGTGCGACGCCGGCCGCGGCATCCGGAGCAGAGCACGTGGAAGAGCCCGTCGCCTACGACGCGATCCTCCTCGCGAGCTTCGGCGGGCCCGAGGGCCAGGACGACGTGATCCCGTTCCTGCGCAACGTCACGCGGGGTCGCGGCATCCCGGAGGAGCGCCTCGAGGAGGTCGCACACCACTACCGCGCGTTCGGCGGAATCAGCCCGATCAACGACCAGAACCGCGAGCTCAAGGCGGCGCTCGAGACCGAGCTCGCCCGACGTGGCATCGACCTCCCCGTGCTCTGGGGCAACCGCCACTGGAGCCCGTACCTGCGCGACGCCCTCACCGAGGCGCACGAGCGCGGCTTCACGAAGCTGCTCGCAATCGGCACCTCCGCGTACTCCTCTTACTCGAGCTGCCGCCAGTACCGCGAGGACTACGCGATCGCCCTCGAGGAGACCGGCCTCGGTGGCGTCATCGAGATCGACAAGGTGCGCCAGTTCTTCGACCACCCCGGCTTCGTCGAGCCGTTCATCGAGGGCGTGCGACAGGGGCTGACGGATGCCGCGGCTCAGGGCATCCGCCCCGAAGACACCCACGTGCTCTTCGCGACCCACTCGATCCCCACGGCGGATGCCGAGCGGAGCGGTCCGCAGGGCAATGCCTACCAGGCGCAGCACCTGGCCGTGGCGGAGGTGGTGATGGCCGCTCAGGCGGGTTTCGATACGCCGCGGGCGGCTACTCAACCGGCCATCCAGTGGGACCTCGTCTACCAGTCGCGCTCGGGCCCGCCCACGCAGCCGTGGCTCGTGCCCGACATCAACGACCGCATCTCGGAGCTCGCGGCATCCGGCACGAAGGCCGTCGTCATCGTGCCCCTCGGCTTCATCTCCGACCACATGGAGGTGAAGTGGGACCTCGACACCGAGGCCCTCGAGACCGCGCAGGAGCACGGCGTCTTCGCGGTCCGGGTACCCACGCCGGGAGTGCACGCGGCCTTCGTGAGCGGCCTCGTCGATCTGGTGCTCGAGCGGCGGGACGGCATCCCGACAGCAGATCGCCCCGCCCTCACCGACCTCGGTCCCTGGTACGACGTGTGCAGGCCCGGATGCTGCGAGAACGTGCGCCTCGGATTCAAGCCGGCACTCGCGGGGCTGGCGCCGTGAGAATCGGAACGCGCGGCTCAGCGCTGGCAGTAGCCCAGACCGGAACTATCGCCTCGGCGCTCGCAGCGAAGGGCGCAGACGTCGAGATCGTGACGATCTCCACCGAGGGCGACCGCTCGACCGAGCCGCTCGCGACCCTCGGCGGCACCGGGGTCTTCGCGACCGCACTCCGCAACGCCCTGCTCGCGGGTGAGGTCGACGTGGTCGTGCACTCCCTTAAAGACCTGCCGACGGCGGCGCATCCGGGCCTGACCATCGCCGCAATCCCCAAGCGGGCGGATGCTCGTGACGCCCTCTGCGCGCGCGACGAGCTCACCCTCGACACCCTCCCGCCCGGAGCCAAGGTCGGCACGGGCTCGCCGCGACGAGTTGCGCAGCTGGGGGCTCGCCGGCCCGATCTCGAGGTCGTCGGCATCCGGGGCAATGTCGACACGCGACTGGGCAAGGTCGCCTCGGGCGAGCTGGACGCCGTCGTGCTCGCGGCTGCCGGGCTCGAACGGTTGGGCCGACTCGACGCGGTGACCGAGCTGCTCGGCATCGACGGCTGGCCGACGGCACCCGGGCAGGGCGCCCTCGCTGTCGAGGTGCGCGCCGGCGAGGAGAAGCTCGTCTCGGCGCTCGACCACAGGACCACCCGCGTGATCGTCGAGGCCGAGCGCCAGACGCTCGCACTGCTCGAAGCCGGATGCTCGGCTCCGGTCGGGGCGCACGCGCTCATCGACGACGGGATGCTGTTCCTCTCGGCGCGGGTGTACGCGGCGGATGGGACATCCCGCCTCACCAGCTCGCACGCCCTCTACGTCGCCGACGTCAAGGACCCGGCCGGCGACCTCGCCGCCCGCGTCTCGAAGGAGCTCTTCGATCTGGGCGCCAAGGAGTTGATGGGCTGATGGAGCGACCTCGCCGCCTGCGCCAGTCCCCCGCGATGCGCCGCCTCGTCGCCGAGACACGGCTGCACCCGGCCGATCTGATCCTCCCGCTGTTCGTGCGCGAGGGCACCACCGAGGCGATTCCGATCTCCTCGATGCCCGGCGTCGTGCAGCACTCGCTCGACTCGCTTCGCGCGGCCATCGCCGAGGCTGCGTCACTCGGGCTCGGCGGCGTGATGCTGTTCGGCGTGCCCGAGCACAAGGACGCTATCGGCAGCGGCGCGACTGACCCGAACGGAATCCTCAACGTCGCGACCCGGGTTGCCGTCGCGGAGGCCGGCGACGCGCTCGTCGTGCAGACCGACCTGTGCCTCGACGAGTTCACCGACCACGGGCACTGCGGGGTGCTCGATGCGCGGGGCCGGGTCGACAACGACGCGTCACTCCTCCGCTACCGTGACATGGGCCTCGCCCAGGCTTCCGCCGGGTCGCAGCTCCTCGGCCTCAGCGGCATGATGGACGGCCAGGTCGCCGCCGTGCGCGACGCCCTCGACGGCGCGGGATTCAGCGACACCCCCTTACTCGGTTACTCCGCGAAGTACGCCTCCGCGTTCTACGGACCCTTCCGCGAGGCTGTGCAGTCGTCGCTCGTGGGCGACCGCCGGACGTACCAGCAGGATCCGGCGAACCGCCGCGAGGGCACGCACGAGCTCCTCCTTGACATCGAGGAGGGCGCCGACATCCTCATGGTCAAGCCCGCGATGAGCTACCTCGACGTGCTCGCGGACGCCGCTGCCCTCAGCCCCGTCCCGGTGTGGGCGTACCAGGTCTCCGGCGAGTACGCGATGATCGAGGCCGCAGCCGCGAACGGCTGGATCGACCGCACGCGCGCCATCCACGAGTCGGTGGTCTCGATCAAGCGCGCGGGCGCGGATGCCGTGCTGACGTACTTCGCCGCCGAGATCGCGAAAGCGCTGTGACCACCAACGACGAGGCCTTCGCCCGCGCCCGGGCCGTGCTCCCCGGCGGGGTGAACTCGCCGGTGCGCGCGTTCGGCTCGGTCGGCGGCTCCCCCCGCTCGATCGTGAGCGCGCGGGGCGCCTACGTCACCGATGTCGAGGGCACGGAGTACGTCGACCTGGTGAGCGCGTGGGGCCCCGCGATCCTCGGCCACGCGCATCCGGAGGTCGTTAGAGCAGTGCAGGATGCCGCCGCGCGCGGCCTCGGATTCGGAGCATCCACCCCCGGCGAAGCCGAGCTCGCCGAACTCGTGCGCGACCGGGTCGGGCCGCTCGTCGAGAAGCTGCGCCTCGTCTCCACCGGGACCGAGGCGACCATGACCGCGATCCGCCTCGCGCGCGGGGCGACCGGCCGAGACCTGCTCGTGAAGTTCGCCGGCCATTACCACGGCCACTCCGACGGGCTGCTCGCCGAGGGCGGCTCCGGCCTCGCGACCCTCGCCATCCCGGGCTCGGCGGGAGTGCCGGAGGCGATCGCGGCGCAGACCATCGTCATCCCGTACAACGACCTCGACGCCGTGCGCGAGGTGCTGAGCACCCGCTCGGTTGCCGCGGTGATCGTCGAGGCCGCCGCCGCGAACATGGGAGTCGTGCCGCCTGACGCGGGATTCAACGCCGAGCTCACCCGGATCGCGCACGAGCACGGCGCGCTCGTCATCCTCGACGAGGTGCTCACCGGCTTCCGCGTCTCGCCAGCCGGCTGGTGGGGGCGTTTCGACAGGCTCAACGAGCAGAGGCCCGACCTCGTCACCTACGGCAAGGTCATCGGCGGCGGCCTTCCCCTCGCGGCCCTCGGCGGCCGCGCCGACATCATGGACCTCCTCGCGCCCCTCGGCCCGGTCTACCAGGCGGGCACCCTGAGCGGGAACCCGGTGGCGGTCGCGGCCGGGCTGGCAACACTGCGACTCACGGATGCCGCGGTCTACGAGCACCTCGACGCGGCGGCGGCCACGATCTCCCGTGCCCTCGGAGACGCCCTCGCCGCCGAGGGGGTCGCCCACTCCATCCAGCACGCCGGCAACCTGTTCTCCGTCGCCTTCCGCGACACCCCGCCGCGCGACTACGTGCAGGTCAAGGCGCAGGATGCCTTCCGCTACCCGCCCTTCTTCCACGCCATGCTGGGCGCCGGGGTGTCCCTCCCGCCGAGCGTGTTCGAGGCGTGGTTCGTGTCGGCCGCGCACGACGAGGCGGCGGTGGGCCGGATCCTCGAGGCACTGCCCGCGGCGGCAAGAGCGGCAGCTCACGCGGGTTGAGTAGCGCCCTCTGGGGCGCGTATCGAAACCGACGGTGCCGGTTTCGATACAGGCGCCAGAGCGCCTTACTCAACCCGCGACCGCAACGTATTCCGCCGCCGGCATAAATGCGCGAGGATGAACCTTACTCGCGCCGACGCCGCCGCGTAACCCAAGAGTTCCTGTGAAGGCCGCGGTCTACTCTGGAACCAGACGTCACGACGAAACGGAGAACACCGTGAAAGGCAAGATCCTGCTGGTGGTCGGAATCGGCATCGGTTACGTGCTCGGCACGCGCGCCGGTCGCGAGAAGTACGACCAGATGAAGGCCAGCGCACTCAAGCTCTGGAACGACCCGCGCGTGCAGAAGCAGGTCAACAACGCCGAGGAGTTCGTGAAGGACAAGGCCCCGGATGTCGCGGAGTTCCTGTCCGACGGAGCGAAGAAGGTCGTCTCCCAGGTCTCCGGCTCGAAGGCCCCGGCCAAGCCGGCGGCCCGCAAGCCCGCTGCCTCGAAGCCATCCACGTCGAAGTAGCCCGGCCATGACTGGCGTACCCGGTCCCGCTCCCAAGCGCGGCCTGTTCAAGCTCATCGCCGACATCCCCACCCTCCTCATGGATCTGGTGCGAGGCGAGATCGAGTCGTTCAAGCAGGAGCTGCTCGGCAAGCTCAAGCTCGCCGGCGTCGGCATCGGACTGCTCGTGGGGGCGGCTACGTTCGCGTTCTTCGCGATCCTCGTGCTCATCGCCGCGGCCGTCCTGGGCCTGGCGACAGTACTTCCCGCCTGGGCCTCAGCGCTGATCATCGGCGGCGGCGTGCTGCTGGTAGCGGTCATCCTCGCCCTCATCGGCATTGCGAACCTCAAGAAGGGCGTGCCCCCGGCGCCCACCGAAACCATCAAGAGCATCAAGAAGGATGTCCGCGCGATCAAGGGCATCGGAAAGCGAGCGAACTCATGAGCGACACCTCAGCACGAGTCACCAGCGCACGGGCCGATCTGGAGGCCACCCTCGACGCGATCGAGGACAAGCTGAACGTGCCCAAGCGGTTCGGCGAGCTGACCGACAAGGCCAAGGCCTCCTACGAGAAGAACCCGGTGCCGTGGATCATCGGCGCGACCGCCGCGGCGATCGTCGTCGCGGGGCTCGTGGCCTGGGCGATCCTCAGCGACGACGACGAGTAGGGCATCCTCTCGATTCGCGTACCCCGCCGCAGTCGGGGAGGATAGGCACATGGCAGCCAAACCGCTCGGCGGTTGGCGCGTGCTGGTTCCCCGAGGCGGCAAGTGGGGTGACGGCGTTGCGGCAACCCTCAGGAGCTACGGCGCGATACCCGTCATCGCGCCGATGATCAATTTCGCGAGCGCGGACGACGGTGCCGCCCTCGCCAACGCCCTGCACGAGCTCAAGGACGGCCAGTTCGACTGGCTCGTCGTCACGAGCGCCACGACCGTCGACGTCTTCGTCGGCCAGGGCGCGACGATCCCGTCCTCGACCAAGATCGCCGCCGTGGGGGAGACCACCGCCGCCGCGCTCACGCTCGCGGGCTACCGCGTGGACTTCGTCCCGGCCGCCGACAACTCGGCCCGGGGTCTCGTCAAGGAGTGGCCGCAGTCGGAGATCGCCGGGCGCGTGCTCGTGCCGCAGTCCGACATCGCCGAGCCGAACCTCGTGACGGGCCTGGGCAAGCTCGGGCTCGACGTGCAGTTCATCGCCGCGTACCGGACGGTGGGAGTACCCGTTGCCGAGACGGTCGCGGCGGACGTGGCATCCGGCCGCATCGGAGCCGTGCTGGTGAGCTCGGGCTCCGTCGCACGGCAGATCGCGGCCCAGCTCGCGCCGCTGCCCGAGGGCACGGTCGTCGCGTGCATCGGGCCGCGCACCGCATTCGACGCGCGCGCCGCCGGGCTGACCGTGGACCTCATCGCGGAAGACCGCTCGGCCGACTCACTGGTCGCGGCGCTCGTCGAGCACGCGACCCGCAGAGACGCCGCAGAGGGCTAGCGGGCTCGCTCGAGCGCGCTTGTTCTCGCTCGGGCCCGGATTTCGCGGCCCGTCCGATCCGTGATGGCGCGGATTCTCGCGGAACATCCGTCGGCTCGCCTTGTTCCGCCAACTCAGGACATTTGTTTGGGGTCCTGACCAATGTCCTGAGTTGGCGGAGCAGGCAGGCAGGCCGAGCTCCGTGCAGGCGCGGGTTCTCGCGGAGCATCCGTCGCGGAACAGCACGCGGTGGCAGGCAGGCGCGTGGCGACGACTACGCGCCGCCGACAACTCAGACCGAGGTCACGCCGTCGTCAGCGCGAGCACCAGGAACACGACGCCGATCAGCGGAGCGACGCCCTGGATCGCGGCGGACCGCGCGAGCTTCGGTGACGACGTGATGAGCACGAGAGCCGCGAGCACCATGCTCAGCGCGGCGAAGATGCTCAGCGCGATGCCGCCCTGCTGCCAGTTCGTGGAGCCGAGCATCACGAGGCCGGTGCCGGCGCCCAGCGCGAGGAACACGTTGTAGAAGCCCTGGTTGAAGGCCATCGGCTTGACGATGTCGGCCTCGGCCTGGGTCTTGAGGCCGAAGCGCTTCCACACCGCGGGCCGGGACCACAGCACGCTCTCCAGGAAGAAGATCAGCAGGTGGATGAGGGCTGCGATGAGGATGAAGACCGAACCGATGATGACGAAGGCGCTCATGCTCGCCAGTGTCCCACGGAACAGGCGTTATCCGAAGAGGATCGCTGCCTCGTCGTAGCGCGACTGGGGAACGGCGTTGAGCTTGCCCAGCGCATCCTCGAAGGCCACGTGCGTGATCGACGTGCCACTGAGGGAGACCATGCGGCCCCAGCGCGCGTGGATGACCGAGTCGACCGCTGCCATGCCGTAGCGCGTCGCGAGCACGCGGTCGTACGCGGTGGGGGTGCCGCCGCGCTGGATGTGGCCGAGGGTCGTGGAGCGGGTCTCGATGCCGAGGCGCGCCTCGATCTCCTGCGCGAGGATGTCACCGATGCCGCCGAGGCGGGGGCGCCCGAACGCATCGAGTCCGCGCTCGGAGTGTGCGTCATCCATGGTGTCGAGCTTGAATCCCTCTGCGACGACGACGAGCGGCGCGCGCCCGCGGTCCATGACCGACTTCACCCAGATGCAGATCTGGTCCATGCTCGTCTTCTGCTCGGGGATGAGGATGGCGTGCGCGCCGGCTGCCATGCCCGAGTGCAGTGCGATCCAGCCGACGTGGCGGCCCATGACCTCGGCGACCATACAGCGGCCGTGCGAGTCGCCAGTGGTGCGGAGGCGGTCCATCGCGTCGGTCGCGATCTGCGTCGCAGTGTCGAAGCCGAACGTGTAGTCGGTGGCGGAGAGGTCGTTGTCGACGGTCTTGGGCACGCCGACGATGTTGATGCCGGCATCCGTGAGCCTCTTCGCTGCTGCGAGGGTGCCCTCGCCGCCGATCGCGATGAGCGAGTCGACCCCGAGTCGCTCCATGTTCGCCTTCACGACATCGGCGCCGCCGTTGCCCTCGAACGGGTTGGTGCGCGAGGTGCCGAGGATCGTGCCGCCCTGCTTGCCGATGCCCTGGATGTCCTTGCGCTCGAGCGGGATGACATCCCCCTCGACGACGCCGCGCCAGCCGTCGCGGAAGCCGACGAACTCCTTGTTGTAGATCTGGGTGCCCTTGAGGACCGCGCCGCGGATGACAGCGTTCAGTCCGGGGCAGTCGCCGCCGCTGGTGAGGATGCCGATTGCCATGAATCAATCATGGCGCATGCGGAGAATCACGATTCGCACCCGGCGTTTCGTGCGCGTGCGTATCACTTCCGGACCAATAGAGTTCGTGCCGACCCGCCACATTCGGCGGATACCCAACTTTGGAGACAACATGACTGCAGCAACCCCGGCCCCGGCTGCCCCCGCCACTGTTCCCGGCAAGACGCTCGGAATTGTCGGCCTGATCCTTGCGTTCCTCGCGGCCCCCATCGGCCTCATCCTGAGCATCGTCGCGAAGGTGCAGTCCCGCGCCGCCGGCGTGAAGAACGGCCCGGCCACCGCCGGCATCATCATCAGCATCATCGTGATCGCGCTGTACATCATCATCCCGATCGTCGCGTTCGGCGCGATCGCTGCGCAGTGCGCAGACCTCGGCCCGGGCGTGCACACGTCTGAGGACGGCATCTCCACGATCACCTGCGGGTAGTCGCACCCCACTGAAGCGGGTTGAGTAGGGCTCGCGCGGTATTGAGACCAGGTTTCGATACGTGCGCCAGAGCGCCCTACTCAACCCGCTTCTGCGTGCGCCAGAGCGCCCTACTCAACCCGCTTCTGCGTGCGCCCCGCAGTGCACCGGCGACGCTCCGCAGCTCTCGCACACCACGAGCTGCTCGCGGCAGGCGAGGTCGCTGCAGTTCTGCATCCGGCTCGTCGGCTCCGCGCACCGGGTGCATCGCCCGAGGACCGCGGCCTCGTCGCTGAACTGCACCGCCATGCGGTTGTCGAACACGTAGAGCGAGCCCTCCCAGAGTCCGGCATCCCGGTACTGCTCTCCGTACGTCGCGATGCCGCCGTCGAGCTGGTACACCTCCCGGAACCCGCGCGCGACCATGAGCGCCGAGAGCACCTCGCAGCGGATCCCGCCCGTGCAGTAAGTGACCACGGGCTCGTCCTTGAGGTGGTCGTACTTTCCGCTGTCGAGCTCGGCGACGAAGTCGCGGGTGTTGGCGACATCCGGTACGACCGCGTCCTTGAAGTGGCCGATCTGCGCCTCGAACGCGTTGCGGCCGTCGAAGAACGTCACGTCTTTGCTCGCCACGAGTTCGTGCAATTCGGACGGACTGACATGGATGCCCCCGCCGACGACCCCGTTCTCATCCACGACGAGCTCGCCGGGTGCTCCGAAGCTCACAAGCTCGTCGCGCACCCGCACGCTGAGGCGCGGGAAGTCGTCGCCCTTGCCGTCGCTCCATTTGAAGTCGATGTCGTGGAAGGGCGCGTACTCGCGGGTCGTCTTCCGGTACTTCTTCACGGCGTCGAGCTCGCCGCCCACGGTGCCGTTGATGCCGTCCTTGGAGAGGATGATGCGGCCGCCGAGCCCGAGCGACTCGCACAGGTCGCGCTGCCAGAGCCGCAGCGCCTCCGGATCGGCAAGCGGCGTGAAGGCGTAGAACAGCAGGATCTTCGGGACGGCCACCCGGCAATGGTACGTGTCGGCTTGGGCACGTATCCTCGACCCGTGACCATCGTGCCTGAGCTCCCCGTTCTGGCGCAGCCCCTGCGCACCACGTATGCACCGGCCCGGCCGGTGAACCTGCGGCTCACGCTTCGGCCCCTGCAGCGCGGGCCGGTCGAGCCGACCTACCAGGTGGACGCGACCGGGGTCTGGCGCACCCTCCGCACCCCGCACGGCCCGGCGACCCTGCACCTGGCCCAGCGCACGGACTCGATCGAGGCGACCGCGTGGGGCCCCGGCGCGGAGTGGGCGATCGCCGGAGTGCCCGAGTTGCTCGGCGACGGCGACGACTGGTCGGGGCTGGATGTCTCGGGCAGCCCGTTCCTCGCAGACTCCCTGCGCCGCAACCCAGGGCTTCGCCTGACGCGCACCCGCCAGGTCTTCGAGATGATGCTCGGCGCGATCTTCGAGCAGAAGGTGACCGGGCTCGAGGCCCGCCGCTCGTGGCGGGCGCTGTTCACGAAGTACGGATCGCCTGCGCCCGGCCCCGCCCCGGCGACGATGCGGGTGTCGCCCTCCCCTGAGACCTGGCGCCGCATCCCGTCGTGGGAGTGGCACCGCGCCGGCGTCGGCCCCGACCGCTCGGCGACGGCCGTGCGCGCCGCCGTCGTGGCGGCGTCCCTCGAGCGAACCCTCGACCACGGCCGCGGCGGGCCGTCCGTCGAGCGCGCCCTGCGCAGCATCCCCGGCGTCGGCGTCTGGACCTCGGCCGAGACAACCCAGCGCGCCCACGGCGACCCGGACGCCCCGAGCGTCGGCGACTACCACCTCCCCGCGCTGGTCGGCTGGGCCCTGATCGGCAAGCCGGTCGATGACGACGGGATGCTCGAGCTCCTCGCCCCCTGGGCCGGCCACCGCCAGCGCATCATGCGCCTGATCGAGTCCAGCGGCTTCACCAAGCCCCGCTTCGGCCCCCGCATGACGGTGCAGGACCACCGCGCCCACTAGCCGCCCCCGCCCGGTTTCGCCGCCGACTCCTCGCTCAAAACTGACACCGCAGAGCGGACCGGGCAGGTCCATCGGGCTTGCCGGCCCGTTCGCCCCGACCTCCGCGTTCCGTTTGCGTCGTTCCGCCAACTCAGGACATTTGGTCGGGAGGCTTACTAATGTCCTGAGTTGGCGGAACGCCCGAGCCGCCGGCGCCCCATCCGTGGCGCTCGAGCCCGGGAGTTTGCCGCGAACGACCGAGCGGGCCGGTTGGGTCGACCGGTGGCACTCCTCCCCAATGACGAGTCCGTCGACCGGCGCACGAGCCACACGGATCTCGCTTGCGGGCGATGGGGCACCGCCGACGATGGGCCCATGTATCCGAAGCACCGTGTACGAGCGCTGGGAGGTGTCGCCTCGCGCGCAGAGCTGCTTGTGCACGGCTGCACTCGCGACGAGATCGACCTTGCCGTTCGGTACGGATGGATTCTCAGCGTGCGCAAAGGCCTCTACGCCGACATAGATCTGGACGCGACCCTACTGCGCGCGCTCCGCGCCGGCGGGCGCTTGGCCTGTGTGAGTGCCGTCGCTTGGCTCGAAGGTCGGCGCGTGCCGTCAGATGAGCCCGTGCACATCCTCGTTCACGCTGGTGCCTCTCGATTCGTCCCCGGAAACGCGGTCGTGCACTGGACGAGGAGGCGTGTCGAGGGCTCACGTTGCATAGTGAGCGAAGAAGTGGCGCGGCGACAGGCGGAGGGCTGCCGGGCCGCGGGAAGGGCTAGTCCTCGCTGACTCGGTGAGCGACGAGCTCGACCTCGACCAGCATGGCCGGGTCCAGGAAGGGGAGGACGTGGAGGAGGGAGAGGGCTGGGCGGATGTCGCCGAAGACCTCGCCGTGGGCCTTCGCCGCGAGCTCCCAGGCGGCGATGTCGGTCACGTAGACCTTCGACTGCACGACGTCCTCATAGTGGAAGCCCGCCTCGGCCAAGACCGGCCCGAGCTTCTCGAGGGCGAAACGGGTCTGCTCGTAGAGGTCGCCCGTCACAGAGCCATCCGCTGCGGCGGCCGAAGTCGCCGAGATGTAGAGGGAATCTCCAACCTGCACGGCCCGGGAGTAGCCCATTTTGTTCTCCCAGGCTGACCCGGAGGAGTAGAGAGTGCGCATTCGAATAACCTAACGCGGTGCACCTGATCTTCCGGACGCTCATCCATATGATCCGCAGCCGCAGGAAGCCGTCCCTCGGCATCCACGACGTCGGCCGGATGACCCTGCGCGTCGTCGCCACCGACCTCGACGTGCTCGGCCACATGAACAACGGCGTGTACTTCTCGCTGATGGACCTCGGGCGGATGGACCTCATGATCCGGGCCGGGCTCTGGAAGAAGTTCATCCAGAAGGGGTACTACCCCGTGATGGCGAACGAGACCGCCACCTTCCGCAAGTCACTCACCCACGGCACCAAGTTCGTGCTGGAGACCCGCATCGTCGGCTACGACGACCGCGCCGTGTACGGCGAGCAGCGCTTCGTCGTGAACGGCGAGATCTACATGAGCGCCATGACGCGCGCGCGATTCCTCAAGAAGAGCGGCGGGACCGTGAGCCTGGCCGAGCTGGCCGAGCTCACCGGTGTCGACACGAGCGCGCTCACGCCGCCGGCCTGGGTCGCCGAGTGGGCGAAGAACGTGCAGCTGCCGACAACGAGGGAGGCCGCCCCCAGCGAGTGGGCCTAGTTCGCAAAAGGACTAGCTAGCCGGCCACGCATCGGGGTCGCCGTCCATCGCGAGGCGCTCGTAGTACGGCTGCTGCGGGAGGTACGCCTCCTTCGCGGGCATCGCGGCACCAGCCTGCGCGGCGACGAGCCGGTCGAGGGTGAACTCGAGGGCCGGTCCGCTCACGCCCGCCTGGCGCGCACTCGCCACCCGGTGCGACACGTACACGATCGTCGAGCCGTCGAGGTCGGCCAGCGACACGGTGACGGGCGCGGCATCCGGCCCCCAGTTCGCGGTGAAGCGGGTCTGCGGCCGGCTGTCGAGCGGCTGCTTGTCGATGACACTCACGTGCTCGGCCCAGCGCTTCAGGCGCCGCGGTGAGGTGAGCCACTCCCACGCCGTGGCCGAGGAGACGGGCAGCCGCCGCTGGACGAGCAGCTCGAGCCCGTCGCGATCCCTGACAACACGTCCCGTCGCCTGCAGCATGCTTCGACCCTAGGCCTCCTTGGGGCCGTAGGCGAAGACTCCCTGCGGGTCGACAGCCGCGCGGACCGCCGCGAGCCGCGCGAACGTCTCCGCCGGCCAGGCCTTCGGGAAGTCGGCGGCGGAGGGGCTGCCCGCGAAGTTGACGTTGGTCTCGTGGGAGACCCAGTCAGCGAGGGTGCCGAGCAGGGCATCCGTCGCACCCGGCAGTACCGCCTCGAAGAGGGCGGGGTTCGGGGCGCCGATGAGGGAGAGCGTGTAGCCGGATGCCCGCCCGCCCGCACTCGACCCCTCGGGCACATCGTGGCTGGTCGCGCCGCCGAGGTGCCGCAGCTCGGCGACCATGACGGGCGTCTGGACGCCCGACCCCACGGACTGCAGCAGCGCCGTCGCGAACTCCTGGTCGAGCGCGTTGAGGAGCGCTCCCCGGCTGTAGCCCGGTCCGGGCTCCGTCGGGTCGTTGTGGATCTGCGCGACGTTGGCGATCGGCATGGGCGCGAGGCCGTCGATCATCGGGGCGCCGAGGTCGCGCAGCGGCGCGGCGAGCTGCTCGCCGCGCTCCGTGCTACCCGGGTACGCGAAGCGCAGCATGGCGAGGGTCTTGCCGCGGAAGACCTCCGGCACCTGCTCGACGGGCGGGAAGTGGATGATCGCGACGCTCGTGGTCACGTCGTCCTCAGCGGTCGCGGTCCAGTCGATCCAGCCGCGCAGCACCGTCTCGATGCTCTCCTCGGGGAAGACGAGCGCGCCCGCGTACAGCGCGGGGAGCGGCACCAGCTCGACCTCGACCGAGGTCACGACGCCGAAGCCGCCCTTGCCGCCGCGCAGCGCCCAGAACAGGTCGGGGTTCTCGGTCTCGCTCGCGTGCGCGACCTCGCCCGACGCGAGCACGACGGTCGCGCCGCGCAGGTAGTCGCTCGAGAAGCCGTGGCTGCGCGCGAGCGGGCCGAGGCCGCCGCCGAGGATGTACCCGACGACGCCCACGTTCGTGGAGGAGCCGGTGATCGGCGCGAGGCCGGCCTCCGCGCCCGCGGCGACGACGGCGCCCCAGCGGACCCCGGCGCCGATCGTGGCGATGCGGGAGCCGGTGTCGAGGGCGAGCTCGTCGAGGCGGCTGGTGTTGACCAGCACGCCGTCGGTCACGAGGGCGTGCGAGCCGTGGCCCGTCGCGATCACGCGCACGGGCATCCGGTTGTCGCGGGCGAAGTTCACTGCCGCGACGACGTCGGCCGCGCTCGTCGCTCCGACCACGACCTCGGGGGAGTGCGCGTAGAACAGGTTGAAGCCGGTCGACTCGGCGGCGAAGCCCTCGTCGGCGGGGGTGAGAACCGGGCCGGACACGGCGGAGCGCAGGGCGGTGAAGTCAGTCATGCGTCGACGCTAGCGTGAGCCGGCGACAGGCGGCTAGGTCGCCTCGAGCACCGCCATCGCCGCGTTGTGGCCGCCGAGCCCGCTGACGCCGCCGCCGCGCTGGGCGCCCGCGCCGCAGAGCAGGATCCGAGGATGCTCGGTCGCGACGCCCCACCGCCGGGCGGGGGTGTCGAGCGGGGCGTCGTCCTCCGCGAACGGCCACGACAGCGGGCCGTGGAAGATGTTGCCGCCGGGCAGCCCCAGTGCGTGCTCCAGGTCGAGGGTGGTCTTCGTCTCGATCGTGGGGCGGCCTGCGGCATCCGTCAGCAGAAGGCCCTCAATGGGCTCGGCGAGCACGCTGTCGAGCGAGGCGATGGCGGCGGCCTGCAGGGAAGCGCGCCGCTCGTCGTTGTTCGCCTCGGTGACGAGCCGGGCCGGGGTGTGCAGGCCGAACACCGTGAGGGTCTGCGCGCCGCTCGCCCGCAGCTCGGGGGAGAGGATCGTCGGGTCCGTCAGCGAGTGGCAGTAGATCTCGCACGGGAGCGGCTCGGGGATGCCGCCCGCGCTCGCCGCGTCATAGGCGGCGGAGAGCTGCGACCAGGTCTCGTTGATGTGGAACGTGCCGCCGAACGCGGCCGCGGGGTCGACCGCGGCGTCGCGGAGGCGGGGGAGGCGCGAGACGAGGAGGTTGACCTTGACCTGGGCGCCCTCGCTGGTTGGCGAGATTTCGACAGGCTCAATCAGCGAGGCGAGGGTCGACGGCGCCACGTTCGCCAGCACCCAGTCCGCCGCGAGCACGCGCTCGTCGTCCCGGTGCCGGTAGGTGACCTCGCCGTCGGGGGTGATGGCCGTGACCGTCGCGCCCGTGATGATCTCGGCGCCCGCGAGCTGCGCGGCCCGGGCGAGCTCGCCCGTCACGGCGCCCATGCCGCCGACCGGGACGTCCCAGTCGCCGGTCCCGCCGCCGATCACGTGGTAGACGAAGCAGCGGTTGCCCGCGAGCGTCTCGTCGATGTTGGGGGCGAAGGTGCCGATGAGGGCGTCCGTGAGGACGACACCGCGCACGAGGTCGTCGGTGAACGTCTCCGCGATCGTCTCGCCGATCGGGCGCTCGATCAGGGATGCCCAGAGTGCGTCATCCCCGACGGCCCGCCGCGCCTCGGCCCGGGTGAGCAGCGGCTCGGTCACGGTGGGGAACAGCGCCCGCGCGAGGCGGCCGGTGCCCGCGTAGAAGTCGTGCCAGCCGGCGGGGGCGTCGGGGGACTCGTTGTCGACGAGCAGGCCGTGGTCCGTTCCGGGGGCCGGCGTGTAGGACGAGTACCGGCGCCGGGCGAGGGCCACGTCGAGGCGCAGGTCGCGGATGATGCTCGCGGGGAGCAGCGAGACCAGGTACGAGTAGCGGGAGAGGCGGGCATCCACCCCCTCGAAAGCCTGCGCGGAGACCGCGGCGCCGCCGACGTGGTCCAGGCGCTCGAGCACCGTCACGCGCTTGCCCGCCAGGGCGAGGTAGGCCGCGGCGACCAGGCCGTTGTGGCCGCCGCCGACGATCACGATGTCGCGCTGCTCAGGCAGGAGCGTTGACCTCGTCGCAGATCGGCGGCGCGATGGTGTCGAGCACCTTGTGCGAGATGCGCAGGAGCACGCTCTTCTCGTCGTCGTCGAGCACGTCGAAGAAGTACTGCCGCACGGCGTCCCTGCGGTCGCGCTCGGCATTGAGCACGGCGCGGCTGCCGTCCTCAGTCAGGACCACCCACACCCCGCGGGCGTCGTCGCCGCACTCCTGGCGCTTGACGAGCTCGCGCTGCTCCATGCGGGTGATCTGGTGGGAGACCCTGCTCTTCTCCCAGCCGATGAGATCGCCGATCTGGCCGGCGCGCAGCTGCTTGGAGGGGTCGTTGAAGAGGGCGATGAGGATCTCGTAGTCCGCGGTGGAGATCCCCGCGTCGGCCTGCAGGCGCCGTTCGAGGGTGAGCTCGAGCTGCCGCCGCATGATGTAGAAGGAACGCCATAGTTCCTTCTCGTGCTGCGTGGTCTCGGTGGTCATGTCACCTATCCTACTAGGTAGTTGACACGTCATCCATGGAAGAGTTAGGGTGACACGTCAACTACTGAAAGGGCATCCGTGTCAGACCTCAAGATCGGCATCATTCTCGGCAGCACCCGACCCGGCCGCAAGGGCGATCAGGTTGCGAAGTGGGTTCTCGAGCAGGCGTCGAAGCGCAGCTCCGCAGCCTACGAGCTGGTGGATCTCGCCGACTTCGCCCTCCCCCACCTCGACGAGGCCATCACCGCCTCGCAGGGCCGCTACGAGAACGAGCACACCAAGGCCTGGGCAGCCGCGGTAGCCCAGTACGACGGATTCGTCTTCGTGACCCCCGAGTACAACCACTCCACGTCGGGCGCCCTCAAGAACGCGATCGACTTCATCTACGCCGAGTGGAACAACAAGGCGGCCGGCTTCGTCAGCTACGGCGTCGCGGGCGGAACTCGCGCGGTCGAGCACCTGCGCCTCATCGTCGGCGAGCTCCAGATCGCCGACGTGCGCCAGCAGGTCGCGGTGTCGCTCCTCACCGACTTCGAGGGCTACACCACCCTCAAGCCGCTTCCCCACCTCGAGCCCGGTCTCACGACCATGCTCGACCAGGTCGAGTCGTGGTCGGGCGCGCTGCGCTCGGTGCGCGAGGCGGCGCTGGTCTCGGCGTAGGCGCGGTTCCCGAAGGGCCCGGCCACGGCGGCCGGGCCCTTTCGCGCGGTTCAGTATTCAGGAGTCAATGGGGCTGGATGGGGTGAAGTCAGCCAGGGGGAACACTTCTGCAGCATCAGCAACTCGTGCCCCGTGACATCCTGAGTTGCGAACGGGTGTGGCGGCTCAAACGGGTGCGGCTCAACCGGGTGATGCTGCACAAACGGGTGCGGCTGCACAAACGGGTGCGGCTGCTCAACCGGCCGAGCGGGCCAGGGCTGAGCGGCACGCGATGATGCCCGGCCGGGCGGCGCTCGCCGTGCGCGCGGAGGTGAACACCGTGCGGCGCGGGGCTCCAGGCAGAGACAGCAGCCGGATGCCCGGCTCGCGCCCGCCCCACACCAAGTTGGGCAGTAGCGCGACGGCGTGCCCGCTCTCGATCAGCCTGATGTGGGCCTGCAGGTCGGCGGTCTCGAACCGGACGTCGGGCTCGAAGCCCGCCTGACGGCAGAGCTGCTCGGCGAAGTGCCGTGACGCGGTGCCGCGCGGCTCCATCACCCACGCCGACTCCGCGAGGTCGGCGAGAGACGACGCCTCGAAGGGCACGCCGAGCCGCAGCTCGTCCTCGAGCAGGGGAATGCGATCCAGGTCGGGCTTGAGCGGCGCCGCGTGGCCGGGGTACTGCTCGGCGACCACGAGGTCGAACTCCCGGGTCCACGTCTCCACGAGCGCGCTCTCCGGCTCGCGCTGCGTCACCTCCACGCGCAGCTGCGGGTACTCGTCGCGCAGGATGGTGAGCGCCTGCGGCACGATGCCGAGTGCCGCGGACTGGAACACGGCGAGCCGCACCGTGCCGGTGACTTCGGTGAGGGAGTGGTCGAGTTCCGCCGCCATGAGCTCGAGCCGTTCGAGCAGGGCGGCCGTGTGGCGCACGAGCACGTCGGCCTGCGGGGTGAGGCGCACTCGGCGTCCGGATTTCTCGAGCAGCGGCATCCCGGCCTCCGCCTCCAACAGCGCGAGCTGCTGCGACACCGATGACGGGGTGTAGGAGAGCGCAGCGGCCACGGCCGCGATCGTGCCCCGCAGGTGCAGCTCGTGCAGCAGGCGGAGGCGTTTGACGTCAAGCATCGGCCTAGCTAATCATTAATGTGTCGAAAGCGTCGCTTTTACTAATCGAATCAGGTAGGCACTCTATTCTGATGGACATGCCCGAGAACCCGGCCGACCTCGCTGACGAGACCATCGCGACAGTGCGACGGTGGCTCGCCGAGTCGGCAGACGTCAAGGCCGATCCGAGTGCAGCCCGCCTGGCGGGGGTGCTCAAGGATCCGCGCGGCCTCGAGTTCACCATCGGCTTCGTGGACAAGGTGGTCCGCCCGGAGGACCTGCGCGTCGCGGGCCGCAACCTCGAGCGCCTGAGCCGGCTCGTCCCGGCGTTCCTGCCCTGGTACCTACGCGCCGCGATCGTCGTCGGCGGCGGTTTCGCCGCGATCGTGCCGTGGCCCATCGTCCCGATCGCGCGGCGCGTGCTGCGCGGCATGGTCGGGCACCTCGTGATCGATGCGACCCCCGAGAAGCTCGACAAGAGCCTCGTGAAACTGCGGCAGCGCGGCATCCGGCTCAACCTCAACCTGCTGGGCGAGGCGGTGCTCGGCGACGATGAGGCCAACAAGCGCCTCGAGGGCACACGCGACCTGCTCGCGCGCGACGACGTGGACTACGTGTCCATAAAGGTCTCTTCCGTGGCTGCCCAGCTGAGCATGTGGGCTTTCGACGACATGGTCGAGCGGGTCGTGGAGCGGCTGACTCCGCTGTACGAGCTGGCCGCGGCATCCCCGACCGCCAAGTTCATCAACCTCGACATGGAGGAGTACCGCGACCTCGACCTGACCGTCGCGGTGTTCCAGAAGCTGCTCGAGCAGCCGCGCCTCCGAAACCTCGAGGCCGGCATCGTGCTGCAGGCCTACCTGCCCGACGCGCTCTCCGCGCTGCAGGGGCTCACCGGCTGGGCGATCAGCCGGCGCCGCGAGGGCGGTGCGGGCATCAAGGTGCGCGTGGTCAAGGGCGCCAACCTCGCCATGGAGAACGTCGACGCGACGATGCACGACTGGCCGCTCGCGACCTGGGGCAGCAAGCGCGAGACCGACACGAACTACAAGCGCGTGCTCGACTGGGCCTTCACGCCCGAGCGCACCGACGCCGTCCGCATCGGCGTCGCGGGCCACAACCTCTTCGACATCGCGTTCGCGTGGCTGCTCGCGAAGCAGCGCCGGGTCGAGAACCGGGTCGAGTTCGAGATGCTCCTGGGCATGGCGACGGGCCAGGCGGAGGCCGTGAAGAAGGATGTCGGCGGCCTCCTGCTCTACACCCCGGTCGTGCACCCGGGGGAGTTCGACTCCGCGATCAGCTATCTCATCCGCCGGCTCGAGGAGAACGCGTCGAGCGAGAACTTCATGTCCGGCGTGTTCGAGCTCGCCGACAACCCCGCGGTGTTCGCGCGGGAGGCCGAGCGCTTCCTCGACTCCCTCCACCAGCTCGACACGACGGTGCCGTCCTCGCACCGCACCCAGCGCCGCGGTCACGAGAACGACGAGCGCCCGGATGCCGCGTTCCGCAACGAGCCCGACACCGACCCCGCGATCGCCGCCAACCGCGTATGGGCAAACGCCGTCCTGGCCCGCAGCGCGGAGTCCACCACGGGGTCGGACACCATCCGCGACGCGACGATCACCGACGAGAACGCGCTCATGCAGCGCATCATCGGCGGCCACCGCGCCGGCGAGGGCTGGGGCGCCCGGCCCGCCGCCGAGCGCGCGCAGATCCTGCGGGACGCGGCCGACGTCCTCGGGGCGTTCCGCGGCCGACTCATCGAGGTGATGGCGAGCGAGACCGGCAAGACGATCGCCGAGGGCGACGTCGAGGTGAGCGAGGCGATCGACTTCGCGCGCTACTACGCCGAGCGAGCGCTGGAGCTGGAGGGCGTCGAGGGCGCGACGTTCCGCCCGTCGCGGCTCACCGTCGTCACTCCGCCCTGGAACTTTCCGGTCGCGATCCCGGCAGGCTCCGTGCTGGCCGCGCTCGCCGCCGGCAGCGCCGTGATCGTCAAGCCCGCGCCCCAGGCCCGCCGCAGTGGGGCGGTCATGGTCGAGGCGCTGTGGGAGGCCGGCGTGCCGCGGGACGTGCTCGCGCTCGTGGACATCGAGGAGGGCGACCTCGGCCGCCGGCTCGTGTCGCACCCGACAGTCGACCGCGTCATCCTCACCGGCGCCTACGAGACGGCGCAGCTGTTCCGGTCGTGGCGGCCCGACCTCCCGCTGCTCGCCGAGACGAGCGGCAAGAACGCGATCATCGTGACGCCGTCCGCCGATCTCGACCTCGCCGTCGGCGACGTCGTCCGCTCGGCCTTCGGGCACGCGGGGCAGAAGTGCTCTGCCGCCTCCCTCGTGATCCTGGTCGGCTCGGTCGGAACGAGCGAGCGGTTCCGCCGCCAGCTCATCGACGCGACGAAGACCCTGCGCGTCGGCTACCCGCAGGACCCGCTGAGCCAGGTCGGGCCGATCGTCGAGCCCGCCCACGGCAAGCTACTGAAGGCGCTCACTACCCTCGACGCCGGTGAGCACTGGCTGGTGCGCCCGCGCGAGCTGGATGAGTCCGGCACCCTCTGGTCCCCCGGAGTGCGCGGGGGAGTCGCCGCCGGCAGCGAGTTCCACCTCACGGAGTACTTCGGCCCCGTGCTCGGGGTCATGACGGCGGCCACCCTCGACGAGGCGATCGCGCTGCAGAACGCGGTTCCGTACGGCCTGACGGCGGGCATCCACTCGCTGGATGCCGCGGAGGTTGCGCACTGGATCGACACCGTCGAGGCAGGCAACCTGTACGTGAACCGCGGTATCACCGGCGCCGTCGTGCGCCGCCAGCCGTTCGGCGGGTGGAAGCGCTCCACGGTCGGCACCTCCGCCAAGGCCGGCGGGCCCAACTACCTCATGACGCTCGGGTCGTGGGAGGCCGTCGAGCGCGAGCCGCGCAATGACATCCTGCTGCCGGGCATCTCCGACCGGGTCGCCTCGGTGATCAAGAAGGCCCAGGGCGGCCTCGACTTCCCCGAGTTCGACCGGGTGCGCCGCGCGGCCCAGAGCGACGAGGCCGCGTGGAACGCCGAGTTCGGCGTCAACCGCGACGTCTCGGCGCTCGGCGTCGAGCGGAACATCTTCCGCTACCTGCCGGTGCCCGTCACGATCCGCCTCTCGGAGGGGGAGTCGCTCGGCCACCTCGTGCGGCTCATCGCCGCCGCCTCGCTGGCAGGCTCGCGCGTGACGATCAGCTCGCCGCTGCCCCTGCCGACCGCGCTCGTGCAGGCGTTCGACGACCCGCTCGCGCCGGCGAGCGTGCGCACGGTGACCATCGAGTCCGATGCCGCGTGGCTCGACCGGGTCGCGGCGGGCGGACTGCGCACCAGCCGCGTGCGCCTCATCGGCGGCGATGCCCTCGCGCTCGCCGAGGTCCTCAAGGGGAGCGTGGATGTCGCGGTCTGGTCCGGTCCCGTCACGACCGCGGGGCGCGTCGAGCTGCTGCCGTTCCTGCACGAGCAGGCCGTGAGCATCACCGCCCACCGGTTCGGCAACCCCGACGCGGACATGGCGGGGCTCCCGCTGTAGCGTGGAGTGGTGATCCCCTCTGTAGCGCTCAACGACGGCCACTCCATCCCCCAGCTCGGCTTCGGCACGTGGCCGTTGCAGGGCGACGATGCCGCGGCGGCGGTCTCCGCCGCCATCGGACTCGGCTACCGCCACATCGACACCGCGCGCAGGTACGGCAACGAGGACGGCGTCGGCGAGGGCATCCGGCGCAGCGGCATCGACCGCGCGGAGGTCTTCGTGACGACCAAGCTCGACGGCGAGTTCCAGGGCGACGACCGCGCGATCGCCGGCCTCCGGGGCTCGCTCGAGCTGCTCGGCACCGACTACGTCGACCTGCTGCTGATGCACTGGCCGCTGCCCTCCCGCGGCCAGTTCGTCTCCACCTGGCGCAGTTTCGAGAAGCTGAAGGCGGAGGGGCTGGTCCGCTCGATCGGCGTCTCGAACTTCAAGCCCGCGCACCTGGACCTGCTGCTCGCCGAGACCGACGTGGTGCCGGCGGTGAACCAGATCCAGCTCTCGCCCGCGATCCAGCGCCGCGAGCAGCGCGCCTACAACGCCGAGCACGGCATCATCACCGAGTCGTGGACCCCGATCAAGGGCGTGCTGCGCGAGGCCGTCGTCGAGGAGGTCGCCGAGAAGCACGGCCGCACCCCCGCGCAGGTCGTGCTGCGCTGGCACGTGCAGAACGGGCTCGTGGCGATCCCCAAGTCCGCAGACCCGGAGCGCATGGCGCAGAACCTCGCCGTCTTCGACTTCG
The DNA here is from genome assembly GCA_025463515.1 of Rhodoglobus sp. Classification (GTDB taxonomy): domain Bacteria; phylum Actinomycetota; class Actinomycetes; order Actinomycetales; family Microbacteriaceae; genus Rhodoglobus. The sequence goes on from JAODAQ010000051.1 coordinate 61,060, forward strand.
AGCTCGACCACGGCGACCTCGCCAAGCTCGACACGCTCGACGCGGGCCCGGACGCGGGTGTCGACTCGGACGTCGAGGGGCACTGAGCTGCTCGCCGGTTGAGTAGGCCGCCCGCGGCCGTCTCGAGACCGCGCGGGCTCGCGCGCTCACACCCTGCGTCCGAGCGCTCCGCCAACTCAGGACATTGGTTCGTCGTCCTGACAAATGTGCTGAGTTGGCGGAACGATACGAGCAGAGCTGCGAACGCGGGAGCGTGCGGTTAGAGGCCGAGGGCCTTCCGTGTGTAATCGAGGGCAGCGTCAGCCTGGATGCCCAGTGCTTTCGCGCGGGCCGCGTACTCGGTTGCGGCGACCTGCAAGGTCGACTCGGCGGTGTCCGAGCGCGCCGCGATCACCGTGCCGTTGCGGCCCCGCGTCTCGAGGAAGCCGTCCTGCTCCAGCAGCCGGTACACGCGCGCTGCGGTGTACGGCGCGACGCCGAGCTCGGTGGCGAGCTGGCGCACGGGCGGCAGCCTGGTGCCCACGATGAGCTCGCCGCTCGCGACCTGCTCGATGATCTGGGTGCGCAGCTGCTCGTAGAGGGTGACTTTCGACTCGTGGTCGACAGTGAAGGGCGGCATCAGTCGTGCGTCCGGTGGATGAGGCGCGAGAGCACGATCGCGCTGCGGGTGTGGTCGACGTTGGGGGCGAGCCGCACCTTCTCGAGGGCGACCTCGAGGGAGGCGATGTCGCGCGAGCGCATGTGCACGATGGCATCGGCGGAGCCGGTGACCGTACCGGCATCCACGACCTCGGGAACACCGGAGAGGATGCGCTTGAGCTCCTCCGGCGCGACGGTGCCGCGGCAGAACAGCTCGACGTAGGCCTCGGTCGCGAGGCCGTCGACGTTCGGGTCGACCTGGATGGTGAACCCGCGGATCACCCCTTCGGCGACGAGCCTGTCGACCCGGCGCTTGACGGCGGAGGCGGAGAGGCCGATCACCTCGCCGATGTCGCCGTAGCCCGCCCGCGCGTTGAGGCGCAGGAGGTCGATGATGCCGTAGTCGAGATTGTCCATCCCGCGAGCTTATGGTGATTTCGTGTGCAGGGCCACGCTTTTGCGCACGTTTGGTGCGCCCCACGCCCTGACAGTGCGGATAGGTGCGTGTGACACTGGACGTATGACGATGACTGACCCCTCGCCGGCCGCGCCCGCACGTACCGCCACGAAGCGCACCGTGCTCATGTGCCGCCCCGAGCACTTCACCGTGAGCTACCGCATCAACCCGTGGATGCACCCCGAAGACCCGACAGACACCTCCCTCGCCGTGCGCCAGTGGGAGACCCTCTACGCCAAGTACCTCGAGCTCGGCTACGAGGTCCACCTCATCGAGGGCATCCCCGGACTGCCCGACATGGTCTACGCCGCGAACGGCGGCTACGTGCTCGACGGCATCGCGTACGGCGCCCTCTTCGAGTACCCGGAGCGCCAGCCCGAGGGCCCCGCGTACATGGACTGGTTCCGTGAGAACGGCTTCGACGTGCGCGTGCCGGTCGCCACCAACGAGGGCGAGGGCGACATGCTCCTCGTCGGCGAGACGATCTACGCCGGCACCGGCTTCCGCACGGATGTCGCGAGCCATGACGAGCTCCGCGAGATCTACGGCCGCGAGGTCGTCACCCTGCACCTCACGAACCCGAGCTTCTACCACCTCGACACCGCCTTCGCCGTGCTCGACTCCGACGGCGGGCCCGACAGCGTCGCCTACCTCCCGAAGGCGTTCAGCCCCGAGTCGCTCGCGATCCTGCAGGAGCGGTTCCCGGATGCCGTGCTCGTCAATGACGAGGACGCCGCCGTGCTCGGCCTCAACAGCTTCTCCGACGGCAAGAACGTGATCATCGCGTCGCGCGCCACCGACTTCGAGCGGCAGCTGCGCGAGCGCGGCTTCACCCCGCACGGGCTCGACCTCTCCGAGCTGCTGCTGGGCGGCGGCGGAGTGAAGTGCTGCACGCTGGAGCTCCGCCGATGACCGGGATCTCCTTGGCAGAGGCCTTCGTCGCGCACAACTACCACCCGCTGGACGTCGTCGTGGAGAGCGGCGACGGCGCGTGGGTGACGGACGTGACCGGGCGGCGCTACCTGGACTGCCTCGCGGCGTACTCGGCCGTGAACTTCGGCCACGGGCATCCCGGCCTCATCGCCGCCGCCAAGGCGCAGCTCGACCGCATCACGCTGACCAGCCGCGCGTTCCACAACGACCGGCTCGGGCCGTTCGCCGAGGCGCTCGCGACCCTCGCCGGCAAGGACATGGTGCTGCCGATGAACACGGGCGCCGAGGCCGTGGAGTCCGCGATCAAGGTCGCGCGCGCGTGGGGCTACCGCGTGAAGGACGTGCCGGCAGGCAAAGCCACGATCATCGTGGCGGACGGCAACTTCCACGGGCGCACGACGACGATCATCAGCTTCTCGAACGACGAGCAGGCCCGCGCCGACTTCGGCCCGTTCACGCCCGGCTTCGTGAGCGTGCCGTACGGCGACGCGGCAGCCCTCGAGGCGGCGATCGACGAGAACACCGTTGCGGTGCTCCTCGAGCCGATCCAGGGCGAGGCCGGCATCGTCGTGCCGCCCGCCGACTACCTGCCCGCCGTGCGCGCGCTGACGAGCAAGCACAATGTGCTCTTCATCGCCGACGAGATCCAGTCCGGCCTCGGCCGCACCGGCTCGACGTTCGCCTGCGACCTCCTGGGCGTCGTACCCGACCTCTACCTGCTCGGCAAGGCCCTCGGCGGCGGCATCGTCCCGGTGAGCGCGGTCGTCGGCAACAGCGACATCCTCGGCGTGCTCCGCCCCGGCGAGCACGGCTCGACCTTCGGCGGCAACCCGCTCGCATCCGCGGTCGGCCTCGCGGTCGTCGAGCTGCTCGCCACCGGCGAGATGCAGGAGCGGGCCCGGATGCTTGGCGAGCGGTTGCAGGCGAGCCTGCGGCTGCTGCTCGGGCACGGCGTGGTGGCCGTGCGCGGCGCGGGGCTGTGGGCGGGCGTCGACATCGACCCCGCTCTCGCGACCGGTCGGCGGGTGTGCGAGCTGCTGGCGGAGCGCGGGGTGCTCGCGAAGGACACCCACGGCTCCACCATCCGCCTCGCCCCGCCGATCGTGGTCGAGCCGGAGGACCTGGACTGGGCGGTCGGCCAGCTCGAGGCCGTGCTGCTGGAGCTCGGCGCGGGTTGAGTAGGGCGCGCCAGCGCGTGTATCGAAACCTCAGTCTCTAGCGACCGGTTTCGATACGGCCGGGGGCGGCCTGCGGCAGTAGATTCGGAGCCATGAGCTCGCTTCCGGAACCCGACAACACTCCGCTCACGGGCGGCCCGACGCTGCGCTGGGGCGTGCTCGCCCCCGGCAGCATCGCGGGCCAGTGGGTCGGGACGCTGCACGCCAACACCGACCAGCGGGTCGTCGCCGTGGCATCCCGGTCGCTGGCGCGTGCCGAGGAGTTCGCGGCCCGGCACGGGATTGAGCGCGCGTATGGCGGCTACGAGCAGCTCGTCGCCGACCCCGGCGTGGACGCCGTGTACGTGGCGGCTCCGCACAGCGAGCACCTGGCCCTCGGGCTGCTCGCGATCGCGGCGGGCAAGCACGTGCTGATCGAGAAGCCGATCGGGGTGAATGCCGCCCAGGCGCGCGAGCTCAAGGCCGCGGCCGGCGCCGCCGGCGTGCTCGTGATGGAGGCGATGTGGTCGCGCTACCTTCCGCAGACGACAGTCGTCGCCCGGCTGCTCGGCGACGGCGCGCTCGGCGACGTCCTTACCGTCACGGCCGACTTCGGCGCGGTGTTCGAGTTCGATCCTGCGGGCAGGGGCTTCGACCCGGCCCTCGGCGGCGGGGCCCTGCTCGACCTCGGCGTCTACCCGGGCTGGTTCGCCCACTTCGTGCTCGGCGCTCCCGAGCGCGTCACGGCGACCGGGACGCTCACGGTCACGGGCGTGGACGAGCAGTCCGCCGTCATCCTCGACTACGCCTCGCGCGCGCAGGCGGTCATCACGACCAGCCTCGTGGTCGAGACCCCGCGCATCGCGACCGTCAGCGGCACGCGTGCCCGTCTGGAGTTCGCCGGCCCGTTCTTCGCCCCGAGCGACTTCACCCTCGTGCGCGACGGGGAGCGCATCCCGTACACCGACCGCACCGGCTTCGCGTGGGGCGAGGGCCTGTGCTACCAGGCCGCGGCGTTCGCGAGCTACGTCGCGGACGGACTGCTGGACTCGCCGCTGCACTCGATGGACGACACGGTCGCCGTGCTGGAGGTGCTCGACTCGGCGCGCGCGCAGCTGGGCGCGCTGTGACCTCGGCGGGCGAGCTCGACGCCGCCGACCCGCTCGCGCAGTACCGCGGCCTCTTCGTCGAGGCCCCCGGCGTGGTCGCCTACCTCGACGGCAACTCACTCGGCCGGCCCCTCACGGCGTCGGTCGAGCGGGTCGGCACCTTCCTCAGGCAGGAGTGGGGCGGCCGCCTGATCCGCGGCTGGGACGAGGGCTGGCTCGACCTCCCGCTGCACATCGGCGACGAGCTCGGCCGGGTCGCCCTGGGTGCCGCTCCCGGTCAGGTCGCCATCGGCGACTCGACTACCGTGCTGCTCTACAAGCTCGTTCGCGCCGCGCTCGACGCCCGCCCCGGCCGCACCGAGATCGTGATCGACCGCGACAGCTTCCCGACCGACCGGTACGTGGTCGAGGGCATCGCCGCCGACCGCGGGCTCACCATCCGCTGGGTCGACACGGATGCCTCGGCCGGCGTCACCCCTGACCTGGCCGCCCTGCGCGTGGGTCCCAGCACCGCGCTCACGCTGTTCAGCTCGGTGGCCTACCGCTCCGGCTACATCGCGGACGTCGAGCGCATCACCGCCATCGCCCACGCCGCCGGGGCGCTCGCGCTCTGGGACCTGTCGCACTCCGCGGGCGTCGTGCCGACGTCATTGGACGCCTGGGGAGTCGACCTCGCGACAGGCTGCGGCTACAAGTACCTGAACGGCGGGCCGGGCGCCCCGGCATTCCTCTACGTGCGGCAGGAGCTGCAGGAGCACCTCCGCCAGCCGATACAGGGGTGGCTGGGCAGTCGAGCGCCCTTTGAGATGGGCCAGGGGTATACGCCGGCGGCGGGCATCCGGGGCATGCTCAGCGGCACCCCGCCGATCGTCGGCATGCTCGCCATGCAGGACATGATCGCCCTCATCGACTCTGTCGGCCTCGACGCGGTGCGCGCGAAGTCGGTCGCGCTCACGGAGTACGCGGTCGAGCTCTGCGACGAACTGCTGCCGGATGCCCGGCTCGCGAGCCCGCGGGACTCCGCCCGGCGCGGCGGCCACGTGACCATCGACCACCCGCGGTTCGCCGAGCTCATGCCGGTGCTGTGGGAGCGCGGGGTGATCCCCGACTTCCGCCGGCCCAACGGCATCCGGCTCGGGATGTCGCCGCTCTCCACCTCGTTCGCCGAGGTCGAGCTGGCCGTGCGCACGATCGCGGAGCTGCTCGCCGGTTGAGTAGGCCCCCTAGGGCCGTATCGAAACCCGCGGGCCGCGCACCCGGTTTCGATACGCGCGCCAGAGCGCGCTACTCAACCCGCGCTAGCGTTGCTCGCATGAAGGCGATCCGCACGCGCGTGAGGGCGCGGGACATCACCGAGGACCACCGGGTGTCGAGCCCGCTCGAGCTGCTGTTCGACCTGACCTTCGTCGTCGCGGTCGGCTCGCTCGTCGCGCAGCTCGCGCACCGGGTCGCGGACGGCGACGCGGCCTCCACCATCGGCCCCTTCCTCATGGTCTTCTTCGCGATCTGGTGGGCGTGGAACCAGTTCACCTGGCTCGCGAGCGCCTACGACAACGACGACGTGCTGTACCGCGTGTTCACGATGGTGCAGATGGGCGGCGTGCTCGTGCTCGCGGCGGGCGTCCCGGCGGCATTCACGAGCGGCGACTTCGGCGCCATCACGCTCGGCTACCTCATCATGCGGCTCGGCCTGCTGGGCACGCTCATCAGGGCCATGATCGAGGATCCGGAGTCGCGGCCCAGCTCGCGGCGGTACATGATCGGCATCACGGTCGTGCAGATCGGATGGCTCGCGCGCCTTCTGTTCCTGCCCGCCGAGCTGCTCGTGCCGGGGTTCGTCGTGCTCGCGGTCGCGGAACTGCTCGTCTCGCCCTGGGCCGACCGTGCCCTTCCCCTTGCCTGGCACCCGCACCACATCGCGGAGCGGTACGGGCTGTTCGCGATCATCCTGCTCGGTGAGAGCGTGCTCGCCGTCACGATCGCGGTGCAGGAGAGCCTCGCCGACGGGGTGAGCATGCCGCTCGTGGTCGTCGCGGTGTCCGGGCTGGTGCTGCTGTTCACGCTGTGGTGGCTGTACTTCTCCGAGCCTGCGGCCGAAGGGCTCGAGCACCGGCGCGACCGGTCGTACATCTGGGGCTACGGCCACTACGGCATCTACGCTGCGCTCGCGGCGATCGGCGCCGGGCTCGAGGTCGGCGTGAAGGTGGTCACGCACCACGCCGAGGCTGGCGAGGTGCTCGGCGGCTACGCGCTCGCGATCCCGCTCGCGGTGTACCTGCTCCTGCTCTGGCTGCTGCTCGATCCGCTCGGCCCGGTGTCGATCCCGCCCGTCGCGACCGTCATCGCGGTGGTCGCCATCCTGGTGGCACCGCTCACCGCCGCGGGCATCGGCATCCTCGGCTCCATCGTGCTCATGACCGCGATCACGGTCGCGCTGCTCGTGGTCGCCCTGCTCGTGGCCCACGGGCCGCGGAGCTCCCTCAGGCCGTAGCGGCCCCGTCGTACGCTTCGCGGTTCTCACGGATCTCCGCCGCGTTGTCGAGCGCCCACCGTGCGAGCTCCAGCACGGGCGGCAGAAGTCGCGCACCGAGCGGCGTGAGCGCGTACTCGACGCGCGGCGGCACCTCGGGGTAGGCGGTGCGCGAGACCAGCCCGTCGCGCTCGAGGTGCCGAAGCGTGAGGGTGAGCATGCGCTGCGAGATGCCGGGCACGCTCTGCCGTAGCGCGGTGAACCGCATCGGCTTCTCGTCGAGCATGCCGACGACGAGCAGCGTCCACTTGTCGCCGATGCGCTCCAGCGCATCACGCACGATGACTCCTCGTCCGGAGTCGCACAGCTGCTCCATGTGGTCGGGTGCCATGGGTTACCTCCGTGTGCCTTTTGTGGACGCGTCAACGTCTGGTTACTCTTTGTGCTCTAGTAACTAATCATAACTATCGGAGCACCATGACCATTGCCGTGTGGATCGTCTCGGGCCTCGTCGCCCTCCTGTACCTGATGGCGGGAGGTCGCAAGGTCACGACCGCGGAGGCGAAGCTGCCGGCCACGTTCCCGTTCGTCGAGGCCACGGGCGTGCCGCTGCTGCGCGTGATCGGTGCTCTCGAGGTCCTGGGGGCGGTCGGCGTCATCGTTCCCGCGGCGACCGGCATCCTTCCGATCCTCACGCCCATCGCCGCCACGGGGCTCGCGCTCATCATGGTCGCGGCGATCGTCTTCCACGTGCGCCGCGGCGAGCTGAAGTCACTGCCGTTCAACATCGTGCTTCTCGTGCTGCCCGCCTTCGTCGCCGTTGCGCGGTTCGCGGGGTTCTAGGCTGCAACCATGACCATCGCGCTCTGGATCGCCATCGGGATACTCGCCCTCGCCAACCTCGCGGTCGGCGTCATGAAGCTCGTGCGCCCGAAGGCGGCACTCGCCTCGATGGGGGAGCGGTTCGCCTGGGTGGACGACTTCACGCAGGGCCAGATCCGGCTCATCGCGGTCGCCGAGCTTCTGGGCGTGCTCGGCCTCCTGCTTCCGCGGCTCACCGGCATCCAGCCGCGGCTGGCCGGCGCCGCTGCAGTGGGCCTGGCGATCGTGCAGGTCGGCGCGATCGTCACGCACGTGCGGCGGGGCGAGAAGGCGATCATCCCCAATGTCGTCATTCTCCTGCTCGCGATCCTCGTGGCCGTCGGCGTCTTCGCGGGGTTCTGATGCTCGACCAGGCGCTCCTCGACCGCATCCGCTCGCGGGCGGCGGGCTACGACCGCGACAACGCGTTCTTCACCGAGGACCTCGAAGAGCTGAGAGCGGCCGGATACCTCGCCCCCCGCTCGCTCGCCGACACCGCCCGCGACCAGCGCCAGCTCGCCGCCTATGCTCCCGCGACCGCGCTCGCCGTCAACATGCACCTGGTCTGGGTGGGCGTCGCCCGCGTGCTGCACGACCGCGGCGACACGTCGCTCGACTGGGTACTCGACGAGGCGGCGGCAGGCGAGCTGTTCGCCTTCGGCAACAGCGAGCAGGGCAACGACCTCGTGCTGTGGGACTCGACCACGGTGGTCGAGCCCGTCGAGACCGGCTACTCCTTCACCGGCACGAAGATCTTCACCTCGCTCGCTCCGGCCTGGACGCGACTCGGGATCTTCGGCCGCCACGGCGACTCCCTCGTGCACGGCTTCATCACGCGCGACACCCCCGGCTTGCACTCGCTCGACGACTGGGACACCCTCGGGATGCGCGCCACCCAGTCCCACACCACGGTGCTCGACGGGGCGGTCGTGCCCACGGCCCGCGTCGCGCGCATCCTGCCGGTCGGTCCGAGTGCCGACCCCTTCGTCTTCGGGATCTTCTCCAATTTCCTGCTCCTCATCGGCTCGGTCTACGCGGGCATCGCCGACCGGGCGCTCGAGCTCGGGGTGGAGGCGGTCAAGCGCCGGACCTCGCTGAAGACCGGCAAGAGCTACGACCAGGATCCCGACTTCCGCTGGCGCCTCGCCGACGCCGCCCTGGCGCTCGATGCCATCGCACCGCAGCTCTCGTCGCTCGCCGCGGACGTCGACAACCTCGTGGACCACGGCGCGGACTGGTTCCGCTACCTCACCGGCGCGAAGCACCGCGCGACGGAGACGGCCCGCTACGTCGTCGACCAGGCGATGCGCTCGGCCGGAGGTGGCGGCTACCGCTCCGCGTCCGAGCTGGCCCGCCTGCAGCGCGACGTGCTCGCGGGCATCTACCACCCGAGCGACACCGAGTCGATCCACTCGACGGTCGCTACGAACCTGCTCGGGCCGCTCGCGGGCTGAGTAGGGCCGTCTGCGGCTCAACCCACCAGCGCGAGCCGGGCGTCGCCCACGCGCCGCTCTGACGGGTGATGGGTCACCAGCACCACGATGCGGTCGGCGAGCTCGACGCGCAGCCCGGCCATCAGCCGGTCGGCGTTGGCTGCGTCGAGGTGGGCTGTCGGCTCGTCGAGCAGCACGATGTCGGCCCGGGTGAGCAGCGTGCGCGCCACCGCGAGGCGCTGGCGCTCGCCGCCCGAGAGGTGCGAGCCGCCGGGGCCCACTCGCAGATCGAGGTCGAAGGGCAGCGCCGTGACCGCGAGCACGCGCCGCAGCTCCTCGTCGGTCGGGGGGTCGTCATGGCCGCGGGCGAGCAGCAGGTTCCCGCGGATCGTCGAGTCGAACAGGTGCCCCTCCTGCGGGCACCACGCCATGCGGCCGCGGTCGGCGCCGCGAAGACTGCCGGATGCCGGGGGCAGGAACCCCAGCAGCGTCGCGAGCAGCGTCGACTTCCCGGAGCCCGAGGGCCCCTCGACCACGATCCAGTCGCCGGGGCGCGCGGTCGCCGTGAGGGGGCCGAACGGCTCCGCGCCGGGCCACGCGACGGTGAGGTCGCGCAGCTCGAGCCCGTCGGCGCCGCCCAGGGCCTCGAGTTGCCCACTTCTCTCGCCCTCCTCGGCCGCGACGCGACCAGAGTGGGCAGCTCGGGGAGAAATGGCGGCGGCTTGCGGGGCGGTCACGGCACCCACCCTCGCGAGAGCGGCGCGCAGCGCGGGCCACTGCTGCACCGCGTCCACGGTCCCCAGCATCGGGTCGATCAGGGCGAGCGGCAGCAGCACCAGGATCGCGAGCACCGGCCCCGTGACCGGCGGGGTCGTGAGCATGAGCATGGCGCCGACGGTCCCGGCGAGCACGGCTACGGCGTGGCCTAGGCCCAGTGCGAGGGCTCCCCGCCGCGACTGCAGCCCGGCAGGGGCGTCTAGCGCGTCGAGCTGCGCGAGCATCCGGCCAGCAACGCCGTTGGCGCGCAGGTCGTCGGCCGCGGCGAGGGCCGACGTGAAGCGGCGCAGCACCGCGGACTGGGCGGCAGCCACGCGCGTGCTCGCCGCCCGGTCGGCCACGAGTGCGACCGCCGGCGCGACGACGAAGCCGACGAGCAGGATGCCGACGAGCACCGGTACGGCGGAGGGGTGCAGCAGCGCCACCGCGACAAGGGCGGCCGCCGCGGTCACGCCCGCCGCGGCCGGCGGCAGGATCACGCGCGGCACCAGGTCGCGCACCCGGTCGGCCGCGCCCACGAGGTAGTCGAGCGCAACGGCCCCGGTCGCGAGCGAACGGGACGCGACGCCGCGCCGGGCGAGGCCGGCCCAGAGACGCAGGCGCAGCCCGGTCACCGCGCTCAGCACGCCGTCGTGGGTGACGAGCCGCTCGGCGTACCGCAGCCCCGCGCGGCCGAGGCCGAAGAACCGCACGCCCACGATCGCGACCGTGAGGTACATGATCGGCGGCTGCTCGCTCGCCCGCACCACGAGCCACCCGGAGAGGGCCGTGAGCGCCACCGCGAACAGGGTCGCGCCGGCCCCGAGGAGCACCGCCCCGAGCATGCGCCATCGGTAACTCAGGAGGATCTGCCTCAGTTCGGGCCACCAGCGGCCGTCAAGCGCTTCGGCGGGCGCCGAGTCCTGAATTGCCGAAGGGGGAGGAGCGGCTTCCGCGACCGAGCGCGCGCCGCCCTGCACGCCGAGCAGCACGCGGCGGTCGGCGAGCCGGGTCATCCCGGCCTCGTGGGAGGCGAACACGATCGTGACCGTGCCGCGCAGCCCGTCGATCGCGCGCTCGACGAGCCGGGCGTGCGCGGGGTCGAGGTGGGCGGTCGGCTCGTCGAGCAGCAGGAGGTCGGCGCCTGCCGCAACCCGCACGAGTCCGCGCGCGACGGCGAGGCGCCGCAGTTCGCCGGGGCTCAGGCGCTGGGGGTCGGCGTCCGCCAGACCGGTGAGCCCGACCTGCTCGAGGGCCTGCGAGACGTCGCCGCCCGCGTAGAGCTCGAGCTCGCCGCGCACGGTGCCGGCAACGGTGAGGGGATGCTGCGGAACCCAGGCCACACGGCCCTGGTCGATTCCCCTGACCACCCCGCTCGCCGGCGAGACGATGCCCGCCAGCACGCCCAGCACCGTCGACTTGCCCGCACCGGACGGCCCCTCGAGCGAGACCACCGAGCCGCGGTCGAGCACGAGGTCGAGCGCTTCGACGACGGGAGCGGCCCGGTCGTAGCGGACGACGAGGTCTTCCACCCGGATCCGCGCGCCCGGCAGGCGGTGGGGCGCCGGGGGAGCGGGGATCGCCTCCACGCGGCGGAGGGCGGCGAGCCCGTCCTGCGACGCGTGGAACGCCGACCCGAGCTCGCGGAACGGGGCGAAGCACTCCGGCGCGAGCACGAGCGCGATCAGCCCGACCTCGAGCGGAAGGTCGCCGTTCACGAGCCGCAGCCCGACGAACACCGCGACGACCGCGACCGAGATCGTCGCGATGAGCTCGAGCACGAGGGACGACAGGAACGCGCTGCGCAGCGTCGCCATCGTCGTCGCGCGGTGCTTCTCCGACACGGCCCGCAGCGCGGCCGACTGCTCCTCGACGCGTCCCAGTCCGACGAGCACAGGCAGCCCGCGGGCGAGCTCGACCAGGTGGTCGGAGAGTCGTTGCAGGGCTGCGGATGCCGCATCCGCCCGCTCCTTCGTGTGCAGGCCGACGAGCGCCATGAACACGGGAACGAGGGGCACGGTGACGACCACGATGAGCGCGCTCACCCAGTCGGCGAAGAGGATGCGCGCGCCGATCAGCAGCGGCACCGTCGCCGCGGTCACGACCGCCGGGATGACCGAGCGGTAGTAGTTGTCGAGCTCGTCGAGCCCGACCGTTGCGGCCACCGCGGCGCCGCCGCCGTGCACTCCGCCGTCGAGCAGCCGCCGCGCCGCACCGTGGCGCAACTGCTGCTTCCGCGCGATCGCCGAGCGGGTCGCGAACACGGGGATGGCCCACGTGATGGCGGCGCGCAGCAGCCCAGAGGCGAGGCCGAGGAGGAGGGCATCCCGGATACCGCTCCCGGCGATCCCCGCGACGATGCCCGACGCGACGGCCTGCGCGATGCCGACGAGCGCGGCGGCCTTGAGGGCGGCGAGCAGCCCGAAGACGAAGAGCGCCCGCGGTGGGACGTCGAGCTTCATCGCCGGGCCGTCGCCGGCCGCCTAGCGCTCACTTGAGGACCGCCGGCTCCACCGCGTGCGCCTCCGGAAGGTGCTGCACTCCGAGACGGCGGCGGAACACCCAGTACGTCCAGCCCTGGTAGAGCAGCACGAGCGGCAGCCCGATGCCGGCCACGACGGTCATGACGCCGAGCGTGTAGTCACCGCTCGAGGCGTTCTCGACGGTGAGGTCGAACGCCGGGTCGAGCGTCGAGGGCAGCACCACCGGAAACACCGCGGCGAAGATCGAGGATGCCCCGAGCACGAGGAACACGGCGAGCCCGAGGAACGCCCGCCCCTCGCGCCCCGCCCGCGCCGACAGCCACGCCGCGGCAAGAGCGACGACCGCGAGGGCCACGAGCGCCCACGTCACGGCAGTGCCGGACCGGAACTGGATGACGAGCACCCAGCCGACCAGCGGCAGCAGCGCGATCGGCGCCCAGCGCACGAGGAACCGGGCCGCCCGCTCCCGCACTGCCCCGAGCGTCTTGAGCCCGAGGAACGCCGAGGCGTGCACGAGGCAGAAGCCCACGACCGCGAGCCCGCCGAGCACGGCGTACGGGGTGAGCCACGCGAAGGGGCCGCCCACCCGGTCGCCGTTCGCGTCGATCGGCAGGCCGGTCGTGGTCAGGCCGAGCATCGCGCCCACCCCGAAGGCGGCGATGAACGATCCGATGCCCAGGGCGGCGGTCCAGAACGAGCGCCAGCGCTCGGAGCGGCCCTTGCCCCGGTACTCGATCGCGACGGCACGGAAGATGAGCGCCAGCAGCGTGAGCGTGAGGGGCAGGTACAGGGTCGAGAACAGGGAGGCGTACCAGAGCGGGAAGGCCGCGAACGTGGCCGCTCCCGCCGTGATCAGCCACACCTCGTTGCCGTCCCAGACGGGGCCGATGGTGTTGAGCATCAGCCGACGCTGCTTCTCGTCGCGCGTGCTCGTGAGCAGCAGCATCCCGACGCCGAGGTCGAAGCCCTCCAGCAGGAGGTAGCCGATCCACAGCGCCGCGATCGCGACGAACCAGAGGGTGGGGAGGAAGTCCATCAGTGCTCCTTAGTACGCGAAGGCGAGAACGTCGTCGGGCTTCTGGTCGGGTTCATCCGGATGCCCCAGCTCGGGCATCGCAGAGGCCGCACCGCCGCGCACGTACCGCACGAGCAGCCGCAGCTCCACCACGAGGATCGCGCCGTACACGAGCGCGAAGGCGGCCAGGCTGAAGATGATCTCCTCGCCGGTGACCGCGGGGGAGACCGCGGCCGCCGTGAACATGAACACGCCGTCCACGCCGCCGGGCGTCGGGTTCGGGGCGACCACGAACGGCTGCCGACCCATCTCGGTGAACACCCAGCCCGCGATGTTCGCGGCGAACGGCGCGAGGATGCTCGCGACTGCCGCCCACATGAGGGGCTTCGAGCGCGGCACGGTGCCCTTGCGGGTCAGCCAGAGTGCGAGCACCGCGACTCCCGCGGCGAGGATGCCGAAGCCGATCATGAGCCGGAAGCCCCAGTAGGTCACCTCCATGATCGGGAGGTAGTTGATGGGCTGGCCGGCGCGGTCGCCGTAGAGCGGGTTGTCCGGGAGGTTCGTGCCGTACTCGGCCTGGTACTCGGGGATGAGGGTGTTGACGCCCTTGATCTCGGTGGTGAAGTCGCCGTGCGCGAGGAACGACAGGATGCCGGGGATCTCGATGACGCCCACCACGTCGTCACAGTTCTGCGAGCCGAGGTTGCCGATCGAGAGCACCGAGAAGCTCGTGCCGTCATGGCAGGCGCCCTCCGCCGCGGCCATCTTGAGCGGCTGCTGCTCGAACATGAGCTTCGCCTGCGCGTCGCCGGTGATCGCGACGCCGCCGAACGCCAGGACGGCGACGACCGCCCCGATGCGAAGGCTGCGGATCCACACCGAGTGGTCGACCGCGTCGCGGCCCGGGATGCTCGGGCGCGAGCCCACGACGACCCGGCCCGTGGCATCCGTGGTGTCGATGCCGTCCCGCCGCCGCTGCCACAGCTGGTACCAGGAGATCCCGACCAGGAAGGCCGCCCCGACGGCGAGTGCACCCATGAGCGTGTGCGAGTAGGCGGTGAGCGCGGTGTTGTTGGTGAGCACCGCCCAGATGTCGGTGAGCACCGGGCGCCCGTCGACCAGTTCGACGCCGACCGGATGCTGCATCCACGAGTTCGCGACGATGATGAAGAACGCGCTCACGACGCTGCCCGCGACCGCCACCCACAGCACGGCGAGATGGAGCTTCTTCGGCAGCCGGCTCCAGCCGAAGATCCACAGGCCGAGGAACGTCGACTCGAAGAAGAAGGCGAGCAGCCCCTCCATCGCGAGCGGGGCGCCGAAGACATCGCCGACGAATCGCGCGTACTCGCTCCACGCCATCCCGAACTGGAACTCCTGCACGAGCCCGGTAGCGACCCCGACGATGAAGTTGATCAGGTAGAGCTTGCCCCAGAACTTGGTCATGCGCAGATAGCGCTCCTGGCCGGTGCGCACCCACATCGTCTGCATGATCGCGACGAGAGGGCCGAGCCCCAGGGTGAGCGGCACCATGACGAAGTGGTAGACGGTGGTGATTCCGAACTGCCAGCGTGCGATCTCGAGCGGGTCCACCGAGGCTCCTTCGCGGTATGAGTTCTACGGCTTGTAGAACTCATTTCTACTCTCTTGTAGAAAAGATTTCTACTAAGGGTAGAATTACCCGCATGGCAACCCTGGGCGAGCTTGAGCGGTCGATCATGGAACTCCTGTGGGCGACCGACGCGAGCCTCTCCGCGTACGACCTGCAGGAGGAGCTCGCCGACCGCAAGCTCGCCTCGACCACGATCCTCACGGTGCTCTCTCGCCTCGAGAACAAGGGCTTCGTGAAGCGCTCGCGGGATGCCCGCCCGCACCAGTACCGAGCCGCGGCCAGCCGCGAGGAGCACATGGCCGACCTCATGCACGAGGTTCTCGGCGGCGCCTCCGACCGCACCGCAGTGCTCGAGCGCTTCGTCGGCCAGGTCAGCCCCGAGGAGGCCGAGACCCTCCGCCGCCTGCTCGGCAGCTAACTGTGATCGCCCCGCTCGCGCTCGCGGCTCTCGCCGTGCTGCTCGCGTGGCCCGTTCCGCTCCTGCTCGCGCGGGCGTCCTGGCCGGCCCGCTCTCCGGCCGCGGCCCTCGTGCTGTGGCAGGCCATCGCGATCGCCGGCGGTCTCTCGATGATCGGCGCGCTGCTCACCTTCGGCCTCGCGCCGTTCGGCCCCGACCCGTTCACCGCCACGGTCAACCTCCTGATGGGCGAAGTGACCCGCATCGAGTCGTGGAACGCGCTCGCGCTCGCCGCCGGTGCCCTGCTCACCGGCCACCTGCTGCTCAACCTCGTGCTCACGGTGGCGCGCTCGGAGCGCCAGCGCCGCCGCCACGAGCAGCTCGTGCGGCTGCTGAGCTCCCCGCTCGAGTCGGGCGCGCGCCTGCTCGACAGCCCCGCCCCGGTCGCCTACTGCCTGCCCGGCGCCCTCAGCTCGATCACGGTCGTCTCCGCCGGCCTCGTCGCGCTGCTCTCCGACGAGGAGATGGAGGCCGTGATCGAGCACGAGAAGGCCCACGTCACCCAGCGGCACGACGTCGTGCTCGTGCTGTTCAGGGCTTGGTACGCCTCGCTGCCGTGGTTCCCGATCGCGTTCCGCGCGCAGCGGGAGGTCGGGATGCTCGTGGAGATGCTCGCGGACGACACGGCACGCCGCGCCGTCCCCGATGGAGTGCTCGCGCGCGCGATCGTGCTGGTGGGCGCGGGGCAGGACCGCCCGGCGGCCGAACCGGGTGCCGCGGAGTGGGGCGGGGAGGCATCCGTCACCGAGCTCGGGGCCCGCCTCTCGCGGCTCGACGCAACTCCGCTGCCGCGCCCGCTCGAAGCGCTCGTCGTGGCGGTGGCGGTCGCGCTGCTCGCCGTGCCGACGGTGCTGCTGTTCGCGCCGGCCGCGCTCGCGCTGCTCTAGCCGCATCGCGCTCGGGCCGCCGTCCTCCCGCTCGCCTGTCGCCCGAGATGCTCCGGCAACTCAGGACGTAAGTCAGGCGCACCAACAAATGTCCTGAGTTGCCGGAACGGGCGGGGATGGGCCGAGAACGGCTGGGCCGAGAAACGGCTGGGCCAGGCAGGGCCGGGCCGAGAAGGGGCTGGGCCAGGCAGGGCCGGGCCGGCGATAGCGCCGCAAAGGCTGGGAGAGGCCGGAAGGGCCGGGGAGCGATGCGCGGGCTCGGGCGTGGCGGGCGAGGGGCAGGTGGTCGGGCGGCAGGCGGGCAGCAGGCGGGGCGGGCGGGCGGGCGCGGGGCCTCAGAGGCCGGTCGCGCGCCGCCACTCCGCGGCGATCACCTCGTGCCCGAGAGCGGTGGGGTGCACGCCGTCCGCGGCCAGCGCCTCGGCCGGTGACGGGTGCGCGGCCAGCGCGGTGTCGAGCGGCACGAGGGTCGCGCCGTACTCCCGCGCGAGTGTGCGCACGACGTCGATCTTCGGGTCGAGGTCTTCGCGCCACTGCTGCTGCTCGTCGCGGACCGGGAGCAGGAACGGCTCCATGAGCACGAGCGAGCGGCCGGCCGTGCGCTCGAGCAGCCGCCGGTAGCCGGCGGCGAAGTCCTCGGTGCTCGTCGGGTCGCCCGCGTCGTAGCGGCGCCACATGTCGTTGACTCCGATGAGGATCGTGACGGTACCGGGATCGTGGTCGAGCACATCCTCCTGCCACCGGGCCTCGAGGTCGACGACGCGGTGGCCCGAGATGCCCGTGCTGAGCACCGTCTGCCCGCCGAGCTGGTCGGCCAGGAGCTTCACGTACCCGGTGCCCAGGCCGTCGGCGCTCGTGCGGCGGTCGCAGTCGGTGACGCTGTCGCCGGTGAAGAGCAGCACGGTCATGACGGGATCCTCCGGATGTCGATCAGCATCGCCTGCTGCGGGTTCAGAGTAGGCAGGGTCACCCCGGCGACGGACAGCACCGCGCCGGGGAGGGCGGTCCAGCCCCGGGATGCCGCGGACACCCATTCCGGATCCGCGCCCTGGTGCCTGCTCGCGGCACCGAGCTCCTCCACGATGCGCACCTCGTAGGCCGCGCCGGCGTCGAGGCCCGGGAAGCGCACTCGGCCGGTCTGCCCGGCCGCGCTCGTCGAGGTGCGGGTCCACGCGAACAGGGCGGCGGAGCCGTCGGCCGCGACCGCCCCGCGCAGGCTCGCGCCGGCGTCGTCGAGGTCGGCGTTGACGATGCGGCCGGTGTGCACGAGCCCGCGCACGCGCTTGTAGAGGGCGGACCACAGCGCGAGGACGGCGAGCTCCTCGTCGTCGGCGCGGGAGACGTCGCGCTCGATTCCGGCGTGGGCGAACAGCGACGTGATCAGGCGGAACGAGTCATCCGTCACCCTGCCCGTGGTGTGCGAGCGCGCGGCGCCCACGTGCGAGCCGATGAGCTCCGGCGGCAGGAGCAGGCCGGTCCAGCGCTCGATCTCGACCCGCTCGACGGGGTCGTTGCAGTCGGAGGCCCACACCCGGTCGGTGTGCGCGATGATGCCGAGGTCGACCCGCCCGCCGCCGCCCGAGCAGGTCTCGATCTCGAGGGCCGGATGCCGCCGCCGCAGCTCGTCCATGAGCGAGTACAGCGCCAGCACCTGCGCGCGCGCGGCGGGCCGGTCGCCGGTAGGGCTGCGCGAGACCGCCTCGTGCAGGTCGCGGTTGTGGTCCCATTTGATGTAGTCAATGGCGTGCTCGGCGACGAGGCTGTCGAGCCGTTCGAGCAGGTAGTCCCACGCGTCGGGGTGCGCGATATCGAGCACGTACTGGTTGCGGGACGGCGCGGAGACGCCCTCGCTCGGCGCGAGGATCCAGTCCGGGTGCTCGCGGGCCAGGCGGGAGTCGAGGTTGATCATCTCGGGCTCGAACCACAGGCCGAACTGCATGCCGCGGTCGCGCACTCCCTTCACGAACGGGCCGAGCCCGTCTGGCCAGACCCCGTCGTCGACGAACCAGTCGCCGAGGCCAGAGCGGTCGTTGCGGCGGCCCTCGAACCAGCCGTCGTCGAGCACGATCCGCTCGACGCCGAGGCTCGCGGCGGTGTCGACGAGCTTCTCGAGGCGGGCCGCGTCGTGGTCGAAGTAGACGGCCTCCCAGGTGTTGAGCACGAGCGGGCGGACCGAGCGGGGATGCCCCGGCCGCGAGCGAAGCATCGCGTGCAGCCGCGCGGCCACCCCGTCCATGCCCTCGTCAGACCAGGTGAAGTGGATGGTGGGCGCGTCGTAGCTGTCGCCCGCCCCGAGCCGGACCTCGCCGGGGGCGAGGCTGCCGCCGCCGCCGAGTACCGCCGAGAACGCGCCGGCCCCCTCGGGCAGCCGCTCGACGAGGGTGTGCTGGTTGCCGCTCCAGGCGACGTGCATCGCCCAGACCTCTCCGCGGCCGAAGCCGAAACCGGGGGTGCCCACGAGGGTCAGGAAGGGGGAGTCGTGCCCGGGCTTGCCGCGGCGGGCATCCCGGCGATGGCTGCCGAAGCGCAGCGGGGTGCGCTGCACGGAGCGCTCGCGGCACCACTTGCCGGCGAAGTCCACGATCTCGCTCGCGCGCTCCGGGAGCGGCATGAGTGCGGTGAGCGTCGTGAGGTCGTAGAGCGCGCCTTCCGCGGTGCGCTCGAGGGACATATCGACGGCGAGCACGCCCTCGGGGCTGAGCGTGTGGCGCAGGGTCGCGACGGTGCCGCTGACCGCGTCGACCATGCGGTACGAGGCGGTGCCGCCGACGCCGTCCGGTCCCGGCGAGACGGTCACGGAGTCGAGCACGGGCCGGGGTGTCGTGGCGGTCCCGGCGGCGTGGCCGGACTGCGCGGGAGTGCCCGACCAGCCCTCGTGCTCGGTCGGCCAGAGGGAGAACTGGCGCGGGACATCCGGCGAGTTGTTGAGCTTCGCGGCTACCGACGTGAGCCGCAGCGCCTCGATGGCGCGGTCGTCGAGGGGGCCCGGATCCGCGCCCCAGTGCAGTACTCGGGGCACTGGGGTGTCGGCGTCGACGATCAGACTGACGCCCGCTGCACGAAGCACGACGCTCGTGCGGTCGGGGTGGATCATGTGGAACATCCTTCGAATCGAAATTACTTGACAGAGTGAATAAACCACTTCTATGGTGTGCATGCAAGAGGCAAGGCCACGGAAACGGGCAGAAGAGGTGGATCGATGGCGATCGTCAAGACGCAGGCAGCACCGCGCTCAGCGCGGGTGAAAGCTGCCCGCGCGATGTCAAACATCAACTCGCCGGCGCACCGCGGGGACGCCAGGCTCGCGTGGATCCTGATCCTTCCGGCCCTCGTCGGCTTCCTCGCCTTCTTCGCCTACCCGACCTTCCGCGGCATCTACCTGAGCTTCACGAAGTTCACCGTCTTCACCCCGCCGCAGTGGATCGGCTTCGACAACTTCGTCGAGCTCGCCGGCGACGACGTGTTCTGGAACTCCCTGTTCGTCACGCTCTACTACGTCGCGATCGTGGTCGTGGTCGGCACGTTCCTGTCGCTCGTCACCGCGGTCGTGCTGCACCGCCTCACGGCGTCGACGGTCGTGCGCGGGATGATCATCCTGCCGTTCCTCATCTCGAACGTCGTGGCCGCGACGGTGTGGTCGTGGATCCTCGACGCGCAGCTCGGCATCGTCAACATCGCCATCGAGGCGCTCGGCGGCGAGAGCATCATGTTCCTCACCTCGCGCGGGTGGGTGATCCCGGCGGTCGCCATCATCGGGGTCTGGAAGTCGCTCGGCTACACCGCGATCATCATCTTCGCCGGCCTGCAGACCGTGCCGGCGTCGATCTACGAGGCCGGCCGCATCGACGGCGCGAGCGAGCCGCAGATGTTCCGGCGGCTCACGCTGCCTCTCATGCGCCCGATCCTCGCGATGGTCCTCGTGCTCAACGTGATCGGCGCCTTCCAGGTGTTCGACCTGATCCAGGTGACGACCAAGGGCGGCCCGGCCAACGCCTCGCTCGTGCTGCAGTCGTACATCTTCGGCAAGGCGTTCGGGCAGTTCGACTTCGGCTATGCCTCCGCGATGGCGCTCACGCTCTTCGTCTTCCTCCTGATCATCACCTTCACGCAGCTGCGACTGCTGCGCGCGAGCGAATCGGACACCAACTGATGGCCACCGCAACCCGTCGCCGCCGCCGGAAGTTCAGCATCGGGCGCACTGTCGCGTGGGGCTACATCGGCATCGTGCTGATCGTGACGGTCTTCCCGTTCTACTGGATCCTCCGAACCTCGCTCTCGAACAACTTCGCCCTCATCGCCGACCCGGCCTCGATCCTCCCCGTCGGGTTCACGCTCGGCGCCTTCCGCCGGGTGCTCGGGCTCGCCACCTCCGCCGAGGCCGTGGCCGAGGGCGGCTCGGGCGCCTCGATCGAGATCGGGCACTTCATCCTGAACTCGGTCATCTACGCGAGCATCTCGACGGCGTGCATCGTGTTCTTCTCGTCGATCGCCGCGTACGCGTTCTCGCGCCTGCAGTGGCGGGGCCGCGAGCTCATGTTCGGCATCCTGCTGTGCGCGCTCATGGTGCCGCCGGTGCTGACCTTCCTGCCCAACTTCGTGCTCGTGAAAGACCTGGGCCTGCTCAACACCTTCGCCGGCATGATCCTGCCGGTCGGGCTGTTCTCGGCGTTCAACATCTTCTTCCTGCGCCAGTTCATGCTCGGCCTCCCGCAGGAGACCGAGGAGGCGGCGCTCATCGACGGCGCCGGGCGGATCAGGGTGTTCTTCCAGGTCACGCTGCCCGCGGCATCCGGCCCCGTCTTCACGCTCTCGATCCTGAGCTTCATCACGCAGTGGAACGACTACTTCTGGCCGCTGCTCGTCACGAGCGACGACAGCGTGCGCCCGCTCACGCTCGCGCTCGCCGTGTTCAAGCAGTCGTCGCCGCAGGCGCAGCCGGACTGGGCGGGCCTCATGGCCGCGACCCTCGTCGCGGCGCTGCCCATGCTGCTGCTGTTCGTCGTGTTCGGGCGCCGCATCGTGAACTCCATCGGCTTCACGGGGATCAAATGAGGCCCGGCGGAGCACTGCGGCTGACCTGGCCGGAAGCCGCGACCGAGTGGGTCGAGGCCGTGCCGCTCGGCAACGGGCGCATCGGCGCGATGGCCTTCGGCGGCGCCGCGGAGGCGCGCTACCAGCTCAATGACTCGACGGCCTGGTCGGGGACACCGGACGGCCCCGCGCGGGCCCTCGACGGGCTCCTCGCCTCCGGGGTCGGCCCGCACACGCTCGAGGCCGCGCGCCGGGCGCAGGATGCAGGGGACTACCGCGAGGCCGAGCGGCTCCTCATGACTCTCGAGGGGGAGTACTCGCAGGAGTTCCTGCCGCTCGCCGACCTCGTGGTGCTGGTCGAGGGCGGGGACGGCTACCGCGGCCGCTCGCTCGACCTCGACCACGCCACCCTCACGGAGCGGTTCAGTGCAGGGACCGCGCGCGTGACGCGCCGGAGCTGGGTCTCGGCACCGGCGGAGGCGCTGTGCGTGTGCCTGTCGGCGGAGGGCGGCACGGTCGACGTGCGGCTCGCCCTCAGCACGCCCCTCCGTCCGGTCGGCGGCGAGGGCGCCTCGCTCGGCGTCCAGCTCCCGGTCGACGGGGCGCCGCTGCACGAGAAGGGCGTGGCAGCCCACGTCTACCGTGAAGCCGCCGACGGCGAGTTCGACCCCTTCGCCGCCGTGCATCTCGCCGTCGACACCGACGGCACCGTCGAGACCGCCGACGGCACCCTGAGCGTTCGCGGCGCGACACGGATCCTCGTGGCGCTCGCGACGGCAACACGCGCCGAATCGTGGTGGAGCGATGAACAAGCGGACCCGGCGAATGCTGCCGGCCGCGCGGTCATCGCGGCGCGCGCTCGTGGTCGCGCTGAGCGAGCAGTACAGCGCGGCCACGAGCAGTTGCACGACGAGCACGTCGCCGACGTGACCGCTCTCAAGGGCGGCACCTTCGTGGCGATCGGGCCGCGGGGCGGCGGCGAGTGGGATGTCGCGGGCGACGTCCTCGCCGGCGGCGACTCCGCACTCACCGCCACGGTCATCGCCGAGTTCGGCAGGTACCTCCTCGCCTCCTCGTCACGGGCCGGCAGCCCGCCCGCGAACCTCCAGGGCATCTGGAACGCCGAGGTGCGGCCGGCCTGGTCGTCCAATTACACCGTGAACATCAACACCCAGATGAACTACTGGGCGGCGGAGTCGGCGGGCATGCCCGAGACGCAGGAGCCGCTCGCGCGCCTCGTCGGCCGGGTGGCCAGCAACGGCACGGATGTCGCGCGGCGCCTCTACGGCGCGCGCGGCTGGGTCGCCCACCACAACACCGACCAGTGGGGCTGGGCACTGCCCGTGGGAATGGGCCACGGCAACCCGAGCTGGGCCATCTGGATGATGGGCGGCGTCTGGCTCGCCCACAGCGTGTGGGACCACTGGGACTTCACGCGCGACGACGACTACCTGCGCGCCACGGCGTGGCCGGTACTGCGCGGCGCCGCCGAGTTCTGCCTCGACTGGCTCGTGGACGACGGCGCGGGCGGCCTGCGCACGATCCCGTCCACCTCGCCCGAGAACCTGTTCGTGGGCCCGGACGGGCACCCCGAGTCGCTGACGTACTCCGTGGCCATGGACGTCGCCCTGATCCGCTCGCTGTTCGAGCGCTGCCTTGCGGCGGGCATCCCCGACCCCCTCCTCGACGAGATCGCCGCCGCGCTGCCGAAGCTCCCGGCCATCACCGTGGCGGCAGACGGCCGGCTGGCCGAATGGGGCGCGGAGGTCGTCGAGCACGACCCGCACCACCGGCACATGTCGCCCATGATCGCCCTCTACCCGCTCGACCTCATCGGCCCGGACCTGGTCGAGCCAGCCCGGCGCTTCCTCGACGCGCGGGGGCCCGGCGCGATGGGCTGGTCGTGGGCGTGGAAGATCGCGCTGCGGGCCCGGCTGGGCGACGGCGGCACCGCGCTCGCCCTGCTCAAGGAGGCCACGGCGCCGTTCGACGGCGACCACCGCCGGCACGGCCCGGTGGACGGCTCGGAGTGGGGCGGCCTGCTGCCCAACCTGTTCAGCACGCACCCGCCGTTCCAGATCGACGGCAACTTCGGGCTACTCGCGGGGATCCTCGAGATGCTCGTGCAGGGGCACGGCGGCCGGCTTCGGCTGCTTCCCGCGCTGCCGGACGAGTGGGCCGAGGGCTCCATCGCGGGTGTCGGTGCGCGCGGCGGCCTCTCCGTCGACCTGGCCTGGGCCGAGGGGCGGCTGGTGAGCGCGACGATCCGCACGGTCGCGGGGCCGGTGCGCGTCCCGGTGCACTACGCGGGCGGCTCGGTCGAGGTCGACCTCGAGCCGGGCATCCCGGTCACCCTCGGTCCCGACCTGGCGGTGCGCGATGCTGACTGACCTGCCCGAGTCCGCGCTGTGGGAGTACCGCAGCTCGCAGGTGCGCCCCGACGACTTCGACGAGTTCTGGGACTCGACCATGGCCGAGGCGCGCGCCCTGCCGATCGCGGTCGAGTTCGAGGCCGTGGCATCCGGGCTTGCCGCCGTCGACACCTACGACCTCTCCTTCGCCGGGTTCGGCGGAGACCGCGTGCACGCCTGGCTGCGGGTGCCCCGGTGGGCGACCGGCCGGATGCCCGTGGTCCTGCAGTTCCCGGGCTACGGGTCGGGGCGGGGCCACGTCCTGCGCGACCTGCTGTGGTCCGCTGCCGGGTACGTGCACCTCTCGGTCGACGTGCGCGGACAGACCGGCGGCCAGGGCTTCCTCGTCGACGGGCTCGAATCGCCGCACGACCACTACTACCGCAGGGCGTACACCGACTCGGCGCGGGCCGTCGAGGCTGCGCGCTCCCTCGAGTTCGTCGACGCCGCGCGCGTCGCGCTCGTCGGCGACAGCCAGGGCGGTGGCCTCGCGCTCGCCGCGGCAGCACTGGACGGCGGCATCTCGGCGCTGGTCGTGCAGGCCCCGTTCCTGAGCGACCTGCGCCGGGCATCCCAGATCACCGACTCCCTTCCGTACGGCGAGATCGGGCGCTACCTCGCGATCCGCAGGGACCAGACCGATCGGGCGCACCGCACGCTCTCCTACGTCGACGGCGTCAACCTCGCGAGCCGGGCAACCGCTGCCGCGCTCTTCTCCACCGGCCTGATGGACGACATCACCCCGCCCTCCACGGTGTTCGGCGCCTTCCACGCCTACGCCGGCCCCAAGCGCATGGTCACGTGGCCGTACAGCGGCCACGAGGCCGGCGGACAGCTCGACAGCGAGGCGGCCCTCGCCTTCGTCGCGGCGCACCTTGCCGCCCCAGACTCCACCCACACCACCCATGCAGGGGATGGCGCACCGGCCAGGGCATCGTTGCCCACGGCCGCGGCATCCTCGACCAACACGAAGAGGAACTCATGAAACTACAGCGAATCGTTGCCGGTGCGGCGTTCGTGGGGCTTGTTGCCACCATGACGGCGTGCTCCGGCGGTGGTGGCGGCGACTCAGCCTCCGGCACCGTCAACTGGTGGACCTGGGACGAGAAGCAGGCCGCGTCGTACGAGAAGTGCCTGCCCGGCTTCGAGGAGGCGAACCCCGACATCAAGGTCACCATCTCGCAGTACGCGGTGGACGACTACTTCACCAAGCTCACCGCCGGGTTCGTGTCGGGCTCCGCGCCCGACGCCTTCCAGAACAGCGTCCCGCTGCTCGGCGCGTACGCCGGCCAGGGCCAGATCATGCCGCTCGACGACCTGATCGCGAAGACCGGATTCGACACCTCGGTGTTCAGCGTCGGCCTCGACTCGTGGAAGTACACGGACGGCAAGCAGTACGGGCTCCCGCTCGACTGGGCGGCGGCTGCGTTCTACTTCAACGACGACGCCGTGACGGCTGCCGGGTACACGGCTGACGACATCAAGAACATGACGTTCGACCCCGAGACCGGCGGCACGTTCGGCGAGATCGTCGCGCACCTCACGGTCGACGCGAACGGCGTGCGCGGCGACGAGCCCGGCTTCGACAAGTCCAACGTCAAGACCTACGGCGTGGGCAGCCTCGCCTCGGGCGACTTCAACGGCCAGACCTCGTGGAACGGGCTCGTCTCGTCCACCGGATGGCGCCTCGGCGACAAGGCGTCCTGGCCGACGAAGTTCAACTACGACGACCCGGCTTTCGCCAAGACGCTCGACTATGTCCGCGGCCTCGCCGACCAGGGCTTCGCGCCCCAGTTCGGCCAGTTCACCGTGGGCGGCGCTGAGCAGCTCGGCTCGGGAAGCGTCGCGATGGTCGAGGGCGGATCGTGGGATGTCACGACGATGGCCAAGGTGCCCGGCCTCAAGCTGGGCGTGGCGTTCATGCCCACGGGCAGCGACGGCCGCTCCGTGATCAGCAACTCCAACGCGAACAACATCTTCGTGGGAACGAAGAACGTCGACGCGACCTGGAAGTGGGTCACGTACATGGGCTCCGAGGCGTGCCAGTCGGCCGCGGGTGTGGATGGCACGTTCCTGCCGTCCATCGCGGCATCCATGCAGGTCGCGGCTGACGCCCAGGCCGAGCAGGGTGTCGACCTGTCGCCGTTCACCGACGCGCTCGCGAACGACGAGCTGTACGCGGCGCCGCCGACCGTGAACGGCCAGGAGGTCGTGGACACGATCACACCGCTGTTCGAGGCCTACTTCTCGCACGAGCGCGATAACGACGTGTTCGCCGAG
Source organism: Rhodoglobus sp. (assembly GCA_025463515.1). Taxonomy (GTDB): domain Bacteria; phylum Actinomycetota; class Actinomycetes; order Actinomycetales; family Microbacteriaceae; genus Rhodoglobus. The sequence continues at coordinate 87,051 of JAODAQ010000051.1, forward strand.
ATGGCGCAGAAGACCGAGGAGATCTTCGCGAAGTAGGTAGTATCCGACCAGCCGGGGAGTGCGCTCCCCGGCTGGTCCCCCTTCACTTCACATTCACCGCGGGAAAGGAGCCATGCCGTGACGACCACCGACGCCCCCGTTGTCCTCGCGGACAGCGCCTCCCTCGTCGAACTCCTCACCGGGGCCTCGCCCGCCGCGGTCGACGTGTTCGCGCGCATCCTCACCCGGGGCCCCATCGCGCGCATCGACCTGAGCCGGGACACGGGCTTCTCGCAGGCGGCGGTCACCAAGGTGGTCGCCCCGCTCGTTGCCGCGGGACTCGTGACGGATGCCCCGGCCACCGCCCGCTCGCCGCAGCCGGGCCGCCCGGTCAGCCCGCTGCGGGTCGTGCCGGAGGCGCTGTGCTTCATCGGCGTCAAGGTGAACATCGACGAGCTGATCGGCGTCGCCACCGACCTGGAGGCGAAGGTCGTCGCAAGCGTGCACGCCCCGCTCGCCGACCTCTCGCCGGCCTCCGTGGTCGAGCAGGTCGCGCTCGTCGTGGAGCGGCTCCGCGACGAACTCGGCGAGCGGGATGCACGGCTCGCCGGCATCGGGGTCTCGGTCTCGGGCGATGTCGACAGCCAGCACGGCATCGTGCGCGAGTCCGGCCTGCTGGGCTGGACCGCCATGCCGCTCGGCGCCGAGCTCGAGAAGCGGCTCGGGCGGGGCGTGATGATCGCGGGCGACGTGCCGGCGCTCACGATCGGCCAGTCCTGGTTCGGGCGGGGCGTCGGCACCGACTCCTTCGCACTCATCACCATCGGCAAGGGAATCGGCTGCGGCCTGTTCGTCAACGGCGAGGTCGTCGAGGGCGCGTACGGGGTGGCTGGAGAGATCGGCCACTTCCCGCTCGCCGCCGACACCGAGCTGTGCCACTGCGGCCGCCGCGGCTGCGTCGAGGCCGTGGCATCCTCTGACGCGATCGTCGCCGCAGTCGGGCGCGCCGCGAGCATCGAGGAGGCGGCCGATCTCGCCCGCTCCGGTGACCCGGTGGCCGTGGCGGCATTCGCCCGCGCGGGGACGGTCATCGGCAAGGCGATCGCGACGGTCGTCAACCTCACCGGGCCGGAGCTGGTCCTGATCGGCGGCGAGGGCGTGGCGAACTTCGAGCTCTTCGAGCCGAACCTCCGCGCGGCCTTCGAGGAGCACGCCTTCGGCGCCGCCGGCCGGTGCCGCCTCGTCGTGCGCCCCCACACGTTCGACGACTGGGCGCGGGGGGCCGCGACCACGGTCATCCGGGCGCTCGTCACCCAGCGACTGCCCGCCCGCGCTGTAGCGCATCTGTAGCACCTTGCCTAGAATTGCGAGATGACGACGACCATCTCGCAGCGCGAACTGCGCAACGACAACGCTGACATCATGCGGCGCGTGGAGGCAGGCGAGACCTTTGTCGTCACGCGCAACGGCAAGCCGGTGGCGCAGGTGATCCCGATTGGCGACCACCCGCCCGGCTCTCGCCGGATGACGGTGGGTCAGATCGCGGCGGAGTGGGAGGCCATGGGTCCCTTCGACGGGCAGGCCTGGCTGCGCGACGCCCGCGAGGCAGTCGATGACAGCATTGACTACGACCCGTGGAAGCCGCGCCGATGAGCACAGTTCTGCTCGACACGTCGGTGATTATCGATCCGACCGGCCTCGACGCATGGCGGGACTCGATTGCGCTCGTGAGCGCGGTGACTCTCGGCGAACTGCACGCGGGCCTCGATACAGCAGACATCGTGGCCAGGGCCGAGCGGCGCCGAAGACTCAATCACGCGCGCGCGACCTACCAGGCGATCCCGTTCGGCGAGGCCCAGGCAGAGCTCTACGGCCTTCTCGTCTCCCTCACGATCGAGGCCGGCCGCAGCCATCGGCAGCGCGCTCTCGACCTGCAGATCGCCGCGACCGCCGCGGTCGCCGGAGTCCCCTTACTCACCCGCAACGCGGCAGACCTTGTCGGCCTCGAGCGGGTGGTGAAGGTCGTCTCGGTCTAGGCAGGTTGAGTAGCGCCCTCCAGGCGCGTATCGAAGCCAAGGGAGCGACCGGTTTCGATACGGCCGCGGGCGGCCTACTCAACCTGCCTTCGGGAGGTGCGCTTCACGGGCGCCTCGAACGACTGCGGCACCGCCCGCGGCACGAGCCGCTGCAGCTGCGTGACGTGCTTGGGCTCAAGCTCGGCGACCGAGGCGACCTCGAGCAGCTTCATCGTGCGGACCACCTGGTCCGAGAGGATCTGGATGGTGCGGTCGACCCCGGCGCGGCCGCCGGCCATGAGGCCGTACAGGTACGCGCGGCCGACGAGGGTGAACTTCGCACCGAGCGCGACGGCGGCGACGACATCCGCGCCGTTCATGATGCCGGTGTCGACCATGACCTCGGTGTCGTTGCCGACCTCGCGGACGACCTCCGGGAGGAGGTGGAACGGGATCGGCGCGCGGTCGAGCTGGCGGCCGCCGTGGTTGGAGAGCAGGATGCCGTCGACGCCGAGGTCGGCGAGGCGGCGGGAGTCCTCGACGTTCTGCACGCCCTTGATGACGATCTTGCCGGGCCACATGGCGCGGATGATCTTCAGGTCCTCGAAGTTGATCGACGGGTCCATCGCGGAGTCGAGCAGCTCGCCCACGGTGCCGCCCGTCGAGGCGAGGGAGGCGAACTCGAGCGGCGGAGTGGTCAGGAAGTCCCACCACCACCACGGCCGCGGGATCGCGTTGATGATCGTGCCCGGGGTGAGCTGGGGCGGGATGGAGAAGCCGTTGCGCTTGTCGCGCAGCCGGGCTCCCGCTACCGGGGTGTCGACGGTGAACATGAGGGTGTCGAATCCGGCCGCCGCTGCGCGCTCGACGAGGCCGTAGGAGATCTCGCGCTGGCGCATCACGTACAGCTGGAACCAGTTGCGGCCGTTCGGGTTCGCCGCCTTCACGGACTCGATGGTGGAGGTGCCGAGCGTCGACAGGGTGAACGGGATGCCCGCCGCCGCCGCGGCTCCCGCACCCGCGATCTCGCCCTCGGTCTGCATGAGCCGGGTGAAACCGGTCGGGGCGATGCCGAACGGCATGGCCGAGGTGCCGCCGAGCACAGTGGTGGTCGTGTCGAGCTTGGAGACGTCCCGCAGGATCGACGGGTGGAACTCGATGTCCTCGAACGCCTGGCGGGCACGGGCCAGCGACAGCTCGCCCTCGGCCGAGCCGTCGGTGTAGTCGAAGGCGGCCTTCGGGGTGCGGCGCTTCGCGATGTCGCGGAGGTCGTAGATGGTGAGCGCAGAGTCGAGGCGGCGCTTCTTGCCGTTGAGCTCGGGCGCCTTGAACTTCATGAGCTTGGCGAGCTCGACGGGGTTGGGGAACTGGCGCTTAACCATGGGCTTTCCTATCCAGGTGGGTGAGGAGGGCATCCCGCGAGTACGCGATGTGCTCGCGGGTGAGTCGTTCGGCGGTCGCGGCATCGCCGGCCGTGATCGCATCGAGGATGCCCTGGTGCTGGGCCGCGACCTCGGCGGTGGTGAGGAGGTGCGCGGCCTGAACCTGGCCGATGCAGAGCTCGACCTCGCCCATGAGCAGGCCGTGCAGGTGCGCGAGGCGCGGGCTGTCCTGCCCCTCCACGAGCGAGCGGTGGAACGCGATGTCGTGGGGGGCGAACTCGTCCGTGGCGGAGAGGGCGCGGTGCGCCTCGAGGGCTCGGGCGGGGATGGTGCCGCCGCTCGCGAGCCGGGCGGCCGCCGCGCCCTCGACGATCGCGCGGGTCGTGTACAGGTCGAGGATGTCGTCGCGGCCCAGCTCCGGCACCCGTGCCGCCCGGTGCGCTTCGCGGCGCAGGATGCCGTCGGCCACGAGCCGCTCGATGGCGATCCGCGCCGTGGGCCTCGCGACGCCGAAGCGCACCGCCACCGCCGACTCCGTGATGGTGGATCCCGGCGGCTCGAGCTGGGCGATGATGCGGGCCCGCAACTGCTCGGCGATCGCGCCGGGGAGCACGGCACTGGTCTCGGTCGTCATGATTGTCTAGCAATCTAGCAGATTGTCAAACAATCCGGCAGGCGGGTTGAGTAGGCCGCCCGCGGCCGTATCGAAACCGGACTGCTTCCGGGTTTCGATACGAGCGCCAGAGCGCCCTACTCAACCCACCAGGTTCGATACGCGCGCCAGAGCGCCCTACTCAACCCGCGCGCACGCCGATCGTCAGCAGCAGGTTCGCGTAGACGCGCTGGTCGCCCGTGGCGATCACGATCGCGACATCCGGGCCGCGCGCAGTCTCGTAGAACGGCATGCGCTGCAGTGCGCTGAAGGGCACGCCGGGAAGCATCTCGCGATAGCCGGCAACCGCCTCGACCTCGCCGTCCGGCGACGCCATGACCTCCGCCGCCTCGACCGGCACGGAGGCGAGCAGGGGCACGAGCACCTGGTCGACGCGCAGCATCCCCGGAGCCAGGTTCAGGTAGATGCGCTCGGCGGCGGGGTTCGCGCCCGTGCCGTGCGGGAAGTTGCCGTCGGAGAGGAGGATCTTGGAGCCGTGCCCGGCGCGCCCGAGGGCGGCGAGCAGCTGGGGGTGGATCAGGTCGGTCTTCAGCATGCCGTTTCTCAGTTCAGTGCGTTGTGGAGCCAGGACTCGATGCCGCTCACGTGGACGGTCACCCAGGAGCGGGTCATCTCGGGATCCCGCGCCGCGAGGGCCTCGACTATCGCGCGGTGCTCCTCGAGGGTCCGTGCGACGGACCGCTCCTCGGTGATCCCCCGCCACACCCGGGCGCGCACGGTGGAGCTGGAGAGCCCGTCGAGCAGGCTCGCGAGATAGGCGTTGCCGCCGGCCTGGTTGATGAGGCGGTGGAACTCGATGTCGTGGGCGACGAGGTCTTCCACCGAAGTCGATTCGTCGACGGAGTCGAGCATCTCGCGCAGCACGGCCACCTGCTCATCGGTGATGACCCGGGCGGCCCGCCACGCGGCGTGCGGCTCGAGCACGCGGCGCACCTCGAAGATCTCGACCACCGACTGGTCCTGGTGCAGGTCGACCACGAACGACATGGCCTCGAGCAGCAGGTGCGGCTCCAGGCTGGTCACGTACGTGCCGTCGCCCTGGCGCACGTCGAGAACCTTGATGAGCTCGAGCCCCTTCACGGCTTCGCGCAGGGAGTTGCGCGAGAGGCCGAGGCGCTCGCTCAGCTCCTTCTCGGGCGGGAGGCGCTGGCCGGGCTGGAGGTCGCCGGAGACGATCATCTCCTTGATCCGAAGGATCGCCTCGTCGGTCACCGCCATGTCGACATCCTAGAGTCCGCGGGGGCTCACGGGATCAGCGCGGCGCGGGCAAGTGCATCCCACAGGTCCTCGGGGATGTCCTCCGCCATCCGCCGCGCGTTCTCCACGACCTGCTCGGGGCGGCTGCCGCCGACGACAACGGACACGACCGGCGGGATGCGCAGGGTGTACTGAAGCGCCGCCGCGGGCAGCGTGACCCCGAACTGCGCGCAGACCTCGGCGATGGAGCGGGCCCGCGCGAGCAGCTCCTCGGGCGCGGAGCCATACTCGTACCGGCCGCCGGGGGTGTTCGTGGCGAGGAGTCCCGAGTTGAAGACCCCGGCCGCGACGAGCTGCATCCCGTGTGCGAGCGCCTGCGGCACGACGCGGTCGAGGGCGGGCTGCTCGGCCAGGGTGAGCCGGCCGGCGACCATGAGCAGGTCGAGCCCCGCGAACGCCGAGGCGCGCTCGAGGGCCTCGATGGACATCGAGCCCACGCCGACGTGGTCGACGAGGCCGGCATCCCGAAGACCGATGAGGGCCGGATACGCGGACTCCTCGGCGGCGTCGAGGCCGGCCTTCTCGGGGTCGTGCAGGTACAGGGCGTCGACGCGGTCGAGGCCCAGGCGCTCGAGCGACTCGTCGAGGCTGCGGCGCACGCCGTCGGCGGTCAGGTCGAACACGCGCTCGAGGTCGGCGGGCACCGCGAAGTCGTTTGCGTCGTCGAGGCGCCCGGACGGGTTCGGCACCGGGCGCAGCAGGCGGCCGACCTTCGTGGAGATGAAGTACTCCTCGCGCGGCTTGGTGGCGAGGAAGGCGCCGAGCCGCCGCTCCGACAGCCCGAGCCCGTAGTGGGGAGCAGTGTCGTAGTAGCGGATGCCGCTCTCCCAGGCCGCGTCGAGCACAGCCGTGGCGGCCTCGTCGGAGAGTGCACGGTACAGGTTGCCGACGTTGGCGGCGCCGTAGCCGAGGCGGGGGACTTCAGCCACGCGTGTACTCGTCGATCGAGGAGCGGAGCATCTCGGTGCCGGCGCCCGGCGCGGTGGGCGCCCAGTAGCGGCCCGAGTGCACGTCGATCGGCGTGACGAAGTGCTCGTGGAGGTGGTCGACGAATTCGATCATCCGGCCGTCCAGGGTGCCCGAGACGGCGATCAGGTCGAACATGGAGAGATGCTGCACTGCCTCGCAGAGCCCGACGCCGCCCGCGTGCGGGCAGACCCGCACCCCGAACTTGGCCGCGAGGAGCAGGATCGCGATGTTCTCGTTGACGCCCGCGACGCGGGTGGCGTCGATCTGGAGCACCTGGAGCGCATCGGCCTGCAGGAACTGCTTGAACATCACGCGCCCGCCGCCGTGCTCGCCGGTGGCGATCGGGATCGGGGAGACGGCCTTCGCGATCGCCGCGTGGGCGAGCACGTCGTCGGGGTTCGTCGGCTCCTCGACCCACGCCAGGTCGAACTGCTCGAGCTCGCGGATCCACTCGATCGCCTCGTCGCGGTCCCAGCGCTGGTTCGCGTCGATGGCGATCCGGATGCCCGGGCCCACGGCCTCGCGGGCGATCGCCAGGCGGCGCAGGTCGTCGGCGCGGTCGCCGCCCACCTTGAGCTTGATCTGCTGGAACCCCTCGGCGACGGCCTCGCGGCTCAAGCGCTCGAGCTTCTCGTCCGAGTAGCCCAGCCACCCGGGCGTGGTCGTGTAGGCGGGGTAGCCCTCGGCGAGCAGGAGGGCCTCCCGCTCGGCACGACCGGGCTCGGCGGCCCGGAGGATCCCCAGGGCCTCCTCGCGGGTGAGCGCGTCGGAGAGGTAGCGGAAGTCGACCAGGTCGACGAGCTCCTCGGGCGTGAGCCGGGCGAGGAGCTGCCAGAGGGGCATCCCCGCGCGCTTGGCCTTGAGATCCCAGAACGCGTTGACCACGGCGCCGATCGCCATGTGCATGACGCCCTTCTCGGGGCCGAGCCAGCGCAGCTGGGAGTCGTAGACGAGCTCGTGCCACAGCCCACCGAGGTCGGCGAGGATCCCCTCGACGTCGCGGCCGAGGAGGTAGCTCTTGAGGGCGGTGATCGCCGCGACCTCCACGTCGTTGCCCCGGCCGATGGTGAACACGAAGGCGTGGCCCTCGAGCCCGTCGGCGGCATCCGTTCCGACGCGGACGTACGCGGCAGAATAGTCGGGGTCTGGGTTCATGGCATCCGAGCCGTCGAGCAGCGCCGACGTCGGAAAGCGCACGTCGATCGTCTCGAACTCGACAACTCTGGACACGGGGTTCCCTCCCTGTAAGGTTGTGCCGAGCCTAAAGATCGGATGTATATCCTGTCAAACACGAGATTGGGAAGTTCATGAAGCTTGCAAGACTGGGAGAGCCCGGCCGCGAGATTCCGGTGCTGGTCGTCGACGACACGTACTACGACCTCTCCGGAGCGGTTGAGGACATCACACCCGCATCGCTCGAGGGGGGCGCTCTCGAGCGGATCCGCGCCGCGGCGGCGGCCGGCGGACTGCCCGTGGTCGAGGGCGCGGAAGCCCTCCGCATCGGGTCTCCGATCTCCCGGCCCGGCACCATCCTGTGCATCGGGATGAACTACGCGGCGCACGCGCTCGAATCCGGCTCGCAGCCGCCGACGAGCCCGGTGCTGTTCCTCAAGACCCCCAACACCGTGGGCGGGCCCAACGACCCGGTCGACGTTCCGCGCAAGAGCACCAAGACCGACTGGGAGGTCGAGCTCGGGGTGGTCATCGGGTCGCGGGCGCTCTACCTCGACTCGCCCGCCGACTCGGCAGCGCACATCGCGGGCTACCTGGTGGCGAACGACCTCTCCGAGCGGGAGTTCCAGCTCGAGGTCTCCGGCGGCCAGTGGAGCAAGGGGAAGTCGGCCCCCGGGTTCAGCCCCCTCGGCCCGTGGCTCGTCACCGCGGAGGACGTGGACCCCGCCAACCTGCGGCTGCGCAGCTGGGTCAACGGCGAGCCCCGCCAGGACTCGAACACGGCAGACCTCATCTTCCCCGTCGACTTCCTCGTCTGGCACCTGAGCCAGTTCCTCGCGCTCGAGGCCGGGGACGTCATCCTGACCGGCACTCCGGAGGGCGTCGGCCTCTCGGGCCGCTTCCCCTACATCAAGGCGGGCGACGTGGTCGAGATCGAGATCGAGGGCCTAGGCCACCAGCGACAGGTATTCGGGCAGGCGTAGGCCGCCCGTCGGAGCAGGGAGAAGAGACATGTCCAAGGAGTTCGACAACCTGGTCGCCGTGGTCACGGGCGGTGCATCCGGCATCGGGGCCGCCGTCGTGAGCCGGCTCCTCGAGGCGGGGGCCCGCGTCGCGGTGTTCGACATCGACGTCGCGTCCGCGCATCCGGATGCCCTCGGCGTCGTGGCCGACGTGAGCGATGACGCCTCCGTGCGCGCCGGCATCGAGGCCGTCGTGGCGCAGTACGGCGGCATCGACATCGTCGTGAACAACGCCGGCATCGGCGCCCAGGGCTCCGTGGAGGACAACCCGGACGACGAGTGGGCGCGGGTATTCAACATCAACGTGACCGGCATCGCCCGCGTCAGCCGCGCGGCACTGCCGCACCTGCGCACGTCGCCGTCGGCGGCGATCGTCAACACCTGCTCGATCGCGGCGACCGCAGGCCTGCCCCAGCGCGCGCTCTACAGCGCGTCGAAGGGCGCCGTGCTCGCACTCACCCGTGCCATGGCCGCCGACCACCTCCGCGAGGGCGTGCGCGTCAATTGCGTGAACCCGGGCACCGCCGACACTCCCTGGGTGAGCCGGCTGCTCCAGAAGGCCGACGACCCGGATGCCGAGCGCGCCGCCCTCAACGCGCGCCAGCCCCACGGCCGGCTCGTGTCGGGCGACGAGATCGCCGGCGCGATCCTCTACCTCGCGAGCCCCCGCTCCGGCTCCACGACGGGCACGAGCATCGCCGTCGACGGCGGGATGCAGAACCTCAGGCTCCGCCCCGAGTGAGCTAGTCTCTGCACACACCGGGCAGGCAGGAAAGGGGACCGACCGTGAGGCGTGGCACCAACCTGCCCGCGGTGGGCGGCTTCAACCAGACCGTCATCCTCGACCTGATCCGGCGCTCGACCGAGGGCGTGAGCCGGGTCGAGATCGCGGACACCACCGGGCTCTCCCAGCAGACCATCTCGAACGTCGCCAGGCGCCTGCTCGACGACGGCTTGATCACCGAGGCCGGCAAGCACATCCAGGGGCCGGGCAAGCCCCGCATGATGCTCGAGCTGCGCGCCAGGAGCCGGTTCGCGGTCGGCGTGCACCTGGACCCCGCGATCATGACCTACGTGGTCATCGACCTGCGCGGGGCGATAGTCGCGCACTCCCAGGTCCGCACCCCCGAGGCCGGCCGGCCGGCAGAGGTCATCGAGACCATGGCGGCCTCCGTGGAGGCGATCCTCGCGGCATCCGGCGTCGACCGCTCGCTCGTGATCGGCGTGGGGATCGCGTCCCCGGGCCCGATCGACGCCACTCGCGGCATCGTGGTCGACCCGCCCCTGCTCGAGGGCTGGAAGGACGTGCCGCTGCGCGATGCGCTCGCGACGGCGACCGGGATGCCCGTGCTCCTGGAGAAGGACGTGAACGCCGCTGCCGTGGCCGAGATCTGGCTCGCGGGCACGCAGAGCGAGAACTTCGCATTCTTCTACCTCGGCACCGGAATCGGCATCGGCCTGGCCCTCGGGGGCGAGGTACTGCGCGGGGCCACCGGCAACGCGGGGGAGGGCGGCACGCTCGTGGTCCCCGGCGCGGGGCTGCCCGCATCCCGGCGCAGCGAGAAGCTCGGCCACCTCGCGACCCCGGGCTACCTCGTAGACCAGGCCGTCGAGGCCGGGCTGCTCGAGCCCCGCAGCGCGGGGCACCCCAGCGCGGAGTCCGGGTTCAGCGATCTGGTCGCGCTCGCGGACGGGGGCAACGAGCTCGCGGCGGGCATCCTGGACCGGGCGGCGGGGCTGATCGGCGCCTCGCTCGTGACCGTCGTCAACCTGCTGGACGTCGATCGCGTCGTGTTCGGCGGGCCATTCTGGGAGCAGGTCTCCGCCCGCTTCCTGCCGATCATCGCCGCCGTCGTCAACGGATCGCCGGACCGCGTCACCCGGCACCCCGTGGAGCTCGGCGGCTCGGGGATCGGCGACGATGTCGCGGCCGTGGGCGCCGCCTGCCTCGTGCTCGACACCGCGCTCTCGCCGCGGCCCTCCGCGCTCCTCATCGGCAACTGACGCTGGTGGGGCAGTGCGCTCTGGCGCGCGTATCGAGACCTCGGGGTTTCGATACGGCCGCCCGGCCTTGACATCCGATGTTTGCGCGCATATTGTCACTGGTTAATAACTCCATCGTTTGGTTTAATTAGTTCCGACGGACAATTCATCGGACTGATCCGCCGATGGTTCACAGCACCATTGATGGCCGAGACCCGTTGGCCACATCATCAAGGAGGATGAAAGTGAAGCGCTCGCGCATAGTGTCCGCACTCGCGCTCGGGGCGGCGGCAGCCGTCGCCCTGTCCGCATGCTCAACCGGTACCACGGGAGGCGACGGCGAGAGCCTGACCTTCATGACCTTCGAAACGCCCGCTCTCGACTCGACCTTCTGGGACAACTCGATCGTCGCGGCGCTGAAGGAGGTGCCGGGCATCACGATCAACAAGATCGTCAGCCCCGACGCCGACCGCAACGCCTACGCCAAGCAGCTCCAGGCGAGCGGGCAGTTCCCCGACATCCTGTCGTCGATCAACCCGAAGGACTTCCTCGAGGCCGACCTGCTCGAGCCCTTCGACCAGGCCTGGCTGGACGAGAACTTCCTGCTCCCCGACGGCAACGCGATCGACGGGGCCTCGTACATCCCGCCGACCAACTCGCAGGTCATCCCGCTGGTCTTCTACAACAAGCAGATCTTCGCCGACAACGGGCTCGAGGTGCCGGCGACGTACGCCGACTTCGTGACCGTGGTCGAGAAACTCCGTGCGGCGGGAGTCACGCCGATCGAGATGGCGGGCGCCGAGCCGTGGGCGGGGAGCATGTCGCTCGTCGGCCTCGCGAGCGCCGACGTGCTCGGCCAGGACCCGGACTGGATCCAGAAGCGCTACGACGGCCAGGTGAAGTTCTCCGACCCGCTGTTCGCCGACGCGATGCAGAAGGCCGTCGACCTCGTGGCCGCCGGCGCCTACGACCCCGCAGCACTGAGCGTGGACTTCGCCACCGCGAACTCCAACTTCATCGCGGGCAAGAGCGCCATGTACCCGATGGGCAGCTGGTTCACCGGCTCGAGCTACCTCACGCCGGAGCAGGCGGCCAACATCGGCGCCTTCCCGTGGCCCACCGATGACGGCAGCATCGTGATCCCGTTCAACGTCGGCGGCACCACCTCGGTGAGCTCGCAGTCGAAGGACGTCGCCAACTCGGTGAAGTTCGCACAGGCCTGGTCGCTCGACCCGAGCAACCTCAAGGTGCTCATCGAGACCGACGGCGCCTACCCGATGATGAAGAAGCTCGGCCTCTCCGACTTCGGCGTCGACGTGAGCGACCTGTACACCGACACCTACGGCCTCGTGACCGACGACAACACCAAGGTGGCGTCGTTCGGGTGGGTGAACAACGACAACGCGCTCGCGCCCGGGATCAACGATCTCTTCTACGCGCTCTCGCAGTCGTTCTTCTCCAACAGCGATGTCGCGGGCCAGCTCGCCCAGCTCGACTCCGACTGGGACGCGGCGGCAGGGAACTAGCACCACTCACGGACCGTCCGCGGGGGCCAGCCGGCCCCCGCGGACTCTCCCCTTGAAAGGACCTCGATGACTCGCCGCCCGTTGCGACGAACCGGCCTGGGGCTCGCCCCGATCGCCTGGCTCGCCATAGTGCTCTATGGCGCATTCCTGCTCTACCCGATCCTGCAGAGCGTCCTGACGAGCCTCACCGACCGCAACCCGCTCAAGACCGCGAGCAACTTCGTCGGCCTCGACAACTACGCAGAGCTCTTCACGGATGCACGGCTCATGGAGTCCCTGCGATTCACCGCGATCGTGGTGGTGGTCGTGACCCTGGTGTCGAACACCCTCGGGCTGCTGTTCGCCATGCTGCTTAACCGCACCTCGGCCAACTACCGGATCATGCGCACGCTCATCTTCATCCCGCAGGTGCTCTCGGGCGTGATCGTGGCGTTCATCTGGCGCAGCATCCTCACCCAGAACGGCCTGCTCAACGTGACGCTGCAGAACCTGGGCCTCGTGGACGCCCCGATCTCCTGGCTGGGCACGCCCGAGCTCGCGACCCTCTCGATCTGCACGGTCGTCAGCTGGATCACGATCGGCTTCTCGACGGTGGTGTACACCGCGTCGCTCCAGTCGGTGCCGCCGGAGCTGTACGAGGCCGCCCGCATGGACGGCGCGAGCGCCCTCGGCCGGTTCCGCAACGTGACCTTCCCGATGATCGCCCCCGGTGTCACGATCAGCGTGGTGCTGTGCCTCATCACGACCTTCAAGCTCTACGACGTGATCGCCGTGCTGACCGGCGGCGGTCCCGCGAACTCGACGCGGTCGACCGCGTTCTACCTGATCACCGTCGCGTTCACGAACAACCGCTTCGGCTACGCCTCGGCGATCGCGATCTTCCTGCTCGTCCTCACCGCGGTCGTCGCCTACGGCGTCACGTCGCTGCTGCGCCGTCGGGAGGCCCGGATATGAGGCGCTCACCGGGCCTGCGCCGGCTGGGGCGCGCCGGCCACCTCGTCATCGCCTGGTTCATCACCTTCGCCTTCGTGCTGCCGATCTACATCGCGCTGTCGAGCGCGTTCAAGAGCCAGGAGCAGATCCTCGCGAACCCGCTCGGGCTGCCGGCGCCGTTCACCTTCGACAACATCCTCACGGCCCTGACCCGGCCCGACAGCCTCGTCGTCAACGGCCTGCTCAACTCGGTGCTCGTGACCGCGCTCTCGGTGGTCATCCTCATCCCCCTGTCCTCGGCGCTGAGCTTCTGGATCTCGGAGCGGCGGCCGCTGCTCAAGGGCATCCTGCTCGGGGTCTTCGCGCTCGGGCTCATGGTGCCGCCGCAGGTGGTGCTACTGCCCATCGTGCAGCTGCTGCACGCGATCGGCCTGGCCAACAGCTACCCGGGCCTCATCCTCTCGAACGTCGGAGGCGGATACCTCTCCTTCGCGGTGTTCGTGTACGTCGGCTTCCTGCGCAGCGTGCCGCGCGAGGTCATCGAGGCCGCCCGGGTGGACGGCGCCTCCGACCTGCGCATCTGGTGGACGGTCGTGCTCCCGCTCGTGCGCCCCGCGACCGCGACGGTCGGCATCTTCCTCGGCCTGTGGGTGTGGAACGACTTCCTCAACCCGCTGTTCATCCTCGGCCCGCTGCAGGGGCAGACCATCACGACGGGCATCTACGTCGCGCTGGGCGGCTACTCGGCCGACTACGGGCAGTTGTTCGGGATCATGTTCCTCGCCGCGATCATCCCCGTCGTCGGCTACCTCGTCAGTCAGCGGGAGTTCATCCACGGCCTCATGTCGGGGGCATCCAAGTGACCCCGGCGCCCCCGCCACTCGACGACTTCGCCGACGAGTGGCTCGACAGGCATGACCTCGCGCACCTGCACTCGCTGCGCAACCAGTGGGGCCAGGCGCACGTTAACGGCGACCTGACGTCGCTGTCGTGGCTCGCGATCCCGCCGTTCAGCGGCGGCTACCACACGGGCGCGCTGCGGGTGGACGGGCACGTCCTCGCCGCGGAGCGCCTGCGGTGGGCGCCGTGGGGCGTCGAGCGCGAGGCGGCGGCCGGCGGCATCCGGGTCCGCACCGACACCCGGCTCGGCTACGAAGCGGCGCGCGTGCTCTGGACGGTGACCGTGACGAACGAGACGGATGCCCCGCGCGAGGTCGTCCTCGACCAGGAGCTGCTGGCTCCGGTGGCGCACTCCGAGGTGGACTGGGGCTGGCTCTACGGCACCCCGTGGAACGCCGGCCACCACCACGACTACTACGCGACCGAGCGGCTGCGGTCCGAGGCGCTCGCCGACGAGCCCCGCCAGGTGCAGCTGCTGCCGCACGGCGAGCGCTGGGTGCGGCTGGGGAGCCCGCGCATCCCGGGCATCCAGCGCGACGAGGACTCGGCGCCCATGCTGCTCGAGTCAGAGCTGCCCGACCACTCGACGTCCGACTCGGGGCGCACCCGTGCGCCGTCCGTGCTCGCGACGGTCCGCGGCATCATCGCCGGCCCGGCCGTGATCGCCGGCGAGTACGTGCTCGATGGTCCGGGCACTGAGTTCCGCACGCAGGCCGTCGCGCTGGCCGAGGGCGAGGGCCTCTCGTTCGAGGCCGAGCTCTCGGCGGCAGGCCAGACCGGCGTGCTGCTGACCCACGGCAATCACCCCGATTCGCTCCAGTTCGGCCTGGTGGATGGCCGTCCCTGGCTGGCGGTCGGTGGGGAACGGGTCGTGGCGGGCGCGGCCCTCGAGCCGGGACGGCACCGGCTCGAGGGCATCGTGCGCGCTGACGGCGCCGTGCTGCTCGTCGACGGTGTCGAGGCCGCGCGCACCGCGGACTGGTGGCTCGGCCAGCGCTGGACCGCCGTCGTGCTCGGGGGCACCGTACTCGTGGCCGACTCCGCGTCGCCCGCCCGCTCCGCCTTCGCCTTCGCGACCGCGCCGGACGGGCTCACGGTCTACGGCTCCCGCACTCGCGCCGTGTGGCGCCTAGCCCTCGACCCGGGCGCCTCGGCGACCATCGGCCTCACCCTCGAGATCGGCACGGAGGCGGCCGTGGTCCGCGCGACCGCCTCCGACACCGCGGCGCACCTCGCCGCGCGGTCGGCCGCCGTGGCCGACCGCTGGCGCGAGCTGTGGAACAACGCGTTCGAGCCGGCCAACCCCGACCACTCGGGCTACCTGCCCGTGCTCGAGGAGGCGGACCCCGGCCTCACGCGCAGCTACTACCTGGGCATCCTGCTCGCCCTGTACATGCGCAACACCGGGGTGAGCCGGATCGGGCCCGTCTTCCTCACGGGCGGTCCGCGACTCGGCCCCACGATCACCTTCTACTGGGACATCTCGGAGTGGTCGCGCACCGCGGCGCTGCTCGAGCCGGTCGGCATGCGCGCCTGGATCCTCGCGGCCCTCGCCCAGCCGTACGACTCCTCGCACTCGTTCGACACGCGCAACCTGCTGCCAGTGGGCAACCACTACGCGGCGAACGACCACGCGCTGTTCCGCACCGCGCAGGCGTATGTCGGCGTGACCGGCGACACGGGCATTCTCGACGAACTGGCCGGCGGGCGCACCGTACTCGACCACCTGCGCACTCTCGCCTACCGCCCGCGGTCGAGGCGCGCCGCCTTCGGCAACCGCGTGCTCGTCGACCTCGGTGATGACGCGTGGGAGCTGCTGGAGTGCGTGCCCACGTACCGCGACGCCGTGGTGTCGTTCAATGCCGGGTATGTCGGAATGCTCCGCTCACTCGCCACCCTGCTGAGCATGCGGGGCGAGGATGCCGAGGCGCAGGCCGCCCGGGCCGACGCCGCCGAGCTCGCCGAGGCGGTGCTCGGGCAGTACGCGGGCGGTGGGCGCTGGCGCACCTGGCACCCGTCGGGCCAGTACACCATCGGCCACTGCCTCGACTTCGAGCTCGTCGCCGCCGACATGACGGGGGACCTCACCGACCGGCACCGGGCGGAGATGGTCGAGTTCGTGACCGGCCACCTGATCGACGGCAACTGGATGCGCGCACTCTCGCCCGACGACCCGATCGCCCCGCTCTCGGACCGCCCGGACCACGGCGCGGCCGGAGCCTTCGCCGGCTGGCCGGGGTCGACCGCGTTCGGGCTGTGCCGCGTGGGGCGGCCAGACCTCGCGGCAGCGTTCCTCTCCCGCATCCATCTCAGCCGCTCCGGGGCCCTGTGGGGCCAGGCGGTCGAGGCGATCGGCGGCGGCGAGTACCGCGTCGCCGAGCGCGGAGTCTCGAACCGGGACAGCAACGCGGCGGTCGCGGTGACGGAGACGGTGATCGCCGGCCTGTTCGGCATCCGTGCCGAGTTCGCGGGGCTGCACGAGCCCGAAGGGTCGCTCGAGTCGCCGTTCGGGCGCCTCCGCGGAGTGCGGGCGGTGGGCTTCGACCTAGGCTTGGCGCATGCGGATCGTTGACGCCCACCACCACCTCTGGGACCCGCGAGTGCGGGAGTACCCGTGGATGGCGGGCAACGAGGTGCTCAACCGGCCTCGGGTGGTCGACGACCTGCGCGCGGCCATCGCCGGCACGGGTGTGACCGGCACGGTCGTCGTGCAGGCCGCGTCGACCGACGAGGAGACGGACTGGCTCGTGGAGCTCGCGGAGTCCACCCCCGAGATCGTCGGCGTCGTGGGCTGGGTGGCGCTCGAGGCGGGGGGAGTCGGCGATCGGCTCGCGGAACTCGTCGGCCGCAGCGGGTTCGTGCGCGGCATCCGGCACCCGGCCCAGGACGAGGCCGACCACGACTGGCTCGCGCGCCCCTCGGTGGTCAAGGGGGTCCGCGCGGTCGGGGATGCGGGGCTCGTGTACGACCTCCTCATCAAGCGCCCCGAGTCGGCAGCGGCCGAGACGCTCGTGCGGGCACTCCCCGACGTGCAGTTCGTCGTCGACCACGCCGCCAAGCCGGGCATCGCCGAGGGGGAGTGGGAGCAGTGGCACACCGCCCTCGCCGCGCTCGCCGCCCACGAGAACGTGACGTGCAAGGTCTCCGGGCTGGTCACCGAGGCCTCGCACACCGGGTGGCGCGAGCAGGGCATCCCGCGGTACATCGAGGCCGTGCTCGAGCTGTTCGGCGCCGACCGCTGTATGTTCGGATCGGACTGGCCCGTGTCGCTGCTCGCGGCGACCTACGGCGAAGTCGTCGACCTGGCGCGCTCGGCCACCGCGTCGCTCTCCGAGGGCGAGCGCGACGCCGTCTTCGGCGGGACGGCCGCCCGGGCCTACGGGCTCGGCGCCTGATCCTTGCAGCGCCGCTAGGCGACGATCCGGTCGTCGATCGCGTCGCGGTTCCACCGGATGCCGAGCCCCGGCTCTGACGGAGCGAGGGCGTGCCCGTCCCTGATCTCGAGCTCGCCGTGCGTGATCGCCCGGAGCTGCGGGATGTGCTCGACGTAGCGGCCGTTCGGCACGGCCGCCGTGAGGCTCACGTGCAGCTCCATGAGGAAGTGCGGGCAGACGTCGACGTTGAACGACTCCGCGAGGTGCGCGACCTTGAGCCACGGCGTGATGCCGCCGATGCGCGCGACGTCGACCTGGACGATGCCGGCAGCACCGCGCTCGAGGTAGTCGCGGAACTGCCCGACCGAGTACATCGACTCGCCGACCGCGATCGGGATGCTCGTGGAGCGGGCGAGCCGCACGTGGCCCGCGACGTCGTCGGCGGGCAGCGGCTCCTCGAACCAGAACAGGTCGACGGGGGCGAAGGCGCTGGCCCGGCGGATCGCCTCCGCCGCGGTCATCGACTGGTTGGCGTCCACCATGATGTCCATGCGGTCGCCCACGGCCTCGCGCACGGCCAGGAGCCGGTCGAGGTCCTCCCGGGCGGAGGGCTTGCCGACCTTGAGCTTGAGCCCGTGCCATCCGGCCGCTTTGGAGGCAAGCGCGCCGTGCACGAGCTCCTCGGTCTCGAGGTGCAGCCAGCCGCCCTCGGTGTCGTAGAGGGGCACGGCCGGGCGGAAGCCGCCGGCGACCTGCCACAGGGGCGCCGCCGCGCGCTGGCACTTGAGGTCCCACAGGGCGGTGTCGACCGCCGCGAGGGCGAGCGACGTGATGGCGCCGACCGTCGTCGCGCGCGTCGAGGCGAAGAGGGTGGCCCAGACGTGCTCGATGCTCGCGGCGTCCTGCCCGGGCAGCAGCGGGACGAGATGCTCTGTCAGCATCGCGAGCACCGCCCGGCCGCCCGTGCCGATCGTGTACGAGTAGCCCGTGCCGGTGAGGCCGTCGTCGGTATCGATCTCGACGAACACGGTCTCCTGTTTGAGGAAGCTCTGCACCGCGTCGGTGCGCACGGTTTCGACTTCGAGGTCGACGAGGTAGGCGCGAGCGCCGAGGATAGAGGCCACGAGCCTATACTCTATAGGCCGCGGAAATGCTCTTCCACCCGGCGCTGAGCGCTCTCGAGGTGACTGCGCATCGCGGCGTCGGCACTCGCCGAGTCGCCCTTCTCGAGTGCGTCGACGATCGCGGTGTGCTCGAGGTTGGTCTGGTGGGCGCCGTCGCGGTCGAAGTGCAGGCGGTACTGGTGCATGTGGGGCCGGAGGCGGACGATCGCGTCGCTCAGCAGCCCGTTGCCGGTAGCCTCGGCGATCACCCGGTGGAGGGTGGAGTCGCCGACCAGGAAGGCCTTGTAGTCGGCGAAGCGCTCGTTGCTCACCGGGCCGGCGTCGACGGCCGCGATCATGTCGTTGATGGCGGTCCGCAGCTCCGCGATCTTCTC
This sequence comes from Rhodoglobus sp., assembly GCA_025463515.1. Taxonomy (GTDB): domain Bacteria; phylum Actinomycetota; class Actinomycetes; order Actinomycetales; family Microbacteriaceae; genus Rhodoglobus. The sequence continues at coordinate 105,735 of JAODAQ010000051.1, forward strand.
AGCGGGGATGCGCGCCGCCGCCAGTCGCGCCGCATCGGGCTCGAGCAGCAGCCGCATGTGGAAGAGGTCCTCGAAGCCCCGAGCGTCCAGCGGCGCCGCCACGGTGTACCCCTTGAGCGCCTGCTTGACCACGAGCCCCTCTGACTCGAGGCGGGCGAGGGCCTCGCGCACCGGCGTCGGCGATACGCCCAGGTCGCGGGCGATGCTCTCGATGTTGGCGCGGGCACCGGCCGGGATATCCCCATCCAGCAGCAGCCCGATGACGGCGTCGTAGACCTCGTCGGCGAGCATCCGTCGCGGGGGTATCTGGAGGATCATAGAGAAACAGTACCGAAGGCACTCTCCCGGTGGTCCACCACAGCCCACCGGGAGAGTTCGTCAGTCGCGCGGGTCATAGCGCTTGGGCGAGAACGCCGCAGCGACGAGCGAGCGGAGCGCTTCCAGCGACCCCGTCGCGAAGCCCTGGGCGCGCGCCTGCACGAGCACGTTGCCGATCGCGGTGGCCTCCACCGGGCCGGCCAGCACCGGCAGGCCGCTGCGGTCGGCAGTGAGCTGGCAGAGCAGCTCGTTCTGCGAACCGCCGCCGACGAGGTGGATGACCCTCACGGCCTTGCCGGAGAGCTCGCCCGCCGTGCGCACGGCAGCGGCGAACGCCACGGCCAGGCTCTCGACGATGCTGCGCACGTACTCCGCCCGCGTCGCGGGCACGGGCTGGCCGTGCTCGCGCAGCCAGGCGGCGATGCGCTCGGGCATCCCGTCCGGAGCGAGGAACACGGGGTCGTTCGCGTCGAACACGCCCACCGGCGTCTCCAGCGCGGCCGCTGCGGCGAGCAGTCCCGGCAGGTCGTCGTGCTCCCACTCCCGAACGCACTCGCTCAGCAGCCACAGCCCCATGACGTTGTGCAGGAAGCGCACCCGCCCGTCGACGCCGCCCTCGTTGGTGAAGTTCGCCGCTCGGCTCGCCTCGGTGAGCACCGGATGCTCGAGCTCGACCCCCACGAGGCCCCAGGTGCCGCAGGAGATGTAGGCGAAGTCGTCGGTCTGGGCCGGGATCGCCACCACGGCCGACGCGGTGTCGTGCGAGCCGACGCTCGTGACCGAGATCGGTCCCGACGCGCCGATCTCGCGGGCGGTGCGGGGCTCGAGCGGGCCCACGAGCGACCCCGCGTCCACGAGCTCCGGGAAGAGGCGCCGCGGCAGTCCGAGGCGCTCGATGAGTGCGTCATCCCACTCGCCCGTGCTGATGCCGAGCAGGCCGGTCGTCGACGCGTTCGTGCGCTCGGCGACCTGCCGGCCCGTGAGCCAGAAGTTCACGAGGTCGGGGATGAGGAGGAACGAGTCCGCGGAGTCCAGGTCCGTCTCGGCGCTCAGCTGGTACAGCGTGTTGAACGGCAGGAACTGCAGTCCGTTCGCGGCATACAGCTCGGTGGGGCTCACCAGCTCGTGCACGCGCTCGGAAGCCGGCTGGTTCCGCTCGTCCCGGTAGTGGAACGGCTCGCCGAGGCGCACGCCGTCTTTGAGCAGGGCGTAGTCGACAGCCCAGGCGTCGACGCCGATGCTCGCGATGTCGTGCTCCTCGCGCAGCGCGCTGGCGAGGCCCTCGAGGATGCGCGCGTACAACCCGGTCGCGTCCCACCGCAGGTCGGCGCCCGAGCGCACGGGACCGTTGGGGAACCGCGCGACCGGGCGCACGCTCAGCTCGTTGTGGCCGACGTGCCCCAGCATGACCCGGCCGCTCGTGGCGCCGAGGTCGATGGCTGCGACGGCCGCGGTCATCGCAGGAACGCCGCCGCGACGCCCGCGTCGACGGGGATGTGCAGTCCGGTGGTGTGGCTCAGGTCGCTGGTGCAGAGCACGAACACGGCGTTGGCGACGTTCTCGGGCAGCACCTCGCGCTTGAGCAGGGTGCGCTGGGCGTAGTACTTGCCCAGCTCCTCCTCGGGCACGCCGTAGACGGCGGCGCGCTTGGCGCCCCAGCCGCCGGCGAAGATGCCGGAGCCGCGCACGACGCCGTCGGGGTTGATGCCGTTGACCTTCACGCCGTGCTCGCCGAGCTCTGCGGCGAGCAGCCGCACCTGGTGGGCCTGGTCTGCCTTGGTCGCGGAGTAGGCGATATTGTTCGGGCCGGCGAACACGGAGTTCTTCGACGAGATGTAGATGATGTCGCCGCCGAGCTTCTGGTCGATGAGCACCTTCGCCGCGGCGCGGGAGACGAGGAAGGAGCCCTTGGCCATGACGTTGTGCTGCAGGTCCCAGTCGGCGACGGTGGTCTCGAGCAGGCTCTTGGACAGCGAGAGGCCGGCGTTGTTGACGACGAGGTCGAGGCCGCCGAACGCGAGCACGGTCTGGTCGATCGCGGACTGCACGGCCGCCTCGTCGGTGACGTTCGCGACGATGCCGATCGCGGTGTCGGGGCCGCCGAGCTCGGCGGCGGCCTCCTGGGCCTTCGCGAGGTCGAGGTCGGCGATGACGACGCAGGCGCCCTCCGCCGCGAGGCGGGTGGCGATGGCCTTGCCGATGCCGCTGGCGGCGCCGGTGACGAGGGCGATGCGGCCGGCGAGAGGCTTGGGCTTGGGCATCCGGGCGAGCTTTGCCTCTTCGAGCGCCCAGTACTCGATGCGGAACTTCTCCGCATCGCTGATGGGCGTGTAGGTCGAGATGGCCTCGGCGCCGCGCATGACGTTGATCGCGTTGACGTAGAACTCGCCGGCGACGCGGGCGGTCTGCTTGTTGGCGCCGTAGCTGAACATGCCCACGCCCGGCACGAGCACGATGGCCGGGTCGGCGCCGCGCATCGCGGGCACGCTGGAGCTTTGAGAATCGCGGAGCGATTCCGCGACGCCAGTGCCGAGCGAGCCTGCGAGCTCGGTTCTAGCAAGCGCAGCGTGCTTGTCGTAGTACTTCGCGTAGTCCTTGCGGTAGGCCTCGTGCAGCACGTCGAGGCGCGCGAGGGTGGCCTCGACGGTGGCGTTGGAGGGCAGGTCGAGCGCGAGCGGCTTGACCTTGGTGCGCAGGAAGTGGTCGGGGCAGCTCGTGCCCAGGGCGGCGAGCTTCTCGTACGACGACGACGCGAGGAAGTCGAGCACCACGTCGGAGTCGGTGTAGTGGCCGACCTTCGGGTCGTCGGTGGAGGCCAGGCCGCGCAGGTGGGCGGCGATCGCGGCGGCCTTCGCGTGCCGCTCGCCGGCCGGCAGGGCGGCGCGCTTGGCGACCGGCTTGCCGAACGGCGCCTTCTTGCCCTTGGACTCGATGTAGTCCTCGGCGGTCTTGATGATCCAGAGGCTGTTCTTCTCGGCCTCCTTGCTCGTCGCGCCCCACGCGGTGATGCCGTGGCCGCCGAGGATGACACCGATTGCCTGCGGGTTCGCCGCCTTGATCGCGGCGATGTCCAGGCCGAGCTGGAAGCCGGGCCGGCGCCAGTCGACCCAGGCCACCCTGTCGCCGAACGCCTTCGCGGTGAGCTTCTCGCCGTCCTTGGCAGTGGCGAACGCGATGCCGGAATCCGGATGCAGGTGGTCGACGTGCGCCGCATCGACGAGCCCGTGCATGGCCGTGTCGATGGACGGGGCAGCCCCGCCCTTGCCGTGGAGGGTGTAGTCGAAGGCGGCGACCATCTCGTCCTCGCGGTCCAGGCCGGGGTAGACGTCCACGAGCGCGCGGAGGCGGTCCATCCGCAGCACCGCCAGGCCCGACTCGGTGAGGGTGCCGAGGTCGCCGCCGGAGCCCTTCACCCACAGCAGCTCGACCGGCTCGCCCGTGACAGGGTCGGTCTCGGCGCCCTTCGCGGACGTGTTGCCGCCCGCGTAGTTGGTCACCCGCGGGTCCCTGCCCAGGCGGTTGGAGCGCGCGACGAGTTCTGCGCTGGTTGAGCTTGTCGAAACCATTACGCGCCCCACCCTGCCTGCACGCCGCCGACGCGGTCTGCCGCGATCTGCTGCTGGTAGCCGGAGGCCGCGTACGCAGCCATCGGGTCGCCGGCGAGGCCGCGCGACTCGCGCCACGCCGCCAGCCCCGGGCGGACGTCGGTGTAGAACGCGTCCATCAGGATGCCGTTGGCCCCGAGCACGTCGCCCGCATCCTGCGCCGCCGTGAGGGCTGCGCCGTCGACGAGCAGCGCGCGCGCCGTCATCTCCTGCACGTTGAGCACGGAGCGGATCTGGCCGGGGATCTTGTCCTCGACGTTGTGGCACTGGTCGAGCATGAAGGCGACGTCGCCCTCCGTGCCGTAGCCGCCGCCGCGCACCACCTCGAAGATGATGCGGAACAGCTGGAACGGGTCGGCGGCGCCCACGATCAGGTCGTCGTCGGCGTAGAAGCGCGAGTTGAAGTCGAACGAGCCGAGCTTGCCGAGGCGCAGCAGCTGCATGACGATGAACTCGATGTTGGTGCCGGGGGCGTGGTGTCCCGTGTCGAGGCAGACCATGGCGCGGTCGCCGAGCGCGCTGACCTGGGCGTACGAGGTGCCCCAGTCCGGAACATCCGTGTGGTAGAAAGCCGGCTCGAAGAACTTGTACTCGAGCACCAGGCGCTGGCTCTCGCCGATGCGGGCGTAGATCTTCGCGAGCGAGTCGGCGAGTCGGTCCTGACGGCCGCGGATGTCGCCCTGCCCGGGGTAGTTGGTGCCGTCGGCGAGCCAGATCTTGAGGTCGCGGGATCCGGTCTCGTCCATGATGTCGATGCACTCGAAGTGGTGGTCGATCGCCTTCTGGCGGATCGCGGCATCGGTGTGCGTGAGGGAGCCGAACTTATAGTCGTCGTCCTGGAAGGTGTTCGAGTTGACGGTGCCGAGCTTGACGCCGTGCTCCTGTGCGAAGACGCCGAGGGCCTTGTAGTCGTCGACCCTGTCCCACGGGATGTGCAGCGCGACGCTCGGGGAGAGGGCCGTGTACTTGTTGACCTGCGCGGCGTCGGCGATCTTCTCCTGCGGAGTGCGCGGGGTGCCGGGGGTGCCGAAGACCTTGAAGCGGGTTCCGGAGTTTCCGAAGGCCCAGGAGGGCAGTTCGATCGCCTGCTCCGCGAGGCGGGGTGCGATCGTGTCGAATGCGAGAGTCACGAGGGGTCCTTTGCTAACTGGTGTTCGAGGTTGAAGATCTCTGGGAGCTGGAGGGAGTTCTGGTCGGGGCGCCCGCCGAGGGCGACGAAGAAGTCGGCCATGTCGGCCTCCCACGCGGCCGTGCGGGGGTCGTCATTGAGCGCAGCCCGGGATGCCGCGTCGTCATCGGTCTCGTAGTAGCCGATGAGCAGGCCGTCCGCCCGCAGGAAGAGCGAGTAGTTGTGCCGGCCGGAGTCGGCGATGGCCTGGAGCATCTCGGGCCAGACCGCGGCGTGGCGCTCGCGGTACTCGGCGAGCCGGTCGGGCTTCACCTGGAGCTGGAAGCAGACACGTTCCACAGCCAGTCCCTTCGTCATTGAATCGTTTTAACTACGCGACGAGATTAGATCCTGTTCGCGCTCCACCGCAAGCGGCTGCTTCCCCAGAGCCGTCTCACGCAAGGATGCGCGCGCCGCCGAGGGTGCCGTTCGGGGCGCATCATCCGTCGCGCTACAGGTTTTGCCGGGCGCTACAGAAATTGCTGGCGCGTCGCGCAGAAGCAGTAGCGCGATCGCCAGGGGAGGGGCTCGGGCGCGCCGCCCGGCCGCAACCGGCAGTTGACGCCGCGCCCGACTGCCTCTATCGTGACTGAACACCGAACTGAATCGATTCAGTTTGAAACGATCCACTCTCCATCAGAGGTAATGACGACGATGTCGAACAGCACCGAGCCGCCCGCTCTCGAGCTCTCGCGAATAGCGAAGGCGTTCGGCGCGGTCATCGCTCTGACCAACGGGACTCTGCAGCTGCGCAAGAACTCGATCCACGCGCTCGTGGGCGAGAACGGCGCGGGCAAGTCCACGCTCGTCAAGATCATCGCGGGCCTGTACCAGCGCGACACCGGCGAGTTCCTGCTCGAGGGCGAGAGCGTCGACTTCAGCTCGACCGCGCAGTCGAAGGCCGCCGGCATCGCCGTGATCTACCAGGAGCCCACGCTCTTCCCCGATCTCTCGGTCACCGAGAACATCTTCATGGGCCGCCAGCCCACGCGCTCGCTCGGCCGCATCGACCGCAAGCTCATGCGCGAGGAGGCCATCGGCCTGTTCACCCGCCTGGGCGTGCGCATCGACCCCGACCGCCCGACCCTGGGCCTCTCGATCGCCGACCAGCAGATCATCGAGATCGCCAAGGCCATCTCGCTCGACGCCAAGGTCCTGGTCATGGACGAGCCGACCGCGGCCCTCAGCGGCGTCGAGGTCGAGCGGCTCTTCACCGTTGCCCGCAGCCTGCGCGACGAGGGCCGCGCCCTCCTCTTCATCTCGCACCGCTTCGACGAGGTGTTCGACCTGTGCGACACCGTCACGGTCATGCGCGACGGCGCGTACATCGCCACGAGCCCGATCGCCGACACGACGGTCGAGCAGATCGTGCGGCAGATGGTCGGCCGGGATGTCTCAGCGCTCTTCCCCAAGGAGGAGGCCGTGATCGGCGACGACGTGCTCGTCGTCGAGGGGCTCAGCCAGCCGGGCGTCTTCCACGACGTGTCGTTCACCGTGAAGTCGGGGGAGATCGTGGCCCTCGCCGGCCTCGTGGGCGCGGGGCGCAGCGAGATCGCGCGGGCCGTCTTCGGGGTCGACCCGTACAGCTCCGGGACGGTCAGGATCAACGGCGCCAAGGTGCCGCGGCGCAATCCCGCCGCGGCGATGAAGCTCGGGCTGGCCCTGGTGCCGGAGGACCGGCGCAAGCAGGGGCTCGTGCTCGAGACATCCGTCGCCCGCAACACGACGCTCGCCATTCAGCGCTCGCTCGCGAGGTTCGGCTTCATCACCGACCGCGCCGAGAACGCCGCCGCGCGCATCTGGGACAGCCGGCTCGAGGTCAAGACCGCCTCGCTCGACACCGAGGCCGGCACGCTCTCCGGCGGCAACCAGCAGAAGGTCGTCCTCGCGAAGTGGCTCGCCACCAACCCGAGCGTGCTCATCGTCGACGAGCCCACCCGCGGCATCGACGTCGGGACCAAGGCCGAGGTGCACCGCCTGCTCTCCCAGCTCGCGGGCGAGGGGATGGCGATCATCATGATCTCTTCCGAGCTGCCCGAGGTGCTGGGCATGGCCGACCGCGTGCTCGTCGTGCACGAGGGCAGCATCACGGCCGAGATCGACCGGGCGGATGCCACGGCCGAGACCGTCATGTTCGCCGCAACCCACAGCGCAGCGGAGGTTGCCCGATGAACTCATTCACCAAGGGCCTGCGCGCCTTCGTGACCGCGCGCGAGACGGGCATCCTGCTCGCGCTCGTCATCGTGATCGCGGCCGCGACGATCAAGAACCCGACATTCCTGTTCAGCTCTGACGGATTCCGCGACCTGCTGCTCACGCCGTCGATCCTGCTGCTGCTCGCCGTCGGCCAGGCCATCGTGATCATCACGCGCAACGTCGACCTGTCGGTCGGCTCGGTCCTCGGGCTCACCGCGTACCTGACCGGCCGGCTGTTCATCGATGTGCCGGGCATCCCGATCATCGTCGTCTTCCTCGTCGGCATCGTGTTCGGCGGGCTCCTCGGCCTGATCAACGGCGCGCTCGTCGCGTTCGCGAAGGTGCCGGCGCTCGTCATCACGCTCGGCACGCTCTACGCGTACCGCGGCATCAACGTGGTCTGGACCGGCAGTGACCGCATCAACTCCTCTGACATGCCGAAGGCGTTCCTCGCCCTCGGCACGCAGTCGATCCTGTTCATCCCAGTGCTCACGATCATCGCCGTGGTCGTGCTCATCGTCGCCGCCTGGTACCTGCGCAACCGCCGCGCGGGCCGCGAGCTGTACGCGATCGGGTCCGACCCGGATGCGGCGAACCTCTACGGCCTCAAGGTGACGCAGCGCCTGCTCGTGGCCTTCGTGCTCTCCGGCGCCCTCGCCGGGCTCGCGGGCGTGCTGTACGCCGCGCGCTACGGCACCGTGAACTCCCAGGCGGGCACCGGCTTCGAGCTGCAGGCGGTCGGCGCCGCGGTGATCGGCGGCGTCGCCATCTTCGGCGGCAGCGGCAGCGTGTGGGGCGCGGCGATCGGCGCGTACCTCCTTCTCACGATCAACCGCGCGCTGCCGATCCTCGGGGTGCAGGACTTCTGGCAGCGGTTCGTGGTCGGCATCCTCATCATCGGCGCGATCGTGCTCGACCGGGTGCTCGCGCTGCGACAAGCGAAACGACTCACGGTAGCGAGGAACATCTGATGACCGAGACCGCCGCGACCCCGCGCACCTACCGCGACTACGCCCAGCCCCTGTGGCGTCGCCTCCTCGTCTCTCGCGAGGGCGCCGTCATCGCAGCTCTCGTGCTCGTCGTGGTCTTCGCGATCAGCTTCGTGCCGCACTTCGCACAGCCGATCACGCTCACCTACCTGCTGCTCGACATCACGCCGATCCTGCTGATCGCCCTGCCGATGACCCTCATCATCATCACGGGCGAGATCGACCTCTCGGTCGCGAGCACCATGGGCCTGGCGAGCGTCACGCTCGGTGTGCTGCACCAGGCCGGGATGCCCATCCCGCTGGCCGGCGCGATCGCCCTCGTCGTGGGCGCCATCGCGGGCGCGCTCAACGGCTTCCTCATCACCGTCGTGGGGCTGCCCTCGCTCGCGGTCACCATCGGAACGCTCGCCCTCTACCGCGGCCTCGCAGTCGGGCTGCTCGGCACGACCGCCGTCACCGAGTTCACCGAGTTCTGGACCGACCTCGCGAAGTCGAAGATCCCGGGAACCTCGATGCCGAGCGTCGTCATCGTGATCCTCGTGCTCGCGATCGTCTTCGTGGCCCTGCTCCACTTCACGCCCTTCGGCCGCGGCATCTTCGCGATCGGGCTCAGCCCCGAGACCGCGCGCTTCTCCGGGGTGAAGGTCGAGCGCACCAAGTTCATCCTGTTCGTGCTGAGCGGCCTCATCTCCGCGCTCGCCGGGCTGTACTACACGCTGCGCTTCAGCAGTGCCCGCGGCGACAACGCCACCGGCTACGAGCTGCAGGTGATCGCGGCCGTGCTGCTCGGCGGCGTCTCGATCTTCGGCGGGCGGGGCTCGATCGTGGGCCCGCTCGGCGGCGTGTTCCTCATCGGCGTCCTCGCGAGCGCACTGCGGCTCGCGAACGTGACGTCCGACGTCATCAACATCATCACAGGGACGCTGCTCGTCGCGTCCGTGGTGGCAACGAGCTTCCTGGCCTGGTTCCGCACCAAGCGTGCCCGCCCGGGGAAGAAAACGGAGATCCTAGCCGTCGCCAAGGGCTAGGGCCTCCTGCTCCATCGTCGATGCAATCACATCGGCTTGAACCGAAAACAACAGGGAGAACAATGATGTTTGGATTCACCAGGAAGGCCCGCGTCGGCGCCTTCGCCGCCATCGCGGTGAGCGTCGCGCTCGTCGCGACCGGCTGCGCGGCAACCGGCACCGACAGCGGCACGGACGAGGGAAGCGGCGACGCCGACCTCTCCATCACGTTCCTGCCGAAGAACCTCGGCAACGCCTACTTCGACACCTCCGACAAGGGCGGCGCTGACGCGATCGCCGAGTTCGGCGGCACCTACGCCGAAGTCGGCCCCGCCACCGGCTCGCCCGACGGCCAGGTCAGCTACATCAACACCCTCACCCAGCAGGGTGTTGGCGCCATCGCCCTCTCGGCCAACGACCCCGACGCCCTGTGCGACGCGGTCGGTGAAGCCCGCGACGCCGGTGTGAAGGTCGTCACGTTCGACGCCGACACGAACCCCGACTGCCGCGACCTCTTCATCAACCAGGCCGAGGCCGACGGCATCGCCAAGGTCGAGGTCGACCTCATCGCCGAGCAGATCGGTGACGCGGGCAAGATCGCGATCCTCTCCGCCACGGCGAACGCCACCAACCAGAACGCCTGGATCGAGCTCATGAAGGCCGACCTCGCCGCCAACCACCCGAACATCGAGCTCGTGGATGTCGTGTACGGCGACGACGACGACCAGACGTCGTTCGACAAGACTGCGGCCCTGCTGCAGACCTACCCGGACCTCAAGGGCATCATCTCGCCCACCACGGTCGGCATCGCTGCCGCTGCGCGCTACCTGCAGACCTCGGAGTTCAAGGGCAAGGTCTTCCTGACCGGCCTCGGCACCCCGAACCAGATGCGCGACTTCGTCAACGACGGCACGGTAACGGCGTTCGCGCTGTGGAACCCGGCCGACCTCGGCTACCTCGCCGCCTACGCGGCGAAGGCGCTCATCGAGGGCACCATCACCGGTGCTGAGGGCGACAAGTTCGACGCCGGCAAGCTCGGCAGCTACACCGTTGGCAAGGACGGCACCGTGCTCCTGGGCGACCCGTTCACGTTCAACAAGGACAACATCGCGGACTTCAACTTCTAAGTCCCCATGAAGAGCGGCCCGGCCGGCAGACGCCGGTCGGGCCGATCTTGTCCACCACCACCGAGCACCGTCGCCCGAGGAGAGACATGACCACCACGAGCATCCGCGATGTCGCGCGGCTTGCCGGGGTCTCCGTCGGCACCGTCTCCAACGTGCTCAACAAGCCCGACGAGGTCTCGTCGGACACGATCGGCCGGGTGCAGCGGGCCATCGAAGAGCTCGGCTACATCCGTAACGACGCTGCGCGGCGGCTTCGCGCCGGCGTGAGCTCGACCGTCGGCTTCGTCGTCCTCGACGGCCAGAACCCGTTCTTCAACGAGGTCGTTCGCGGGGCCGAGGACGAGGCCTCCAAGAACGGCATCGCCATCCTCGTCGGCAACACCGACGAGGACACCCGCCGCGAGGGCATGTACCTCGACCTGTTCGAGGAGCAGCGCGTGCGCGGCGTCCTGATCTCGCCGCACGGCGATATCGGCGCGCGCCTCGACCGCCTCAAGTCGCGCCAGATCCCCGCGGTGCTCGTCGACCGCATCAACGTCGACGGCAAGTTCAGCTCCGTGGCGGTCGACAGCGTCGCGGGCGGCGAGATGGCCGCCCAGCACCTCATCGACTCCGGCCGCCGGCGGATCGCCTTCGTGGGCGGTCCCTTCGACATCCGCCAGGTGCGCGACCGCCTCGAGGGCGCCCGCGTCGCGGTGGACAACAGCGACCACGATGTCGACATCGAGGTGGTCGCCACCCAGGCCCTGACCGTCGAGGAGGGCGTGCTCGCCGGGCGCCGCATCATGGAGCGCCCGCCCTCGGCCCGCCCCGACGCGCTGTTCGCCGCGAACGACCTGCTCGCCCTCGGGCTCCTGCAGTCGCTCGTGGTCGGCGGAACCCTGCTCGTGCCCAGCCAGATCTCGCTCATCGGATTCGACGACATCGCCTTCGCGGGCGCCGCGGCGGTGCCGCTCTCGTCGGTGCGCCAGCCCAGCCGGATGATCGGCCAGACCGCCCTGCGGGTGCTCATCGAAGAGTCGAACGACCCGGGCATGATCCCGCGGCAGACCGTCTTCCGGCCCGAACTCGTGGTGCGCGCGTCGACGCAGCCGCAGTAGTGCCACTATGGGGGCCATGTCCACAGTCAGCGTCCGGGATGTCGCCCAGCGCGCCGGAGTCTCCGTAGGCACCGTCTCCAACGTCATGAACCACCCCGACAAAGTCGCGCCCTCGACCGTCACGCGGGTGCAGTCCGCCATCGAGGAGCTCGGCTTCATCCGCAACGACGCCGCGCGCCAACTGCGCGACGGGCGGAGCAAGACCATCGGCCTCGTCGTGCTCGACGTGCGGAACCCCTTCTTCACCGACGTCGCCCGGGGCGCCGAGGACAAGGCCGCGAGCGCCGGCCTCACGGTCACCCTCGGCAACAGCGACGAGAACACCGTGCGCGAGGCCACCTACCTCGACCTGTTCGAGCAGCAGCGGGTACAGGGCGTGCTGATCTCGCCCTACTCCGACATCACCGCGCGGCTGCACACGCTCCGCCAGCGGGGCATCCCGGCCGTGCTCGTCGACCGCACCAGCCACGACCTGACGATCAGCTCCGTCTCGGTCGATGACCTGGCGGGCGGCCGGATGGCGGTCGAGCACCTCGTCTCGCAGGGCCGCCGCCGCATCGCGTTCGTGGGCGGGCCCATGGAGATCCGGCAGGTCGCCGACCGGCTCGAGGGTGCCCGGCAGGCCGTGGCGGTCAATCCGGATGTCACGCTCGAGGTGATCGAGATCGAAGCCCTGAGCGTCATCGCGGGCCGGGCCGCCGGTTCCGCGATCGTCGCGCGACCGAAGGCCGATCGGCCGGACGCGATCTTCGCCGCCAACGACCTGGTCTCGATGGGGGTGCTCCAGGCGCTCATGATGCAGGGCGCCGTCGTGAACGTGCCCGCCGAGATCGCGCTCATCGGCTACGACGACATCGACTTCGCGTCGGCCGCGGTCGTGCCGCTGTCGTCGATCCGGCAGCCGAGCGCGCTCATCGGCGCCACCGCGGTCGAGATCCTGCTCGAGGAGGCCGCGGACCCGTCCATCGAGGCGCGCCAGATCGTGTTCCAGCCCGAGCTCGTCGTGCGGGCATCCACCCGCGCCTAGCCCGCCGGCGCGCGGCCCGCCGCCCGCGCGTCCAGTACCGCCGACCGCTCCCCGCCGCGCCTCGCGCCCCACTCCCCGCCTCGTGCCGCACCCCGCCGCACGCCCCGCCGCGTGCCGCACGCCCCGCCTCGCGCCGCACCCCGACTCGTCAAAAGATGCTCCGAAAGCGTCATTGGAGAGCATCCTTTGAGGTTTCGCCTTCAGCCGCCCGATCGACTCATCAAAAAATGCGCTTCTCGCGCGATTTTGGAGCACATTTCGACCACTCGGGCACACGGGCGCAGAGGGCACTCGGGCACGCGGGCACAGCGGGCGCAGCGGGCGCAGCGGGCGCAGCGGGCACAGCGGGCGCAGCGCCTGCGCCTAGTCGAACTCGATCTCCACGAGCACGCTGCCGTCGAGCCAGTCCTGCACCGAGGTCGGCTGGCGGATGCGCCCGGGGTTCGCGGGCTGGTTCAGGTCGGCGACGATCGCGGTGAAGACGCGGCGGCGCTCGGCCTCGTCGGTGACGGGGTGCGCGGTCGCCTTCAGGCTCGCCTGCGCGCCGTGCTTGAGGTGCAGGGTGAACCGCGGGTTCGCCTCGAGGTTGCGGAACCAGTCGGGCGTCGGGGCGGGCATCCCGCTCAGGTAGTTGGTCTCTCCCACACGGTAGAACCAGATCTCGATGCGCCTCGGAAGGCCGCTGCGCCCGCCGATCGTGGTGATCTCGGCGGTGCGGTCCCAGGCGGTCGAGGCGGGAGTGAGAGCGAGGGCGTCTCGGGCAGCGTCGTCCATTCGCCCAGTGTGGCGCAGTGACAACCGCTTGCATGGTCGAACTGGCCGGAACCTGGCCCCCGAACGGGGGAGGATCGGGTCGGTCTGCCCCCCGGTTTCGCCCGGACGTACCCCGACCGCGGCGCCGACGCGGCACAGGGCGCTCGAACGGTAGTCTCGGCAGGTCGGAAGGAACCAGGTGGCACGGGTAGGAATACGGGAGGTGGCGACGCTCGCCGAGGTCTCCAACGGTACGGTCTCGCACTACCTCAACCACCCCGACCGCGTCTCGCCGGAGAAGCGCGACCGCATCAAGAAGGCCATCGACCAGCTCGGCTTCGTGCGCAACAACGCGGCCTGGCAACTGCGCCTCGGCCGCAGCGGCACGATCGCGTACATCGCCCCCGACGTGAGCAACCCCTTCTTCTCCACCATCGCCGAGGGCGTCGAGCAGCGCGCAGCGACCCACAATCTCGCCGTGTTCATCTCGAACTCCAACCGCAGCCGCGCCCGTGAGGACGCCTACCTCGACATGTTCGAGGCCCAGCAGGTGCAGGGGATGCTCGTCGCCTCCCACGACCCGATCGAAGACCGTCTGACGCAGATCCGCGCGCGGGGCATCCCCTCGGTCCTCGTCGGCCAGCGCGCCATGTCGGAGGCGCAGCCGTCCGTCTCGGTGGACGACGTGGCGGGGGGCTACATGGCGATGAAGCACCTCATCGACCTCGGCCGCAAGCGCATCGCGTTCGTGGGCGGCCCCCTGGCCATCCGCCAGGTCGCCGACCGCCTCGAGGGCGCGGGCACGGCCGTGCGCGAGGCGGGCGACGTGACGCTCGAGGTGCTCAACGTGACCAACCGCACGATCACCGACGGGCGCGAGGTCGGCAGGGCGCTCGCCGCGCGCCCCGTGAACACCCGCCCCGACGCGATCTTCGCCGTCAACGACCTGCTCGCCCTCGGCCTGCTGCAGGTGCTCGTGGCGAGCGGCGCCAGGGTCCCGGACGACATCGCGCTCGTGGGCTACGACGACATCGAGTACGGGGAGTCGTCGATCATCCCGCTCACCTCGGTGCGCGCGCCGCACGAGGGCTTCGGCTTCGCGGCCGTCGACCTGCTCGTGAGTCAGATGACCGACGAGCCGCCCGCGACGCCCAAGCAGCTCGTGTTCCAGCCAGAGCTCGTCGTCAGGGCATCAACCTCCGCACGCTGAGCCGCCCGCCGCGGCGGTGGTGGCGTGCGCGCGCGGCCGGGGTCGAACCGGACCCCCGGCCAAACTGACTCGTTTCAACGCCAATCCGGTGCCGAACAGAGGCAATGAGCCGTCGCCCACTTGACACGTTTCAATATCTGAATCAGGATGGATCTGACGCCAGCCGCGCTGGCGCGCACGATCACGACGATTCAACGGAGAGACACTGTGACGGCATCGACCACCCCCACCGTGGCGCTCATCGGAACCCTCGATACCAAGGGCGCCGAGTACCAGTGGATGGCCGATCGGCTGGCCGAGCAGGGTCTCGCGGTCGTGGTCGTCGACACGGGCATCCGGGAGCCGCACGGGTTCGCCGGCGACGTCGAGTTCACCAGTGCGTCGGTGGCGGAGGCTGCGGGGAGCACGATCACGGCCCTCCGCGAGGGCAACGACCGGGGCGCCGCCGTGACGGCCATGGGCGTGGGGGCCGCGGCGATCACCGCCCGCCTCCTGGCCGAGAGCAGGCTCGACGGGGTGCTCGCCCTTGGCGGGAGCGGCGGGTCGTCGATAGCGGCCCGCGCTGTACGCGAGCTCCCCGTCGGCCTTCCCAAGCTCATCGTCTCGACGATGGCCTCGGGGGACGTCTCGCCCTACGTCGGAGCGACCGACGTCACCCTGATGTACTCCGTTGTCGACATCGCGGGCATCAACCAGGTCTCTCGCGCCGTGCTGGGCAACGCGGCGGCGGCGATCTCCGGTATGGCCCGGCAGCACCGGGAGCGGGCGGCGGTTGTGGTGGCCGGCCGTCCGCTCATCGGGGCGTCCATGTTCGGCGTCACGACGCCCGCTGTCGACGCGGCGCGCGAGCGGCTCGAGGAGCTCGGCTACGAGGTGCTCGTCTTCCACGCGACGGGCTCCGGCGGCAGGGCGCTCGAGTCCCTTGCCCGGTCCGGGATGCTCGCGGGAGTCCTCGATCTGACGACCACCGAGCTCGCCGACGAGCTGGTGGGCGGCGTGCTCACCGCCGGGCCCGACCGCCTCACGGCGGCCGGGGCATCCGGGGTCCCGCAGGTGGTCAGCCTCGGCGCACTCGACATGGTCAACTTCGGGCCGGAGGACACGGTGCCCGAGCGCTTCGCCGACCGGCAGTTCTTCGTGCACAACGCCACGGTCACGCTCATGCGCACGACGGCGGACGAGAGCGCGCAGCTCGGCAGGATCGTGGGGGAGAAGATCGCGGGGGCCGGCCGTACGGTCCTCGTCATCCCGCGCGGCGGCGTCTCGGCGCTCGACGCCGACGGCATGCCGTTCCGCGACGAGGCTGCGGACGAGGCGCTCTTCGCCGCCGTGCTTGCGGCGGCCCCGGGCATCCCGGTCATCGACGACCCCGCCAATATCAACGACTCGGGCCTCGCTCGACGGGCGGCGGATGCCCTGCACGACCTGATCGGAGCACAGTCATGATCGACCGCAGCACGGCGCTCGCGCGCTTCCGGGCCCAGGTCGCGGCGGGGAGGCCGATCATCGGCGCGGGAGCCGGCACCGGCATCTCCGCCAAGTCGGCCGAGGCCGGCGGCGTGGACCTGATCATCATCTACAACTCGGGCCGGTACCGGATGGCGGGCCGCGGCTCGCTCAGCGGGCTCCTCGCCTACGGCGACGCGAACCAGGTGGTCGTCGAGATGAGCCGCGAGGTGCTGCCGATCGTGCGCGACACTCCCGTGCTCGCCGGCGTCAACGGCACCGATCCGTTCCGGATCATGGAGTACTTCCTCGACGACCTCAAGCGCATGGGATTCACGGGCGTGCAGAACTTCCCCACGGTCGGGCTGTTCGACGGCAACTTCCGCCAGAACCTGGAGGAGACGGGCATGGGCTACGACCTCGAGGTCGACATGATCCGGCTCGCCGCCGAGCGCGACCTGCTCACCACGCCCTACGTCTTCTCCACCGACGAGGCGACGGTCATGACCCAGGCGGGCGCTGACATCATCGTCGCGCACATGGGCCTCACCACCGCCGGCACGATCGGGGCGCACACGGCGCTGACCCTCGAAGAGTCGGCGGCAAGGGTCCAGGAGATCCGGGATGCCGCGGCCGCCGTCAACCCGGACGTGCTGGTCATCTGCCACGGCGGCCCCATCGCCGAGCCCGAGGACGCGGCGTACATCCTGCAGCACACGTCGGGGGTGGCCGGATTCTTCGGCGCCTCCTCCGCCGAGCGACTGCCCACGGAGCGGGCCATCAAGAAGCAGATCGAAGACTTCAAAGCCATCGAGTTCACGGAGGAATCATGACCAAGCCCGACGACGTACAGACCAGGGTCTTCGACTGGGGAACCATCAAGTGGCTCGTGACGCCGCACCTCGTGGAGGGCGCGGGGCTGACGACCGGCGAGGTCATCATCTACCCCGGCCAGGGCCACGAGCCGCACCGGCACCCGGGCGAGGAAGAGGTGCTGTACGTGATCTCGGGGAAGGGCGCGCAGACTGTCGGTGACGGCGAGCCCTTCGACATCCAGGAGGGCGACGCGATCTACATCCCCCGCGACACGCTCCACTCCACCTTCAACACGACATGGAGCCCGCTGCGCCTGATCGCGGTCTACACCCCGGGCGGCGCCGAGACTGGTCTCGACGGGCTGCCGAATGCCCGCATCCTCGACGCCGGGGTCGCTCCGACCTGGACTCAGTCCCTCTAGTGCCGGTCATCGAACCGGGAAGCTGGCTGCACGCGGAGACCCGGCCCGACTGGAGCGGCATCGGCTCGATCGGCAGGTTCGCCGTACCGACGGAGGGCGGCCGCTTCGAGCGACACCGCCACCGCGTCGAGGAGGTGTGGATGGTCTGGGAGGGCAAGGGCAAGATCGTCGTCGACGGCGGGGAGCGCTACGTGCAGGCCGGGGACATCGTGCTCACGAGGGCCGGCGACGTGCACGACATCGTGGAGGTGTACGAGACCCTGCGCGGCTTCTTCATCGAGACCGGGCTGGAGGCGGGGCACGTCGACGGTGAGGCGCACGACGTGCCCGCGCTGCCCCTGCCCGCCGACTTCCCGTTAAGGTGACCCCATGCGCATAGCTGTGACCGGGTCGTCCGGGCTCCTCGGGCGGGCGACGGTCGACCGGCTCCGCGCCGAGGGCCACGAGGTGCTCGGCCTGGACATCACGGGCACCGGCGGCCCGGGCTTCACGCGCGTCGACTTCGGCGACTACGGGCAGACCCTCGACAGCCTGCTCGGGGTGACCGCCCGCCACGAGGGGCTCGACGCGATCGTGCATCTCGCCGCGATACCGGTGAACGGCCTCGTTCCCGACGCCGCGACCTTCCACAACAATCTCACCGTGTCGTTCAACGTCATGTTCGGGGCGCTGCGGGCGGGCATCCGGACCATCGTCTACGCGTCGTCGATCACAGCGATGGGGTTCCCCTTCACGGTCGCGCCCGCGTCGCTGCCCGTCGACGAGACCGCTCTCGGCGCGTACAACACGTACGGCCTCGGCAAGGTGCTCGAGGAGGCGATGGCCGGCCAGCTCGTGAACTGGCACGAGGGCACGAGCATCACCGCGCTGCGGTACACGAACGTGGTGGCACCCGACGGCTACGCGACCTTCGCGCGCGCGGGCGACCCCTCCTACCGCCGCGACCTGATCGGCAGCTACGTGGATGCCCGTGACGGCGCCCTGGCGGTGTCGCTCGCGCTCGCCCACGCGAAGCCGGGCTTCGAGGTCTACAACATCGCGGCGCCCGACTCGGGCCTGAGCATCCCCACGGCACAGGTTGCGGCCGACTGGTTCCCGGATGTCGCGATCACGAAGCCCCTCGCCGAGTTCGAGTCGCTCATGAGCACGGACAAGGCGCAGCGCGAGCTAGGCTTCCGCGCCGAGCACCTCTGGCGCGACAACTACACCGCCGGTTGAGTAAGGCGCCCTGGCGCCTGTATCGAAACCCCGCACCGGAGCCTCCGGCGCCGGTGAAGCGCTTGATACTCAACCCGCCGAGGGTCAGTACTCCGTCACCATCGCGCGGCCGTCGAGGTACGCGATCATCTGCAGCACGAGGAAGTTCCAGTTCTGGAAGCCCTTCGTCATGATCGGCTCGCCGCTGTCGGGGTTGTAGTACTCGTGCAGGCTGCCGTTCGCGTCCAGGTCCTGGCCGAACAGCCGCACCGTGCGCTCGGCGAGGTCGCGGGCATCCTCGGCGAATCCGTACTTCTGCAGGCCGCGGAAGACCAGGTAGTTCGAGATTCCCCAGATCGGGCCGAGCCAGTTCGACGGGTTGTTGGAGGCGCGCAGGCTGTACTGCTTCTCGAGCCGCGAGAGCGAGCGCACGCCGTAGTTCGCGTGGAAGGTGCGGGTGTCGCGGTAGCGCTCGAGCATGCGCTCGGCCTGCTCCTGCGACGCGAAGCCCGCCCAGAGCGGCAGGAAGCTCGACCAGTTGTCGACGCGCAGCAGCACCGACGACCAGGTGCGCGGGGCGCCGCGGTGCAGCCAGTCCTCCGGGTCGATCGCGCGCAGGGTCAGGTCGACGCTGTAGTACGTGCCGTCGCGCTCGTCCCAGCAGTGCTCGTTGATCGCGTCGGCGAGGTCCTGGGCCCGCCCTCGCCAGACGTTGGCCTCGGGCACGCGCTCGAGCTCCTCGAGCAGGTAGCCGTAGGCGAGCAGCTCGCGGTAGAGCAGCGAGTTGAGGTAGATCGAGCCGCTCGACCGGTCCGCGCGGAAGTAGACGGAGGGGTCGTTGTCGACGCCGACCGCGAAGTCGGTCTGCCAGTAGGCGAGCCCGGTCTCCGGATGCACGTGGCTCTCCAGGTAGCGGTCGAGGAACAGCCCGAGCGTGT
This sequence comes from Rhodoglobus sp., assembly GCA_025463515.1. Lineage (GTDB taxonomy): Bacteria > Actinomycetota > Actinomycetes > Actinomycetales > Microbacteriaceae > Rhodoglobus. The sequence continues at coordinate 125,053 of JAODAQ010000051.1, forward strand.
CGATGTGCGGGCGGATCCACTCCGCACTGCCCCGGCGCTGGCTGAGCATCGCCGCGTTCTGGGCGATCACCGGCTTGTGCATGTTCTGCGAGAACCCGGCCGCGCGACCGGGGTCGCCGTGCAGGAGCATCCCGTCCGGCTTGATCTGGATGGGCATGACCCCGTCGGCGTCGGTGTGGCCGAGGAAGTTGAGGATGCTGCCCTGCTCGTACTCGAAGAAGTGGCCGGGCCGCGCGCTGTCGGCCTCGACCTGGCCCATCACGACGCTCGTGAGCCAGGAGTCCCAGTCCCAGAGGGCTGTCGTGTAGTACGGGGAGTCGGGGCTGGTGGGCACGATGTACGGGTGCGCGATGATGCCGGCGGGCTCGCGCACCATCTGGTCGGTGTTGGCGAGAACGTGCGCCTCAAGGTCGCGCTTCCAACGTTCGAGCATCATTACTCCTTTTAATACCCGGCGTGCCGGTCGACTGTGTCAGCGAGTTCTCCACCGCGCACGAAGCGCGGCAGGTTCGCCAGGAACGACTCGATGGCGCGGGCCCTCGAGCCGGTGCTGGTCGAGGCGTTGTGCGGGGTGACGATGACGTTCGGCAGGTCCCACAGGATGCTGTCGGCGGGCAGTGGCTCGACGTGGTGCGCGTCGAGGGCCGCCCCCGCGATCCGGCCCTCCACGAGCGCGCTCGTGAGCGCTGCCTCATCGGCCACGGCGCCGCGGGAGTAGTTGATGTAGAACGCGGTGGGCTTCATCGCGCGGAACTCGGCCTCGCCGAGCATCCCCCGCGAGTCGGGCGTGAGGGGCGCGGTCACGACGACGAAGTCGCACTCGGCGAGCATCTCGGCGAGCCGATCGGGCGGGTAGACGGCGTCGACCGAGTCGTCGCCCCCGGGCGTCCGGCGCGTGGCGAGCACGCGCATCCCGAGCGCGCGCGCGACCTGTGCAAGGTGCCGGCCGGAGCGGCCGAGGCCCACGAGCCCGACGGTCTGGCCGGAGAGCTCGACGCGCAGCCGAGGATCCCAGCGGTGCTCGCGCTGGGCATCCGCCCAGTACCACCCGCCCCGCGACAGCAGGAGCATCATGAGCACGGCGTACTCGGCGAGAGGAACAGCGCCGTTGCCGAGCGAGGCCGTGAGGGTCACATCCGGCCGGGCGTCCAGGGCGGGGGTCAGCGCGCCGTCGGCACCCGCGCTCCACAGGTGCACCCAGCGCAAGTCGCTCGCCGTCTCGAGCTCCTCGTCGGTGGCGCGCCCGGCGATCGCGACTACCCCGTCGAGCGAGGCGGGCTCGTCGAACAGGACCTCCAGCTCGGGGCCGGCAGCAGCGATTGCGCTCGCGCGCTCGGCCTCATCGAACCGCAGTCCGCGGATCAGCACTCTGCGCACGGATGCCCACCCCTTCCGGCTCGGCGGTCGCCGTGTGCCGTCCGGGCCCGAGCGCGACAGGCTCCCTGCCGTCCAGCTCGAGCACCGCGGTAGTTCCCACGGGGACAACGGTATCGACCGTGAGCACCCCGTCGGTGATCGTCCACGAGATCGACGCGAGCCCGTACGGGGTCTCGTGGCTCGCTGCCGCGCGGGTGAGGCCGCCGCCGGGCTGCGGGCGGAACAGGATCTTCCGGTAGCCGGGGGCCGCGGGGGAGATGCCGGCCACGACGCGGTGCATCCAGTCGGCGACCGCGCCGAAGGCGTAGTGGTTGAACGAGGTCATCTGCCCGGGGTTCACGGTGCCGTCGGGGAGCATCGAGTCCCAGCGCTCCCAGACCGTCGTCGCACCCATGTCGACCTGGTACAGCCACGACGGGCACTCGCGCTCGAGGAGCATCGCGTACGCGGTGTCGAGGTGGCCGGTGGCCGTGAGCGCGTGGTTGACGATCGGGGTGCCGACGAAGCCGGTCGAGATGCGGTTGCCCGCGAGCGCCACCAGCTCCGCGAGGCGGTTGCCGGCGAGGGCCCTGGCCGCGGCATCCGGCAGCAGGTCGAAGGCGATCGCGAGGGCGTAGGCGGTCTGCGTGTCGCTCGTCATGCGGCCGTCGGGCAGCACGTACGCGCCGCAGAACGCCGCGCGAACCTCGGCGGCGAGCTCCCGGTAGTGGGTTGCCTCGTGCTGCCGCGCGGTGTGCGCGCAGGCCTCGGCGAGCTGCGCCGTCGACCAGGCGAAGTACGCGGTAGCGACGAGGTGCTTCTCCGTCTTGGCCTGGGCGGGCGCGTCCGGCGGAGCGTCGGGGTCGAGCCAGTCGCCCAGCTGGAAGCCCTGCCGCCAGAGCCGGTCGTCTCCCGCGAGCTTCTCGACGAGGTCTACCCAGCGCGCGGCGGTGGGGAACTCCTCGTCGAGCATGGCCCGGTCGCCGAAGCTCTCGAACAGGGTCGCGGGGGTGAGCACGGCGACGTCGCCCCACGCCGCACCCGGGCGGATCGGCGTCCACATGTGCTCGGACGGGATGACCGGCACGTACCAGGGCACCGTGCCGTCGGGCAGCTGCTCGGCGGCGACGTCGCGCAGCCAGCCGCGCAGCATCCCGGAGACGTCGTAGAGGAACGACGCGGTCGGCGCGAACACCTGGATGTCGCCCGTCCAGCCCACGCGCTCGTCGCGCTGCGGGCAGTCGGTGGGAAGGTCGACGAAGTTGCCGCGCATTCCCCAGACGATGTTCTGGTGCAGCTTGTTGACGTCGGGGTTCGACGACTCGAACCAGCCGGTGCGCTCGAGGTCGGTGTGGTACACCCGGGCGACGAGGTCGCCGGCCGCGACCGCGGCCTCGATGTCGCCGGGCCACCCCGACACCTCCGCGTACCGGAACCCGTGGAACGTGAAGCGCGGCTCCCACTCCTCGCCGCCGGCAGCGCCGGAGAGCGTGTAGACGTCGGTCGAGAGAGCGCCGCGCAGGGGCCGCGTGTAGATCCCGCCCTCCTGCATCACCTCGGCGGTGCGGATGGTGACGGTGTCGCCCGCGGCCCCGGTGACGTGCATCCGGATGCGCCCCACGAGGTTCTGGCCGAAATCGAGCACGGTAGCGCCGCTGGGCGTCGTGATCACCTCGATCGGGCGCACCTCCTCGGTGCTGCGCACGGGCGGGCCGGTGGGGGCGACGAGGGTCGCGTGGTCGAGGGAGGAGAGGGCGACGGGAGACCAGGCTGCATCGTCGAACCCGGGGGACGACCATCCGGCCTGCTCGTCCCGGGCGTCGTAGATCTCGCCGTCGTAGATGCCGGTGCGCAGGATGGGGCTCGGCGCCGCCGACCACGACGGGTCGGTGGCGACCGTCTCGATCCGGCCGTCCGCGTAGTGCAGCTCGAGCTGGGCGATGAGGGAGAGGTCGGTGCCGTAGACATTGCGGAAGCCGCCGCGCCAGCCGAGCCGGCCGCGGTACCAGCCGTCGCCGAGCCAGGCGCCGATCACGTTGCTGCCGGGGCGGAGCAGGCCGGTCACGTCGTAGGTGTAGTAGCGCAGGCGCTGCGGGTAGACGGTCCAACCGGGGGAGAGGGCGTCGTCCCCGATGCGCGAGCCGTTGAGCTCGGCCTCGTACAGGCCGTGGGCGGAGATATAGAGGGATGCCCGCACGAGGCCCTCCTCGACGTCGAACCCGCGCCGCACGAGGGAGGGGCGGCGGTCGTCCGAGTCGGGGTCTTCGGCCCAGGCCGCGCCCGCGGGCAGGGCGGACCAGTCCTCGGCGTACAGCAGCCCGGCCTCGACGAGGGTTGCGGGAGACCACTCGCTCGTGCTGCCGTCCCTGCCGATCACCCGGATGCGCGCACTGACGCGCTCGCGGGACGACAGCCCAACTCCCGGCCAGGGCACGAGCACCTGCTCGGCCGACTCAACGCGGGTGAGGCGGGGCCCGTCTCCGCGGTCCAGCTCGAGTTCGTAGGCTTCTTGTGTGAAGGGCACATCCGCGGAGATCTTCCAGGACAGGCGGGGCCGGCGCTCGCCGATGCCGATGGGATCGCGGTGATGCTCGACGCTGGGCGCCGATACGGTGACCGTCATTGGCCGCCTTCCTTCTTGAGACATGGAACCGGTCGGCAACCTTCGGCCACCGACGGAATGGCTAAGTCTGCCAACTTTCTTGACACGTTTCAAGTGGGACACCAATACACGAGTAGTTCGGGGGTACTGTGGATCGAACAACAGCGCCAACCCCGGAATCAACGGGGACGAAAGCAATCCGGTTGACCAGTTGACCAATTTAGATTTGCGTTGTAACGTTTCAGAACGGTTGGCGGTAACGTCACCCACCTTGCACAAAAACAAAGGAGTTTGAAGGTGAACATTCGCACCAATGCTCGTCGTGCGGGCGCCGTTATCGCGTTTGCCGCAGGCACGAGCCTCGTCCTCGCGGGTTGCGCGGGCGGCGGTTCCGGCGACGGAGCCTCCACCGGCGCCACCGAGTTCTCGGTCCTCGTGACCAACGAGAACACGCAGACCGGTCAGCTGTTCGACATCCTCAAGGAGAACCAGTGCGCGACGGAGGAGAAGGCCCTGCCTTACACCCTCTCCCAGACGCCCAGCGCTGACATGCAGTCGAAGATCCAGCTGCTCTCCGGCCAGGACGCGCTTCCCGTGTTCTATGCGGGCACGCAGTCGCTCGTCAAGCCCGGCGGCGACCTCGAGAAGGCCGGCCAGGTCCTCGACCTGCGCCAGACCTTCGACGACCTCGGAGTTCTCGACCAGGTCACCCCCGCGGCGCAGTCCGTGATCGAGCAGCTCTATGACGGGGCCTTCCCGACCATCCCGCTGCAGTTCAACATCGAGGGCATCTTCTACAACAAGAAGATCTTCGCCGACAACAACATCGAGATTCCCACGACTCTCGACGAGCTGACGGAGGCCGCAGACAAGCTCAAGGCCGCCGGGGTCACCCCCATCGTCGCCTCGGGCAAGACCGGCTGGACCATCAGCCGCTGGCTCGGCGCGATGATCTACAGCGAGCTCGGCCCCGACGCCCTGTCGAAGGTCGCGTCCGGTGACGCGAAGCTGACCGATCCCGAGTACGTCAAGGTGGCACAGCAGCTGCAGGACCTCGGACCGGACTTCATCGACGGCATCACGAACCTCGACTACGACACCATGAACGCCCAGATGCTCAACGGCGACGCGGCGATGATGTACATGGGCACGTGGTTCCTGGCCAACGTCAACAACCCCGACCAGAACAAGGTCGGCGATGACATCGGGTTCTTCCAGTTCCCGGGCATCGACGGCTACCCGGCCAACGTCGGCTCGCCGAACGTCATCAACGCCAAGCTCTACAACGACGGCGTCGGCGGATGGCTCAGCTGCATCGCGAAGAACTGGGGCTCGGAAGCACTCAAGACCCAGGGCAGCTTCTCCGGCTTCGTCGTGAACGACCCGGTCGCCGACCTGCCGCCGCTGACCGCGGACATCCAGGACAAGATCTCGAAGGCCCCGGGCAGCGTCCTGTGGTTCGAGGGCCTGTTCACCCCGAAGGCCAACGCCGACTCGAGCGCGAACGCAGCACCGCTGCTGACGGGCGCGATGTCAGCCGAGGACTTCATGGGCCTCATCCAGGGTGACCTCGACTCCGGCCAGTAGCCGGTAGCCGGGTCCTCACAGATCCATCTACGAGGCGGCGGCGTCCCAGGGCGCCGCCGCCTTCCCTCACTAGAACCTCCCCAGTTCCCGATGGGACACTGGCTCAGGCGATCCGCACCGGTTCGCGACTCGAGAGGACCCCCACCGTGAAGCACGTCCTCGGGAACAAGAAGGCCATCGCGGTCCTCCTGCTCCCCGCTCTCCTTATCTACCTGGGCGTGATGGTCGTACCGGCGATCTGGTCGTTCGTCCTCTCCTTCATGGACGGCTCGCCCGTCGTCGGCTTCGAGTTCGTCGGCCTCAAGAACTTCGAGCACCTCTTCAGCGACAAGGAGGCGCTCAACGCCCTCCTGTTCACCCTGAAGTACGCGATCATCATCAGCGTCGGGCAGATCCTCCTCGGCTATGCGCTCGCCCTGCTCTACACCTTCGTGCTCCGCAAGAGCTCGACGTTCATCCGCACGATGGTGTTCTTCCCCGTCGTGCTCCCGACCGTGGCGATCGCGCTGCTGTTCGGCAAGCTCTTCTCGGTCTCGCCCCAGGAGGGGCCGATCAACTCGATCATCGGGCTCTTCGGCGCCCCGGCCGTCGACTGGTTCGCCACCGGCGAGAACGCCTTCATCGTCATCGTCATCATGGACCTGTGGCGCTCGATGGGCTTCTTCGCGATCCTGCTCTACGCGGGCCTCATCGAGATCCCCGAGGAGATCCTCGACTCGGCGCGCATCGACGGCGCCGGCGGTCTGAGGCTGGTCTGGAACATCGTCGTCCCGGTCTCACTGCCCGTGCTCATGGCGACGATCATCTTCAGTTTGAACTCGTCATTGAAAGTGTTCGACTCGATCCTCGCCCTCAACAACGGCGGGCCGGGTAGTGCGACGACGCCCCTGAACCTGCTCATGTACAAAACGGCGTTCACCTACGGCGACTTCGGCTACGGCAGCACACTCGCACTCGTCATCACCGTCGTGTGCCTGGCTGCGACGCTGCTCGTCTTCCGCTCCTCCCGCCGCGACCTCACGAAGGGCTGATCGTGTCTGCAACACTCACGAACGCTGGCACGACCCGGAAGGCCGCTCCGCCGGCCGGCGCGAGGGCGAAGCGGCTCACCACCAGCGCCGTCATCAAGATCATCATCGGCGTGCTGCTGGTCGTCGAGATCTACCCGCTGTTCTGGCTCCTCTCCAGCTCGCTCAAGACCAAGGACGAGATCGTCAGCTCTCCGCTCTGGTCGCTGCCGTCGAGCCTGCAGTTCAGCAACTACGTCGAGGCGTTCACGACGGGCAGCCTCGGCCGCAACGCGCTCAACAGCCTCATCGTCACGGTGCCGTCGCTGTTCCTCATCATCGTGCTCGGGGCGGCCGCCGGCTTCGCCCTCGAGGTGATGCTCTGGAAGGGCCGCAACGCCGTGCTCTTCCTGATCGTCGGCGGCATGATGGTGCCGCTGCAGATGGTGCTGCTGCCGCTCTTCACGATCTACTACCAGACCGGTATTGCGAACAGCTACCTGCCTCTGATCATCACCTACGTGGGCCATGGGCTGCCGCTGACCGTGTTCCTGATGGCGACGTACTTCCGTGCCATCCCCCGGGAGATCTTCGAGGCCTCCACCCTCGACGGCGGCGGTGCGTTCCGCGCCTTCTTCTCGGTGGGCCTGCCGATGGTGCGCAACGGCATCTTCACCGTCGCGCTGCTGCAGTTCTTCTCCGTCTGGAACGACCTGCTCATCGCGCTGACGTTCAACATCGACTCGAAGCTGTCGACGATCCAGGTGGGCCTGCTGCACTTCAGCGACGAGTACGGGGCCATCAACTACGGCCCGCTCTTCGCGGCGATCAGCATGCTCGTGTTCTCGACGCTCGCGATCTACCTCGCTATCAACCAGCAGGTCATGCGCGGACTGACAGCGGGTTCGGTCAAGGGATGATCCTGGATGCCCACACCCACGTGTGGCCGCACTGGCCGTACCGGCCCGACGTGCCCGACTCGGGCACGCGGGGCCGCGCGGAGAACCTCCTCCTCGAGATGGACCGCGCGGGAGTCGACGCCGCGCTCGTGGTGAACGCCCGCATCGACAATGCCGCGGACAACAACGAGTACGGCGCAGAGGTTGCGGCCGAGCATCCGGGCCGCCTTCTCCAGGTCGCCGACATCGACAGCCGCTTCGGGCCCGACTACCACCGCCCGGGCGCCGCCGACCGCCTGCGCGCGACGATCGAGCGGTTCCGGCCGGTCGGCGTCTCCCACTACCTCGAGCCGGTCAACGACGGCTGGCTGCTCTCCGACGAGGGCCTGGCGTTCTGGGCGGTCGCCGAGGAGGCGCGGCTCGTGGTCACGCTGGCGGCGCCGCCGATCTGGTACGACGACCTGCGGGAGGTGGCACGGCGGTTCCCGGGGGTGGTGCTCATCGCGAACCACCTCGCCGTCGTGACCCTGCATCCGGACGGGGTGGATGCCGCACTGAAGCTCGTGCTCGACCACGACGACGTGCCGAACCTCCTGGTGAAGGTCTCGGGCTACTACTACGGCCACGACCGGCCGTGGGACTACCCGTACCTCGACCGGCTGCCGATCGTGAGGGCCTTCTACGAGTCGTGGGGGCCGGCGCGCATGGTGTGGGCGTCGGACTGGCCGTCGCTGCTGCCGCACCACAGCTACGTGCAGGCACTGCGCGTGCTCGACCACGCGGACTTCCTCTCCGCCGACGACCTCGCGGCGATCCGCGGCGGCAACCTCGAGTCGATCCTGCGCGAACGGGGAGTGCTGTGAGCAAGGTCGGCATCATCGTCACGGCCGCGGGCCGGCGGCGCTACTTCTTCCCGGAGGACGTCGCGCGCCTCGAGGCTGCGGCCGAGGTGGTCTGGCTCGAGCTCGACGGCCCCGACCGCGTGTTCGGCGCACCGCCGGAGGACCCTGAGCTCTCCGCCCGCACCGCCGAGTTCGTGCGCGACCTCGATGCCCTCGTCGTGAGCTACGGCTCGGTGCGCATCACCGACGAGATCATGGCGCGGGCACCCCGGCTCAAGCTCATCGGCGACACCCACGGCGACCGCTTCGCCGGGCGGGTGGATGTCACGGCAGCCCAGCGCCGGGGCATCGTGGTCTCGGACACGACCAACGGCTCCTCCGACCCCGTGGCCGAGTGGGCGCTCGCGCTGGCCATGATCGGACTCCGCAACGCGGGCGCGCTGTTCCGCCGCATCGTCGAGGGCGAGCTGCTCTGGCCCGACCGCACCGTGTTCCTCGACGACCCGGGCTACCTGCGCGGGGAGCTCACGGGCAAGACCGTGGGGCTCATCGCCGTGGGCAACGTCGGCCGGCGCCTGCTCGAGCTGCTCGCGCCGTTCCACGTGAACGTGCTCGCGGTGGATCCCGGCGCCCCCGACGTCCTGGCGAACATCTACGACCTCGACCTGACCGACCTCGACACCGTCATGTCGCGGTCGGACGTCGTGATCAACCTCGTACCGCAGACCACCGAGACCACCGGGCTGATCGGCGCCCACGAGATCGGCCTGCTCAAGCCGGGCGCCGTGTTCGTGAACGTCTCCCGCGGTGCAGTCGTCGACACGGATGCCCTCATCGAGCGCCTCACCGTCGGCGACATCATCGCCTGCCTCGACGTCGTGGAGCCAGAGCCCCTCGCGGTGGACTCCCCGCTGCGCGGCATGCCCAACGTCTTCCTCACCCCGCACATCGCCGGCGTGACCGACGCGGCCGAGCCGCGCTTCTTCCAGTACATGGTCGACGAGGTCATCCGGGTGCTGGCCGGCTACCGCCCGCGGTACCGGCTCGTGCCGCGCGAGAACTGAACCAACTCAAGGAGTTACACAGCATGGGCATACTCGCCGGAATCCAGATCGGGGCCATCTCCTTCGTCGACGAGGGGGTGGACACGGTGCTCGACCTGCTCGTCGAGAAGGCCGGGATCAACGCGGTCTTCGTCGGCACCCAGGCCTTCGACCGCGGCCTCGCCGGCCGCCAGGTCACCCGCAAGCCCCACCCCGGCCACGGCGGCGACCACCAGGTCGACGTGCACACCGGCGGCTCGTTCGTCACGCAGCACGAGGAGTTCTACACGGCCTCGACGCTCGGCCCGTGGCGCGCGAAGGACGCGGAGGTCGCGGGCTTCGACACGCTCGGCGACGTGATCCCCTCCGCCCACGAGCGCGATGTGAAGGTGTACTCCTTCCTGCTCGAGAACACGCACTCGGGCCTCACGAACTCCATCCCCGGCTTCTCGAACGTCCTCCAGATCGACACCTGGGGCCGCACCGACAACTACGCGTGCCTGCGCAACCCGGACTACATCGCGTGGTGGCGCGGACTGGTCGAGGACCAGGTCAAGTCGTACGACCTCGACGGCCTCATGATCGGCGGTGAGCGCAACGGCCCGCTCGACAACGTGCTGAGCGACGGCGGCTTCGCCCGCAACGGCGGCTCGTACTGCTTCTGCCGCTTCTGCATCCAGGCCGCGACGGAGCAGGGCATCGACGTGCGCCGCGCCCGCGAGGCCTACCTCGAGCTCGACAGGCTCGTCACGAGCGACGACTCCGGCGAGTACGACAGCGCGTTCATCCGGTTCCTGCGCCTGCTCGGCCAGTACCCCGAGCTCATCGAGTGGGACCAGTTCTGGCGCGAGGGCTACGAGGCCTTCCAGGCCAACCTGTACGGCACGATCAAGTTCCTCGCCCCCGAGGTGCAGGTCGGCTGGCACATCTGGCACCACAACTCGTTCTCGCCCTTCTACCGGGCGCAGGTCGACTTCGGCAAGATGAGCGCGTACTCCGACTTCATCAAGCCGGTCCTCTACAAGGACGCCGCTGGCTACCGCGTGCACCACTACGTGTCGACCCTCCAGAAGCGGCTGTTCCGCGGCGTGAGCGAGCAGACCGTGTTCGACCTCGTGCGCAGCACGCTCGGCTACGACGAGAACGTGACGTTCGACGACCTGCCCGCGCTCGGCTTCTCGGCCGACTACGTGCAGCGCGAGACCGCTCGCGCGAAGGCCACGGCCGGTCCCGGCGTCGCCGTCTACCCCGGCCTCGACGTCAACATCCCGGCGGGCGAGGGCTCGCGCTACACGCAGCCGGACGACGTCCGGGCTTCGGTGGCTGCCGCCCTCGACGGCGGAGCGAACGGCTTCGTGCTCTCGCGCAAGTACTCCGAGATGACCCACGAGAACCTCGAGGCGGCGGGCGAGGAGCTCGCATCGCGGGGCCTCAAGCGCTGATGCAGGTCGACCCCCGGCTCCGCGCCTTCGTCGAGCAGGAGCTGCTCCCGCCCGCGGGCCTCGACGCCGCACGGTTCTGGGCCGGCTTCGAGGAGCTGGTCGACGAGATCATGCCGCGCAACCGGACGCTGCTCGCCGAGCGCGACCGGCTGCAGCGCGAGATCGACGAGTGGCACCGGGCGCACCCCGGCGCGGTCGACCAGGATGCCTACCTCGCATTCCTCGAGGGCATCGGGTACCTGCTGCCCGAGCCGGTATCGGTAGCCGTGACGACTACCGGTGCCGATCCGGAGATCGCCGTGCTCGCCGGCCCGCAGCTCGTCGTCCCGGTGACCAATGCCCGGTACGCGCTCAACGCCGTGAATGCGCGGTGGGGCTCGCTGTATGACGCCCTGTACGGCACCGACGTGATCCCGGGCCCTCGTGGCGCGGGCTACGACCTCGCGCGCGGAGCCCTCGTCGTCGAGTACGCGAGGGGCCTGCTCGACGAGTTCGTCCCGCTCCGGGGCGCGAGCCACGGGGATGCCGCGGCCTACGCCGTGGTGGAGGGCGCACTTGTCGTCAACGGCGCCGTGGGCCTTGCCGACCCGGACCAGCTGCGCGGGTACCGCGGCGACCCCGCGGCGCCCGACTCGGTGCTGCTGCGCCAGAACGGGCTGCACCTCGAGCTGCGCTTCGACCGGGCATCCGTCGTCGGCGCGGCGCACCCGGCGGGCCTGTCGGACGTGGTGCTCGAGTCCGCGCTCACGACCATCGTGGACTTCGAGGACTCGGTGGCCTGCGTCGACGTCGACGACAAGCTGCACGCGTACCGCAACTGGCTCGGCCTCAACAACGGCACCCTCGAGGACTCGTTCCAGAAGGGCGGCCGCACCGTCACGAGGCGCCTCGCTCCCGACCTCGACTTCGTAGCGCCGGATGGCACGTCCCTCACCCTCCCCGGGCGCGCGGTCATGCTCGTGCGCACTGTGGGCCACCTCATGACTACGGACGCGGTGCTCGACCGCGACGGCACGGAGATCGGCGAGGGAGTGCTCGACGCCGTCGTCACGACCCTCGCCGCGCTACCGGCCGGCGCCGCCTCGATCTACATCGTCAAGCCGAAGATGCACGGTCCGGACGAGGTGCGCCTGACCGTCGACCTGTTCGCGCGGGTCGAGCAGCTGCTCGGGCTTCCGGCGCTGACCCTCAAGCTCGGGCTGATGGACGAGGAGCGGCGCATGTCTGCCAACCTCGCCTTGGCCATTGCCGAGGCATCCGACCGGCTCGTCTTCATCAACACCGGGTTCCTCGACCGCTCGGGCGACGAGATCCACACCTCGCTCGAAGCGGGGCCGGTGGTGCGCAAGCACGACATGCGGTCGCAGACCTGGATCCGCGCGTACGAGGAGCAGAACGTCGACATCGGCCTTGCCGCCGGCCTCGCGGGCCGCGCGCAGATCGGCAAGGGCATGTGGGCGATGACCGAGCTCATGGCCGACATGGTCGAGCAGAAGGTCGGGCAGCCGCTCGCGGGCGCGTCGACCGGCTGGGTGCCGTCGCCGACCGGGGCGACCCTGCACGCGATCCACTACCACCGCGTCGACGTCGCGGCCCGTCAGCGCGAGCTCGCCGGCCACCGCCGCAGCACGCGCGCCGAGCTGCTCGAGCTGCCGCTCGGCGACCCCGCGGCCTGGTCCGACGCGGACCGCCGGGAGGAGCTCGACAACAACGTGCAGTCGCTGCTCGGCTACGTCGTGCGGTGGGTCGAGCTCGGCGTCGGGTGCTCGAAGGTGCCCGACATCCACGATGTCGCGCTCATGGAGGACCGCGCGACGCTGCGCATCTCGAGCCAGCACCTCGCCAACTGGCTGCGGCACGGCATCGTGTCGGAGCAGCAGGTGCGCGAGAGCCTCGCGCGCATGGCCGTGGTGGTCGACGCGCAGAACGCGGGCGAGCCCGGGTACCGCCCGATGGCGCCAGACCGCGAGTCGAGCATCGGCTTCCGCAGCGCGGTCGAGCTGGTCTTCGAGGGCGCGGGACAACCGAACGGATATACCGAGCCGATCCTGCACAGGCGTCGGCGTGAAGCGAAACTCAAGGAGACACCATCATGACCGGACGACTTCAGGGCAAGCGCGCGATAGTGACCGGCGCCGCGGGCGCGCTCGGCCGGGTCATCGCCGAGACGCTGGCGGCCGAGGGCGCGGATGTAGCGGGCCTCGACCTCAACGGACCCGGGCTGGAGGAGACCGCGGCCATCGTCCGCTCGCACGGCGTGCGCGCCTACTCCGCCACCGCGGACCTCACGGACTTCGCTGCGGTGCAGGCGGCCGTGGACGGGGTCATCGCGGAGTGGGGCGGTGTCGACATCCTGCTCAACGGTGCGGGCGGCGGCGCCGTGAGCTTCTTCCACGAGATGACCCCGGAAACCTGGCAGACCCAGATCGACCGCAACCTCACCTCCGTGTTCAACGTCACGCGCGCGGTACTGCCCTCGATGATCGAGCAGCACTTCGGGCGCATCATCAGCATCGCGTCGATCGCGGCGGTCTCGGGCGGCCGACTGGTCCGCGGTGCGACGGCCTACGCCGCGGCCAAGGCCGGAGTCGTCGGCCTCACCAAGGCGCTCGCGATCGAGGTCGCCGAGCAGGGGATCACGGTCAACGCGCTGGCTCCCGGCGCGCAGGCCACCCCCGGCCGCGACAACGACACCCCGGAGCGGCGGGAGGCGCTGCTCGACCAGATCCCGACGCGACTGCTCGGCGAGCCCGCGCACCTCGCGCAGACGGTCGTGTTCCTCGCGGCGCCGGAGGCCGTCAACATCACCGGTGTCATCCTGCCGCTCGACGGCGGACACTCGATCTAGGAGGAACCCATGACGAAACGACTGGACAAGGGCAAGCGCTGGTTCAACGAGGTCTACGGCGAGGGCAAGGCCGACGGCCTCGTCGAGATGCAGGTCGGGCTCGGGCAGGACCTCGCGCGCTTCGGCATCGAGTTCAACTTCGGCGACATCTACTCGCGGCCGGGCCTCACCCTCGCGCAGCGCGAGCTGCTGTCGCTGGCCTCGCTCGTGACGATCGGCGGGCTCGACCCGCAGCTGCGCGGCCACACCCGCGGGGCGATCCGAGCCGGATGCACGCCCACCGAGATCATCGAGACGGTGATCCACACCGTGCAGTACTGCGGATTCCCGAAGGCCCTCAACGCCATGCGCGTGATCACCGACCAGCTCGTGGAGCTCGGCGTCGAGATCCCGCCTGCGCTGGGGCCCGACCCCGACTAGCGGCCAAGGCGGGTTGAGTAGCGCGCTCTGGCGCGCGTATCGAAACCGCACGGTTCGAGCAACCGGTTTCGATACGGCCGCGGGCGGCCTACTCAACCCGCGGCGGGTTGAGTAGTGCGCTCTGGCGCGCGTATCGAAGCCGGACGGTTCGAGCAACCGGTTTCGATACGGCCGCGGGCGGCCTACTCAACCCGCGGGGGTCAGGCGGGCGCGGTACAGGCTCGTCGAGGCCGTCACGTAGAGGTCGCGGCCGTCCGGCCCGCCGAAGCACAGGTTCGACACGCGCTCGGGGAACGGGAACGCGGCGAGCGCGTCACCGGCGGGCGAGAACACCTGGACCGCCTCGCTCGACGATGTCCAGACCAGCCCGGCGGCATCCACTCGGAACCCGTCGGCGATCCCGGAGGGCTGCACGAACTCCCGCCCCGCCCAGGTCGCCGTGTCGTACGCGCGGATGTGCCGCGGCCCGTCCGGCACCCAGAAGAACCCGGTGTCGGCGACGTAGAGGAGGGACTCGTCCGGGGAGAAGGCGAGGCCGTTGGGGTGCACCATGTCGGTGATCACCGGAGTCGCGGCATCCCCGTCCCAGCGGAACACGAAGCAGCCGTCGTAGTCCTGCATGCCCGGATGCCCCTCCCGCCCGCTCTCGTGCAGGCCGTAGGGCGGGTCGGTGAAGTACACGTCGCCGTTCGACGCGACGACCACATCGTTGGGCGAGTTGAACCGCCCCCCGGACCAGCTGCCCACGAGCGTCTCGAGCACGCCGCCGTCCTCGCGCTCGATCGCGCGGCGGCCGTGGCTCGCCTGTACGACACGCCCCTCCCGGTCGAGGGTGCGGCCGTTCGCGAACTCGGCGTCCGAGCGGTGCACGGCGACGGCACCGGAGGCGGGGTCGTACGCCATCACCCGGTTGTTCGGGATGTCGCTGAACAGCAGCGCCCCGAGCGACGGCACCCAGGTCGGCCCCTCGAGCCAGGCGCCGCCGGTCCACAGGCGCTCGATCCGCTCAAGCACGAGCGCGCACCAGTTCGTCGAGGGCGTGCAGAGTGCCGAGCCCCGGCGCCAGCCGCCCGGCCAGGGTGGTGGCATCCGCGGCCCGTCCGACTTTCACCCCGAGGTAGTCGAGCTCGCCGACGGCGTCGAGCGCCGCGCGAACGGCATCGGCGGTCAGCAGGGACTCCGGCTCGAACGTGTCGAGCGCCAAGTGCGAGTCCTCCCAGGGTGTGCTGCGCGCGGTAGCGAGCGGCGAGGCTCCCGAGATCATGAGCCCGCGCAGCGACGCTCCCAGCGCGCGGATGTGGTCGAGGGCCCCGGATGCCGACGCGCTCTCGATCGCGGACCTGCCCCAGTTCACCGTGTGGCCGAGGCGCCGACCGGTGGCCGCCGAGGCCGCGGAGACTGCCGCGATCTCGCCCTCGAGCCGCATCCAGCCCTTCACCGGCGGGTGCTCCGGCACGAGCGCGTCCGCGTGCTCGACGAGGACCGCCGTGCTGCCCCAGTCCCACGAGGCGATCTCGGTCAGCGACTCGGTGAGGCGCTCGACGGAGCCTCCCGTGGGCGCGGAGTGCAGCTCCACGGCGATCACCGGCCGCCCTGCCGACACGAGCGCCGCGACATCCCGGCGCAGAGCGCGAACGTGGTCGAGGGCGGCGGCCCGACCCGGCTCGGAGGCCGAGGCGAGTCCGTAGCCGGAGTCGCGGGCAACCCCGGCGATCGTGCCGGGGATGGTCGTGACGACGTTCTCCCAGCGCGGGTCGAGCAGCGCGGCCAGGGCCTCGGGGCCGCTGGGGTGCACCGCAGCGTTGAAGCTCAGCTCGAGGCCGCGGATGAGCGGTTCCGCGCGCAGGAGCGAGTACCACTCCTGCTCGTCGGGGCCGCCGGCGAGATCCTTGGGGGCGGCGTTGTACGCGGCGTAGAGGTACACGGGAGCTACTGCTGGGCGAGGACCGAGCCCGCGAGGCGCCGGCCGGCGGTGTGCATGTGGACGGCCATCGCCGAGGCCGCGGCATCCGGGTCCCGTGTCGCGATCGCGGCGTGCACGGCGGCGTGCTCCTCGATGGCGAGCAGGGCGTGGTCGGTGTCCTGCACGGCCCGGTCGACCCACACGCGCAGCAGCGACCGGATGCTCTGCAGGAGGTCGAGCAGGACCGTGTTGTCGATCGCCCGAGCGAGCTCGAGGTGGAACTGCAGGTCGGCCTCGACGAAGGCCTTCAGGTTGTCGACGGAGGCGCGCATCTCCTCGACGCGCGCCCCCAGGCTCTCGAGGGCCTCGTCGGAGATGCGGGTTGCGGCGAGACGGGCGGCGTAGATCTCGAGCGCACCGCGCACCTCGATGAGCTCGACCGTGCGCGGCTCGCCCAGCATGAGGCCCCAGCTCAGGGTCTGCGGCAGCAGCTCGCTCGCGCTGCCGCGCAGGTAGGTGCCAGAGCCGGGCCGCACGTCCACGATCCCGAGGATCTCGAGGGCGGCGAGTGCCTCGCGCACCGCCGAGCGGCCGACGCCGAGGGTGGTCGCGAGCTGGCGCTCCGGGGGGAGGCGGGTGCCGGGCTCGATGTCACCGCGCGTGAAGATCTCGAGCAGGCGCTTGGCCACCGCCGATACCGCCGAGCCCGATTCGAGGGCGCCGAGGGAGGCGGCGATCTCCGCGGAGGAGTCGTTGGGATAGGCCGGCATGGGTCAACGGTACCAACGCGCAGCAGCAATCCTCGTCATTTTCGGTCAACCGGACAACCAAAACTGGTCAACCGGTTGATAAATGGGTATCGTGAACGGGTGACTCGCCTCTTCAACGATCCGGCCGCCTTCGCGGACGAACTGGTCGACGGCTTCGTCGCCGCGAACTCGGCGCAGGTCCGCCGGGTCACGGGCGGCGTCGTCCGCAGCACCGTCTCCGCGCAGGAGAGCGTCGCCGTCGTGATCGGCGGCGGCTCGGGCCACTATCCGGCGTTCGGCGGCATCGTCGGCCAGGGCCTTGCGCACGGCGCGGCGATGGGCAACCTCTTCGCGTCGCCCTCGGCGCAGCAGGTGCTCTCCGTGGCCCGCGCGGCCGACCTCGGCGGCGGCATCCTCTTCACCTACGGCAACTACGCCGGCGACGTCCTCAACTTCGACGAGGCCCAGCGGCAGCTGCGTGCCCGGGGCGTCGACGCGCGCACGGTCGTCGTCACGGACGACGTGGCCAGCGCCTCCCCGGCCGAGAAGCACAAGCGCCGGGGGATCGCGGGCGGCCTGGCGGTCTTCAAGACCGCCGCCGCGGCATCCGAGGCCGGCTACTCCCTCGACGAGGTCGAGCGGGTCGCGCGCCTCGCCAATGAGCGCACCCGGTCGTTCGGCGTCGCCTTCACCGGCTGCACCCTGCCGGGCGCGGACGCACCGCTGTTCACGGTGCCCGAGGGCCGCATGGGCGTCGGCATCGGCATCCACGGCGAGCCCGGCATCGACGAGACGGACGTCCCCACTGCCGACGGCCTCGCCGAGCTCTTCGTCAGCACGCTCCTGGCCGAGCGGCCGGATGGCGCTGGCCACCGTGTCGCGGTAATCCTCAACGGCCTCGGCGCCGTCAAGTACGAGGAGCTGTTCGTCGTCTACCGCCGGGTCGCCGCCCTCCTCGACGAGGCCGGACTCACCGTCGTCGAGCCGGAGGTCGGCGAGTTCGTCACGAGCTTCGACATGGCCGGGGCATCCCTGACCCTGTTCTGGCTGGACGATGAGCTCGAGGGCTTCTGGCGCGCGCCCGCCGACACCCCCGCGTACCGCAAGGGCTCGATCCGTGCTGTTGCGCAAGCGGTGGTCGACGCCGAAGCGCAGATCGAGCTTGTCGAGATCTCTCCCGCGAGCAGCGAATCCCAGGCCGCCGCCAAGACCGCCGCCCGCGCCCTCGACGCGATCGCCGACGTGATCGACGAGAACGCAGACGAGCTCGGCCGCCTGGACGCGGTCGCGGGCGACGGCGACCACGGCATCGGAATGCAGCGCGGCTCGCACGCCGCACGCTCGGCGGCAGTCGAGGCCCTCGCAGCGGGGGCAGGAGTGCAGACGGTGCTCGAGCGCGCGGGCGACGCGTGGTCCGATCGTGCTGGCGGGACATCCGGAGCGCTCTGGGGCGCCGCCCTGCGCGCTCTCGCCGCGGAGCTGGGCGACGACCTGGCCCCGACGCCGCGAGTGGTGGCCGTGGCCGTGCAGTCCGCGAAGGACGCGATCCTGGCGTTCGGCGCCGTGCCCGGCGACAAGACCATGGTCGACGCGCTCGTGCCGTTCGCCGACGCGCTGTCCCGTGAGGTCGACGGCGGGGCATCCCTCGCGGACGCCTGGACCGCCGCCTCTGCCGCCGCGGCGACCGCGGCTGCCGCGACCGCCGGCCTCCTGCCGAAGATGGGCCGCGCCCGTCCGCATGCGGAGAAGAGCCTGGGCACGCCCGACGCGGGCGCCCACTCCCTCGCGCTCATCGTGGCGCGCATCGCCGACGTACTAAAGGAGAACTAGTGGACAAGCTCCGCATCGCTATCGGGTCTGACGACGCCGGCTACGACTACAAGGAGATCCTCAAGAAGGACCTCCAGCTCAGCGACCTCGTGGAGTTCGTCACCGACGTGGGCGTCGACGCAGACGGGCACACCCCGTACCCGCGCGTGGGCGTGGCGGTCGGCGAGCTGATCGCCGCGGGCGAGGCCGACCGCGGCCTGCTCATCTGCGGCACGGGCATGGGCGTCGCGATGTCGGCGGGCAAGGTGAAGGGCATCCGGGCGTCCGTCGCGCACGACAGCTTCTCGGTCGAGCGCCTCGTGCTGAGCAACAACGCGCAGGTGCTGGCCCTCGGGCAGCGCGTCATCGGCATCGAGCTCGCGCGCCGCCTCGTGCGCGAGTGGCTCACCTACCGCTTCGACCCGGCCTCCGCGAGCGCCGAGAAGGTCGCCGTCCTTGACCAGTACGAGACCACCGGCGCCTGCTGATGACCACGACCGTCGGAGTGAGCCTGAAGATGTACTTCGGGCACTCCGACGCGCTCGAATGGTTCCGCCGGGTCGCGGCCCTGGACACGCACGGCGTGGAGCTCTTCGTCATCCCCTCCTTCCTCGCGATCCCCGCGGCGCTCGAGGTGTTCGCCGGAACCGGCGTCACCGTCGGCGCCCAGGACCTGTTCTGGGAGGACGCGGGCGCGTTCACCGGGGAGGTCTCGGGCGCCGAACTCGCTGAGCTCGGAGTCGGCGTCGTCGAGGTCGGCCACGCCGAGCGCCGCCGGCTGTTCGGCGAGACCGAGGAGGTCGTCGCGCTCAAGACCGCGGCCGCGCTCCGCAACGGCATCACCCCCGTGCTGTGCATCGGTGAGCCCGAGCGCTCGCCGGATGCCGCGGCCCACTGCATCGCCCAGCTCGAGGCGGCCTTGGCGGGCGCCCCGGCTGGGCGAGTCATCGTCGCGTACGAGCCGGTGTGGGCGATCGGCGCCGCGGAGCCCGCGCCCGCCGAATACATCCGCGCGGTGACCTCCGAGCTCAAGAAGACCGGCCGCACCGTGATCTACGGCGGCAGCGCGGGCCCCGGCCTGCTCACGGCGCTCGGCGGGGACGTCGACGGCGTCTTCCTCGGCCGCTTCGCCCACGACGTCGCGGCGCTGGCCGCCGTGCTCGACGAGGCGGCCGCGCGGTGATCGGGCTCGGTACCTACTCCTTCTTCTGGCAGCACTCCTCTGAGGCGCCGGAGCCACTGTCGCTCCCGGCGATGCTGCGCCGCACGCGCGACCTCGGCGTCGGGGTGTTCCAGGTGTGCGACTACCTGCCGATACTGGGGTACTCCGCCGCCGAGCTGCGCGGCCTGCGCTCGCTGGCCGATGAGCTGGGCATCCGGCTCGAACTCGGCACCCGAGGCGTGCAGCAGGACCACCTCGCGACGTTCCTCGCGCTCGCCGAGGTGCTCGGCGCGACCGTCGTGCGCAGCATGGTCAACACCGCTGACCACCGCCCGACGATGCCCGAGGCGGAGTCGCTGCTGCGGTCGTCACTTCCGTCGTACGAGGCGGCCGGGGTGACCCTCGCGCTCGAGACCTACGAGCAGGTCTCGACACCGGATCTGGTCGGCCTCATCGAGAGCGTCGCGAGCCCGAGCCTCGGCATCTGCCTCGACCCGGCGAACTCGGTGGCCGCCCTCGAACTGCCGCGCGACGTCGTGGAGCGCACCGCCCCCTACGTGGCGAACGTGCACGTCAAAGACTTCGCCTTCACCCGCCGTGGCGGCTGGGTGGGCTTCACCCTCGAGGGCGCGCCCCTCGGCACCGGACTGCTCGACTACGACCACCTCGTGTCGGCAGTGCAGCCGGAGCCCAAGGGCATCAACCAGATCATCGAGCACTGGCTGCCGTGGCAGGGGTCGTTCGAGGAGACCAGCAGGCTCGAGAACCTGTGGAACGAGCAGAACATCGCGTATCTAAGGAGCAAGTCATGACCGGAACCATCACCATCGCCGTCATCGGGGCTGGCGGGAAGATGGGCATGCGCGTGTCCAACAACCTGGTGAAGACCGCCCACACCGTCTTCTACAGCGAGAACTCGCCGGCCGGCCAGGAGCGGGTCACCGCCACCGGCCGCACCCTCACCGACACGGCTGTCGCGGTCGTCGACGCCGACGTCGTCGTGCTGGCGGTGCCCGACCTCGCCCTCGGCTCCGTGTCGGAGGCGATCATCGGGTCGATGAAGTCGGGCGCGATCCTCTTGACGCTCGACCCGGCCGCCGCGTACGCCGGCCTGCTCGCGGAGCGCGGGGACGTGATCCGCGGCGTCACGCACCCGTGCCACCCGTCGGTGTTCCTCGAGCGCCACACGCCCGAGGAGTACGCCGACACGTTCGGCGGCATCGCCGCCCCGCAGGACGCGATTGCGGCCATCGAGTCGGACGACCCCGCCAAGAAGGAGCTGCTCGAGGCCGTCGTGCGGGCGATCTTCGCCCCCGTCGTCGACGTGCACTGGGTGACCGTGAAGCAGCTCGCCCAGCTCGAGCCCACCCTCGTGGAGACCGTCGCGTGCATGATCGGCGCCCTGCTCGCGGAGGCGCTCGAGGAGACCGTCAACACGATGGGGGTGCCGCGGGAGGCCGCCCGGTCGATCCTGCTCGGCCACACCCAGGTCGCCCTCGCGAACACCCTGAAGGGCTCGAACCCGTTCAGCGACGCGTGCCTGATCGCGATGGACTACGGCCGCCGCACGATCATCAAGGACGACTGGAAGAAGATCTTCCAGGACGACGAGCTCGACAAGAACCTCGCCGCGATGCTGCACCTGGAGTCGATCCAGCGGGTTGAGTAGGCCGCCCGCGGCCGTATCGAAGCCCCTTGCTCCGGCGCGTTGTCTAGGCTTGGCGCTGGTGAGTGAGGCAGAGAAGAGCAGGCTGGTCGCCTGGGCGGGCGAGCTGCGCGAGGCGCACGCCCGACTCCGCGCACTGCTGCTCGAGGCGAGGGCGGGCACGCTGGCCCGCGCCGACCTGCTGCTGTACTGCCAGGGCTTCTGCACTGCCCTCACCGACCATCACGAGGCCGAGGATGCGTCGCTGTTCCCGGTGCTCGCGGCCGAGCATCCGGCGCTCATTGCGAAGCTGCGGGAGGACCACGACCTGATCGCGATGCTCCTCGCCGAGCTGGCCCGCGCGCCCGAGGGCGACCTGCAGCAGCACCTCGACGGTATCGGCGCGATCATGGAGTCGCACTTCCGCTTCGAGGAGCGGGACCTGCTGCCGCTGCTCGCGGGTTGAGCAGGCGGCCCGCGGCCGTATCGAAACCCGTTGCTCAAGCTACCGAGGCAGAATGGAACCATGCCACTCACAGGAGAGTACGAGCCCGGAACATCCGAATGGTCGCGCAAGCAGACCGAAACGTTCGAAGCCAGCAACGGCGCGGAGGCGAACACGCTGCGCGGCAAGCCGATCATCGTCCTGACCTCGGTCGGGGCCAAGGGGCAAGCTCCGCAAGAACGCGCTCATGCGCGTCGAGCACGACGGCGTGTACGCGGTGGTCGCCTCGCTCGGCGGCGCTCCGAAGCCTCCGACCTGGTACTGGAACCTCAGGGCGAACCCGCACGTCGAACTGCAGGACGGCCCCGTGAGGCGCGACTACACCGCCCGCGAGATCGCGGGCGAGGAGCGCGCAGTCTGGTGGGAGCGCGCGGTCGAGGCCTGGCCCGATTATGCCAACTACCAGCTGAAGACCGACCGCGAGATCCAGGTCTTCGTGCTCGACCCGCTCGACTAGAGGCCGAGCCGCCCCAGCCACGTGGCGCACAGCGCGCGCCACTCGGCAGCCGGCAGGCCCTCGCCGAGGCCGATGCCGTGCGGCCCGTCCGGGAACACGTGCAGCTCGTGCGGCACCCCGTTGGCCGCGAGCGCCTGGCCCAGCAGGTAGGCGTGCTGCACCGGCACCGAGTCGTCCTCGGCGGTGTGCCAGACGAAGAACGGCGGCGACTGCGGCGTGATCAGCCGGTCGACGGAGAGAGCGCGGCGGGTCCACGGTGCCGGATGCCGCCCCAGCAGGTTCTCGCGCGACCCCGCGTGGGTGCCGAGCTGCATGGAGACCACCGGGTACCCGAGGATCGCGAAGTCCGCGCCGCCCGTGGCAGCGACCTGTCCCGCCAGGTGGCCCCCGGCCGAGAACCCGATCAGTCCCACGGCGGTGGCACCGGCATCCCGCTCGGCCTTGATCTCGGCGCGCATGTAGTCAAGCGGTCCCGGATGCCGCGTCCGGACCGGATACCGGACGACCCTCGCCCGCCAGCCGAGGCCGCGGAGCCACTCGGCCACCGGCTCCCCCTCGTGGTCGGCGTGATTCTGATAGCCGCCACCGGGCAGCACGAGAATGATCGGGGAATTCACACGCACACTCTACGGTCGCGCTGAAACACCGCCGCAACACGACGGGCCTAGGCTCACCCTATGGCTGACCTGTTCGACGGTTATGGCGCCACTGCCACCAAGCGAACCGGCACGCCCGCCTGGGACGAGATGTTCGCCACGCCCGGTGCTGCGCGTCAGTCGTACAAGGAGATCCACGCCGCCCTGGCGCAGATGACGCAGGACGAACTGCGCGGTCGCACGGATGCCCTCGCCAGCTCCTACCTCGCACAGGGCGTGACCTTCGACTTCGCCGGCGAGGAGCGGCCGTTCCCGCTCGACGCGGTGCCGCGCGTGATCGACCAGGCGGAGTGGGTGAACGTCGAGGCCGGCATCAAGCAGCGCGTGCGCGCTCTCGAGATGTTCCTCGCAGACATCTACGGGCCGCAGGCCGCCGTGAAGGACGGCGTGATCCCGGCGAAGCTCATCACGAGCTCCAGCCACTTCCACCGCGAGGCAGCGGGCATCGAGCCGGCCAACGGCGTGCGCATCCAGGTGAGCGGCATCGACCTGATCCGCGACGAGCAGGGCACCTGGCGGGTGCTCGAGGACAACGTGCGCGTGCCGTCGGGCGTGAGCTACGTCATCTCGAACCGGCGGGTGATGGCGCAGACCCTTCCGGAGCTGTTCGTCTCCATGCGAGTGCGGCCGGTGGGGGACTACCCGCACAAGCTGCTGCAGGCCCTCCGCGCATCCGCCCCGCCCGGTGTCGACGACCCGACCGTCGTCGTCCTCACGCCCGGCGTGTACAACTCCGCGTACTTCGAGCACACCCTGCTCGCGCGCCTCATGGGCGTCGAGCTCGTCGAGGGCCGCGACCTGTTCTGCTCCGGCGGGCGGGTCTGGATGCGCACGACCGCCGGCCCCACCCGCGTCGACGTGATCTACCGCCGCGTCGACGACGAGTTCCTCGACCCGCTGCAGTTCCGCGCCGACTCGATGCTCGGCAGCCCCGGACTCATGCTCGCCGCGCGCCTCGGCAACGTCACGATCGCGAACGCGGTCGGCAACGGCGTCGCCGACGACAAGCTGGTCTACACCTACCTGCCCGAGCTCACGAAGTACTACCTGGGCGAGGAGGCGATCCTGCCGAACGTGCAGACCTGGCGCCTCGAAGACCCCGGAGCGCTGGAGGAGGTGCTCGACCGCCTCGACGAGCTCGTCGTGAAGCCGGTCGACGGCTCCGGCGGCAAGGGCCTCGTGATCGGGCCGGATGCCTCGAAGGAGGAGCTCGCCGAGCTGAAGCAGCGCCTCCTGCGCGACCCGCGCGGCTGGATCGCGCAGCCCGTCGTGCAGCTCTCGACCATCCCCACGCTCGTCGACGACGGCATGAGGCCGCGGCACGCCGACCTGCGGCCCTTCGCGGTCAACGACGGCACGGATGTCTGGGTCCTCCCCGGCGGCCTCACTCGCGTCGCCCTTCCCGAGGGCGAGCTCGTGGTCAACAGCTCGCAGGGCGGCGGCTCCAAGGACACCTGGGTCGTCGGCCAGGACCCGCTCACGGTCAGCCGCCACAGCATCCAGGGCCTCGTCGCCGGCCAGGCCGCGGCCACCGAGTCCATCTCCGTGATCACGCCCGAGATGCTCAAGGCCGCGCAACAGGACCACGGCCCGCACGAGCGGCCCCTCGGCCACGGCCAGCAGGAGCAGCAGCAGCAGTCTGGCGGATTGAGTAGGCCCTCCAGGGCCGTATCGAAACCCGGTTTCGATACGCCGCTGGCGGCTACTCAACCCACCGGAGGTGCCGAATGCTGAGCCGCATCGCCGAGTCCCTCTTCTGGATCGGCCGCTACATCGAGCGCTCCGACGGCACCGCGCGCATCCTCGACGTCCACCTCCAGCTCCTCCTCGAAGACCCGTGGATCGAGGAGGACCTCGCCTGCCGCTCGCTCCTCAGCGTCATGGGCGCCGAGGCCCCGGACGACACCGAGCTGACGCGACAGGACATCCTGAGCATCCTCGCCGTCGACCGCTCCGAGCCCGCCTCGATCGCCTACTCGCTCGGCGCCGCCCGCGAGAACGCCCGCCGCGCCCGCGAGATCGTGAGCACCGAGCTCTGGGAGTGCCTCAATACGACACGCGCCCGGATGCCCCGCAAGGTGTCCAGCGACAAGGTGCACGAGTTCTTCGCCTGGGTGCGCGAGCGAAGCGCACTCGCGGTCGGGATCATCGAGTCCGCCACGAGCAGGGACGAGGCGTGGCAGTTCTTCACCCTCGGGCGCTCCATCGAGCGCGCGGACATGACCGCGCGGCTGCTCGCGACGAGGTCGCTGACCGAGGCATCCGGCCCCTCATGGACCACCATTCTCCGGTCGTGCGGCGCATACGAGGCGTACCTGCGCACCTACCGCGGCGTGCCGAGCGCGAAGAACGCCGCTGAGTTCCTGCTGCTCGACCGGCTGTTCCCGCGCAGCATCCTGTTCTCCGTGTCGCGGGCGGAGGCCTGCATGCGCGAGATCGAGCCGAGCACCGGCCGGGTTGGCGTCTCCGACCTCTCGCAGCGCCTGCTCGGGCAGATTCGCAGCGAGCTCGAGTACCGCCCGATCGCCGACATCCTCGAGGACCTTCCGTTCCACATGGACAACGTGCAGCTCGCGACCAGCGCCGCCTCCGAGGCGATCCGCCAGCGCTACTTCCCGACCAATGCGGCACCGAGCTGGGTCGGAGAGACGAGTTGAACCGCCTGCGCATCAAGCACATGACGGGCTTCCACTACGGCGGCGACGTCACGGCCTCCTACAACGAGGCCCGGATGCTTCCGGTCTCCAGTGACGGCCAGCTGGTGTTGTTCTCCAACCTCGAGATCCTGCCGATGTCGAGCCACCACAGCTACGTGGACTACTGGGGCTCGCGGGTCTCGTCGTTCGAGATCCTGACCCCGCACAAAGAGCTGTCGCTCACCGCCACCTCGCTGGTGGAGGTGCGCCCCCGGCCGCACCAGGACGAGAGCCTCACCTGGGCCGAGCTCGAGCTCGCGGTCGAGACGACCACCGAGACCGTCGAGCACCTCAAGCAGACCAGGCGGACGAACCCGCCCGCCGAGGTCGAAGCCCTCGCGCGCGACCTCAAGGCGAAGCACGAGAGCGTGTGCGACGCGGCACTCGCGATCGCCATGGCGATCGGCGACGCCGTCGAGTACATGCAGGGCGTGACCGGTGTGCACTCCACCGCCGCCGAGGCGTGGGCCGTGCGCAAGGGCGTCTGCCAGGACATCGCGCACCTCGCGCTCGGTGCACTGCGCTCGGTCGGCATCCCGGCGCGCTACGTCTCCGGCTACCTGCACCCCAAGCCCAACGCCGCGATCGGCGAGACCGTCGCCGGCGAATCGCACGCCTGGGTCGAGTGGTTCTGCGGCGGGGAGTGGCGCGGCTTCGACCCGACCAACAACATCGACATCGGCGACCGCCACGTACTCGTGGGCCGCGGGCGCGACTACAACGACGTGCCCCCGCTGCGCGGCGTCTACGCCGGCCCGTTCGGCTCGACCCTGTTCGTGAAGGTGGAGATCACGCGCGAGGCGTAGCGCAACCCGCCTACGACGTGCGCTGCGCCGTCGCGCCGACGATCCCGATCTCCTGGGTGCCGAGCTCGACAGTCTCGCGCGCCAGCGGGATCGACGCGGTCGCGGTGGACTGGTTGCGCTTGCGAGACAGCCAGATCACCGCGATAAGAGCCGCGAGGATGCCCGAGGCCGCCCCGATCGCGAGCGACCACCGCGGCCCCCACACGTTCGCGACGAGCCCGACCACGGGCGCGCCGATCGGAGTGCCGCCCGCGAAGATCGCCATGTACAGCGCCATGACCCGCCCGCGCATCGCCGGCTCGGTCGTGGTCTGCACGTACGCGTTCGCGGTGTTCATCATGGTGAGCGAGCACGCCCCGACGAGTACGAGCACGATCGCGAAGAAGAGGTACGAGGGCGAGAGCGCCGCGACCGCGCAGACGATGCCGAATGCGCCGGATGCCACGACCACGACGATGAACCGGACGCGCTCGCGCCGCGCGGCCAGGAGCGACCCGGTCACCGCCCCCACCGCCATCACGGACGACAGCAGGCCGAACTCGGCGGAGCCCTTGCCGAACTCGACCGTCGACATCGTGGAGATGAAGATCGGGAAGTTGAAGCCGAACGTGCCGACGAGGAACACCATCACGAGCACCACGAGGATGTCCTTGCGGCCGCGCACGTAGCGCAGCCCGTCGCGGATCTGCCCCTTCGCCTTCGCGAGCCGCGGCGTGGGCACGAGCTGGCTCTTGCGGATGAGGACCAGCGACAGGAGCACCCCGATGTACGAGGCGCCGTTCACGATGAACACCGGGCCGGTGCCGATCCAGGCGATGAGCACGCCGGCCACCGCCGGGCCGATGAGCCGTGCGCTCTGGAACGAGGTGGAGTTGAGCGCGACCGCGTTGGAGATGTCCTTGTCGGTGACGAGCTCGGAGACGAAGGCCTGGCGGGCCGGGGTGTCGAACGCGGTGCACACACCCAGCAGCAGTGCGAACACGTAGACGTGCCAGAGCTGCACGTGGCCCGAGATCACGAGCACGCCGAGGCCGAAGGCCAGGACGCACTGGATGCTCTGCGTCCACATGAGCATCCGGCGGCGGTCGAACCGGTCGGCGGCGAGGCCTGTGACGGGCATGAGCAGCAGCAGCGGGCCGAACTGGAGGGCCATCGTGATGCCGAGGGCCGTGGCATCCCGGTCGGTCAGTTCCGTCAGGACTATCCAGTCCTGCGCGGTTCGCTGCATCCACGCCCCGGTGTTGGAGACGAGTGCCCCGGCGAACCAGAGGCGGTAGTTGAAGATGCGAAGCGAACGGAACATTGCACTCACGAGTCGGCGAGCTCCCTGAGGATCGGGGTGGCCGCGTCGATGATGGCGCGCTGGTCTGGTGTGAGGGTCGCGAGCTGGCGGGCGAACCACGCGACTCGACGGCGCTTGGTCTCCTTCGCGATCTCGAGCCCGGCCTCGGTGGACTGGATGAGCACCTTGCGGCCGTCGTCGGGCGAGCTGTCGCGCGTGGCGAGGCCGGCCTCGACCAGGGCGTTGACCGTGCGGTTCATCGAGGGCGGGGTGACGCGCTCGCGCTCGGCGAGGGAGCCGAGGGTCTGGGCGCCGTCCTTCCACAGGACGAAGAGCACCGAGAGCTGGCCGTCGGTCACGTCGTCCCCCGCGCGCTCGGCCCGGGTGCGCCGCGCGAGTCGCAGGATGGCGAGGCGAAGATCGTCATCGGATGTCTCGGGCATAATCCTTAGCCTAGCAAATTAGCCTTGCTAACTAAAATCGAAGAGGTTGAGCAGGCCGCCCGCGGCCGTATGGAAACCGGTGGCAATACGATGATCGTGAGCGAGGAGGCTCCCATGCCCACAGTGACGCGCACCAACCACAGCTTCGTCGACGCCCAGGGCGTGACGATCCACTACTACACGTGGAAGGCCGCCAACCCAAAGGCAGTACTGCAGCTTACGCACGGCCTCGGCGACCACGCGCTGCGCTACGAGCAGGTCGCGCAGGACCTGGTCGCGGCCGGCTACACCGTCTATGCGGACGACCACCGCGGCCACGGCGCGACCGGCATGGAGCAGTACGGCGGGGATGCCACGAAGCTCGGCAAACTCGGACCGGGCGGCCTGCGCGCCACCGTCGAAGACGTACGCCAGTTCACGCGGGTGATCCGCGAGGAGAACCCCGGGCTCAAGCTCGCACTGCTCGGCCACTCGTGGGGCTCGCTCATGGTGCAGATGATCCTCAACGAGCACGCCGCCGACTACGACGTCGCGGTGCTCACGGGCACCGCCTACCGCACGCTCACCGACATGAACGGCGGCAACCTCAACAAGCAGCACGCGCACCTCGGCACCACGGGCAACGAGTGGCTCAGCCGCGACCCGGCCGTGGCGCAGGCGTTCTCGGACGACCCGCTGACGTTCTACGCGGCCGCGATACAGCTCTTCGGCCTCCCCGACGGGCTGCGCCTGCTCGGGCGCCCGGCGAAGAACCTCGGCAACGACATCCCGCTGCTCATCATGATCGGCAGTGAGGACACGCTCGGCGGCGAGAAGAGCATCGCCAAGCTCGCCTCCGGGTACGTCACCCGCTCCAGGCTGAGCGACGTGAAGGCCATCGTCTACCCCGAGGCGCGGCACGAGATCTTCAACGAGACGAATCGCGACGAGGTCATCAGCGACCTCGTGGACTGGCTCGACGAGCACGTAGGGGCCTAGTTGCACCCACGGCTTGTGTATCGATACAATAATGCAGGCCAGTCGCCGAGTCCCGCGCTTCCGTTTATTTCGGGTCGGGTAGCGCGGGGGTAGGTGCGTCACGATCACTGCGTGCGGCTGAGCAAGGCCGGGCGGGGCTCGGGTTAGGGGCCCGGCCCCGCACGGCCGATAAAGATTAGGCTTGCCTTATGCACGGTGAGTTCAAGGTTCCTGGCGGCAAGCTCGTCGTTGTCGACTTCGACGTCGTGGACGGCCGGATCGCCGACTTCCGCCTGGCCGGTGACTTCTTCCTCGAGCCGGATGACGCACTCGCGTCCATCAACGCCGCCGTCAACGGGCTTCCCGCCGACACCGAGGCCCCCGCTCTGGCCAAGGCCGTGCGAGACGCCCTCCCCGAGGGGGCACTACTGCTCGGCTTCGCGCCCGAGTCGGTCGCGACCACCATCCGCCGCGCCCTGCAGAAGGCGACGGCGTTCACCGACTACGAGTGGCAGGTCATCCAGGGCCCGGCCGTCGACCCCGTGCTGCAGATGGCACTCGACCAGGTGCTGAGCGAGGAGGTCGGCGAGGGCCGCCGCAAGCCGACTCTGCGCATCTGGGAGTGGGAGAAGCCGGCCGTCGTCATCGGCAGCTTCCAGTCCGTCAAGAACGAGGTCGACCTCGACAACGCGAAGAAGTACGGCTTCGACATCGTGCGCCGCATCTCCGGCGGCGGGGCGATGTTCATGGAGGCCGGATCCGTCATCACGTACTCGATCTACGCGCCGTCCGAGCTCGTGCAGGGCATGAGCTTCGCCGACTCGTACGCGTTCCTCGACGAGTGGGTGATCGTGGCGCTCAAGTCGCTCGGCATCGAGGCCACCTATGTCCCGCTCAACGACATCACGAGCCCGACCGGCAAGATCGGCGGGGCCGCGCAGAAGCGCTTGGGCAGCGGCGCGGTGCTGCACCACGTCACGATGAGCTACGACATGGACGGCGACAAGATGGTCGAGGTGCTGCGCATCGGCCGCGAGAAGATGAGCGACAAGGGCACCAAGAGCGCCAACAAGCGCGTCGATCCGCTCCGCAGCCAGACCGGCCTTCCCCGTGCCGAGATCATCGAGAAGATGGTCGGCACGTTCAAGGGGCTGTACGGCCTCACTCCCAGCGAGATCACGCCGGAGGAGTACGCGAAAGCGGAGCAGCTCGTTACCGAGAAGTTCGGTACCGAGGAGTGGCTCTACCGGGTTCCTTGAGCCGCGCCCGCCGGGCGGTCATCCTCTCCGCCGCGCTCGCCGTGCTGCTCGTGGGCGGCATCATCGCCTCCGCGATCGTCGGCCAGCTGCCCGTCAGCCCCGCCGAGGTCGTCGGTTCGGTGCTGCGCGCGGCGGGCATCCAGAACCCCTGGGCGCCGGATGACCCGATCATCGAGTCCACGCTCTGGGTAGTGCGCTTCCCCCGGATCGCCATGGGCCTCGCGGTGGGGGCCGCGCTCGCCGTCGCCGGAGCGGTGATGCAGGCCATCTTCGGCAACCCGCTCGCCGAGCCGGGTGTCGTGGGCGTCTCCTCGGGCGGGGCGTTCGGGGCATCCGTCGCCATCGTGCTCGGGCTGACGTCCCTCGGGAGCGGAACCGTCGCCGTCTTCGCCTTCGCCGGCGGCCTCCTCGCGACCCTCCTCGTCTACGGGGTCTCGCGCGCGAACGGCCGCACCGAGGTGGTGACCCTGTTGCTCACCGGCATCGCGGTCAACGCCTTCGCCGGTGCCGGGCTCGCCTTCCTGCTGTTCGTCGCCGACTCGGGCGGGCGGGAGCAGATCGTCTTCTGGCAGCTCGGATCGCTCAACGGCTCGCGCTGGGGCGAAGTGCTCATCGTCCTGGTCGTGGCCGTGCTGGGCACGATCGCGGTCGTCGTCCTGGGGCGCCGCTACGACCTGCTCGCCCTCGGTGAGCGCAATGCCCGCCACCTCGGCGTGAACGTCGAGGCCCTGCGCATCGGCTCGATCGTGCTCGTGGCCCTGCTCACCGGTGTCGCGGTCGCGTTCTGCGGGATCATCGCGTTCGTGGGCCTCGTCGTCCCGCACGTCATCCGTATGGCGATCGGCCCGGCGCACCGCCCGCTCATCGTCGCGAGCGCGTTCGGAGGCGCCGCGCTCATGGTGCTCGCCGACCTGCTCGCGCGCTCGGTGGTCGTGGGCGCGGACCTCCCGATCGGGCTGCTCACCTCGCTCATCGGCGGACCGTTCTTCTTCTTCCTGCTGTTCCGACAGCGGCGGCGGAGCGGGGGGTGGGCATGATTTCGACAGGCTCAATCCGGCGGATTTCCGCTCGTGGCGTGGGCGTCGACCTCGAGGGAACGACCGTGCTCGACGGCGTCACGATCGACGTGGTCCCGGGCGAGCTGCTCGTGCTCGTGGGCCCGAACGGCGCGGGCAAGTCCACCCTGTTGGGAGTGCTGAGCGGCGAGCGTCGGCCGAGCCGCGGCACCGTCACCTTCGACGGGCGCGAGCTCGGCGGCATCCGGCACGCAGAGCTCGCCCGCCTGCGCAGTGTGCTCACCCAGGAGAACACGGTGAGCTTCCCGTTCCTCGTCTCCGAGGTCGTGGCTATGGGCCGCAGCCCGTGGGCGCGCACGATCGAGGGCCGCGACGACATCGGGGCAGTGGCAGAGGCGATGGATGCCGCGGACATCACCCACCTCGCCGCCCGCCGCTACACGAACCTCTCCGGCGGCGAGAAGGCCCGCGTCTCCCTCGCGCGGGTGCTCGCGCAGCGCACGCCCGTGATGTTCCTCGACGAGCCGACCGCCTCGCTCGACCTCCGCCACCAGGAGGACGTCATGCGCGTCGGCCGCCGCGCCGCCGACGCGGGCCGCGCCGTGGTCGTCGTGCTGCACGACCTCTCGCTCGCGAGCGCCTACGCCGACCGGCTCGCCCTCGTCTCCGGCGGCCGGCTCGAGGCGCTCGGCGCCCCCGGCGACGTCCTCACCGAGGAGCGCGTCGAGCGCGTCTACGGCCTCCCGGTCTCCCTGCACTCGGTCGCCGGGCGGCCCGTGGTGGTGCCGCGCCGCTAGCGCGCCGCCCTGCGACCGCGCCCCGCCCCGCGACACCCCGTTGTGCAGACCGATCCCGGGGCACCCGCTCGCAGTTTGGCAGCTCCCTCCGGAAGGCGGCCTCCCCTGAACAACGTATGCCTGTCCGCCATACGTTGCTGAGACGGAAGGGCCCGGGCGGCCGGTTGTGTGGGCGAGGATTCCGGCCAGACGTGGGGCGGGTCGCCGGGTCGGCCTAGAGGTCGATCGTGCGGCCTGAGGCGATCGAGCGCTCGGCCGCGTCCAGAACGCGCACGGTCTCAGCGCCGAACTGCAGGTCGCACGGATGCCCGGGCTCGTCGAGCTGGGCGACGAGGGCGTCGATCGCGCGCGAGTACGCGGCATCCGCCCGGCCTGTCTCGGCGTCGAGCGCGGGATTCTGCTGCCGTCCGTGAGCGCCGGTGAAGAGGGTGTGGTCGCCGCCGGAGCCCTCCGCAGCACCGAGAGTCACGGTGATCACGCCCGTGCCGCGATCGTGCCCGAGAGTCACGACGACCAGCCCGTTCGCGTCGCGCGAGGCCGACACCCTGCGCGCCGGTCCGAGCACGGGCTGCAGGAGCGAGTACGCGTGGGGGCCGAGATCCCAGAGGCCGCCGCGCTCACCGCGCCAGCCGGGACTCGCCGCGCTCGCGAGCCAGGGGCTGATCATCTCGACGCGGCCGTAGCTCCAGCCGCCCGTCGCCGTGAGGGAGTCGAGCCAGGCCGAGACCGTGGGGAGGAAGCGCTTCGTGTAGAACACGATCGACGCGACGCCGGCTTCGCGGGCAGTGGCCGCGAGGAGCTCCGCGTCGGCCACGTCCAGGGCGATCGGCTTCTCCATGAGCACGTGCTTGCCCGTCCGAATGGCGCGGAGGGCGAGAGCGGACTGGACCTCCGGCGGAACCGCGAAGCCCACCGCGTCGACCCGACTGAGGAACTCGTCGAAGTCGTCGTGGCGGCCGATCGCGCCCGCGAACTCGACGTGCTCGTTGGCCTTCGCCCCCGGGATATGGGAGTGGTTGCTCCACTGGCCGGTACCGAAGACGCCGAAACGCAGGGGAGTTGGCATTGCTCCAGCGTAAACTGTGCGGGTGCAGCCATGGATCGTCATCGTCATCGTGGTGGCGATCGGGGCCCTCTTCTGGGTCGCTCAGCACTTCGGCTGGATCGACCTGAGCAACAAGAGCCGCACTTCCGGCGGCGGCGGCGGCATCGCGGGAATCGGCGACGAGGTCTTCCATCCCACCCGCCACGAGGCGCAGGTCGAGCTGGATCGGCAGACCATCCTGCCGGCGCCCGCACCGCTGCCGGGCGACGATGACTTCGGGTTCGGCGAGATCCGCGGGGTCGCGGCCCAGACCGTCGACGACAACAAGAACTACGACGGCCAGGTGCGCATCGACCTCTCAGCGCAGCCAGAGCCGAAGCGCGGCAAGCACGCCGGCGACCCCGCCTGACTCCGGCCGCCGCTCCGGTGCCGGCCCGCTCACTCCTGCGCGGTCGCTAGCGGCTGAGCAGGTCCTGGTACTCGGGGTGCCGGTCGATCCACGGCCCCGCGAAGGGGCAGGTCGGCACGACGCGGTAGTCAGTCTCCGCGCGGATCAGGTTCAGCGCACCGCGCACGAGCTCGCCGCCGAGGCCTGCGCCCTGGTGCGCGGGATCGATCTCCGTGTGCGTGATCACGATCGTGTTGTCGCGGATCTGGTAGTCCAGCTCCCCGGCGCCCTGGCCGTCCACGAGGAGCTCGAAGCGGTTCATCGACGCGTCCTGGATAACTTCGGTGGCCATGGGGGCAAGCCTACGCGCTCGCGCGGACGACCATCCGGGTGGGCATCACGCGCTCGCGCTCGGTAGCCTCGCCGCTCAGCAGGGCTAGGAGCATCCGGGCCATCTCGGCACCCATCTCGCGCGAGGGCTGGTGCACGGTCGTGAGCGGGATCTCCCCGCTCGTCGCCGCGGAGCTGTCGTCGAAGCCCACGACCGCGACGTCGCCCGGCACCGCCAGCCCGCGGTCGCGCAGCAGCGAGATCGCCCCGGCGGCCATCAGGTCGCTCGCGACGAACACCGCGTCGAGCTTCGGCTCGCGGTCGAGGAGTGCGCGCATGGCGGCCGCCCCGCTCGCGAGGGTGAAGTCGCCGTACTCGAGCAGGTCGTCCGGATGCCCGGCCTCGCGCATCGCGGTGGCCCAGCCCTCGGCCCGGTCGATGGCGGCCTGCATGTTCGCGGGGCCCGCGATGGTCGCGATCCGCCGCCGCCCGTGGTCGATGAGGTACTGCGTGCCCATTGCGGCACCCGCGGCGTTGTCCACGTCGACGTAGTTGTTGCGGTGCAGTTCGGGGTGGTACGGGCGGCCGCCGAAGACCACGGGGATCGTGGCATCCAGCGTCGTGAAGAAGTCGTCGCCGGAGTGGTGCGAGACCACGATCGCGCCGTCGACGTTGCCGCCGAGCAGGTAGCGGATGGTCTTCTCCGAGGGCGAGCTCGGCGACGCGAGCTGCAGGTTGAGCACGTAGTCGCTGTCTTCGAGGCCCTGCGTGATGCCCTGCACGATCTCGGCGAAGAAGGGATCGCCGAAGAAGCGGTTGGTGTCTTCGGGGACGACGAGGGCGATGGCCATCGTCTGCCGGTTCGCGAGTGACCGGGCGGCGCGGTTGGGGATGTAGTTCAACTCGTCGATCGCCGCATTGACGGCGGTCACGACATCCGGCCGGACATGGCTCGACCCGTTGACCACGCGCGAGACCGTGGAGCGCGACACACCCGCGGCGGCGGCTACCGCCTCGAGGGTCGGCGCCGCTCGGCGGCCGGTCAGGTCGAGGGTCATGGGGAGAGTCTAATCAGAGGGCGCGACCAGTGATTATGCGGGTGTAAGCGATTGCACTGTCCTTGGGGGTACGGACCTGCGTGTCGTAGTCCACGCGCACGATACCGAAGCGCTTGTCGTAGCCCCAGGCCCACTCGAAGTTGTCCAGGAGCGACCAGTAGAAGTAGCCGTGCACGGGCACGCCGAGGTCGATGGCATCGAGGATGGCACCGAGGTGCAGCTCGAGGAACTCTGTGCGCGCCGCGTCGTGCACCGCGCCGTCGGGGGAGAGGACGTCGTTGTACGCGGCACCGTTCTCCGTGACCGAGAGCCGCACGCCCGGGGCGCCCGTGTACTCGCGGTGGATGCGCTGGAGGAGGCGGGTGAGGCCCTCCGGCTGCACCTCCCAGTCCATGGCGGTGAGCGGCAGGTCGCGCAGGTGCCAGTAGACGTTCTCCGCGGCGGGGAAGGGCGAGCGCTTGGGCCGCTGCGAGGGCGCCTGGGTGTTCATGGGCTTGTCCGACGGATGCGCGCTCACGAGCTCGCCGTGGTAGTAGTTCACGCCCAGGGCGTCGATGGGAGCCGAGATCACGTCCAGGTCACCCGGCTGCACGACCGCGTCGAAACCGAGGTGCGCGACATCCTCGAGCAGGTCCGCCGGGTACGAGCCGCGGAAGATCGGGTCGAGGAAGAACCGGTTGAACTGCCCGTCGATGCGGCGGGCGGCGTCGAGGTCGCCCGCGTCGGCCGGGTCGACCGGGTCGGCGACGGTCAGGTTGAGCGTGATGCCGAGGCTGAGGGAGGAGTCGCGCTCGCGCAGCGCCTGCACCGCGAGCCCGTGGCCCAGCAGCAGGTGGTGCCCGGCGGCGAGGCCGGCGGCCGGCTCCTGCCGCCCGGGGGCGTGCTCCCCGCCGATGTAGCTGAGGAAGGAGGCGCACCACGGCTCGTTGAGCGTGGTCCAGTTGGAGACGCGGTCGCCGAGGGCGTCGTGCACGGAGAGCGCGTAGTCCTGGAACAGGAACGCGGTGTCGCGGTTCGCCCAGCCGCCCTTGTCCTCGAGGGCCTGCGGGAGGTCCCAGTGGTAGAGGGTGAGCCAGGGCAGCACGTTCTTCTCGAGCAGCTCGTCGACGAGGCGCGAGTAGAAGTCGATGCCCTTGGCGTTGACCGGTCCGCCGTCGGGGCGAACTCGGGCCCAGGACGTTGAGAAGCGGTACGTCTGCAGGCCGAGATCGGCCATGAGCGCGACATCCTCGCGGTACCGGTGGTAGTGGTCGCAGGCCACGTCGCCGTTGTCGCCGTTGACCACGGCGCCGGGCACTCGGCAGAACGTGTCCCAGATGGAGTCGGTGCGGCCGTCCTCGTGGGCGGCGCCCTCGATCTGGTACGCGGCAGTGGCTGCGCCGAAAAGGAACGTCGACGGGAAGGCGCGCACAGCTGTGGCTTCCTGCGTCTCGAACAACTGGGTCATCCCTTCACCGCTCCCTGCATGATACCGGCGACCAATTGCTTGCCCGCGAAGATGAAGAGGAGCAGGAGCGGCAGGGTGGCGATCAGGACGCCCGCCAGCACGATCGAGTAGTCCACGAAGTAGTTCGACTGCAGCAGCGACAGGGCCACCGGCAGCGTCGGGTCGGAGGGGTTCAGCACGATGAAGGGCCAGAAGAAGTTGGTCCAGGTCGCGATGAACGTGAAGAGCGCGAGCATCGCAGCGGCCGGGCGCGCGGCCGGGAAGCCGATGTACCAGAACGTCAGGAACATGTTCGCTCCGTCGACCCGGCCCGCCTCGATCAGCTCGTCGGGCAGCGCCTGGCTGATGTACTGCGTCATCCAGAACACCCCGAACGCGGTCACGAGGCCCGGCACGATGACAGCGCCCAGCGTGCCCGTCCACCCGAGGTCGGACATGATGATGAACAGCGGCACGACGCCGAGCTGCGTGGGCACCGCGGTCGTCGCAATGACGAACACGAAGAGCCCGCGCTTGCCCCGGAAGCGCAGCTTCGCGAAGGCGTAGCCGGCCAGCGTCGAGAAGAAGACGACGGATGCCGACACCACCGTCGAGACGATGAGACTGTTGAGCACCGCCTTCCAGAACGGCACGCGGTCGCTCTCGAGCACCTTGAGCGCGTTCTCGAGGAAGTTTCCGCCCGGCCACCACGGCAGGTCCTGGTTGTTGAGGCTCGACGAGTCACCGCTCGCGATCAGCAGTGCCCAGTAGAGCGGCAGGATGGCTCCCGCGAGCACTGCCGCGAGGAATCCGTAGGCCACCCAGCCCGGGCGCTGGTTGAGTACGGCTCGCGCGCGGCGGCTGCGGCGCACCGAGGCGATCGGCGCGGTACCGAGCGCGCCCGCGGGCGCGGCGACGGCGTCGAGATCCGGTGTGGTGGTCATCGGTTCCTCCGTGCGTCGTTGTTGGCGATCCGGCGCGTGATCGCGAGGTTTATCAGGCCGATCACGACTATCAGCAGGAAGAGCAGCCACGCGATCGCGGCCGCTCTGCCGTACTTGCCGTTCTGGTACCAGCCGACGTTGTGCAGATAGACCGTGAGGGTGAGCCATTGCTGGCTAGCGCCGCCCGCGACCGTCGAGCTGCTGTCGAACAGCTGCGGCTCGTCGAAGATCTGGAGTCCGCCGATCGTCGCCGTGATGATCACGAAGATGAGGGTCGGGCGCAGCTGGGGGATGGTGATCGAGAAGAAGCGGCGGAACCGCCCGGCGCCGTCGATGGCGGCGGACTCGTAGAGGTCGCGGGGGATCGCCTGCATGCCGGCGAGGAGGATGAGCGCGTTGTATCCGGTCCAGCGGAAGTTGACCATGGTCGCGATCGCGATCTGGCTCGGAATCACGTCGGTGTGCCAGCCGACCTTCGGCAGGCCGATGTCCGACAGCAGGGTGTTGATGAGTCCGTAGTCGTTGCTGAAGAGCTTGCTGAAGATGAGGGCGACAGCGACCGGCATCACGATGTAGGGCAGGAGCACGCCCATCCGCCAGAAGGTCTTGGCCCGGATGTTCGAGTCGAGCACTGCGGCGATCGCCAGGGCGATGATGAGCTGCGGAACCGCCGAGAGCAGGAAGATGCTGATCGTGTTGCGCAGGGCGAGCCAGAACTGCGTCTGGCCGAGCACCCACGCGAAGTTGTCGAGCCCCATGAACTTGCCCGAGTGGCGGATCGGGTCCCAGTCGAGCAGCGAGATGTAGCCGGTGTAGATGAGCGGGAATAGGCCGACGATCGCGAAGAGGATGAAGAACGGCGAGATGTAGAGGTACGGGGAGAGCTTGATGTCCCACCGGCTCAGCGTCTGGCTGAACGCGATGCGGCGCGGGGAGCGCTCGGTGGGGCGCAACGTCGTCGTTGTCATGGGGTGGATCCCTCGGTAGCGGTGCGGGCGGGCGAAAGGGGAGCCGGGCCGCCCTCGGGTGAGGCGGCCCGGCTCCGGGTGCGCTAGCTAGCCCAGCGCCTTGATGTCGGCGATGACCTGGGTCCAGGAGTCGTCAACCGACTGCTGGCCCTGCTCGACGCGGGTGAGGCCGTTCTGCACGGCGCCCATGATCGCGCCGTAGTTGATGCCCTTGAACGGGGTCACCGTGACGGCGTTGGCGCGGTCCGCGAAGATCGTGCCGATGGGGGCGTCGTTGAAGAACTCGTTCGTCGCACCGGTCAGGGCCGGGTCGTCGTACGCGGCGATCTGGCTCGGGAACGTGCCCGCGGTCTTGAACGCCGAGATCTGCTGCTCGGGAGCGGTCAGCCAGTCGGTGAACTCCTTCGCGGCCTCGGTGTGCTTGCCCTGGGTGGGAACGAGGAGGTACGAGCCGCCCCAGTTTCCGCCGCCGTCGGGGAACACGTTGGCGATGTTCCAGTCCGTGGCGTCCGGGCTGTCGCCCTGGATCACGCCGAGCATCCATGCCGGGCAGAGCATCGTGGCGAACGAGCCGTTGGCCATGCCGGCTGCCCAGTCGTCGGTCCACTCCTGCAGGTGCGCAGAGAGGGTCGAGCTCGCGCCGAGCACGGACTCGAACGCGGCCTTCACGTCCGGGTTCTCGGTCGCGATGACCGTGCCGTCATCCTTCTCGTAGAAGTTCTGGTACTGGTTGGCGAGACCCTGGAAGGTGGCGCCCGCCGAGTCGAACCAGGCCTTGCCGGTTGCCGCCGTGTACTTCTCGCCGGCGGCGTAGTACGCGTCCCAGTCGCCGGCGATGTTCGCGGCGACCTCATCGGGGGTGGTGCCCAGCCCGGCTGCGGAGAGCAGGTCGGCGCGGTAGCAGATGGCTTCCGGGCCGATGTCCGTCCCGAGTCCGATGAGCTTGCCGTCGGCGGTGCCGCCAGCGGTCTTCCAGTCGGAGTAGCGCCCGGCGTTGTCGTCAGACGCGAGGTCGACGAACAGGTCGGAGTACTGCTTGACCTTGGGCATCCAGTCGCCGTCGACGGCCTCGACGTCGCTCAGGCCGGATCCGGCTGCGAGCTTCGTGAAGAGGTTCGTCTGGGCGTCGTCGGAGGTCTTGGCGATGTTCTGCTTGATGGTGACGTTCGGGTGCAGGGCGGTGTACTCGGCGAGCAGCTCGTCGCTGTAGCCGAAGTTGTTGAAGGTGCCGAGCGTGAGGGTGATCTTCTCGTCGTCACCTCCCGTGCTGGCTGCGGGGGCGCAGCCTGTGGCGATCAGGGCGAGGGCTGCTGCGCCAGCGACGGCCGCGGCGATTGTGCGTCGTGAGGTACTCACGGTCACTCCTTTGTGTGCGTGGATGGGGTGATTGTGGGAGCGCTCTCACGAACGATCATGGGAGCGCTCTCACGGGATCGAGGTCACGCTAGGCGAGTCCCAGAACCCTGTCAAGCAGCGGTTGAGAGCGCTCCCACGACACGCCCGGCCGTTGCAACCGCTTGCTACGGCCAC
The DNA here is from genome assembly GCA_025463515.1 of Rhodoglobus sp. Classification (GTDB taxonomy): domain Bacteria; phylum Actinomycetota; class Actinomycetes; order Actinomycetales; family Microbacteriaceae; genus Rhodoglobus. The sequence continues at coordinate 164,930 of JAODAQ010000051.1, forward strand.
CACCCGCCTGAACGCTGGGATCTGGCCCGCCCAGAACCGGCCCGAAAAAAGTTGGCACCTCGTGGGCTCGAGTGTGCTCGCCGTGCGTCCCACGCTGCTCCGCCTCCGCCTCCGCGGTGCGGTGCAGTGCTTTTGCCGCGCCCAATCCAGTTGCCGCAGCTGGCCGGAGGTGATTCGGGCGAAGTTGGCCGTCGCAGCGAGCTTTCGACGCCGGTGCCTGCGGCGTTCGCCGGGCCGAGCGACCTGCCTCTGGGCAACGTATGCCACTGTGACATACGTTGCCCAGGGGATACCCCCGGTCTCCTGCTCTGCCGGGTTCATCGAGCCGTCGCGCGGGCGGTAGGTGGCCGTGCGGTGCGGCAGGGCAGGGCGCGGAAAAGGGGCCGGATGCGGCATCCGGCCCCTTTCGCTCCGCCCTACTTCTTGCGGGGCGCCGGGCTCTCAGGTGCGTCGACTGCGGGGGTGGACGCGGTGTCGGGGGCGACCATGGCGCCCATCTCCGCGGCTGCGGCCTGGGCGGCGAGGGCTGCCTCGTTGTCCGAGTTCTCCTGCAGGGCGGACTTCGCGCGCAGCGGCGCCGCCTTCAGGAAGAAGCTCAGCACGAACGCGACCAGCACGACCGCCAGGCCGACCCAGTAGATCGACACGGTGGCGTTGTTGAAGCCGTCGAGGAACGGGGCCGCGAGGCGCGGGTCGGCGTTGTTCAGGAACGAGGTGTCACCGTCGAGGGCGTTGCCGACCGATCCGCCGTTCTGGGCAGACTGGAAGAGGTCGATGATGCCCTTGTTCTTGGGGTCGGTCGCGACACTCGGGTCGGCAAGCGCCGCCGCGATGCCGTCCTGTACGTCCTTGCGCGCGAACGCGTCGGCGATCGTCTGCGGGATGCGCGAGAACAGCACTGAGAACAGCACCGCGACGCCCAGCGTTCCACCGATCTGGCGGAAGAACGTGCTCGACGACGTTGCCACGCCGATGTCGCGCGGGCCCACCGAGTTCTGAGCGGCGATCGTGAGCGTCTGCATGAGCTGGCCGAGGCCGAGGCCGATCAGGAACATGCCGATCATGATCCAGATGACCGGCTTGTCCGTGGTCAGGAACGTGAGCCAGAAGAAGCCCACGGCCATGAGGATCGTGCCGGTCTTGGGGAAGATCGAGTACTTGCCGGTGCGGGCGATGATCTGGCCGCTGACTATCGAGGCGATCATCAGGCCGAGGATCATCGGGAGCATCAGGAAGCCGCTCTCGGTGGGGGTCGCGCCCTCGACGAGCTGCAGGTACAGCGGGATGGTCATCATCGCGCCGAACATGCCGAAGCCGACGAGCACGCCGAGGACTGTCGACATCGAGAACGTGCGGTTCTTGAACAGCTTGAGCGGGATGAGCGCGTCATCGCCCATGAGCTTCTCGCTCACGATGAAGGCCGCGATGCCCAGTGCGCCGATCACGTAGCACGCGAAGGCGGCGGGCGAGTCCCAGCCCCACTCGCGCCCCTTCTCGGCAACGAGCAGCAGCGGGACGAGCGCGACCACCACGGTCGCGGCACCCCACCAGTCGATTCGGACCTTGCGGCGCGTGTGCGGGATGTGCAGGAACCGCAGGACGATGCCGAGCGCGACGATGCCGATGGGGAGGTTGATCAGGAAGACCCAGCGCCATCCGGTGACGAAGAGGATCTCGGGGGTGCCGGAGAGCAGGCCGCCGATGAGCGGGCCGATGACACTCGAGATTCCGAACACCGCGAGGAAGTAGCCCTGGTACTTGGCGCGCTCGCGGGGGGCGAGGATGTCGCCCATGATCGCAAGCGGGAGTGCCATGAGCCCGCCGGCACCGAGGCCCTGAAGGGCGCGGAAGATCGCGAGCTGGTACATCGAGTCAGCGAAGCCGGCCGCGACCGAACCCACGAGGAAGATGACGATGGCGATGATGAACAGCGGGCGGCGGCCGAAGATGTCGCTGAGCTTGCCGTAGATCGGAGTGGCGATCGTGGAGGTGATCAGGTAGGCCGTCGTGACCCATGCCTGCAGGCTGAGGCCGTCGAGGTCGTCGGCGATGGTGCGCATGGATGTACCGACGATCGTCTGGTCGAGGGAGGACAGGAACATCCCCGCCATCAGACCGAAGATCACGAACAGGATCTGGCGGTGGGTCATGACGCCGCCGGCATCGGCGATTGCCTGTGCCTGCTGCTTGCCCTTGGATTCAACGCGCGACATGGTTCCTCTTCGGTAATGGTTTTGGAGCAAAAAGACGGCCATCGCCGGAAACGCGTCCAACGATGGCCCAGAAAAACTTTGCGTAGAGTGCAAAGTTACACCCGACGCAGGCGGCTGGGCAACCACGCGCGTACTCCCTGGGGAGTCATTCGGCGCTTATGATCGGGGGGTGTCAGATCTGCGCCCCCGTAGTAGGCCTTCGAAGGCTGTGAGGCGGCGGCGCACCATCGTGCTCTTCTCCGCGATCGGCGGCCTTCTGGTCGTCGCCCTCGTGGTCGCGATCGTCGTGCTCTCCCCGAAGGCGGAGCCCGTTGCCGCACCCGTTCCGACGACGTCGAAGACCCCGACGAAGACTCCCACACCGACACCGACACCGACTCCCACGCCGACTCCCACCTTCGACAAGGCGGCGCTCTCCATCGACGACCCGGCGAGCATCTGGCTCGTCGTCGACAAGCTGCGCCCGCTCAATCCGGCCGACTACGAGGCGCCCGACCTGACCGAGGTCAACATGCCGTACGTCGCCGACTACGTGCCCTACTTGCGCGCCGAGGCCGCAGGAGCCCTCGAGCAGCTGCTCGCCGCCTTCACCGCCGAGAGCGGCGGCCGCACGATGAGCAACCAGAGCTCGTACCGCCCGTACTCGAGCCAGGAGCGCGTCTACGCGGGCTGGGTGGCGACGTACGGGCAGGAGGGCGCCGACCTCACGAGCGCGCGGCCCGGCTACAGCGAGCACCAGACCGGGCTCGCCATCGACCTGAGCGCGGACGACGCGACCTGCTCGCTCGAGCAGTGCTTCGCCGACACGGTGCAGGGCACGTGGCTCGCCGCGAACTCGTGGCGCTTCGGATTCATCCTCCGCTACCCCAACGGCTACACGCCGATCACCGGGTACGAGTTCGAGCCGTGGCACTACCGCTACGTCGGAGTCGCGCTCGCCACGGAGATGCACAACACCGGCGTCATGACGCTCGAGGAGTTCTTCGGGCTCCCCGCCGCTCCCGACTACGCGGACTAGCCCGCGAGCGCCGCGTCGACGATCGTCTTCGCCTCGGCCTGCACGAGCTTCAGGTGCTCCGGCCCCTTGAACGACTCGGCGTAGATCTTGTACACGTCCTCCGTGCCGCTCGGGCGGGCGGCGAACCAGGCGAACTCGGTGACGACCTTCACGCCGCCGACTGCAGCACCGTTGCCCGGAGCCTCCGAGAGCCGCGCGATGATCGCGTCGCCCGCGAGCTCCGTCGCCGAAATGGCCTCGCCGCTGAGCTTGCCGAGGCGCGCCTTCTGCTCCTTGGTCGCGACCGCGTCGACGCGCTCGTACGCGGGGTCGCCGAACTCCGCGACGAGCTCCGCGTAGAGCTGCGAGGGCGTCTTGCCCATGACCGCGAGGATCTCGCTCGCGAGGAGGGCGAGCAGGATGCCGTCCTTGTCCGTGGTCCAGGCGGTGCCGTCGGTGCGCAGGAAGCTGGCCCCCGCGCTCTCCTCCCCGCCGAAGCCGACGGAGCCGTCCACGAGTCCGGGGACGAACCACTTGAACCCGACCGGAACCTCCCACAGGCGCCTGCCCAGCGAGGAAGCGACCCGGTCGATCATGCTGCTCGACACGAGGGTCTTGCCGACCGCGGCATCCGGCTGCCACTTCGGGCGGTGGGTGTAGAGGTAGCGGATCGCGACCGCGAGGTAGTGGTTCGGGTTCATGAGTCCGGCATCCGGGGTCACGATGCCGTGGCGGTCGGCGTCGGCGTCGTTGCCGGTGAGGATGTCGTAGTCGTGGCGGCGCGCCACGACGGAGGCCATCGCCGAAGGGGACGACGGGTCCATGCGGATCTTGCCGTCCCAGTCGAGAGTCATGAACGCCCAGGCCGGGTCGACGACCGGGTTCACGACGGTCAGGTCGAGCCCGTAGTGCTCCGCGATGAGCTGCCAGTAGTGCACGCTCGCGCCGCCGAGCGGGTCGGCCCCGATCCGGATGCCCGCGCTCTTGATCGCGGCGATGTCGATGATGTTCTCGAGGTCTTCGACGTAGTGCTTGCGGTAGTCGTAGGTGGCGACGCCCGTGGGCTCGGCCCGCAGGACCCCGCGCAGCCCGTCGGCGATGAGCGCGTTCGCGCGGTCGGCGATCCACGTCGTGGCGTCGCTGTCGGCCGGGCCGCCGTGCGGGGGGTTGTACTTGAAGCCGCCGTCGCGAGGCGGGTTGTGGCTCGGCGTGATGACGATGCCGTCGGCCTGCCCCCCGCTGATCGAGCCTGTCGAGATCCCCAGGTTGTACTTGATGATCGCGTGGCTCAGCGCCGGGGTGGGCACGTAGTCGTCGAACTCGTCGACGAGCGCGTTCACACCGTTCGCCTCGAGCACCTCGAGCGCGGTGGTCTCGGCGGGGCGCGAGAGGCCGTGGGTGTCCTTGCCGATGAAGAGCGGCCCCGTGATGCCCTGGCCGGCGCGGTACTCCACGATCGCCTGCGTGATGGCGGCGATGTGCGTCTCGTTGAAGGCGGTGTCGAGGGATGACCCGCGGTGGCCGCTCGTACCGAAGACGACGCGCTGCTCGGGGACCGAGACATCCGGCACCCGCTTGTAGTACGCCTCGACGAGCTCGTGCACGTCGATGAGGTCGGAGGGCTGTGCGGCGGTGCCTGCGCGGTCGTTCATGCCCCTCAGTCTGGCACTCAGTCCGCGCTGATGATCAGCCTTGCGATGAGGCCGTCCCGGATGCGAAAGGCGATGTCGCTCGTGCCGTTGAAGCCGCCGCCGGTGACCACGAGGGTCACGACCTGGTCGGCCTCGTCGCCCGTCACGCCGGTCGCCTCGAAGTGGGCTCGGCGGCCGATGTTGTCGCTCTGGTCCCACCGAGCGACGCCGTCGTGGCCGTGGAAGCCGCGGCCCCAGTCCTCGAGGTACGCGTCGTCGGTGAAGCACTCGACGAACGCCGCGGAATCGCCCGCGTTGGTCGCCTCGATCATGCGCGCGATGGCGGGGGCGAGAGTGGTCATGGGTACGATCGTGCCATGTCCGAAACTGCCGAGCCAGAGACCTATTCCTACCTCGGTCCCGCCGGCACCTTCACCGAGGCGGCGCTCAAGCAGGTCCCCGCGGCCGCGGGCAAGGCCTGGCGGCCGGTCAACAACGTGGGCGAGGCGCTCGACGATGTCGTCGCCGGTCGCAGTGTCGCGGCCATGATCGCGATCGAGAACTCCGTGGAGGGCGGCGTGAGCGCCACCCAGGACGCGCTGGCGAGCATCCCCAACCTGCGGATCGTGGGGGAGTACCTCGTCCCGGTGAACTTCGTGCTCGTCGCCCGGCCCGGCACGGCGCTCGCCGACGTGAGGGTGATCAACGCGCATCCGGTCGCCTACGGCCAGACGCACCGCTGGCTCGACGCGCACCTGCCCTCGCACGGGCACATCCCGGCGACCTCGAATGTCGCCGCCGCGTCGGCCCTGCTCGAGAGCGAGCTGGCGGATGCCGCGATCGCACCCCCCGGCATCACCGAGCACCACGACCTCACGGTGCTCGCCGAGAACATCGGCGACAACCCCAACGCCGTCACGCGGTTCGTGCTCGTCTCCCGCGTCGCGCCGCTGCCGGCGCCCACGGGCAGCGACAAGACGAGCATCATCGCCGAGCTGCCGGATGACACGGCCGGCCGCCTGCTCGAGATGCTCGAGCAGTTCGCCACCCGCGGGGTCAACATGAGCCTGCTCGAATCGCGGCCGATCGGGGATGCGCTCGGGCGGTACCGCTTCGTCATCGACCTCGACGGGCACATCCTCGACGAGCGCGTCGCCGACGCCCTGCTCGGCCTCAAGCGCTTCAGCCCCAACGTGATCTTCCTCGGGAGCTATCCGCGTGCTGACAAGCTGCCGATCACGGTCATCCCGCGCTACGACAACGACGCGTTCGTGGACGCGCGGGACTGGCTGCGAGGTCTGATCGCGGGGGAGGACGAGTAGTGGCCGACGACGAGGCCCCGGAAGTCGACCCGCGGTTCGACCCTGTCTTCCAGCGCGGCTACGACCCCGCTGTGCACGCCGCGCCCGTCCGCCGCTCGGTGCTGCGCGCGCCCGCGGTGAAGCCCGCGCCGCTGCCGGTTGCGCCCACCCCGGCCGAGGTGCCGTCCGTCGTCCGCGTCGAGCACGAGGACCAGGACGAGCTCGAGGACGAGCCGCACCGCCGAAACCCGTGGCTGCTCGCCCTCGTGCTCGTGAGCACGGCGTTCCTCGCCGCCGCCGGAGTGTTCCTCTGGGTCATCGGCCAGCGCGACATCTACTCGTTCTCGGGCACGCCCGCCGCCGCCGAGCTGATGGTGCAGCAACTGTCGTACATGCTTCCGCCCGCCCTGATCGTCGCGGGCGTGCTGGGCCTCGTGCTCCGCGTGGCCCTGGGCGCGCTGAGGGGCCGGGCCTGAGGATGCGCCTCCGGATCACGGCGCTCTGGGTCATCCCGCTCGCCCTCGTCGCCGCCGGATTCGCTGCCGCCTGGGCCGCCGCGGTCGGCGCCGCCGAGCGCTACAACAACATGACGATCAGCTCCGTCGCCGAGTTCGACTGGGCGTCGCTGGCCAGCGCCATTGCCGAGCCCCTGCTGCTCACGGGGTTCCTCGCCGTGCTGGTGGCGCTCGCGGTGCACGCCCTGCTGTGGCGCCCGAGGCCCGACTAGCTAGACGGCCGCCGGCACCTTCACGGTGAGCGCCCCCGGGTCGACCCAGGCGTGCACCGAGCGTGCCTCGCCGAACTCGTCGCCGTCGAGCTGGAACTCCTCGGGGTCGCCCTCGACCACCATCTTCAGGTCTGTTCCGGTGAGGTAGGTCACGTCGCGCACATCGGCGGAGAGGTCGATGATCTTGCGGCCGAGCGCCGACTTGCGCAGCACCCCGTTCTCCCACGCGACCTTGCGCCACACCTTGGCCCAGCCGAACGGGCCGCGCGGGCGCAGGGCCGCGATATCGAGGATGCCGTCGTCCGGCTTGGCCTCGGGCATGAGCAGCAGCCCGCCCGGGAGCATCCCGCAGTTGCCCACGATGATGGTGTGCACGCTCATCGCCCGCTCCGGAGCCCCGTTGAGGCGGTACCGGATGCGCACGGGCTTGAGCTCGGGCAGCGAGCGGGTGATCCCGTCGATGTAGGCGAGCCAGCCGACCGCCTTCTTGAGGGTCGTGTTCGTGTTCTTGATCATCTTGGCGTCGAGGCCGAGCCCCGCCATCACGAGGAACGCGTGCTCCTCGCTGTCGCCGTCGGCGCGCACGATCTCGACCATGCCGAGGTCGACCTGGCGGTCGTCGCCCGTGAAGGCGATCTCCACCGCCTGCTCGAGGTTGGTGAGCGGCAGCTCGAGGTTGCGGGCGAGCAGGTTGCCGGTGCCGGAGGGCAGGAGGGCGAGTGACACTCCGCTGTCGCGCAGGGCCTCGGCCACGGCACGGACAGTGCCGTCGCCGCCCGCCGCGATCACGACGTCGGCGCCACGGCGGATGGCGCTCGCGGTGACGCCCTGTCCGGCATCCTCTTCGCTCGTCTCGAACCAGATAGTGGGAGCCCAGCCGGCCGCTTTGGTCGCGGCGTGCACCGCGTCTTTGAGCTTGGAGAGGTCGACCTTGATCGGGTTGTAGACGACAGCAGCCTTCATCTTCTTGTCCACCGAGGGAGTCGCCACGCTGCCAACGGTACGCCATGCGCTGGGTAGGCTTGAGCGGTGATCGATCCCCAGCTCCTGCGCGACAATCCGGACACCATTCGACGGTCGCAGGAATCGCGCGGCGCGTCCGTGCAGCTCGTCGACGCCGCGATCGCCGCCGATGCCGAGCGGCGCACCAGCATCCAGCAGTTCGAGAAGCTGCGCGCCGAGCAGAACGCGTTCGGCCGTACCGTCGCCACGGCGCCGAACGACCAGAAGAAGGCGCTGGTCCTGCAGGCCCAGGCGCTCGCCAACCAGGTCAAAGAGGCGGGCCAGAAGGCGACGGATGCCGAGGCAGAGGTCACCCGCATCGTCGGCGCTCTCGGCAACGTCGTCATCGACGGAGTGCCCGCTGGCGGCGAGGAGAACTTCGTCACCCTCCGCGAGGTCGGCACTCCGCGCACCTTCGACTTCGAGCCGCGCGACCACGCCGACCTCGGCGAGCTCCTCGGTGCGATCGACATCGCCCGCGGCGTGAAGGTCTCGGGAAGCCGGTTCTACTTCCTCCGCGGCGTCGGCGCCCGGCTCGAGATCGCGCTCATGAACATGGCGCTCGACAAGGCGCTCGCAGAGGACTTCGTCCCGCTCATCACCCCCACCCTCGTGCGGCCAGAGATCATGGCCGGCACCGGGTTCCTCGGCGAGCACGCCGACGAGGTCTACCACCTCGACAAGGAGGACGACCTCTACCTCACAGGCACGAGCGAGGTGGCGCTCGCCGGGTACCACTCCGACGAGATCCTCGACCTGTCGAACGGCCCCCTGCGCTATGCGGGCTGGTCGACCTGCTACCGCCGCGAGGCGGGCTCGGCGGGCAAGGACAACCGGGGCATCCTGCGCGTGCACCAGTTCAACAAGCTCGAGATGTTCACCTACGTGCTCCCGGAGGAGGCGGAGGCCGAGCACGAGCGACTCGTCTCCTACCAGGAGTCGATGCTCGCGGCCTGCGAGCTGAGCTACCGCGTCATCGACGTGGCCGCCGGCGACCTCGGCTCGTCCGCCGCCCGCAAGTTCGACATCGAGGCCTGGGTGCCGACCCAGGGCACCTACCGGGAGCTCACGAGCACGAGCAACTGCACGACGTACCAGGCCCGCCGCCTCGACATCCGGTACCGCACCGAGTCGGGCAAGACCTCGCCCGTCGCGACCCTCAACGGCACGCTCGCGACCACGCGCTGGCTCGTCGCCATCCTCGAGACGCACCAGCAGGCCGACGGCTCGGTCGTCGTGCCCGCGGCGCTGCGCCCGTACCTCGGAGGCCTCGAGGTCTTCGAGCCCGTCGCATGAGCAGTTCGACCAACCCGGCGCGCTGGCTCATCGCGCTCGACATCGATGGAACGATCCTCCGGGAGGACGGCGTCATGAACGACGCCGTCATCGCGGCGGTCGGCAAGGTGCGGGATGCCGGGCACGAGGTCATGCTCGCGACGGGCCGGTCCGTGGCGATGACGCTGCCGATCCTCGACCGCCTGGCGCTCACGCCGGAGTACGTGGTGTGCTCGAACGGCGCGATCACCCTCCGGCGGGACGCGGACGCCCCCACGGGCTACCGCCGCGAGCACGTGGAGACCTTCGACCCCAGCGAGGTGCTCGGCACCATCCGCGACAACCTCGAGGGCGCGAACTACGCCGTCGAGGACGAAGCCGGGCTGTACAAGTTCACCGGCTCGTTCCCGGATGGCACGCTCGGAGCGGTGAGCGAGAAGGTGCCGTTCGAGGAGCTCCTCGAGCAGCACGCGACCCGGGTGGTCGTGATCTCGCCCGGGCACAAGATCGAGGACTTCCTCTCCGTCGTCGAGCGCATGGGCCTCCACAAGGTGAGCTACAACGTCGGCTGGACCGCCTGGCTCGACATCGCGCCCGACGGCGTGAACAAGTCGACGGCGCTCGAGCGCGTGCGGGGCCTGCTGGGCATCCCCCGCAACCGCATCCTGGCGATCGGCGACGGCCGCAACGACATCGACATGCTGGAGTGGGCCTCCGTGGAGGGCCGCGGGGTAGCCATGGGCCAGGCGCCGGACGAAGTGCGCGAGGCCGCGAACGAGACCACCGGCACAGACCTCAATGACGGCGTCGCCACCGTACTTGAGGCTTTCTAGCCGGATCTTCAGGGTTCCAAAGAGCCCATCGGTTACACTCGGAGCTTGGTCACGCCGGGAGGGCTGTCCGAGCGGCCGATGGAGCCAGTCTTGAAAACTGGTGGGCAGAAATGTCTCGTGGGTTCGAATCCCACGCCCTCCGCTCAGTCTGACCACACTTTTGCCGGGCCACACGGTTCCGATTAACGAAAAGGACTGTCATGAGCGACCTGACTCCCCGTTCGGAGCTGCGACCGCGCTCCGAGCTGCGGTCACGCACTGGCGTGCCCAAGATGGCCGGTATCGCGCGCCACGGCCGCCTGCGCCGGGCGAACCCCTGGCCGACCATCCTCAAGTTCTTCGCCGCCGCAGTGGCAGTGCTGCTGGTCAGCGGCGCCTCAGTCGGTGCGATCGCCTTCAACGGCCTGTACCAGAAGGCCGACACCGTCGAGCTGATCGGCGAGACCGAGGGCCCGCCCCCGGAGATCGGCAAGATCGACGGCGGCTTCAACATCCTCATCGTCGGTAGCGATACGCGCACCGACCAGAACGGCATCGGCGGCGACGACGAGGAGACCTCCTCGGCCCTCAACGACGTCAACATCCTCCTGCACGTGTCACAGGATCAGACCAACGCGGTCGCGATCAGCATCCCCCGCGACATGGTCGTCGGCATCCCCGAGTGCCCGTGGGATGACGGATCCGGCGATACCAAGGCCTACTCGACCGAGGCGATCAACACGGCCCTGTACTACGGCGGCCTCCCGTGCGTCGTGCTCACCGTCGAGGAGCTCACCGGGCTCGACATCCAGTTCGCCGGGCTCATCACCTTCGAGGGCGTCATCAGCATGGCCGACGCGATCGGCGGCGTGCCGGTGTGCGTCACCGGCCCGATCTACGACGACGGCATCATCCTCCCCGAGGCCGGCACCTACACGCTCAGCGGGCAGCAGGCCCTCGGCTTCCTGCGCACCCGCTCGCAGGTCGGCGACGGCAGCGACCTGACCCGCATCAGCTCGCAGCAGGTCTACCTCTCGTCGCTCGTGCGCACACTGCAGAGCTCGAACACGCTGGGCGACTTCAAGAAGGTCTACAACCTCGCGAACGCGGCCCTCAGCCACATGACGCTCTCCTCGAGCCTCGGCAACGTGCCGACCATGGTGTCGATCGCGCTCGCCCTCAAGGACATCCCGATCGAGCGCGTGACCTTCGTGCAGTACCCGGGCACCACCGGCAACACCGAGGGCGTCTACGCGGGCAAGGTCAAGCCGAACCAGGAGCTCGGCGACCAGCTCATGGCGTACGTCGCGGCCGACCAGCCGTTCTCGCTCGACTCGGCGGGTGACGGCGAGGGCTCCGAGTTGAACCCGAACGCTACTGCGCTGCCGACCGACCCGAGCGCGCCTCCCGTCGACAACTCGTCGCTGCCCGTGCTGTCGGGCGTGCGCGGCCAGACGGCGGCCGACCAGACCTGCTCGATCGCCAACGACTACTAGACCGGTGGACCTCAAGCTCGAGGTGCTCGTGCTCCCGGTGTCGGACGTCGACCGCGCCAAGGCCTTCTACGAGGGCCTGGGATTCCACGTGGACCTCGACCTCACGGCGGCTGACGGCCTCCGCGTGGTGCACTTCACCCCGCCCGGCTCGCAGACCTCGATCATCATCGGCGACCGCATCACCACGGCCCCGGCCGGATCGACGCAGGGGCTGCACCTCGTGGTCTCCGACATTGCGGAGGCTAGGGCCGACCTCGTGGCGAGGGGCGTCGACGTGAGCGAGCTCTTCCACGACGCCGGCGCTGTGTTCCACCACGCGGGCGCGGAGGGCCGCATCGTCGGGCCGCACCCGGAGCGGGAGGAGTACGCGACCTTCGCCTCCTTCAGCGACCCGGACGGAAACGGCTGGGTTCTGCAGGAAGTCCGGCGAGAGCAGGCCGTCTAGTCCCGTCCCCGCCGTGTGGCATGATGGTTGTCGAACACTGGAGACGTCGCATAGTCCGGCCTAGTGCACCACCCTGCTAAGGTGGAGTACCCTAACGGGTACCGAGGGTTCAAATCCCTCCGTCTCCGCTCCCGGTCTTGGTGCCGCCACACAGCCCTAGCGGCTCGTTCGACACCGTCCTGTCGCTCGTCACGGCGAACGCCGACGTGCCCGATCTCTCGAGAGCTCGCGCCTTCCCCGGATGTCGGACTGGCCGTACGTGCGCGACGATGTGACGAAGCCGACCTCGGGCTTGACGAGGCGCAGCTGAACGGGGTGCTCGGCGGAAACCTGGCGCGACTGCTGTAGCGGCAGGGAGTGGGCGACCGCATCCCCGTGTCTCCCATGCGAGGCTATGAGCGTTACGCAGTGAAGGTGGAGGTCGTGCACACAGTGGACAACGTGAGTTCGGGCGAACAGGCATATCGTTCGCTTCGTCGAGACATCATCCTGGGCCGCCATCGGCCCAACCAGCGCCTGATCGAGGAGGAGCTCTGCGAGGAGCTCGGGCTCAGCCGCACCCCCATTCGCCAGGCGCTCTCCCGCCTCGAAGTCGAGGGGCTTGTGGAGTCGCACCGGCGCGGCTGGCGGGTGCACGAGCACACGGAGGGCGAAGTCAAGGAGATCTACGAAGTGCGCGCAGCCCTGGAGGGATACGCTGCCCGGCTGGCCACCGAGTCTGCGACGGAGTCGGAGATCGGCGATCTGGCCGCCATCTACTCGGAAGACCTCGGCAGCCTCGTCGCCGGCCCGAGAGGCCGGCTCGTCGAACTGAACGGCGAGTTCCACCGTACGATCACGAAGCTCGCCCACAACGAGCGGCTCGCCGATCTCTGCGAGATGAACGGCTCGTTCGCCTTCAACTACCAGTTAGCAGCCACCTACTCCGACGAGGAGATGATGGGCTCGTTGACCATGCACCAAGCGATCCTCGCCGCGGTCGCGAGCGGCAACGGCGACGAGGCCGAGAGGCTCGCGCGCGAACATGTCATGACTTCGCTCCGATTCGCGCAGCGCCGCATGGAGGCGACCTTCTGACCCGCTGAAGCTCGATTTGTGAACGGCGGCCAATTCTTGGATACTAACTTGTATCCAAAACGAAAGGGTCAACGATGACTCGTAGTCTCACAGCGGCCGCCGGTATCGCCGGAGTGGCCATCCTCCTCCTTGCCGGGTGCGCAACACCCAAGACGGACGCCGTAGCGGGCTCCGACTATCCCGACGAGAGCATCACCGTGATGATCCCCTACGGTGCCGGAGGCGGCACCGATCTCTCGGGGCGACTCATGGCCTCCGGCCTCGAGGACGTCCTCGGCGCGAAGGTAGTTGTCCAGAACGACCCGTCCGCGAGCGGCCAGAATGCCGTACAGGCAGTCGCGAACGCCGAGCCCGATGGCTACACGCTCGGTTTCGTCTCCCTGCCCGCGACGAACATGATGTACCTCGACACTGAGCGCGGCGCGACATTCACGCGGGACAGCTTCGCGCCGATCGCCATCCACGACACCGACACGGTGGCCATCGCCGTTTCCTCCGACAGCCCGTACCAGACGCTCGACGCTTTGGTGAAGGCCGCGAAGGCGAACCCCGGCTCCATCACTGCGGGGTCGAGCGGTGTTCTTGCCGTCGGCCATCTGGGCATTCTTGCTCTTGAGAAGTCCGCTGACATCGACATCACCTGGTCGACGTTCGACGACTCCGGCCAGCTCCGCACGAGCGTGCTCGGTGGCAGCGTCACCGTTGAGATCGGCCCGGTCTCCGAGCTGGCACCTGCAGCGGCCAGCGGCGACCTGACCATACTCGCCCTGCTCGGCTCTGAGCGGATGGGCGGCGACCTCGCCGATGTGCCCACTGCCGAGGAGCTCGGCTATGACGGTGTCGAGGTATCGGCGAACCGCGTCCTGGTGGCTCCCGTGGGAACCCCGGATGCGATCATCCAGAAGCTCGCCGACGCGATCAAGCAGGCGCAGCAGGGCGACGACTACAAGTCGCAGGCCGCCTCGAGGTCGCTGAACCTGAACTTCCAGGACGCGGACGCGGCGACAGCCCTGTGGAAGCAGTTCGACGACACCTTCGGTCCCATCGCCGTCGAGTACCGGGCTTCCGAGAAATGACCGACCGACGCCCAGCGCCAGTAGAGGCAACTGACCTTCCTGATGGCGCGCGCATCTACGCGATAGCCGACCTGGTGGGGATGCTCTTCTTCCTGGTGCTGGGCGTCGTCGTCATCATCGCCGCAGTGGTGCTGCGCCCGACCAACGCGCTGGGGATCGGACCGGGCATGTTCCCGCTGGTCTCCGGCGTGCTGATCGGCGGGCTCGGCCTGGTCGGCACTGTCACGCGCCTAGCGCGCATCCGCCGCGCGGGGCGCATCGAGCCCGTCGACGGCGGTCACCTGCACTCGCCGGTCGACGAGTCGGAGACGCCGGGGGAGGACGAGACGTTCATCAGCGTCAATTGGCTGCGCCTCGGCCTCGCGCTCGCCCTGATCGTCGTCTTCGTGGTGGTCACCCCGATACTCGGATTCGTCCCGGCCCTCGCCCTCCTTGCGTTCGGGCTCACCATCCTGGTGGCCCGCCGCGGCTGGCTCACGTCGGTGCTCGTGGGAATCGGCACCGGTGCACTTGCCTACTACGGCTTCGGCATCTTCCTGAACATCCATCTCACGGGCTCGTCACTCGTCTTCCTCACCTGGCTCGACACATGAACTCATTCGAAGGCCTGCTCCAGGGCTTCCTCGTCGCGCTCACGCCCGAGAACCTGCTCTTCGCGCTCATCGGCTGCCTGGTCGGCATGCTCGTGGGTGTTCTGCCCGGCATCGGCCAGAGCGCCGGCATGGCGCTGCTCATCCCCCTGACCTATGTGCTTCCGCCAGCGGGCGCCATCATCATGCTGGCGAGCATCTTCTACGGAGCCGCCTACGGCGGGCGCATCACGAGCATCCTGATGAACATCCCCGGCGAGTCGGAATCCGTGGTAACCACGTTCGACGGTTACCCGATGGCCCGCAAGGGGCGCGCGGGAATCGCCCTGAGTGTTACGGCGATCACCTCGTTCGTCGGCGCCGTGCTGTCGGTGCTCGTCGTCACTGTGGCCGCGCTTCCACTGAGCCAGCTCGCCAAGTTCCTCGGGCCGCCCGAATACTTCGCGCTCATGGTGCTCGGGCTGTGCCTGGTCGTCGCCCTGATCGACAAGTCCCTCGTCAAGGGCGTCCTCATGCTCGGCTTCGGCCTGCTCCTGTCCCAGGTCGGCGCGGATCCCGTGCAGGGCTCTGCGCGATTCACCTTCGGTATGCCCGACCTGCTCAGCGGCATCCCGCTGCTCGCGGTGATCATGGGCTTCTTCGGCGTGAGCGATGTGCTGCTCACCGCCGGCAAGCGGCACATGCCCGGCACGATGGCCAAGATCGAGCGGCTGCTGCCCGAGCGGAAGGACCTCACCGACTCGATCGGGTCGACCCTTCGCGGTAGCGCGATCGGGTTCCTCTTCGGGCTCATCCCGGGAATGGTCGCCGCGGTCTCGACATTCGCCTCCTATGTCACCGAGAAGCGCGTGTCGAAGCACCCGGAGAAGTTCGGCACCGGGGTCATCCAGGGCATCACGGGCCCCGAGGCGGCGAACAAGTCATTCGAGATCGCGAGCTTCATCCCGCTGTTCACCCTCGGGATCCCCGGGTCCGCGGCCCTCGCGATCCTGATGAGCGCCTTCCTCATCCAAGGCGTCACGCCCGGCCCCGACATGTTCACGCAGCATCCGGACCTCGTGTGGGGCGTCATCGCCAGCATGATCGTCGGCAATGTGATCCTGCTGATTCTGAACTTCCCCCTGGTGCGCATCTGGGTGCAGATCTTGAAGGTCCCGGCCGACCTGCTCGGGATGATCGTCATCGCGGTGAGCGTGGTGGGTATCTTCAGCGTCAACAACAGCCTGATCGATGTCGCGCTGCTCGCACTGTTCTCGCTGATCGGGTGCTTGCTGAAGCTCTTGCAGTTCCCGCTACCGCCCCTGGTGCTCGCATTCGTGCTCGGCGAGCGCATCGAGTCCTCGTTCCGCCAGACCCTGGTCTTCTCCCAGGGCAACCCGATGACCTTCCTCACCCACCCCATCGCCGCGACGATTCTCGCGATCGCCGTAGCCTCGATCGTGCTCCTCAAAGTGCGCCGTCGCCGCCCGCGAGTGCTCGACTCGGTCATCTCGACCGCGTCGTCGAACTCGTCATCGAACAACAGGAGCTCCTCATGACCCGCACCCTCAATCTCGGCTACATGCTCGGTGACGGTATCGGCCCGGAGATCGTGCCTGCCGCACGCCGCGTTGTCGACGCGGCCCTCTCCGCGGGCCGCCTGCCGGAGATCAACTGGGTCGAGCTCCCGATGGGCCTCACCGCGATCCAGTCCACCGGATTCGCAATGCCGCCGAGCACCATCGAAGCACTGCGCGACACCGACGGCTGGATCCTCGGTCCGTTCGACAACGGCTCGTACCCGGCCTCGTGGCGGGAGAGCGGGGAGCGCGTGCCCGGGGCCTCTCTGCGCATCGGGTTCGACCTCTACGCCAACCTGCGCCCGAGCCGCACCCGCGAGGGCGTGCCGAGCCTGCGGCCCAACGTCGACCTGGTGATCGTCCGCGAGAACACCGAGGGGTTCTACCCCGATCGGAACATGAAGTCGGGCAATGGCGAGTTCAAGCCGACCGACGATGTCGCGCTGCTCGTCGGGGTATTCACCCGCGCCGCGTGCCACCGCATTGCCCTCCGCGCTTTCCAGATCGCGAGCCAGCGCCGCAAGCACGTCACGGCAGTGCACAAGTCGAACGTGATGCCGACAGTGTTCGGCCTGTTCCTGGAGGAGTGCCGGAAGGTTGCCGCCGACTTCCCGGATGTGCTCTTCGACGATGTGCTCTTCGACTCCGCGGCGGCCTACCTCGTGCGCGACCCTGCTCGCTTCGACGTGCTCGTGACGGAGAACCTGTTCGGCGACACTCTGTCCGACCTCGCCGGCGAGTTGGTCGGCGCACTCGGCCTCGCCGGCGCACTGAACGCGGGGGAGACCCACGCCATGGCGCAGGCCGCCCACGGGTCTGCCCCGGACATCGCGGGCCGCAACATTGCCAACCCGGTCGGGATGATCGTCTCTGCGGCAATGCTGCTCGACTGGCTCGGAGAGCGCCACTCCGACGCGGGGCTCGTCGCTGCGGCCAAGGCCATCGAGGATGCGGTCGACGCTGTGCTCGCCAGTGGTGTTCACACCGGCGACCTGGGCGGGTCGGCATCGACAACCGTCTTCACCGACGCGGTGATCGGCCAGCTCGACACTCAGCCGGGAAGCGGCTCATGACCAGGACGGGCGGACGCCTGCTGATCGATTCGCTCCTGGCAAACGGCATCACCTCGGGCACCTGCGTGCCGGGGGAGAGCTTCCTCGCGATCCTTGATGCGATCTACGAGGTGAACGGCACCGAGGGGGAGCCGGACTTCCGGCTCGTCACCACTCGGCACGAGGCTGCGGCCGCGAACATGGCCGAGGCCATCGGCAAACTCGAGGGAAGGCCGTCGGTGTGCTTCGTCACGCGCGGGCCGGGGGCGCTGCACGCGGCGATCGCCGTGCACACCGCGTACCAGGACGGCACGCCGCTGATCCTGGTAGTCGGCCAGGTGGCGACCGGTGTCAGAGGGCGCGAGGCCTTCCAAGAGCTCGACTACGCAGCGATCTTCGGAACAACCGCGAAGCACGTCATCGAGATCACCGATGCCGACCGTGTTGGCGAGCACGTGGCGCGTGCAGTGCACATCTCTGTTTCGGGCCGCCCTGGGCCCGTGGTGATCGTGGTCCCGGAGGACATGCTTGCCGCCCTGACCGAGTCGCACCCGATAGTCGTGCCACCGGTGACGGCGTCGGCACCGGGGGACGAGCTCGCCTCAGTCATCGATCTGCTCTCCCGCGCCCACAGGCCGCTTCTGATCGTGGGGGGCCCGAAGTGGTCGACCGCAGTCGGAGACGATGTCATGGCTTTCGCCGAGAGGAACGCCATCCCGGTCGCCGCCGCCTTCCGCTGGCAGGATGCAGTAGACAACCGGAACTCGCACTATGTCGGGTACCTGGGGCTCGGAGCAGACCCGGCGCTGCGCACAGCTATGCAGGAGGCGGATGTCGTCGTCGCGCTCGGCGCGAGGCTCGACGACCCCACGACTGACGGATTCCGACTCCTCGACGAGGGGGCACCAGACCGGATCATCGCGGTTATCGTCGAGGACGAGGCGGAGGCGGTGCGCACGTTCATCCCGGATCTCGTGCAGATCAGCTCCGTGCAGGCCGCGGCCGCCCGGCTCGCGGTCGCCGTGCTCCCCGAATCGGCCGAGCGCTCGGAGCGGGTTCGCGCGCTGCGCGCCCGCTACGAGGCGTACCGCACTCCGCCGGTAGTCCAGGGCCCCGTCGATCTTGCACGGATCATGCAGCAGGTCCGTGAAGCACTGCCGGATGAGGCGATCATCACCAACGGTGCGGGCAACTACACGGTCTGGATCCAGCGCTTCTTCGAGTTCCGGCGCGCGGGAACCCAGCTCGCACCTCGAAACGGGGCGATGGGGTACGGGCTTCCCGCAGCGCTCGGGGCTGCTGTGGCCCGCCCGGGCACACCGGTTGTCGCGTTCGCGGGCGACGGGTGCATCCTGATGAGTGGGAGCGAGCTTGCCACGGCAGTGCGCGAGCGCCTGAGCATCATCCTCGTCGTCGTCAACAATTCGATGTTCGCGACGATCCGGATGCACCAGGAGAACGCCTACCCCGGTCATGTGATCGCCACCGACCTCGAGAACCCCGACTTCGTCGCGTACGGCCGATCATTCGGCGCCGAGGCGCACCTTGTGACATCGACCGAGGAGTTCGGGCCCGCATTCGCGACCGCCCTCGAGCACGAGGGCCCGACCCTCATCGAAGTGCGTACCGACCCGCTGCAGTTGTCGCCCGATCGCCGCCTTCTGGAGCAGGTCGGCACGCGATGAGAACCTCCAATGAGATGGCGGAGGCCGCATTCCTCGCGGGTTCCTTCGCCACAGAGCCCCTCGTGCGCAGAGCGGCTGTCCTGCTTGCCATTGCCGACGCGGTCGATGCGCGGGTTGACGAACTGGTCGCCTGCGCCATGACCGAGACCGGCCTCGAGGATGCGCGGCTGCGCGGCGAGGTCCGTCGTACGACCGTGCAACTGCGGCTCTTTGCCGATGTGGTCGCCGAGGGCGGGTTCCTGGATGTACGGATCGATGAGCGCGACGAGGCATTCGTCCTCGGGGTCCGACCGGACCTGCGGCGCATGCGCACCCCGATCGGGCCGGTGCTCAACTTCGCGGCGAGCAACTTCCCGTTCGCGTTCTCGGTAGTGGGGGGCGACACGGCTGCTGCGCTCGCCGCCGGGTGCAGTGTGATAGTCAAAGCGCACCCCGGGCATCCGGAGCTCTCGCGCCTCACCGCGCAGATAGCCATCGACGCTATTGCCAGGAGCGGTGCTCCGAGGGACCTGCTGCAGCTCGCCGAGGGCCGGGAGATGTCTGTGGAGCTGCTGCGGCACCCGCGCATCGCCGCCGCATCGTTCACGGGCTCGCTCGGCGGAGGGCGGGTTCTCGCCGACATCGCCGCCGCACGGCCCGACCCGATCCCGTTCTACGGCGAGCTCGGCAGCGTCAATCCCGTTGTCGTCACGCAGGCGGCAATCGCCGAGCGGCGCGGCCAGGTGGTCGATGGATTCGTGGCGAGCATCTCCGGATCAGCGGGGCAGCTGTGCACCAAGCCCGGCTTCCTCTTCGTCCCTGCCGGTTCCGACATCGCCGCCGACGTCGCGGCAGCATTCGCCGCCCTGCCCGAGCACCGGCTGCTCTTCCCCCGACTTGCCGAGGGATTCGCGGCGCGGCGCCAGGAGATCCTCGACGTTCCGGATCTCGAGGTCGCTGCCTCCGGTTCGATCCGATTTGACGAGGATGGCAACGGCTGGGCGCGCCCTGCGCTGGCGGTGGCCACTCTCGAAGAGCTGCGGGCGGCTGGGAGTGTGCTGATGGACGAGTGCTTCGGGCCGTTGGCGATCATCGTGCCGTATGACGACGCAGATGTGCTCGCAGAGGATTTCGTCGGGCTGTTCGAGGGGAACCTGACTGCGGGCCTGCACCTTGCCGCAGGCGAGTCGGCAGGCTGGATCGAGCGGCTGGTGTCCGTGATGTCCCATCACGCCGGGCGGGTGCTCTTCAACGGGTGGCCCACCGGTGTTGCGGTGACGCACGCACAGCAGCACGGGGGCCCCTGGCCGGCGACCACGACCGGCACCACTTCGGTCGGAACCGCATCCATCGAGCGCTTCCTGCGGGCGGTGGCCTATCAAGATGCACCGGAGGAGTTCCTTCCCGCGCCGTTGCGGGATGACAACCCGTGGGGCGTGCCACAGGCTCGCTCCCGTGCAGGGGAGTCGGCTCACTGGGGCGAGCGGGCCGCCGCCGGTTCGTGATCCGCCGCCCTCAGGAGTCGTGGCTGTATGTCGTCGTCGCCCATAGCATCCTCGTGCAGATCGCGACATTCTCGCTGCGTCCCCTCCTCGCGTACTCCCTGCTCGACCAGGGCCTGACCACGTCGGTCGGACTCCTCGCCCTCGCCTTCGCGGTGCCGGCGCTGGTGCTCTCCCTCCCGGCGGGGCGCCTCGTCGACAGGCTGGGCGAGAGAGTAGTCGCCTGCGCGGGCGGGGCGCTCTTCGTGGCGGCGGCGCTGATCGCCCTCCTCAGCCCCGGCTCGCTCGTCGCGATCTTTGCTTCAACGTTCGCCCTGGGGTGCGGCCACCTCTTCTCGATGGTCAGCGAGCAGACCGTCGTGGCGAACCGGGCTCGCCCAAGTCGTCGGGATGGCACCTTCGGCTACTACGCACTCGGCGCCTCCGTGGGGCAGTCGCTCGGCCCACTCCTGCTCCTCGTGCCGGGTGTGCTACCCGGATCCCTCAACGTAGAGCTGATCCTCACGGTGGGAATCTGCGTGGGTGTCGCACTCTCAGTCCTGTCGCTGTTCTTCGTGCCGTACCCGTCCGCGCGCACCGGCGCCGCAGTGTCCTGGATCTCGACACTGCGATCGCTGCGCACTGTTGCGACGTTCCGCGCGCTCGGGGCCAGCAGTCTCGCTCTCGCCTCGATCGACGTAACGCTCCTCTATTGGCCGGCGCTCGGCAACGAGCGCGGGTGGCCAGCGAGCGTGGTCGCGGTCATGCTGGTGGCGAGGTCGTTGTTCAGCGTCGCATCCCGGGCCGGGCTGGGGCTCGTGGTGCGCTGGGTGGGGCGCCGAGCCCTGGTGGTCTCCAGCCTGGTCGTCTCGGCGGTCGTCCTTATCCTGATCGCCTGTCCGCTTCCGATCCCCGTGGTCGTGGTTCTCGCGTGCATCTTCGGATACGCCATCGGAATCTGCCAGCCGCTCACCATGTCGTGGCTCGCCGAGCTGAGCCCGGAGGGCGCGCGGGGGACGATGATGTCAGTCAGGCTGGCAGGCAACCGGGTGGGGCAGGCAGCAGTACCGTCGCTCGCCGGCGGGCTCGCGGGCGCAGCGGGTGTGCCCGGCGTCCTCGTGGCTACCGGGGCCACTCTCGCCCTCGCCGCGTGGGCCTCCGCCGGCATCACTCCGGCTGTGGGGTCTGACCAGGATCCTGGCTGAGCGCCTGGCTGATCAGCCACCACCACGTGTCAAAGATCGACTAGCGGCTGCGCTCCCACGGCCCGTCTTCGAGGACGCCTCGCACGGTGTCGAGCGGCGCCCCCGGCTCGATCTCCGGCAGCCACCACGTCGCCCCTGCTGCAGTGTACGGAGCGGGATCGACGCTCGGCGCCAGCCCCACGGCCACGTCGTACCCGTCCAGGTTGCCGCCCCGCAGTTCGGCGATCGTCGCTACAGCCTCGGCGAGCTGATCCGGGTGCTCGAGGTTGACCGGAAAGAACCCGTCGAGCCGGGCAGCCCGCTGCACCGGCCTCGTCTTGCCGGGGTATCCGGCCGCCCACACCGGCACGCCGGGGCGCTGCACGGGTCGCGGCAAGAACGTGATGTCGTCGATGAGATAGTGCTCGCCACGGTGCTGCACGGGGTCGCCCGACCAGGCCGCGGCCAGGATCTCGAGCGACTCGTCGAGCAGTTGCGCGCGTGTGCGGTCGTCGAGCTCCTCGCCGGTCTTCGACAGCTCCTCGCCGAACCGGTCGCTGCCGAGGCCGACGCCCAGGACGAGGCGGCCGCCGCTCAGCACGTCGAGCGTCGCGGTCTCGCGGGCCACCTTGGCCGGGCGGCGGCGCGCGAGCGGGGTGACGAGCGGGCCGATCCGCAGCCGCTCGGTCGCGACCGCCATCGCCGTGAGCGTGATCCAGGGGTCGGCGGCCTGCCGGACAGGCGCGCGCCAGCGCAGGTGGTCCCAGACGAAGCAGCCGTCCCAGCCCGCCTCCTCCGCCTCCGCGGCGAGGCTCGCGACCACTCTCGGGTCGGCG